>CAUEFX010000069.1 GCA_958477465.1 uncultured Bacteroides sp.
ATTTATACGCTACTTCCTGCTTGCCAAGATGGTCGCCCGGACGGGGAAGATGGGTGGTACGTTCCAAAGAATATTGTGAAAACATCTGAACAGGAGTTGTTACAGCCAGCATAAAGAACAGAAATAATTTCATTATTTATATCTTTTAAAAGTGAGTAATTCAAGAATAACTCAATGAGACATATAGTTATATTCATACATAGATTCAATACGGCCTGTATGATCCCTCTTTTCGACAAGCCGTCCTGCTGCATCATAATGGAAGTTTGTAACCTTACCATTTGGAGAAGTCACGGAGAGAACTCCCACTAAAGGAGAATAGGTGTATAAATAAACCTGTATGTCTGGATAAGAACGGCGTAAAACGCTTATAAATGAAAAATCGGGAGAAGAAGTGAAAGAGAAACTCTCCGGACGTATGATATTCCAGACAGCATTCATGTCCGTCTCCGGTATATTACGTATCTCCGCTACCAGATACCTGCAATTGTATCCCCATAAACGTATCGTACGGGTATCATCCCGGTTTATCTCAAACAAGGCATGTCCCAAACTGTCATAATATGGATAAGTTGTCATAAACTGATAAGGTTCATTTCTAAAAGACTGCATAATGGAATCTTTCACGGGTAAACTTCCGTGCATACGATAAGTGGTACGAGAAGAAGTAAGTTGTAAAGCATTACGAAAAACGGTTTCTTCAACCGGCTTGTTAATCATATTGGCTGCCGTCATGCGATTATAAATATTCGAAATATTCAAGGAGGTTCGTTCATTGGGATAAGCATAAGTATGCTTCAAGATAGAGCCGTCACTACAATAATCTTTTTGTTCCACCAATTGATTCAATCTGTTATACTTATATCTTTTCGACTGAAGAACAGAACCTTGCGGAGCAAATGTTCGTTCTATAATTGCCTGTAAAGGATATGATTTCAGGTATATTTTTTTTGCTAAAGCTCCTCCTTCCATTGATCGAAAAGAAACTATATAATTACTCGGATCAAAAGGTATTCTGTCAAGATCCGGATCCAAAGGAAGCATTTCATCATTCGCTCCGATATCAGAATAGAAATAAGATTTGCGTTTGGATAGAGAACCGTTTTTCTGGAAGAAACTTTTAGATAGAAGACGGCCTCTTTCTTGCGAAGCACTGGCGACACGATTTACATTACATGAAACCAAACTCAGTTCACTGGCTTTCGTATTTTGTTTTAAAAATACATCTGGCTTATCCGGATTGCTCTTGTAATCGGAATAAACATAGTAGATAAAGGAACCGTCATCAAAACACTCTTTGACATTCGAATATCCGACATGCTGATCTTCAATATTGTAATTTTTATACCAAATATCAGTAACCAAATGTATTTGGTTTCCTCTGTTGTCTATCAAATAAGGAGGGTATTGGCATAGAATACCACTTTTCCTGTTTGATTGGTCTTCGTATTTGAATGTACGACACTCCTTTTTTTGTGTCTTTCCATCCATATTACAGATTTGGAGGATTCGAAAGCCACCAGCCACTCCTTCTTTTTCCACTAACATAGGGGTAAAACTATTGATGTAAACACGAGTCTCTACACGCTCTCTGTAAGAATGTGATTCATAAAGAAATTCCGAGTGACCTCCTGTTGGGTAAATTATCTTTTTAAGTAGTCCGTTATTTAGGGGAGTAGCACGACTCCAATATCCCCAAAAATCAACATCTTTTGTGTCCGGTTCCGGATATGTCGTGTGGTTATACTCCATTCGATAGATTCCACCACCAGGTAGATGAACGCTTTTCAAAAATCGAAGGTGCTTCCTGTTGTCATACTCGAACACGTATTTATATATTTCCTTTGAATCTTGTTTCACCGACAAAGAGGATAACTGGAAAGAAAGATAATTATAGTCTGCAAAACCCAGATAAAATTTCCGGCAAGTTTCTCTCGATAGTGAGAATTCAACGCTCACTCCTGTGTCCGGAATGGTAATGGAAGTAGGATATACCCCTTTGATTGCAGAATAGGTACGTTTATCCCAAGGAGTGTTATCATTGGATGAAGAGGCTTGCCAGTATGGAGAATCGATTCGGTCGACAAACTCGGAAGCATAATTAAAATTCATGACGCGTCCGTTGGGAGCTTGAATTTTAACCAGATACCATGCCATTATGACCGAGCATTTATCTTTTATAGGCGTATTATATCCCGGTTTTACATTATTGCGGTATTCCAATGCTGATAAGTTACCACCAAAAGAATAGATATAACCATTTCCATCTGTTATCTTTATGACGGAGTTGCGAGGATATTGATTTTCGACATGTTGTACGGAAAGTCCCGATATATCAATTTTTAACTTCGGATCAGTACTTTGTATATGTCCGTCATTATCTATCATAAAATGACCGGTTGCATTCGGAAAACGAAAAAGAAAAAGATCTGGCTGGGCATCATAATAATATCCTCCGGAAGTCATTGGTAAATAACAGTAATAAGAGTCACATCTCACAATGGAAGGATCAAATGTAAGCAGTTGTTTAGCTGTAAATTTTCTTTCTTGGGATGCAATCCAAAAGCCTCTTTCCGTATTGAATTCGATGTCGGAGGCTGAATCATAGCCATTATAACCATTTGCATCATCCGGTGCACCATATATTTCACGTGTAATCACTCCGCCAAAATTCAATACCCAGTCAAGTCCTGCCAATCCGGAGTGTTTGGCGGGTTTCAGCCCGTCTGAAGCATAACTGAGAGATAACGGCATGGGGAAATCCGGGTCTTGAAGTGTATAGAGAGGAATCTCTACATTGGCTTTTCCGGAAAAGTAAGAGACTGGCGTCAATCCATATCGGATGAAATCGGCTGGTTGCGAAGTGATTTTGCCAAAACTATCTTGTCCGAAGCTATAAAAAACGTTAGATAGCAAGATATAAAAACTGCAAATAATTAACCTCATAATTAAAATAATAGTTCGTTAAAAATCAACCCAACCTAAATAGTTTTGATAGTGAGTAGAATGACTTTTTTGATATATAATAATTATACAATCGAGGATAAAGAGTTACTAATCAAGTATACACAATTGAAGTAAAAAAGGTGGAAATAGATTGGCGGGCTTCATCCGAAAAAGTAGGAGTACCTTTTTACAAAATGTCAATATGCTATTTTAGTGTCTGTATAATCCTCTTATTGAAGTCAGAGATAGAGCTGATACAGAAAATCTTCTGCATTCTCATATTGGGCGTTTTAAAAAGATATTGATACGGTTGATTGGCTGTTATTGTGATTGCTAATCCTGTATTTTGCTTGCAGTTCGTCTTGAAAATGGGCATATATTATACTTCGTTCTATTTTGAAACAGTTCAGTTTCTGCCTGCTGTTAGCGTAAAAGTCGGATTTTGCAGGAGATTTTTATTTTTCTCGTAGAGATTCTTATAGTTCCTCGTAGAGGAACGACTCGTTCCTCTACGAGAAACTGAGCCTTTCTCCCGGAGAAAAGTACGTAAACTTATTGGAATAAAGTGCATATTTATCCTCTTTTTCATGGGAATATGCAGGAAAAGCTGCATTTTATTTATTCTTTTATGCACTTTTTTCTCTATTTGCTGCTTTTTTGTCGAAGTGTATGTTAGTAAAAAATGCAATATGTGAGGATTGTGTCAGCTAATACGTGTTTATCATAGCTTTTTGCTGAGCAGAATAATATCGGATTTGCTTTAAAATGAATGGCTTTGTACGGTGAAGGAGTGTTAACTTATGTGTCGTATTCCTATTAAAAATCAAATAGTTGATTGATTCAGTCAAAACCAACATCCGGTATTGATTAATAGTCGGTACTTTTGCCCCCAGTATTCCTGTGTCCGATAACGGAACGGCCTTCCTGTTAAACTTGAATTAATTAATCATATATATATATATTTATAATCTATGAGAAACTTACCCCAAAAACTCTGCTTGTTAGCACTTCTGTTAATAGGCTGTTCTCTAAGTGTTTCTGCTCAGAACAAAACAATTACCGGTACGGTGCGCGATGCGATGGACGTGGTGATTGGTGCTTCTGTAACAGTGAAAGGCGACAACTCCATCGGTACGATTACCGACATGGATGGCCGGTTTACGCTTTCCGTTCCTGCTTCGGCCAAGGAACTGAAGATTTCCTTTATCGGTTATGAAGATCAAATGCAGTCCATTGGCAACAAAACGCATTTTGATATTACTTTGAAAGAATCCAGTGTGATGCTGGATGAAGTGGTTGCTATCGGTTATGCAAAAGTAAAACGTAAAGACCTGACAGGTTCTTCCGTGTCGGTCAGTGCCAATGATCTGAGGATGTCTCCGGTTACGACCGCTGCCCAGGCACTGCAAGGCAAAGCTGCCGGTGTGAGCGTTGTACAGCAGAGTGGCGCTCCGGGTGCAGAAATCAATATTACTGTACGTGGCGGTACTTCTATCACACAAGGTACGACACCTCTTTACATTGTCGACGGCTTTCAGATGGACAATGGCCTGCAGAATGTGGATATCAATGACATTGAGAGCATTGATGTCATGAAAGATGCCTCTGCAACAGCTATCTATGGCGCCCGCGGATCGAACGGGGTGATTTTGATTACTACAAAGTCGGCCAAGGCGGGTAAGACGGAAGTCTCTTACAATGGTTTCGTTAGTTTCGACAGGCTGGGTAAGAAGCTGGATGTACTGGGAGTAGAGGACTATGTGAAGTATCAGTATGAGTTTCAGGCATTGCGTGGAAGTTACAGCGATTTTGTCGGCTTCTTCGGCGGTGATTTGAATGCTTCCGATTTTTATACCGGAGCTTACTCTCGCATAGCCGATGAATATGGTAACCGCGCAGCCATCGACTGGCAGGATCTGGTATTCGGTGATACGGGTGTCACGCAAAACCATAACGTCAACATCAATGGTGGTACGGAAAAGACCCGTTATATGTTGAGCTATAACTATACGGGCGAAGACGGTGTCATGACTAAACATGGATACCAGAAAAACAGCGTTCGTGCTAAAATCAATCATGAACTTTGGAAAGGCGTACGCTTTGACTTCTCTTCCAGCTTGCAAATGACGAAAGTAGAAGGTGGGGGATCGTTGGGAGGAAAACTGAAACAGACCATCCTGCAGCCGGTTACCGGTGGTAATAAATGGACTGACGACGAGATGATCAATCAAGATCTCAGCAATAAAATCGGTGATATGATGGGAGATGCCAGCTATGACGCACCCAATCCGATGCTGGATAACCTGGCTGTGACGCAGGAGAAATATACACGGATGGCTACGGTGAATGCCGGTCTGGAGATTGACCTGATGAAGAATCTGACTTTCCGTACAGCGGGCGGCTATATGTGGAGGCAGGTTCGTGAGGACTATTGGGATGATGGTACCACCCAGCAGGCCAAGGCCAATAAGAGTCCTTATGGCTATGGCAAGCGTGATAACGATGAGAAATACTCCTGGCAGGTGACTAACACCTTGAATTATACATTCAAAGTGAAAGAAAAACATAGCTTTAGTGTGCTGTTGGGACAAGAGACTTTTTATACCGAAACAATGAAGCTGGATAATGAATACCGCGAGTTCTCCGATGGTAACTTCGGACTGAATGACGTGAGTATGGGTAAGCCTTATACTTGGAAGTCTGACACAGATAGAGAAGGCATGGTATCTGTTTTCGGCCGTTTATCCTATAATTTTAATGAACGGTATCTGTTTACCGGTACAGTTCGTGCCGACGGCTCTTCAAAGTTTGCGAAAGGCAACCAATGGGGGTGTTTCCCATCGGCTTCGGTGGCATGGCGCATCTCGGAGGAGGCTTTCGTGAAGGACAATATAGACTTCTTCCAGAACTTGAAGCTACGTGTAGGTTACGGTACGGCTGGTAACAATAACATTTCCAGTAACATGTATGCCACCGGTTATGGCTCCGGGCATTACGGATACAATGGTAGTGATTACATTACCTATAAGCCGGGGGATACATTGGGAAATCCTGACCTGAAATGGGAAAAAACGACCACTGCGAATGTCGGACTGGACGTTTCTGTATTCAACAGCCGTTTGAACATATCTGTTGACTGGTATAACAACGAATCTGCCAATCTTTTGATTAAGAATAAGATACCTACCTCTACCGGCTACTCTACCCAATTTCAGAATTTGGGCTCTATCCGCAACCGAGGTGTGGAAATTGTGCTGAACTCAACCAATATCCAAACCAAGAATTTCACTTGGAGTACAGACTTTAATATTGCTTTCAACCGTTCGAAGGTGCTCGACCTCTATGGAAATGACCAAAGTCATTTCATTCAGGATTACGAGAGCCGTATGGGCTTTAAAATTGAAGTCGGAAAATCTTTGGGGCAATATTACGGTCTCCTTTATGACGGAATCTATACGACCGATGATTTCTCGCAGAATGAGGATGGAACATATACGCTGAATCCGGGTATTCCTTATTTGAAAGGCAGTGTGCGTAGCAAAGTGAAACCGGGTGATGTAAAATACAAAGATGTATCCGGTGAAACGGATAAAGATGGCAATCCGGTATATTCAGTCAATGACCGTACCGTAATCGGCAATGCCTCCCCTAAATTCACGGGGGGTATGAACAATACCTTCAGGTACAAAGGATTCGACTTGGCCGTGTTTATGAATTTTGTGGTTGGCAATGATGTATTTAACATGAGTACACAACGTTTTGTAGGTCCTTATAAGGCCAACCAGAATACGATTTCGGATATGAAGAACCGCTTTACTCTGATAGATCCGCAAACCGGCAAGGAAAGCACGGACCTGGCCCGTCTGGCCGAGTTGAATCCGGGACAGTTCGGCAGTTCTACTATATGGAATATTTCGAGCAACAACAAGAATGCTATCAGTGACAACAGCAGCTATTATCTGGAAGACGGCTCTTACTTGCGTTTCAGTACCGTCACCTTGGGATACTCCTTCCCGAAAGTCTGGTTGCAGAAGGCTAAAATCAGCCATGCGCGTATTTATTGCACACTGAACAATATCTGTACCATCACCGGCTATAGCGGTTACGATCCGGAAGTGTCGGCAAGTGGCAGTGCTTTGACTCCGGGCATCGATAACTCTTCTTATCCCCGCTCCAAGAGTTGGGTATTGGGAGTAAACTTAACATTTTAAATAAAAGGCAAATATGAAAAAGATAGTAAATATATTAGGTATGGTGGCTGCCTTGTCGACTTTTACCTCTTGCGAGGATTGGTTGAGCATGCCATCCGAGTCGAAAGCGGACAGCTCTTCTGTTTTTGAGAGCATCAGCCGGGCAGAAATGGCTGTAGTAGGTGCTTATTCTTATCTTCATTCTCAGGAATTGAACTATCAGTTGCTGATGGGTACGGACGAATCGAGTTCTACGGAAGCGAATTCCAAATATTATATGTCCAACTATGACTATACCAATGTCACCGGATTGATAAGCAAGACCTATACCAATATGTACAAGGCAATCGAGTATGAGAATGTATGTATCAAGAATATCCCCGCAATGTCTGCTTCCACCGATGCCGACAGGAAAAAGTTGGATGCCTTGCTGGGTGAGGCTTTGGCGGTACGCGCCTTTGCTTATTGGAATATCGTTCGTTTTTATGGCGATGTGCCCTATGCCGATGTACCGACTACCGACTTGACGACATTCTCTTCGTCACGCGTCAGCCGCGATTTGATTTGGGACCGTTGCGTTGCCGATTTGCAGCGTGCAGTAGAATTGCTGCCCTGGAAGAGCGAAGGCATGGTGGCTACGGGCGAACGCTTCACGAAAAATTCAGCTTATGGCATTCTGGCCCGTGTGGCTTTGTATGCTGCCGGCTATTCGTTGCGCTGGGATTTGAATACGGTGCCTTATGATGCAAATACCGTGAAGATAGCCAAGCGTGATGATCCGGCCCGTGTCAGGGAACTGCTGGAGATTGCCGCCAATGCCTGTAAGAACGTTATCGGTAAAGGCGAAAACCGGTTGTTGGACGAGTATGACCAAGTATTCCGCGATTTGGCCTTGAAGCAGTACAACGACGAAACGATGCTCGAATATGGCTGGTACGGACCGAATTCGGAAGATGTACGTACGGGGTATACGAATGGTATCCCTACCAGCGGCACCTCTGCTGTTTTTGGAAAAGGCGGTGCGCAGATGGTGACCATGCCGACTCTTTACTTTGATTACAACGAAGGCGACCGGCGTCGTGATGTATCTGTATGTAATTATGGAATCGTTGCACCCGACACATTGCGTATGAGCACTTATCTGGGAGCTTGTCTGGGTAAATACCGCATCGACTGGAAAAAAGACAGAGGCACTTCGGACAGCAAACGTGACATTAACTTCCCGTTGCTGCGTTATTCTGACATCTTGCTGATGTATGCCGAGGCTTTGAACGAACTCAACAACGGGCCTACTACGGAAGCGGTAGACGCATTGAAGCAGGTGCGTTTGCGCGCATTCGGCAAAGACGAAAGTAAAATCGATGCAATCCCGTCCGACTATGAGGGGTTCAAAAATGCCATCATCCTCGAACGTAAGCTGGAATTGTCGAACGAGGGGCTCCGGAAGACCGACTTGACCCGTTGGGGGATTCTGGTTGAGCATCTTACGGCAGAGAAGGAAAGACTCTATCAGTTGGCCCGCAGAGAGGGGGAATATGCGGATGTGGATGTATACCGTGCTTATAAGAAGGTGACGGCTTCACTTCCGAATGAATATATATCGGTTCCTTATATGCCAATGAGTAAAGAGGCTGTCGGGACACTCGATTTGTCATTGGAAGAAGATTCCGTATTGAATAGGTTGAATAACTCGAGCCAAGGCCATCTGGTCAGGACTTTCTATGAAGAAAAGGGCAGTGGCAAGGTTTACATCACCCGGGCATCTGTGCCGGAAGGGGCTAATGTGACAGAGGAGGAGTATGTTATCCTGAATATGTTCGGTTGCCATTCGGTGAAGCAGAAAGGTGGTCTCTCTGTGGATAAGGTGGAAGGCCTTGCCGATAAGAATACCTGGATTGAAGAGATGTTTTATGGATTGAAGAAGAATATGGTGGAGATCATTCCATTCAATACCACCAGTATCATTGATGTGAACCCCGGACTTGCCGGACAACAACACCCGTGTTATCAGTAAGGGGGCGATTACCAATCCTGATAAGGCTGTGTTAATATGCACAAAATTTAGAAATCGAGGGTATGTCATAATGCCCAAATAGAAAGATTCACCCCTGCCACAAAATACTTGTAGCAGGGGTGATCTCTTTGAAAAGGACATTATGACACATCCTCGTTTGGGGGGGCTTTATTTTTGGGGAGCCTTTGTTCTTCGATATTCCGTTAATCAGAAGTACAAGACATAGTTGCGTAAATAATTCAAAAGTACCCAGAACATCATCATCATAGCCAATAGAAACAGAACGATAACACCGATTGCCAATGCAATCCAATGCTGTGAATGGTCGTCCGAATGTTCCTTGTGTCCGTCATTGAATTTATATACGGTGCGTACGGTCTGCGCTCCGGCCAATAAGCCGAACACTCCGGCAAAAATACCATTGTGAAGATTGCCGCCACCGCGAAGCGCACGCTTGTCGATAAGGAATTGGGGAGTTCTGCTTGCAACGATATATAGACCGGTAGCCGCCAAAGTAGAAATCATCATGCCGGCTCCCATCATCCAATACATTAAGATACCTACGATGACACCTAACCAGATCAATTTCTTCGAACCGTCGAAATGGCGTTCTTCGCCACTGTTAATCACGTCTGTCAATGCATTCAGGCGCTCTATTACATCGGCATCGGTGGGGTACATTCCGATAACCCGGTCTAATAAGGCAGCGGAACGCTTGATCTGTTTCATCTTTGTCGGTTTTCTGAACTCGTCATCCTCTGTTTTCTCGACCACGGGCCAGATTTTGAATGCTTCATCCATCAATTTCCAGGCTTCCTCTATCTCTTCATCCGCCATCTCTTCCGGCATTCCGGCCGTTGTACGTCTGTTTGCCATCCCCTCTACCGTAAAGACTTCTTTATAACGGGCGCCTTTGTACCACACATAGCCCATGTGTCCTACAATAAATAAAGCAATACCGGCACCCAATACCATTTGGAGAATTGCCAATATCTTTTGTCCCAAAGGTATCCCGTCATCGTAGGCTGCATCGGCAATTGCCGCCTCACCGTTTCCGTTTTTCACAAGGGTTATGTCTTCTTTGTTTGCTCCTTGCCAATCACCGGCAAATGGCTCTCCCTGAGCAGACACACTGATAGTAACAAGCATCATTACAATGCCCAACAAATACTTTTTGATGTTTTCCATATTAAATAAGAATTAATGATTAAATAAAAAATTAATAGTAAAAACCGACCTTTATTGTCAGAGCCGGTTCTATTTTGTTAAAAAATAAGATAAATTCAGTTCAGTATTTCAGCACCTTGGCAGCCACTGTCTTAAACTGCGGCATGGCAAGGCCGATGGAGGCCCCGATATAAGTAGGATCACAAATGATGTATTTCTTTCCATTCACAGTGACATAATCTCCGTCTACGTTTTCATCGAAGCAGACGGCGGTAGCCACATGGTTGGGATACTGTAGCAAGACCACGTCCAGCCCCATGAGTGTGCGGACCAGATAGAAATACAATACCGCACGGTCTTCACAATCGGAGTAAGGATAATAGAACAGTTCATCCACGAAGAAGGGTTTTTCGTAACCGAACTGTTCCCCATCTGTCTTGTAATCAAAGGCCGTTTGCACAAAGTTGATCAGTATATCGGCTGCTTCCGGCTGCCGCTTTCCCTGTATGGCTGCCTGCAATGGCGGCAGTATTGTCTGTTGCACCTCCCGGCTTACGGGAGCGCCCACATACACAGAAAAGTCACATTGCGGATAATCCTTATAAAAAGAGATGATTCCCGAATTGACCGTCGAGTTGACTTTGACAGACGGGTATGCTTTGGCTTGCAATGTTTTCTCCGTACTTGTCCCTGAAAACAGTTGAGGCGTGCTGATATTCATGTTTATCGGATGGTTTGCATTGGCAAAATCACGGTTATAGGTGTAGACGGAGCCGCTTTGGTTCTTAAGAGCATCAAACCGGTAATAAGTCGTTCCGTTCAGCGTGATGAAACTGTTTGCATAAATCATATTGTCTGAAGCATAGAATAAGGCAAGACGGTCATCGATACGCGCCACTTTCACTTTGTATCCCGATTGGGAAAGGATGAACATCTGCAGCAGAACGGCTTCATTGGAATGAGTGCTTCCGCATAATTCGGCGGCAACTTTTTTCGTTAACAGCAGATAAGCATAATCGTTCAGGCTGTATTCTTTCCTGATAGCCAGGCAGTCGTCTGTCAAGGGCTGATAGTGGCTGCGTGAAAGCGTTTCCCATCCGGCGGAAATGTCTTTTTCGGTGATTCCTTTTAAGTTGAGTCGGTCTTTTAAGGACGCATCGACACTGCAATGCTTGCCATAGAAAGAGAATGCTACATCGGAAGACGGTCTCTTTGACGGGACTGTCGCATCATCGGGGGGTACATCGGAGTCTTTTTCGGACTTTATTGCCGGAGTTCTATTCCCTTCCGGCACCACCGGAACCGGTATCTTTTTGCTGTCGGACGGAAAAGTGGCACTGGGTGTCACCACCGGAACAGGAAGGTTGATGATTGTTCCGACTTTTGCTTCCTGTGGCTTTCCTACAGGCTTCTTACGGTCAAAACTGACCGGCTTTACCGGCTCCGGCTTTTGAGGACGCGCCACCGGTTTCTGTAGGTCGTACTCTTTCCAGGTCTCTTTTAGAAATAGGGCAAATTCTCTGTTCTGTTCACTTACGAAGTCATCAAATTCCTTATTCTGCTGTTGCACGAAGTCGTCAAATTCCTTCATGTCCTTGTCTGTTTGTGCAACGAGACCGAGCGGTGAGCATGATGAAAAAACGATCATGAATACTGTCTGTTTTAAAAATCTCTTCATCTTTCTTTTACATTGGGTTGTTCTGTTATTAGCCAATCTACACATAGCCGGTTATTCCGTATTGCTTTTACAAAAGGAGATACCGACAGGACAGCGGTAATCTTTTCCCTGTAAAGTGCACGGCCGGAATTGTTGTCACCATCAAAACGGTCGCTCACCTGCCTGACGCTCATACTGGAAAACTGATGTAATAATAAAGCTTTTACCAAAGAAGCCATGTAGGCATTCCAAAATCCACTTTTCAAATTTGCCGGATTCACATCTTCCCGATTTTCGGAACGGGAAGTGTCTTCGTACCAATACTCCCGATGGGAAGGGCAGATACGGATTCCGTTCATATACGAAGTGGTTTGAGGAGACGCCCATGCCCCTTTCATGTGAAAGCCCGACTGGAACAGTTGTTTCTGACATCCGACGGACTCCAACTGTAATTCGAATTTTATCTCTTCCTCTTCCACTTTTTCTTTCGTGAACAGAAACATCAGTTCACTGACAGACTGGTAGGATAAAGTACAACTGTCGGCCTGGATAAAAGAAACCAGTATAAACTTTTCTCCATATACGGAGGTGTGCTCTTTTTCTATGCGGTAGGAATCCTGCCGGATCGGTTGGGCGATCATTCCCAGTGTAAGCATCTTGTTTCTTTCGTCTTCATAAGTATTAGTGGCTGTTTCTGTTGCAGAGAATATGTCGGACAGAAGGTCGATGTGTGCGCTTTCCTGCAATGAATATAAATAGGCGGCCCTTTGCAGTGCCTGTTGCCTGGCCGCTTCGGGCTTCATGCCGGGGTCGGAGACCCCTATCACGCAGCCGTGCCGCCCGGATGCGAACACCCATTCCGGTAAGGTTTCCCGATACCCCGGAACCCAGTCATGCGATTGATTGTAGAGGGTATCGGCAGGTGCGGACTGTGAAAACACATTCCTGCTGCTTAGTGACAGGAAAAGCAGAACAGTGAAAATAACGGCCCTACTATGCCTTATATCCGATAAATTAGATATCATCGATCGGTTTTCGGATAATAGGGCAGTTATTAAAGATGTCATTGGGGATTCTTTTTAAGAGTTTTTGCTCATTTCTTCTTCAAACACTTTCTTGAACTTCTCGTATTCAAAGTCGATGCGCAATTTGTCATCGTTCTTAATGCGGTTTGCCATGGCATTCATGATTTCTTCTCCCGCCAGCTCGAGAGACACATAGACTTTGTACTTTCCGTCCGGAGTCTTCATGGTCTTTTCACAAATAACACGCGTACCGCTCAATTCTTGTTCCACTACCGTACGTGTCAAGGACTGATAACGACTTTTGCTCTCTTCATTCTCACCCTGCTGATAAGAAGAAGCGTAATTGTCTGTTACCGATTTTACTTTTGCATTGATGGCGGTAGCTATCTCGGCACGGGCTTCTGTCATCGCTTTTTTCTTGGCAATAGACATGTCCGTGGAAAGCCCCATCGAACTGGCTCTGAAATATTCCTTATTCGTCTGGAATTCCGCTCCGGAGCAAGGAACGTTAATCTCTACATCCTGTTGCACGGGAGGTTGTTGTACAGTTTGCATGGCCGGTTTTGAACTGCCGCAACTTGTCATGACGGCAATGGTGAACAAGGAAACACCTAACAGATTGATTGTTTTCATTTTTTTGTACGTTTTTATGTTAATATAAAAGTTATTTCAGGTTTCTCAGTTTTACTGTGTTTTCCTTGAGATCCTTCAATTGAAGCAGTGCTACCGATTGTAGTTGGTCGACTTCAACGATCAGCTCCGTAGGTAGGTCGGGTACGATGAGTGCCGTTACTCTGTAAGTATCCGATTGCGAACCTAACTTGAGGTTAGTGACCGGTTTCTCTTCCCCTTTTTCGTTTATTACCGTCAGGTATCTGTGGTAAAGACTTATCTCGCAGTCATCAGTGTTCCGGTTGACAATCTTAAGATGTATCCTCGATTTGTCTCCCAGAGATGTAAGTTTTTCAAATTCTACAAAGACTTCGTCGAGCCATTCCGCCCGGTGGGGATTTGGCAGCTTCGGATCAGAACTTTCCGTTGGGGTAGGGGACGGAATAACTTCGGGAATTGTGACCGGGAGGGAGACAATTGGCTTCGGAGCTTTTTCCGGTACAGAAGGTTCGATTACAGGAACGGGAGTAGCGGATTCCACTGGCTGTCTCTCCGGGATTTTTCCGGTTCTGTCGAATGTAATCTTCTTCAGATCGCGGACAAACTCCCGGTTCAACCGTTTTATTAATTCCCGTGCTGCCATATTCTTCCCTTGGGAAGCGGCTTTGCTTTCGGGAACCAATGTCCGTTCGTTATTGATGGAGTAATCCAGCATCGTCTGGCCGGTCCGGTTGTTTGTCATTCTGATTCCCAGGGTAGAAAAGAACTCTATGAAATTGTAGAGTTCGCCCGGAACGGTATTGCCTTTGCGGCATTTGTTGTCTAATGTCAGAATGACATCTGCCTCGGAGGGCGATACGACCACATTGAAAAAGTGATTGTTCAGCAGGCTTTTTACACTCCGCTCCAGCATTTCCATATCACTCCGGGTGCTTCTTACGTAGGCGGAAACCGTTACCTGCTCTGTGTCGACAGTTAAAGTGGCTTCGGGAAGAGAGGAAAGCTGCTGTTTGAACAAGGCGGCATAACTTCCTTTCAGAAATGATCTGAACGCATCATTCGCCAGTGAAATGCCGATTTGTTGTCGGGCTTGTTTGGAAGTAATGTTGTGTATGTAAAGAGCGGTTACTCCCGTTTCGCCGGTGGGAGACATTGAAGACAAATCTCCCGAACCGGAGATGAAATCCGCTTTCAGACGGATATTCCTCAGCGGATTTCCATTGCGGTAGACACCAACGGCGATGGGTTCCTTTATTCCTTGAAACGGTATGCCCGAGACCGTAGCCGGATTCAGCACGATCGTCACTCCATCGAATGCTCCGGCCAGCGCTGCGTATAATTCTGTTGCCAGATTGATGGTCTTTCCCTCGTAGGAACAGAACAGTTCCCGGTTGAGTACCGGGCGGATGGCATCCATTCCGTTCGAGAACAGTTCGATGGCTGTTGCCAGGTCTCCCTGTTGCAGTACAACGTTTCCCTTGTACCAGAAATCAAAGCCGTTGCGGATGGCTTTCTGGCGGCGTGCTTCCATTAGGGTTTCATAATCGTTTTTATTCAACTCATAATACAGCCAGTATTCATCATCCCCCTGCCAGGAATCCACCAGACGGAAGTTCTCTATTTCCTCCCGTACTTCCATGCGGATGCTTTCCGTGAATGTCTGTTTCACATCGTCATCATCTTCAATCGTATTCAGCAGGGAGCTGGTGGCTATCTCCACTTTGATTTCGGATATGAGGTCGGAGACGGCGTTTAGCTTTGCTTTCTGCCGGTAATCTGTCTCCGATGTTTTTGCCATTCCGATCCCGCTGTAACTCAAACCGTCGGCAGGTCGTTCCCTCACCCAGGCAGGGCGGGCGGCTGACTGTCCCCAAAGCGGAGAGTAGGCCAACGAGACCGTAAGGACAAATAAAATGCAATATTTCATACGCTCTTTGTTTATTGGATGGTCAGGTAAATTGTGTTTCCGTCTACTCTGTGTTCACAGTCTATTCCTGAATCATTCAGATAATAAACCAGATTATCGGCGAATGTGATGCAATCCATTGGCAGTCCGTCGCTATCTTTTGCCGGAATTTGTACGGAATCAAATATCAAGCTGTCATCCACTGCTCCCTGGATATGATAACGTCCTCCTTGGGCATTCTTCCGTACCCAGTTGCGGATGTGTGCTGAAAGGGTGGTATTGTCATTTATCCGGCTGTTTAGCGTATTGACCGCATTATCAGCAAGCCCTATCCTGAGCACAATGGTGTTGCCCCGTTGCACTTTTCGGGCGAATTCTTTTGAAATGTCTTTCAGAAATCCATCCAGAATGTCTTGTGCCGCGTATGCGCACAGTTTATCCGTGTCCGTTGTTCTGAATCGGTTTGTCCAACTCTTCCGGCTGGCGAGATCCATTCCGGTGGCAGTCTCGTGAGCTGTCATGATCAGTGAAACTCTGCTGCCGGAAACTGCTGATATGTCTTTTTGTAAATCGACAATCACATATACGTCTGCTCCCGAATTCATCAATAGCTGCTTGTCATTGGAGTCCGCATTCTTGCTTTCCCATTCGGAAGCGCGCAAGGCTCCCGCCGTCTTTCCTTCGGCAGCTACCGTTTTCACACCCAGTCTGATAAATCCGTCTTTCACCGTGCTTACTGCTATACGGAGGTCGAAGTCATTCTTCAGGATATCGGCATACGAGTTCCGGTCATCTTTTTTGTAGGGCACCACCATGATAGTCGGTAAGGCTATCTGCTGTTGTGTCTCTTCCATCGACATCTCTTCCGGCGGTCTTGTCATGAGCTTGTTCCGTATCAAATCCTTTTTGAGTGCGCCAAGCAGAATCTGAGCCGTCACGGTGCCTTTGTAAAGTTTGGAGGGTTGCCGTTCCGGTTCTCCTATGGTCTCATAGCTTTTCACAAAGAGCATGTAGCGTGAACTGAAAAATTGCTTTAGGTAGTACGTGTCTTCTTTCTCAACCAGCGGCCGGCCGTTTTCCACTCCGTCGATGCCGTTCAGAAACAGAGTGTTGAAGATGGACTTTAATGCCATGCTGTATGTATCTTTCTTCTTTTGAGCGATTCCGGAGGCGGTCACCATAGCCGAGTTGTCATCTGCTTTCACACAAATGACATCATTGGAGTACAATTCCTGTGCGGTAGCATGATGAGTCGTATATATAGCCAACAGACTCAAGAGTAATATCCGTAATTTCATTTTCTTTACTTTTTCTGATTATAGTCCGAAAAAAGTATCTTTTCTTGAAATGATAATCAACTGTTGTTCTTCTTGAGTAGCTTTCATTATATCTTCACCGCCTTTGCTGACGCTGCACAAAGAGCGCGTTCCGCTCAATACTTCTTTCACGTTCAAGCGGCCGATTTCTTTTAATGACAGTTCGCCTGCAATATCCATCTCAATGTAGACGGTGTATTTCTGTCCTTTTTGCACACCTCTGTTGGTACCGAGGTCGATATATACAGTTTGTGCCTTGTTTTTCTTGGTGCTTTCTATTTGCACGATTATACCTTTCATTTTGAAGTTCTCATCTATAAAGTCGGCCATGCTTATCTTTGCATAGTTTAATGTTTTGATGATTGCTTCATCGGGAGTGTCTCCTGTGTTTCCGGTCAGCCCTTCATGAGTGAATGTCTGGGTACCTTTGAGCGTACCGTTCGAGGGGTCTACTATCTTTAGTATGTAAGAGACGCTTCCTTTGTAATAGGTGTTTCCCTTACTGTCTGTTTTCTTAATCCCCTGCATGCTTGTGATATTTCCTTGAATCAGATATTGGGCGCCTAACGTTGTCATGGCTTCACTTCTGGCTACCACATCTCCTATGGCTGAGGCTTCCTGACGCCGTTTGGCTTCGGCTTTGAGGGTCTCGTTGGAGTCGACGTCGATCAGCACGACACGATTCATCTCGTGAATGCCTTCAATGACTTTATTGCGTAAAGCCTCTGCCAAAGTGTTACTGATGGTTTGTGGGTGCGAGAAATAATCGATATAAACGCTTTCTTTTCCGGTTTCATCGGTTTGCGCATAACCTGTTGTCGAGAACAGGCAAATGGTGAGTAAGAGTAAAAAGTTTTTCATAATATGTGTGTTATTTGATGAATAATAAATCAAGGAAAACTCACCAACTTCCTCGATAGTTCCCTTTTTACAAAAGGTAGACATAAAAAGGAAAATATGGAATGTGTATATAACCGTTCTGTTTAATAAAAACTTTATATACAACATGTTGTAAACGAATGATATGAAAACGAAAAGTGTTTCAATAAACGTTCGTTTAATGAAGCACTTTCTTTAAATCGTTTTTCTTATCCCCAAAGTGGAGTCAATCATTTAATAAACACATTTTACCATGTAAGATAGGCGGCTGTATATCAGCGGCATACATATAATTAATCAGAAAGATGAATTATTTTATTGAGAAAAATTTTGCATATTGAATAATAGTACATACATTTGTGCCATTAAACGAACGTTTATTGAAACACTTTTTTGAATAAAATAAGATATTAATTATCAAATATCTATGTATGTGCCCTGCTCAGGCTCTTCTTTTTTCTGTTGGTTTGTTGTTTTGAATGTGTGTTTTTATACTTCTTTACAAATGGTGAGGTGCAGGTGCGGATGTAATATTTGTCCTGTATAAAAAGCATATGCTCTTTCTTCTGCTTCAATGCGTTGTGGAGTTCCTGGGAAACCTGCTATATCTTTTTTTAAAAGACATAACATCTTTTTTTAAAACCTGCTACATCTTTTTTCAAAAGACATAACATCTTTTTTTAAAAGACTTAAGTCTTTTTGCCTCCCTTGCCGATCCTGTCATTCCGATGGTTTCCTCTTCTTCCCGAAAGAGGAGAAGCGTTGCTGTGCGATTCGTTATATCAGTCTGAGGTTATTTAGTTTTTCGGTTTTTATGATTATCTTTGCAGGGTCTTTACAGGATTAAAGAAAGTAAAAATAGCATGGAGAATTTCAATGAATTAATAAAGAACCGTCGCAGTATGCGGAAGTTTACCGGTGAAGAACTCTCACAGGAGCAGGTAGTGACCTTGTTAAAAGCCGCACTGATGGCGCCTACTTCTAAACGTAGTAATTGCTGGCAGTTTATCGCCGTAGATGATAAGGAGACATTGGAGAAACTTTCACACTGTAAAGAACAGGCTTCCGCTTTTATAGCCGATGCCGTACTTGCCATCGTTGTTACTGCCGATCCGCTGCTGAGCGATGTCTGGATTGAGGATGCTTCCATTGCTTCCATTATGATTCAACTGCAGGCTGAAGATCTGGGGCTGGGCAGTTGCTGGGTGCAAATCCGTGAACGTTATGCCGCTACCGATATGCCTTCGGATGAATTTGTGCGTGAGGTTCTGGATATTCCTTTGCAACTTCAAGTGCTTTCCATCATTGCCATCGGGCATAAAGGCATGGAACGCAAGCCTTTCAACGAGGAGCATCTGCAATGGGAGAAAATTCATATCAATAAATTCGGAGGAAGATAACCGTGAGTGCTGCCAAAGCTAACAATAACAGGGATACTTATAAAGCGACTGCCGTCACCTTGATTGTGATAGGGGTGCTTTATCTCATAGATAAACTGATACATTTTTCAGCCATCGGACTGTCTTGGGTGATGAACAAGGATAATTTCCTGCTTTATACGGCGATTATTTTCTTGTTTCTCAAGCATGATAAATCCGTCGGACTTGTGCTGATAGGACTTTGGCTGGTGATGAATATCGATCTGATAGTGGCGTTACTGGGCACTATGTCCGCTTACCTGCTGCCTTTGGCATTATTGGTAACCGGTGGAATAATCTATTTGATCTCAACGCGATGAAAAGAAGTATAGAAGATACCCCGATTGTATTTATCGGTGCGGGAAACCTGGCGACAAACCTGGCAAAAGCCTTGTATCACAAAGGCTTCCGCATTGTACAGATATATAGCCGTACGGAAGAATCCGCCCGTAATCTGGCTGAAAAAGTGGAAGCGGAATTTACGACCGATCTCGGGGAGGTAAATCCGTATGCCCGCCTTTATATCGTTTCATTGAAAGACTCTGCCTTTACCGAACTGCTGCCCGCCATCGTGGCCGGGAAAAGAAAGGAGGCTTTGCTGGTGCATACTGCCGGAAGTCTTCCGATGAGTGTCTGGGAAGGGGCGGCAGAGCACTATGGTGTGTTCTACCCCATGCAGACGTTCAGTAAACAGCGTGAAGTCGATTTCCGGGAGATACCTTTCTTTATCGAAGCCTCCACCCCTGAAGATACGGAGTTCTTGAAAGCGGTTGCTGCCACTTTGTCCGAACGTGTCTATGAGGCGGACTCCGAACAGCGGAAAAGCCTTCATCTGGCAGCGGTTTTCGCTTGTAACTTTACCAATCACATGTATGCTTTGGCTGCTGATTTGCTGGAAAAGTATCATCTCCCGTTTGATGTCATGCTGCCTTTGATTGATGAAACAGCCCGTAAGGTACATGAATTGAGCCCCAAAGCCGCCCAGACAGGGCCGGCCATACGGTATGACGAGAATGTTATCAACAATCATCTCGCCATGCTTTCAGACGATGCTGGGATGCAACGGCTTTACGAGTCGATCAGCCGCAGTATTTTCAATCGTAAATCATAAATTGTCTAATTGCAAATATATTTTCCGGTGAGTACAATCAACTATGATCTTAAAAAGATAAAGGCTCTGGCTTTTGATGTGGACGGGGTTTTGAGTGCTGATATGATTCCTTTGCACATCTCGGGAGAGCCGATGCGTACGGTGAATATAAAAGATGGTTATGCGCTTCAACTGGCTGTAAAGCAGGGGCTGCACATCGCCATTATTACAGGTGGCCGGACGGAAGCTGTCCGTATCCGCTTTTCTGCCCTCGGAATTACCGACCTGTATATGGGCTCTGCCGTGAAGATACATGATTATCGTGATTTTCGTGAGAAATACGGTCTTTCGGACGAGGAGATCTTGTATATGGGAGACGATATACCCGATATTGAAGTGTTGCGGGAATGTGGATTGCCGTGTTGCCCCAAGGACGCTGCTCCTGAGGTAAAGGCGGTTGCCAAATACATTTCCCATGCTGCCGGCGGTTACGGCTGCGGGCGTGATGTGGTCGAACAGGTGATGAAAGCGCATGGTAAATGGATGTCCGACGATGCTTTCGGATGGTAGGATAATGATTGGGAATTAAGAAATTAAAAAGGGCGTGCACCTATAATTGGCACATGATGATTATGCTTGATAATTTAAAGAAATTCAATATTGTACTCGCTTCCAATTCTCCCCGTAGGAAAGAACTGATGTCCGGTTTGGGAGTCGATTATGTGGTAAAGACGCTTCCCGATGTGGATGAATCTTATCCGGATACATTGCAGGGGGAGGAAATACCGGCTTATATCTCCCGTGAGAAGGCGGGGGCTTATCTGTCTATGATCGAACCGGACGAACTGCTTATCACGGCCGATACCATTGTATGGATGGATGGAGAGGTGCTTGGCAAACCTAAGGATAGGGAAGATGCAATACGTATGTTGCGTAGGCTTTCCGGTGCTTCGCATCAGGTGATTACGGGGGTCTGCCTGACAACAAAGGAGTGGCAGAACAGCTTTACAATTACAACAGATGTGACATTTGCCATATTGTCAGAAGAGGAAATCACTTATTATGTCGATAAGTATTCTCCCATGGATAAAGCCGGTGCTTATGGAGTGCAGGAGTGGATTGGCTTTATCGGAGTAGAATCGATTTCGGGGAGTTATTATAATGTGATGGGGTTGCCGGTGCAGAGGCTGTACAGAGAGTTGCTGAAACTCTGATTTTGTATTCTCTTAGAGGCTGTTTCAACTTTCCCCCTAAAAGTTGTATCAGTTTATTTTGAGTTTATTTTCAGTCTGTTTCCCTGTCTTTATTTGCCGGATAGCTCTTCCTCTTAAAAACGGGTTACTAAATTATACGCATAACGTAATGTTAAATCCCCAAGAATAAAAACTGAGCCAGAAGAACTCTCAAAAGGATGCTGAGCAGAATTCAAAAAAGTTCTTGATCCAGCAAAGGTCTTCTGTATAATTGAAATGAATATTATGGGCAATAAAAAAGGATATCGTTTGTGACGATATCCTTTTTTATTATCAGAATTGTATCTTAATTTCTGGGCAATGCTTCTTTAACGACCATCGGGCGGCCTGCGTATTCTGCACCGTTCAGTTCAGCAATAGCGTTTTTAGCTTCTGAAGCTTCCGGCATTTCGATAAAAGCGAAACCTTTAGATCTTCTTGTGTCGCGATCGGTGATGATCTTCACTGATTCTACTGTTCCATACTCTTCCATTACTTGTCTCAAATCTGATTCCTTAACGTTGTAGCTAAGGTTTCCAACATACATGTTCATAAACGTAAATATAAAAAATTAATAATGCAATAAAAAAGTTTTGAGAAAAGGTAATCAGAATGGAAATACTCAATGTAGATACATATATGAAAGCAGATCGTTATAAACCTCTTATTGTTTTATGATGCAAAGGAACGTATTTTTATTGGAACAGCATTATACATCTGCTCTTTTCATCCTAATAATAAACTTTTTTGTGAATAAAGGTCGTATTTTAACCGATTGCCGGCGGTAAAACAATAAAGGCTGCCGGTTTTCTCAAAAGATAATGGAAAAGCCGGCAGCCCCTTTATGAACTGGATGTATTGTTTTTAATATAGCAGATCCAACATCAGCGGAATATCATCTTCGCTGATTCCTTTTTGTATGAGATAACTTCTGTCTTTATTGAACATTTCCAGAAAGACATCCTTCGTGCCGCTCATATCCTTTGACCGGGTATAGCAACTGAGCGCTTTTTCGATATCACCCGATACCCACGCTACATGTCCGGCGTTGAGGTAATCCATCGGAAGTGGTTTTTGGGTCATTACCTTATTATAATAGTTTGCTGCCTGTTCATGTTTCCCGATGACAAACGAACACCAGGCAATTCCGCGCCATGCTTTGATGCTGTCACTTTCCATAAAATCGAGCTTGAAGAAGTAATTCAGAGCTTCTTCATATCGTTGCAGCTCGGCCAGGCAACTGCCTATGTGGAATACAATGCTATGGTTGTCGGGAACAGCCTCTTCTGCTTTCCGGTAATACTCCAATGCTTTGCTGAAATTGCGCGCGAGGCGATAGCAGACAGCCAGATGACGGTTGGTCCATACATTGTCCGGTTTGATGGTATCTGCCTTTTGATAAGCCTCGATGGCTTCATCCAGCCTTTTCTGTTTTTGAAAAGCATAGCCCAGTTTCTGATAGAATTCTGCCTGGGTACTTAGCGGGCCGTTCATCCGTTCTATCTCTTGATAAAGTTCGGAGGTTTCTGCCCAATGCTCTTTTTTCAGATGGTAGTCGGCTATGGCAGCCAATGTTCCTTCCTGATACAGGATATCTTTTAGAATGGGGATTCTGTGCAATTCTATTTTCTCTTTAAAGATATCCCTGAACTCTTTTCTTCGGGTGTTTAGTTTGAAGAAACGATATAGGTCGTGCAGATATTGATTGCTGACGGTGGCAGGGCGTTCAGAGAACTTTTTCAGCGTTTCGGCCTTTGACTGTTCGGCGAAATCTTCGGCCTGCTGTTCGGTGAGCTGGCTGAAAATCATGTCCCGCTGTGATTGCGGAAATTGCAGCATGGTGAAGAATAACGAATATTTGTCGCTGTTGCAGAAGAACCCCGACTGTAGGAGTAGGTCTATCATCGTGTTTTTCTGATAACCCTCTTTCCTCATTGTCTGAATAACGTCCGACTGCTGCTTGTCAAAAGGATAAAACCAGTTGTGCGGCTCTTTGAAAAAAGGAAAACTCTTCAGAGAGGAAAATGTACTCATGTATACATCCGCTCCCTCCATCTGCAATTCATTCATTTCGCGGAGCTTATCACCCAATGCCGAATGTTCGAAAACGTTCTCCCAATCCGGATTACGATCGTCTTTTTCTTCGTCCGATTCTTCGAAACCGAATTTCATATTGCGCATGGAAGACACGTTCTTCAGCATTTCCGGAATAATCTCTTCACGCATTTTCTTGTCTATCTTTTCTGTCTCCTGACACAGCAGGAACTGACGGTATACGCGTACAAGGTCTTCATCGAATGAACTCTCTTCGTTGAGAAGTTTCAGACGGTTGGCGATTTCCGGATACAAATCCAAGCGGTCGGCGTAGATATGGAGCACGAAAACAATACCTGTCAATGCCCGTTGGCCTACGTATACGTTACTCTGCTGGTAGGCATCGAGCAGCCACATCAGTTTGCGCGGGTCGAAACATTCCATCAGACTTAACATTACGGCGCTCGTAAACAGACATAAGTCATTTACCGGAAGTAATTCTGATTTCAACATGCCTTGTGCATCGGCTTCATCTTCGGTTGTCCAGTTGCTGTTGGACCATGTTTGCAGGAACATGGTTCGCAGGGTATCTTCGTGCCGCTTCAATACGGCATCTATGTTGTTGTCCGACAGTAACCTGCTGACTGCCAAATCGTCGTTGAATGATTCCAGTACATGCATCAATACATGGATATTGTAGACTGTCTGATCTTGGGTACGTTTTTTTCGGACATCGTGATAATAGCGTGTGGAGATATCATCGAGTTGTAGCAGATGCGCCTGATCGGCAATTTCCAAAGTGTCGGTCAGTAACTTTATATACAATTTCTTCCGTTCAGGGTCGGCTATACCTTGTCTCATGTATTGCAGCATGAAGCCGTAAGAGGTTTGCAGCTGTTCCAGACGGTTACGAAGTTCCCAATTGGGGCATTGCCAGAGAAGAGATTCCAGTTGTGTCAATGCTTCCTTTAACCGTTTCTGTCCGATTAGTTCTACGATGCATTTATATTGTTCGTTGATAGATCGTTCATTCATAATTTCAAGGTATTTGTCAGTTATTCTATATAGTAGAACAAAAATGATGCCAAAAAGACAGTTCTTTAATATTTATTATAAAGAGTCCGCGGACCTTATGGGGATTGCAGCTTGACGTGTCCGCTATCGGAAGGGTTATTAACGAAACACCCCTGCTACAGATGTCTGTGGCAGGGGTGAACTTTATTGTTTCAGATGCTTTTGTGCACCTTCTTTTATCGTTTCAAAGATTCTGCTTTGAGGATTATTCTTCGATAGCGGCAATACCCGGAAGAACTTTTCCTTCGATAGCTTCAAGCAGTGCGCCACCACCGGTAGAAACGTATGATACGCCGTTAGCCAATCCGAACTTGTTGACACAAGCTACAGAGTCGCCACCACCTACGAGTGAGAAAGCGCCGTTCTTGGTTGCTTCAACGATAGCTTCGCCTACTGTGCGTGAACCGTGAGTGAAGTTTTCGAATTCGAATACTCCTGTAGGACCATTCCAAAGGATTGTCTTGGAGTTCTTGATAACTTCTGCGAAAATCTCTTCTGATTTCGGACCGATGTCAAGACCTTCCCATCCGTCAGGAATTTCATTTACAGCACAGAACTTCGTGTTGGCATCGTTAGAGAAGGAGTCTGCAATTTTGGCATCGACAGCCAATACCAGGTTAACACCTTTCTCTTTTGCTTTTTTCATCAGGTCCAAAGCCAGATCCAATTTGTCATCTTCTACGATAGACAAACCGATTTGACCGCCTTGAGCCTTTGTAAACGTATAAGTCATACCACCGGTGATAATCAGGTTATCAACCTTGTTCAGCAGGTTCTCGATAATTTCGATTTTGGAAGAAACCTTTGAACCACCCATGATGGCAGTAAACGGACGTTGGATGTCATTCAAAACCTTATCAACGGCTTTTACCTCTTTTTCCATCAGGTAACCGAACATCTTATGGTCTTTATCGAAATATTTGGCAATCAAAGCCGTAGAAGCATGTGCACGGTGAGCTGTACCGAATGCATCGTTTACATAGCAGTCAGCGTAAGAAGCCAATTTCTTGGTGA
>CAUEFX010000070.1 GCA_958477465.1 uncultured Bacteroides sp.
TGCAATGGAAATTCGTAACGGAATCCCAATCCGTCATCGTACAAGCGGAAACGGATAACGATATTACGATTCTGCGCTTTCTGATCCAGTGTCACAGCCAGTTCATTGTAATGATTGCGAATGGATTTCACTTCTCCCCAAACCGGTTCCCAAGTTTCATCGAAAGTAGCCGTCTTCACGCCGGCCAATGTAAACCCGTTCATCAGTCCGGGATCGTTCTTCAACTCCAATCCGAGTTTGGACGGTTTGATTACCTCTTTATTCTTATAAGAAAGTCCGTACACCGGTTCGCCTTGTGCGTTTACCGTAAAATCAAGTTTCAAAAGCCCGTTAGGAGAAGTAATGCTTTCGGCAGTTGCTACTGTGCTTATCAATAACAAGGAGAGCAACAAGAAAGCCATTTTAGAGGTTAGTGTTTTCATGTGATTCATGATATGAATTTAATAAATTAATAATCGTATGGCAAAGATAGGCCGGATACATACGGATCCGTCATGCATATAAATGAAATATAAAAGAAATATCTGAAAACGTTTGCATAAACTTCTTGCTGTAAGCAAGATAACAGAAAACTCAAAGGGCCGAAATATAAACCGAATAATGAATCTTTCACCATTGTATTCCCCATATTCTCATCCATATCATCCTTGCAGATTGTCTTATAGCCTACGAATGTTACCTTTGACTTTCACGAATAAGTGTATTTCCGAATATGGTAGCAGGAACATGTTTGGATTTGGCAAAAAGATATAGCACGTTTTAAGAAAAGACTTAAGTCTTTCGAAAAAAGATATAACATGTTTCAAAAAAAGACTTAGTATGTTTTAAAAAAAGACTTAGTATGTTTCGGGAGATGTAACAGACGTTCAATCCAACACACCGATTTTCATGATTTTCTCTTCAAAGTTTTCCCGGTCGACGGCTTTGTTTTTCACTTTGTTCCGATAGGTATAGATCGTATTGATGGAATAATGAAGGAAATTGGCAATCTTGGAACTATCGTCTATTCCCAAACGGATGATTGCAAAAATCCTCAGTTCTGTATTCAACATTTCACCCGGCTTCATAATAAAACGTTCTTCCGGCTGCAACAAACGATTGAACTCTGTTACAAAATCGGGATACAGATGCAGGAAAGCATTATCGAAATTGGCGTAGAACTCCTTTTGTTCCATTCCTGCAAACTGCGAAGATTTGGTTAGTTTAAGCAGTTCCTCTGTTTGCCCGGCAGTGATTTTCCGATTTACCGTACGACGGAAATTATCCAATTTCTCAATATAAAGAGAGCAAAGGCTAAAGAAATGCCCGATATATTCTTCCTTTATATGATTGGCCTGCTGTAATTTTCGGCGGGCTACGGAAAGCTTTTTCATTTGTTTGCATATCAGAACAACCGATACAATCAGAGCAACGGAAAGTAAACTGACTATGGCCAGAAAGAGAATCAATTGGCGATGCCGATGCTCTATCTGTAACTTATAGGCGGCATCTATCACCGGAAGCATACCCGAAATCTCAATGGTACGCAAACGCGCATTACAGAATACGGCATCTTCAAGCGAACGCTTGATATAATGATAAGCACGAGTTATATCCCCCTGCTCATAAAGGACAAAAGCCAAACCGGGCAAAGCGGCATTCTCCTTAACCGATGCCTTTATATCCGAAATGGTGGAGAGTGCCAGGTACTTTTCATACTCTTCCGGACGCCCTTCGTCCCGATACAACTGTGCCAACGAAAAGGCTGCACGGGCAAAAACATTCGATTCCTCCGGCCGGCTGTGCACCAGTTCCAGAAACATCTCCTTAGCCTGCGCATACTGACGGGTAGCGACCAAGCGTTCGGCTTCATAAAGATGATACTCGGGCAAAGTAGGCGAAAGAACGGTCAATAACGAATCCCGATATTCATTTTGAAGCGCCACGTACTTGGCGGTATAAAAGCTATCGGGAGAGTAACTGGACAAAAAAGAATACAATTGCCGCCCGCAATTATAAAAAGCCGGCAACAGGCTATCGGGAAGCGTGGCACGATCGATGTCGTACAGCCCGTCCCAAGCCTCTTTATACATCCCGGACACAGACAAGACCGACACCTGACAAAGCCGGGCCTCATCCGCCCAAGAGATATTATGCAAAGAATCGGCTATCGACAAACTGCGGTCGAAATATTTCATGGCCGAGTCTGAAACAAAAAGTTCATACTCCATCCCCAGCCTCTTATTGAGAGTGAATTTTTGCTGCAAAGTCAACGATGACCGTTTTAACCGCTGTTTCAAGCTATCGATGCGCCCCTTCTTTTGATTTACATACATTGGCTGCTGCTCCAATACCTTATCCAACCGGACAAGAATAGTATCCGCCCCTTTACCGGCCCATGCGGAAAGGACGTAAAAAAAGAGTAATGTCATGGCAACGACCAATTGTCTCATAGTTTGACTTTTTCACATAAATGTCCAAAGATACATAAATTATCCCGAAATATACGCTCCCTCGACACATGAAATACAAGCTATCTTTCAACATCCCACAAATAAATTTGTTTTCGCTTTCGGTTTGTTGTACTTTTGCCCGAACTTGTACATAGAAAGAATGAAAGAAGCAATTTACATTTTTATCGGAGGCGGTGCAGGAAGTGTACTCCGCTATCTTGCGCAAACCGGGTTCAACGAACGGATGTCCGGCATCGGATTCCCGTTCTCATGGGGAACGTTTGCCGTAAACATCATCGGGAGTTTCCTTATCGGCCTGTTCTATTCGGTATCCGAACGCTGGAATCTGCCAACGGAAATGAGACTCTTCCTCACAACAGGCCTGTGCGGGGGATTTACCACATTTTCCACTTTCTCAAACGACGGGTTAAGCCTGCTGAAAGGAGAGTTTTACGGCACTTTCCTGCTCTACTTTTTCCTAAGCATCACTTTGGGGGTATTGGCCGTACTGGCTGGCGGGTTCACCGGGAAATTATTGGAATAACACATAAGAAAGAGAATGAGAACGACTAAAACCGCCAAAGCGTCCATTATGCGCATCGCTGCTCCCATCATGGGAGAAGTGTCCGAGAACAGAGAATCATTGAAAGAACTCTTCGGGAAAGAAGAAACCGCATACCGGCTTTCTTTCACCAAAGGCATGGAAGCGGGCATTTATGCTTTCTATCGAAGTATCAAAGAGTGCACTTTCAGCAACATCACCTTTATTGATTCTGCATTCAAATCGGCGCAGATATCCGATGTCATCTTCCGGCAATGCGACTTCTCCAACATCTCTTTCGCCGGAAGTTCTTTCTACAGGGTGGAGTTTGTAGACTGCAAACTGATGGGGACCAACTTCGGAGAGTCTACATTCAACTATGTACGGATGACCAATTGTAACAGCCAGTATATCAACCTCACCATGAGTAAAACGAACCAGATGCAGTTCTGCCGGTGCGATTTACAGAACGGCAGCCTTAACGACTGCCGCTTGCAAACGACCGCATTCGAACACTGTTCGCTGATACAGGCAGACTTCTCGCACACGCGTCTGCGGAGCATAGACTTGCGCACCTCGCGCATCAGTGGTCTGCAAATCAATATCTTCGACCTGCAGGGCGCAATCGTCAGCTCTATACAGGCCATGGAACTGCTCCCACTGCTTGGAGTAGTCATCAACGACGACTTTCACCCGTAAATGATTTCTCCAGATATTGCCACACGGACAAGCGCACAGGTTGCCCCATTTCATAATTTATCAGTTTATAACTTTCATTGTCATACCGAAATCCGAACCAACCCTCTCCTTTCATTGTTATGCAAATACTAACTAATAGGGAACAAAGCGGAACGGAATTACCTATTCATGGCGATTCCCCACTTCCCGGATAGTGAGTACATTTGCAAGTATCTAAAATATAGAAGAAACAATGAAAATAGAAAAAATTATCGGACGTGAAATCCTCGACTCCAGAGGTAATCCCACAGTAGAAGTAGACGTAGTGTTGGAATCAGGTATCATGGGACGTGCATCCGTTCCATCAGGTGCATCAACCGGCGAGCACGAAGCATTGGAATTGCGTGACGGCGACAAAAAACGTTACGGTGGAAAAGGTGTACTGAAAGCCGTAGAAAACATAAACAAGACGATCGCCCCGCACCTTATCGGCATGTCTTCCCTCGACCAGATCGGCATCGACCACGCCATGCTGGCACTGGACGGCACAAAGACCAAATCAAACTTGGGCGCCAATGCCATCCTCGGTGTATCACTTGCCGTAGCCAAAGCAGCAGCCAATTATCTTGATATTCCTTTGTACAGATACATCGGCGGAACCAATACTTATGTATTGCCTGTCCCGATGATGAATATCATCAATGGCGGTTCGCACAGTGATGCTCCGATCGCTTTCCAGGAATTCATGATCCGCCCGGTAGGTGCAAATTCCTTTAAAGAAGGATTGCGCATGGGGGCAGAGGTATTCCACGCATTAAAAAAGGTATTGAAAGATCGCGGACTCAGCACTGCCGTAGGTGATGAAGGTGGTTTCGCTCCTACCCTCGAAGGTACCGAAGACGCACTTAACTCGATTATTGCCGCCATCAAAGCCGCCGGATACGAACCGGGTAAGGATGTGATGATTGCAATGGACTGTGCTTCTTCCGAATTCTACCACGACGGTATCTATGACTACACCAAGTTTGAAGGCGATAAGGGAAAAAAACGCACTGCCGACGAACAGATAGATTATCTGGAGAAACTGATCAACGAATACCCGATTGATTCCATCGAAGACGGTATGAGCGAAAATGACTGGGACGGTTGGAAAAAACTGACCGAACGTATCGGTAACCGCTGTCAGTTGGTTGGCGATGACTTGTTCGTAACCAATGTAGACTTCCTGGCTACGGGTATCAAAAAAGGTTGTGCCAACTCAATCCTGATCAAAGTAAACCAAATCGGCTCACTGACAGAAACGCTGAATGCCATCGAAATGGCACATCGCCACGGTTACACTACCGTAACTTCTCACCGCTCCGGTGAAACGGAAGATGCAACCATTGCAGATATTGCCGTAGCAACCAACAGCGGACAGATCAAGACCGGTTCATTGAGCCGTTCAGACCGTATGGCCAAATACAACCAACTTCTCCGTATTGAAGAAGAACTGGGCGACCGTGCCGTATATGGATACAAACGCTTGAAGTAATTTAAACTGTTTGTTAGATAATAAAGAGAGGTTTAGCCGGATATATTTCCAAAGCTAAACCTCTCTTTTTATCTACATATAAATTTCCTAAACCACCACAGAGTACACAGAGTAACACTTTTAGCTCAGAGCTTTTATACTTAGGGATTTAACATTACGTTATGCGTATAATTTAGGGATCAAGTAGAAATCTTTGTTGGTGTTTCTTTTTATGCAAATAATTTAGCAATTCTAAACAAAAGAATTTAACATTTCCACAGGGTTTTCGGACTGACCCGTTTTCGGACTAACCCAAAGAATTCCGGCAAAATGTTACTCTGTGTTACCCTGTGTACTCTGTGGTGAACCCTCCAGATGTACCTGTATAGCAGTAAACAAAAAGCACCCCGGCAGATACCGAGATGCTTTCTTCTATTTCGAGCCTCTTGTCGGATTCGAACCAACGACCCCGAGATTACAAATCACGTGCTCTGGCCAACTGAGCTAAAGAGGCGGGTGGGTAAGCTATCTATATCGCGCCGCTACAACCAACTACCTTTGCTGCGATCAAGCCCTGGAGGATTCGAAGGGAGCTGGCCGTATAGGACTTACCCGTTTTGCGGTTGCAAAGGTACATCTTTTTCTTTAATCTGCAATAGCAGGTATATCTTTTTTCTTAAAAAGAGGAACAAAGCACTACCAATCAGCCGCTTAGCGAATAAAAAAAATAATCTCGGATCCATCGCTTTCAAGGCTTTATTAACTTTAACAGGCTTATCTCCTTTATCAAACAATATTATTTGTACCTTTGTGCGCTATTTTAAATAAAAAAATGACAGAAAACAGAAATTACCTACAGAAATACGCCATGCATTTCGGTACATATATGGGAATGTATTGGATACTGAAATTTATTTTGTTTCCGTTGGCATTCTCTATCCCATTCCTTTTATTCTTATTTATGTGCCTCACGCTCGCAGTCCCTTTCTTGGGATACCATTATGCAAAAATGTATAGAGACAAAATATGTGAAGGTACGATAGGATTTGCCCACGCATGCCTTTTCACCTTATTTATGTATATGTTCGCTTCACTACTCGTGGCAGTGGCTCATTATATCTATTTCCAATTCATCGATCATGGATTTATTATAAATCAATGCGTGGATCTGATGCAACAAACAACGGCAGAGCTTCCCGAGATGGAGGCAAACAGGGAAATTTTTCAAAATGCAATAGACAGTGTACGAGCATTATCCCCGATCGATATAACAATGCAAATTTTATCCAATGATGTATTTTGGGGCAGTATAATAGCTGTTCCTACTGCACTGTTCGTGATGAAAAAAAGTAAAAACACTCCTGTGGGAACGACAGAATCTCCACAGTGATAATTCATTAATCAATAATTCATTAAAAAGATGGATATATCTGTAGTGATCCCTTTGTTCAACGAGGAAGAATCGATCCCCGAACTGTTTGCCTGGATTGAACGAGTAATGAAAGCCAACGGTTTCTCATACGAAATCATCTTTGTCAACGATGGCAGCACAGACCGTTCGTGGGAGATTATCGAACAACTCAAGAAGCAGTCTCCATTCGTAAAGGGAATAAAATTCCGCCGCAACTACGGCAAATCACCGGCTTTATTCTGCGGATTCAAAGAAGCGGAAGGAGACGTGGTCATCACGATGGATGCCGACTTGCAGGATAGTCCCGACGAGATACCGGAGCTATACCGCATGATCACGGAAGACGGTTACGACCTCGTATCCGGCTGGAAACAAAAAAGATACGATCCACTCTCCAAAACAATACCGACCAAATTATTCAATGCTACAGCCCGTAAGGTATCGGGTATCAAAAATCTGCATGATTTCAACTGCGGACTGAAGGCCTATCGCAAAGTAGTAGTAAAAAACATCGAGGTATATGGCGAGATGCACCGTTACATTCCTTACTTGGCGAAAAATGCAGGATTCAAGAAGATAGGAGAAAAAGTAGTCCACCACCAGGCACGTAAATTCGGGAAAACAAAATTCGGTGGCTGGAATCGCTTCTTCAACGGATATCTGGATTTAATCTCACTTTGGTTCTTATCCACATTCGGAGTAAAGCCGATGCACTTTTTCGGTCTTTTGGGCTCGCTAATGTTCATCCTCGGATTCATCTCCGTCATAATAGTGGGAGTTACCAAACTATATCAACTGCACAACGGCCTGGCTTACCGACTGGTAACCGACTCTCCCTATTTTTATCTCTCGCTCACAGCCATGATTATAGGGACCCAACTGTTCTTGGCCGGTTTTTTGGGAGAACTGATCTCACGCACTTCTCCGGAACGCAATAATTATCAGATAGAAAAAATAATCTAAAAAAGAACCCGAACCGTAAAATAATGAATATATGAAGAATTTGATCCGTTTTTTTTCAATCCTCTTAGCGGCAGGTATCGCCATCGGAATGCATACTTCATGTTCCGAAGACAGTGACTGTTCCATTGCCGGGCGTACCATGATCAACTGTACACTCTACAGAATGCCGGCTTCGTCAGAAACAACTCTACAAAAAGATACGCTGGATTCATTGACGGTAACTGCCCTCGGAACCGATTCTATCATTATAAACAATCAGAAGAAAGTACACACCTTATCACTGCCTTTGCGTTTTACATCGGATTCTACCATATTCATCTTCTATTATGCATATCGGGAAGACCCGACTTTATGTGATACGGTATATATCAAACAAAATAATACTCCCTATTTTGAATCGATGGACTGTGGATACAGCATGAGACAAAGTATACTCGGACTTAGACACAGCGAAGCAGAATTAGACTCCATATATATAAGTAACAAACAAGCCAACACTGATGGGACAGAAAATCTTAAGTTATTCTATCGCAATCGCGATTAGTCTGCTTCTACTCTTGCCGGCAGGATTTACGGTGCACGCCCAACAACGGCCATACGTTAATCCTACTCCGAAAAGAGATCAGAAAAAAAACGTAAAGGAGGAGCCGAAAGAGATTGTTCCGTTATACAACGGCACCTATATCAGCATGGACTTATATGGCATAGGAAGTAAACTTTTGGGAGGCGATCTCCTCAGTTCGGAGATCAATGTAGCAGTGAATTTAAAGAACATGTTCTTGCCGACTGCAGACATCGGTTTTGGCACGACAGACTCTTGGAACGATACCGGCATTCATTATAAAAGTTCCGCCCCTTTCTTCCGTATTGGAGTAGATTACAACACCATGGCCAAGAAAAAAGAGAAGAACAGTTTTTTATATGTCGGACTCCGTTATGGTTTCAGCCACATGAAATACGACATCAGCAGTTTGGCAATACAGGACCCGGCATTCGGTGGTGAAATGGGGAATCCGAGTCAGGAAGACGACATTTGGGGCGGTAGCGTTCCCTACGACCATCCCGGACAAAAGGCGACCATGCAATGGTTTGAATTCGTGGCAGGGGTAAGGGTACAGATCCATAAAAGTTTTTATATGGGATGGGCTGTGCGGATGAAATATAAACTCTCGGCATCAGTAAGTGAATACGGTAATCCGTGGATGGTGCCCGGATTCGGAAAATACAACTCAAACAACATGGGAGTGACTTACTCCTTAATATATAAACTACCTTATTAAACACAATGACAGGATTAGAAGTCTGGCTGCTTGCAATCGGTTTAGCGATGGATTGCTTCGCTGTTTCTATTGCAAGTGGCATTATTTTGAAACGCATCCAATGGCAACCAATGTTCGTGATGGCTCTTTTTTTCGGTGGTTTCCAGGCGTTAATGCCTCTATTGGGTTGGGCAGGCGCCAGTACATTCAGCCACCTTATCGAAAGTATGGATCATTGGATAGCCTTTGCCATCCTCGCTTTTCTGGGCGGGCGTATGGTACTGGAATCTTTTAAGGAAGAAGATTGTCGTCATGATTTCAACCCGACCAGTTTAAAAGTCGTATTCACTATGGCGATAGCTACCAGTATCGATGCTTTAGCCGTTGGCATTTCCTTTGCTTTTTTGGGCATCCGGAATTTCTCAGCCATCCTCTCTCCTATCTGCATTATCGGTTTTGTGTCATTCCTCCTATCGATGGCAGGCTTAATCTTCGGCATTAAATGTGGTTGCAGATTGGCGAGAAAACTGCGTGCCGAGCTATGGGGAGGTGTTATATTGATAATTATCGGGGTCAAGATCTTGATCGAACATTTATTTTTCAGCTAACGAACAAAAAATTATATGAAAGCAAAAAAAAGTCTTATCTGGTTAAGCATTCTTCTGCTGGCTACGATCTGGATATTGGTCCGCAAAAACAATGTCCCTTACCACAGCATCAACGGGTTGGTATTCGGAACGATTTATAACATTACTTATCAATATGATGGCGACCTGAAATCGGAGATAGAGGCTGAATTAAAACGATTTGACGGCTCACTGTCGCCCTTCAATGACACTTCTGTCATTTCGCGTATCAACCGTAATGAAGAAATTGTAACCGACAGTTTTTTTCAAACTTGCTTCAACCGTTCCATGGAGATATCGGAGGAGACCCATGGAGCATTCGATATCACCATCGCCCCATTGGCAAATGCCTGGGGGTTCGGCTTTAAAAAAGGAGAATTTCCGGATTCGACGAGAATAGACAGCCTGCTGCAAATCACCGATTATAAAAAGGTAAAACTGGTTGACGGCAGGATCGTGAAAGAAGACCCGCGTATCATGCTCAGTTGCAGCGCCGTTGCCAAGGGTTATTCGGTAGATGTCGTGGCACGCCTGCTTGAGAAAAAAGGTATTCAGAACTACATGGTAGATATCGGTGGAGAAATTGTTGCCAAAGGAAAAAACTCACACAACGGATTATGGCGTATCGGTATCAATAAGCCGATAGACGATTCATTGTCCGTCAATCAAGAGATACAGACCATACTTGAGTTAAGTGATGCAGGACTTGCCACATCGGGAAATTACCGCAACTTTTATTATAAAGACGGGAAAAAATATGCCCATACCATTGATCCGCGAACTGGATATCCGGTACAACACAGCATCCTTTCTGCTACCGTCATTGCCGAAGACTGCATGACCGCAGATGCCTTGGCAACAGCTTTCATGGTGATGGGACTGGAAGAAGCATCTGCCTTTGCCAATGCACATCCGGCAATAGACGCTTACTTTATCTACAGTGACGAAAACGGGAAATTCCAGACCTTCTTTACAGACGGAATGAAAAAGTACATGTCTGCTAAGTGAAAGGCAAATGAGTACGCCAGAAAAAGACAAAGATACGTCATTACAACCATCTGATAATCACACCAATTATTTCATAAACACGAAATACACCGCCAAAACCAAGCAAAGGAAAGCGGCAAGATGGTTCCAATGTAAAGATTCACCTTTAAATAATAAGGTGGAAAATACCGTAAATACAATCAGCGTCATGACCTCTTGGATTACTTTCAACTGCATCAATGTAAAGGGGCCGCAATTACCATTAAACCCGAGCCGGTTGGCCGGCACTTGGCATGAATATTCGGCAAGGGCAATCAACCAGGAAAACAAAACAACGCCATACAACGGCCAATTGCTTATCACCTTAGCTTCCTGCAACTTCAAGTGCCCATACCATGCAAATGTCATGAATATGTTTGAAACGACCAACAGCAAAATAGCATAAATACCTTTCATTATATTTTCTTTTTTTTGATACAAACTAATCTATCTTATCGGGTAACAACTCCTCCTGTACATTCGTCATACTCCCCCACAGGCTATAACGTGCTTCGGGATTCATCGCTTCGAGTTGCCGCAAAATACCTTTCATATCACTGCGACTCGACTGGGATTCATAAGGGCAGTTTTTCATCTGCTTCCGATATTGATGCAACGCTGCAAGTTTCAGCAAGTCTTTTTCGTGTACCAGACACATCGGACGGATGATGGTCATATCGAACTTTTTCATGACCAGCTTAGGAGGCATCGTAGAAAAAGCGCCTTGAAAAGTAATATTCATCAATAATGTTTCAAGAATATCATCCATGTGATGTCCTAATGCTATCTTATTACAGCCCTGCTCTTTGGCCACTGTAAAAAGAGCTTTCCGCCTATTCCAGGAGCAAAGGAAACAAGGTGATTTACGAGTGTCGGTAGTTGGGTCGAAAGAGGTTTCGTATACCACCAAAGGTACTCCGAAAGCCTCGGCATGCGCTTTCAGATATTCCAAGTCACTCTGATAAGGTATGTTTTTCATTATCACATGTACGGCCACCACAGAGAATCTGGGTTTGAATATTTTCGCCCGCTTTCCCAATAGTTCGACTAAGGCCAGTGAATCCTTTCCTCCCGAAAGGCCGATCAGTATCTTATCGCCTTCTTCTATCAGGCCATATTGCACCACTCCTTTATTAAACCGCCGCTCAATGCTGCGTAATATCTGTTCTTCTTCTGTAAACTTTGCCATATTTAATAAAATCGGCTGCAAAAGTAAACGAAAAGAATGATTTAAAGAAGAATTAACATAATAGAATAACAGTAAAACAGAGAATATTCCCGAATAATTCGTATTTTTGAACTTCTGAATTGCTACAAGTCACAAACCCGTAGCAGCAAGTAGTTTTGCACAAGAACAACGGATTCACCATCAGTCTCCTATGTTCGTAACTTGTAACTTAAAAGACAATGAAGAAAAAACATATCTTATCCTTTTTATTCTGCTTTGTACTGGCAGGCGTTTCAGCACAAACACTGGAGCAGGCCAAAGTTATGTTCAACAAGCAGCAATACAGCGAATCCAAACCTGTTTTCAAGAAATACGTAAATTCTCAACCGGCTAACGGCAATTACAATCTGTGGTATGGTGTCTGCTGTCTGAAGACGGGGGAATCGCAAGAAGCCGTGAAATATTTGGAGGCAGCCGTCAAAAGACGCATTCCCAGCGGACAAATGTACTTGGCAGAAGCCTACAATGACCTGTATCGCTTTGAAGACGCCGTTAAAAGTTACGAAGCTTATATAGAAGACCTTACCAAAAAGAAAAGACCGACCGAAGAAGCTGAGAAATTATTGGAAAAGGCCAAATCCAATCTCCGTATGCTGAAAAGCGTGGAAGAGGTATGTATCATCGACAGCTTTGTTGTAGATAAAGCAAACTTTCTCGATACTTATAAGATAAGCGAAGAATCAGGACAACTGTTTACTTATAACAATTTCTTCAAAACAGAAGGAGACCATCCAGGTACTGTGTATGAAACAGAACTCGCCAATAAAGTATATTATAGTGAAGAGGGTGAAAACGGCCAGCTCAATATCTTTTCTAAAAATAAAATGCTCAACGAATGGAGTAAGGGAGGGGAACTTCCAAGTAGCATAAACGCTTCGGGAAATACCAATTATCCATACGTCCTGACGGATGGAGTAACCATTTATTATGCATCGGACGGGGAGAATTCCATCGGTGGGTATGATATCTTCGTAACACGCTATAATACGGCTACCGACACATACATGAGACCGGAAAATGTGGGTATGCCCTTCAATTCTCCATACAATGATTACATGTATGTGATCGATGAATATAACAACTTAGGCTGGTTTGCTTCAGACCGCTACCAACCGGAAGGGAAAGTATGCATCTATGTTTTTATTCCGAACGAATCCAAGCAAGTGTATAACTATGAAGCAATGGACCTGAATGAAATTGTGGCCCTTGCACAACTTCATTCACTGAAAACAACCTGGAAAGATCAAGAGGAAGTGGACAGTGCCCGGAAAAGACTGGAAGATGCCATCAACCATAAACCACAGGAACAGTTTGTAGCTGATTTTGAGTTTGTGATCGACGACCATGCAACGTACTATCATCTGGACGATTTCAAATCTCCACAAGCAAAAGATCTCTTCAAAAGATACCAGACGAAAGAAAAAGATTATCGCCAGCAGGAAAATAAGCTGGACAGCCAACGGCAACGGTATGCACGCGCCGGCAAAGAAGAAAAAGCCCAAATTGCTCCCTCTATCCTCGATCTTGAAAAGCAGGTAAGAAAAATGTCCCTGGAACTTGATGAAGAGGCTATTATCATCCGTAATACAGAAAAACAACATAAAAAATAACAAAACCATGGACATACTGATAATCATTGTACTCATCATCGCTGCAGTCATACTGTTTCTGGTGGAACTGTTCGTCATTCCGGGAATCAGCCTTGCAGGTATCGCAGCACTGGGATGCATTATTTTTGCCAACTATTATGCATTTGCCCATCTCGGCACGGGTGCAGGATTTATCACACTGGTGGTATCGGGAGTGGCTTGTATCGGTTCACTGGTCGGCTTTATGCGCTCAAAAACGCTGGACAAACTGGCTTTAAAGAAAGATATAACCTCCAAAATAGACAACAGTGCCGCAAATAAAATCAAAGTAGGCGATATGGGAATAACCACCACCCGCCTGGCACAAATCGGCTATGCCGAAATTGAAGGCAACATCATAGAAGTAAAATCGACCGAAGGACTGTTGGACGAAAAGACTCCGATTATTGTCAACCGCATCGCAGACGGAACCATTTTTGTAGAGAAACAAAAAACATAATATTCACTTAAATCAAAACCCATCATGAACCTCGAACCCATGTATCTGACTATCTTACTGATAGCGGGAGGTATTATTCTCCTGATTCTCTTCTTTCATTATGTGCCTTTTTTCCTTTGGCTATCGGCCAAAGTATCAGGAGTAAACATCTCATTGGTACAACTTTTCCTCATGCGTATCCGTAATGTTCCGCCTTATATCATTGTGCCGGGCATGATCGAGGCTCACAAAGCGGGATTAAACAAGATCACCCGCGATGAACTCGAAGCCCATTATCTGGCCGGAGGACATGTAGAACGGGTGGTACATGCACTCGTATCTGCCTCAAAAGCCAATATAGAACTCCCGTTCCAGATGGCAACCGCCATTGACTTGGCAGGACGTGATGTGTTCGAAGCCGTACAGATGTCTGTTAATCCGAAAGTTATCGACACACCGCCTGTAACCGCTGTTGCCAAAGACGGTATCCAGCTGATAGCAAAAGCCCGTGTAACGGTGCGTGCCAATATCCGCCAGTTAGTGGGTGGCGCCGGTGAAGATACAATTCTGGCCCGTGTAGGTGAAGGTATCGTGTCCTCTATCGGTTCTTCCGAAAATCACAAATCGGTGCTTGAGAATCCGGATTCTATCTCCAAACTGGTGCTGCGCAAAGGCCTTGATGCAGGAACGGCGTTCGAAATTCTGTCTATTGATATTGCTGATATCGATATAGGTAAAAACATCGGTGCCGCCCTTCAGATAGACCAAGCCAATGCCGATAAAAACATCGCACAAGCCAAAGCGGAAGAGCGCCGCGCAATGGCAGTAGCTACCGAGCAAGAGATGAAAGCGAAAGCGGAAGAAGCGCGGGCTAATGTAATCCAAGCGGAAGCCGAGATTCCCAAAGCAATAGCAGAAGCTTTCCGTAGTGGAAACTTAGGCATTATGGATTACTACAAGATTAAAAATATCCAAGCGGACACTTCCATGCGTGAAAATATAGCAAAACCGATCGGTGGGAATACGAATACGCCACTTGGTGATTAATTAAAAAACTTAATCCTTGATAAACATGAAAAAGTATTTTCCTTCTTCTGAGTTGATCATCAATGAAGACGGATCAGTGTTCCATCTTCACGTGAAGCCGGAACAACTGGCTGATAAAGTAATTTTAGTCGGTGATCCCGGACGGGTGGCACTCGTAGCCTCTCATTTTGAGAATAAAGAGTTCGAAGTAGAAAGCCGCGAATTTAAAACAATTACCGGAACTTACAAAGGCAAGCGTATTACGGTTGTCTCTACCGGTATCGGCTGCGATAATATCGACATCGTCATGAACGAATTGGATGCATTGGCCAACATCGATTTTCAAACCCGTGAAGAGAAAGAGCATCTTCGCTCATTGGAACTGGTGCGCATCGGTACTTGCGGTGGATTACAGCCCAATACTCCGGTAGGAACTTTTGTCTGTTCACAAAAATCAATCGGCTTTGACGGGCTGTTGAACTTCTATGCCGGACGAAATGCCGTTTGCGACCTTGCTTTCGAACGTGCTTTCCTGAACTACATGGGTTGGTCGGGCAATATGTGCGCTCCTGCCCCTTATGTGATTGACGCCAATGCCGAATTGATAGACAGGATTGCAAGAGAGGATATGGTACGTGGTGTAACTATTGCTGCGGGAGGGTTCTTCGGTCCACAGGGACGTGAACTGCGTGTGCCGTTGGCAGATCCCAATCAGAATGATAAGATTGAGAAGTTTGAATACAACGGTTTCAAAATTACGAATTTCGAAATGGAGAGTTCTGCTCTTGCAGGACTAAGCAGATTGATGGGACACAAGGCAATGACTGTATGTATGGTAATAGCCAATCGTTTGATAAAAGAAGCGAACACCGGTTATAAGAATACCATCGATACTTTGATCAAAACCGTTCTCGATAGAATCTGATGAATACCTCTTTTGTCGCCATCGACTTCGAAACAGCAACAGGACACATGGAGAGTGCTTGTGCCGTAGGTATCGTCACTGTGACCAACGGTATCATTACAGACGAATATTACAGCCTCATCCAACCTCCTGAAAACGAATATTGGCGTTCAAATACCCTCGTACATGGCATTACCCCGGATATGACCGAATCATTGCCGGGGTTTCATGCCATTTATCCGGAAGTGAAAAAACGATTGCAAGGAATGACGGTAGTTGCCCACAATGAACAATTCGACCGCAATGTATTGCAACGTACCATGCGCATGTACCAGCTTGATTATGATGAATTGCTACTCGCGGAACGTTGGGAATGCACCCTGCGTATTTATCGTTCTTTAGGCTACAAACCGGCCAATCTTAGAGCTTGCTGTGAACGGCTGGGCATCGAACTTAAACATCACGAAGCCCTGTCCGATGCTCGAGGATGTGCCAGGTTATACCTTAACTTTCTGGAACGTTACTGTCCGGTTAACGTGCTCTACAAAGCTCCCCGTTCTCATTAAATACTACTTCTTCTCCAAGAGAACGTCAAGACCACGCCATAAAGATAGGACGTACTTGATATTTTCTTACCACACGGGTATATAAATCGAGATTTATATATTAAATTTGCCTTTCAAAAATAAAAAGACGATGAATCAAGATACCATCTGCGCCATCGCCACCGCTCAAGGTGGTGCTATCGGAAGTATTCGTGTTTCCGGTCCTCACGCCATTGACATTACCGAACGGATATTCATCCCGATGAAAGCTGAAAAAAAATTAACCGATAGGAAACCATATACCCTCACATTCGGCCACATCTGCAACGGAGAAGAAATAATAGATGAAGTACTCGTCAGCCTGTTTCGTGCTCCCCATTCTTATACAGGAGAGGACAGCACCGAAATCGCCTGCCACGGTTCCAGTTATATTCTCCAGCAGGTATTACAGTTGCTTATCAAAAACGGTTGTCGTCTGGCGCAACCCGGTGAGTTTACGCAAAGGGCTTTCTTAAATGGCAAAATGGACCTCAGCCAGGCAGAAGCTGTAGCAGATCTAATCGCCTCAACATCAGCAGCAACCCATCGTCTTGCCATGAGTCAGATACGAGGTGGGTTTAGTAAAGAGCTGGCTGATCTCCGGGAAAAATTACTCAACTTCACCTCTATGATAGAATTGGAATTGGATTTCAGTGAAGAAGACGTAGAATTTGCCGATCGTTCCGCATTGCTGCAATTGGCAGACAACATAGAAAAAGTAATAGCCCGTCTGGTACATTCATTTAATGTAGGCAATGTCATCAAAAACGGTGTTCCTGTTGCCATTATCGGTGAAACAAATGCCGGAAAATCAACACTTCTCAATGTTTTGCTTAATGAGGACAAAGCCATCGTCAGTGATATTCACGGCACCACCCGCGATGTCATCGAAGATACCGTAAACATCAATGGCATCACCTTTCGCTTTATCGACACGGCAGGCATTCGTGAAACCAATGATACAATCGAGAACCTGGGTATAGAGCGTACCTTTCAGAAAATCGATCAAGCAGAAATTATCCTCTGGATGATCGACGCCACAGATGCCTCTTCACAAATAGAAGGGTTATCCCAAAAACTCCTCCCCCATTTTGAAGGCAAGCACCCGATCCTCGTTTTCAATAAATCCGACCTCATCAGAGAAGAACAGAAAAAAGCCATTTCGCTTCTCCTGATGAATTTCCCCCAAACTGATATAAATTCAATCTTTATCTCAGCAAAACAGCATTCAGGAGCAGATGAATTACAACAGATGCTGATCGAAGCTGCCCACTTGCCTACAATCACTCAAAATGATGTCATTGTCACCAATGTCCGCCATCACGAAGCACTCAGTCTTGCTTTGGAAGCTATACACCGCGTGCAGGAAGGGCTGAATCAAAATATTTCCGGAGATTTCTTAGCGCAGGATATACGCGAATGTATTTTTCATCTATCAGATATTGCGGGAGAGGTTACTAATGATATGGTATTGCAAAATATTTTTAAAAACTTTTGCATCGGTAAATAAATTTAAATACTTAACTATCAATATATTACACAGTAGCACACTACAAATTATTGGCTATAATTATGTTAGAATATTTTCTCTCGCCTTCTTTTGTTTACCGCATTTTCCGTGCATTTGCATATATTTTCCAGAGTATTGTCCCCCGTTTGTCCCTGGAAGGTCATGCGAGGGACAAATTTTTGTCCCTCAATTCAATTTGATAATTTTCACGTATAATTGCGTGCGACGCACGCAACAAGACTCCCGAATCAACTAATGCATTTCTTCCTGAACAATAAAGATTACAAGGCTGCCCTAATTGCATTTCACTAATAGTTTTAGCAACATTATTACATGTTAATGCTGCATCCTCAATTATCTTATTATTCATATTGGTCGTTATTTAAAATCTCGTGAAATTTTAAATATATCACTTTAATACGGAATATGATTCTCGTTACAATATATAGGTATCTCTTCCGATGAAGAAAAACCTTTATCACAGAACTTTTGCAACCCACTTTTAACATCTTCAAGAACTTCAGTTTGTGCATTAAGCACCTTAGTTACTTTGGTAACAAAATTCTTAAAATCATTATTTATTCTACACATCTTGTCTATTGTATAGTAATCTAATTCATTTTTTCTTGCAGGTCGCAATATTTTTACATTATCACTATAAGGAGAAAGTCTGATAACACCTATACCAAATGCTCTATTCAAACGTTCAATTTCTTCTTCTAAATCTTCATTAATATAAAATGCTACCAGATAACCATAATTTGCCCAACTGCTGTTAGATAAAGCTTGAAAGAAATATTCTTTCAACTGATGATCATTTTCAATAGTACGTTTAAGCTCATAGGAATATAACGAAACATACTCTTTTGTTTCTGCCACTTTTAACAGAGTACGTGTAGTAGACTCTTGAAATTCATTAAATTCAACTCCAACCATATCAGGATGTACCCATTTTTGAGCTTGGTCAATTCTTGTCGAACTTTCATGAAATATAGTTTTTGAAAAAATATTTTTGCCTAATAAATAATCTGACAATAGACGATGCAAACTACGTTCCTTAAATGTTTCTACTTTTTGTTTTACAACAAGTGTTGATGTAGATACACCACTAGCAATCAGTTGCTCCAACTCGTCCGCATATTTTGAAATATTGCAACAAGTCCCGATAGAACCAGTCGAATTTTGTAGTTTTTGCGACATTGAGCGTCTTTGTATAACTACATCTAACCATTTCACAGTCCTGCGATGTGGCAGTTCTTTACCTTGAGCATAATAATAATCACCTGTAATTTGAGCTACACAATATCCCCCATCTCCGTTTGGAGCAAGAACTATATCCCCTACTTTCAAACCATAACAAACAGTCCACATAAAACCAATAGCCACCCTTGCTGTTGCAGCAGATTTTTCAGGTCTGGACAACAAGTATTTGTTTACCAATTCCTGTTTCCAGACACTTTCATTCGTATGAGAGATATTAGACAAGTCTTCATCTTTCAAAAAATTTACGCCAATGTAGTTATTATCAAGGCAATCCTTAATATACTTTCCACCTTCACCCAACATTATTCGATTATACTGCTTCATATGTTCAAGTTTTATACATTCATCTTATATAGTCAAAATCAGATTTGATTGGTAACATATTATCTTCGTATCATCCCAAACCCAGCTACACTGAAAATCAGTCAATTGAGTCTTACCTTCCTCAACCATCTTCAGAAGGTCGTCAAGTTTTTTATCATGTAATTCTACTGCCATAGTCTATTCCTTTATATTTATGATTTTCTTTATCGTTTCTAAATTCATCGTATCTGTGGTAGAAATACGATGTGGACAAAGACCAAACTTTGTGAGTAATTGATCTTTGAGTATATCTCGTGATTTCTGTACATCGCTTTTCTGGTGAAAATGCCAACCATCAACTTCAATCGTTTGGAGAGGTTGCTTGGTGAGTGAATTGTAGATAAGGAAATCCACATGAGAAAACGGACTTTCTGCGAAAGCCTTTTCTTCTTCACTAAGCAAACTCCAATCGCCAATTAGTCGAGAGAGCGGATAATGACATAATGCTTCCGCATTAATCAAATTCAAATCTGCAATAGCTTTTGCCAAAAGCTCATAAACGAGGTTTTCAGATAGATGGTTCGATACCGAAGGATGGGTGGCTTCATGCGCCAAACGCTCTGCGGTGTATTGCTTATAGAGCAAATCAAACACAGAGTGGAGCTTGCTTTCTTTGACCTCAAAATTATTATATTGTATATAGGTTATCAGTTGGGCAAGATTCGATTCTTTAGGCAGTTCATTGCCATTGGTCACGATGCACAAATGAGCCTTAGCGCGTGATATGGCAACATTGAGCAAGTTGGCATCATCGGAAAACTCCGTTGGCTCGTTGTCTACTGTACTTATGATGATGGTATCGCATTCTCGACCTTGATATTTATGTATCGTGCTGGCTATATCTTGTCCTAAAACCCTATTTACTTCTTCCGCTTGATTACGATATGGAGTAATGATGCCCACACTATCCATATCCTTACATTCTGGCATTATTTCCTGTGTGATGACATCAATTTCTCGCTGGTTAAAATGTGCTCTCGCATGATTGCCTTTAGCTGTACGGACTACTTGTAACACATTCTCTTCACCGTTATCGTTGGTCATAGCCACCAGTTCACCGTTATAAAAGCGTTGATTGCAGAATTCGATAATCTTGGGATGGCAACGATAGTGCTCACGCAACAACGTGACAGGGGCTTCCGTGAATACCTCCGCACATGATTGCAGAAAGCTATGTGTCACGGCGTTGTATCTGTCATCTACACTATAGGTTGTCTGAATGGCATTTAATGCAAGTGCTTCTTCACGGTTCACTACATTAGGTAACTGCTTGTCGTCACCAACAATCACGGCATTCATCGCACACGAGAGTGCCAATGGTCCGGTCTTGATGTCCACTTGCGACGCTTCATCCATGATTACATAATCGAATACCATATCCTTGCTAATGCAGCTCTTGGCGGAATAGGTAGTACTGAGTATGATAAGATATTCTTTCAAGAACTCCTCGGTTCTTGGTTTAATGTCTCTAAGAGAGAATCTTTTTCTTTTGCCGGTTCCATATCGTTTAGCAATCTTATCCTTCAAAATTTGCAAGGAAGAGGAACGCAGATCTTTTACAGACCGGTTAATATCAATGGATTGAAGCGTATGGGCAATGGAACTTAATTCTTGCTCGATTTCAGCCTTACGGGAGAAATAGTAGGCTTCTTCTAATCCTGCTATCACTTCTGTAACTTTACCGTTAAGGAACAAGAATGTCTTCATTCCCATAGCAAATGACCACTTCAGACGGAACCAGAAACCGGTCTTATGTTCTTTCTCTACCACCATTCGGTAAAGATTGAGTAGAGTCATCAGTTTGGAAGAAGGTTTACCATGAAGCCATTTGTTATCAGTATTGTTTGTTCCTAATAGCGCATTATATTTGCTCTCTTTCAGCAACGCATCATATTCCGTCTTTAGTTGAGCTTGACGTAACTGTCCGTCAAATCCTTTAGAAACGCTTTGGAGAGAATCATTCGCCAACTGATATATTGTTGATTTGTCCTCAATATTCCAATCTGTCATATCAGGATAACCCACTTGATTGGCAATGAACGCCTCTTTATTTTTCGTACTACCGAGTTTGGCTACTATAAAACCAAGGCCTTCGCTCTCCAATTTTTCTGCTACATTCTCTACGGCAGAATTGTTGTTAGACACAACAAGCACTGTTTTTCCTACCACAAGCAAATTGGCTATGATGTTGAGAATCGTTTGCGTCTTGCCCGTTCCCGGGGGCCCTTGTATGATACTCACCTGATGTGTCAATGCCTTCTCTACCGCAGATTTTTGGCTGGCATTGCATCCGAAAGGATAATAAACCTGCTTCGGTAAACAATGTGTGACTAATTTGTTTTTATCACCAAGGTATTGAGCCAAAGGTACATTGTCGCGCATTGTATCTACCAATTCATACTGCTTGGATAGGATGTTATCTTCATCCTCTGTCATCAGACCTGTTTCAGCAGCCAATTTACGAAGATATTCCCAAGTAGATCCACCATTTTTGTCAATGGGAGTACGAGTGATATAGACATCATTTCCCTCAAAGTTCTCATAGTAACCATTGGTATAGGTCACTCGATAAAATGTATGACGAGTGTCAGAAAACCGCAATACTTCTGCCACATTGTTGATGTGCTTATTCTTGATGTATAGGCCTTTTTCGCTAAGATCTATACTCTCAGGATGGGTTAGATACAGCAACCGGGCCTGATTGTAATTGAAGATACGAGAAGATGACAAGAACCGAACTGCCCAAAGGCCGTTCTTGCTCTCGCTGATAAAGGAGACTTGTTCGGTGATAAACATTCGCTTATCGCCACGTCTCTCTAAATCTACTATCATGTATTGTCTTGTGTCCACAATGTACCTTTTCTATTTACTTCGGATGACTCGACAATAAATCACTCACTCATGATAGATATAGTTCCTTCCAACAAAGCCATGTGACTATCACACCTACTTTTTAATAAACTTCTTGCCACTTCTCCTGTATTAGAATCTATTTTGAATTTATTTCATAAGTTTTCTGAGCATGATTTGGCAAAATGTTATTTGTAACATAGCTCCTGCAGATTCCGCTTTATATTCGTAATCCGTTGTCATCCTTCTGTAATTTTCAATCCATGAGAAAGTCCGTTCTACAATCCACCTCAAAGGTATTGTCTGAAACTTTTTTGATGATTCATCCTTACGAAGCACCACAGATAATTCCCATCCTAAATCTTTGACTATGTCAACCAACTTTCCTCTATATCCGCCGTCAGCTATAATTTTCTTCAGTCTTGGAAATATATATTGAAGTTGCTTTATAGGCTGTACAGCCCCTACGCTATCATAGATATTTGCAGCGTGAACCTTGACTGCCATTGGCAATCCTAGCGTATCAACAATGATATGCTCTTTTCTGCCTTTGACTTTTTTCCCGCCATCAATGCCATATTCACTGCTGTCTATATGATGGGATGTTCTTACACTTCGGGAGTCTATAAGACCAATACTGGGGCTCATTGCTCTATCAAAGGCTTTTCGGACTGAATCCCGAAGATGGTGCATCAGTTGCTCAAAGATTCCTTCCAGCTTCCATTTACGGAAATAGAAGTAGACTGTTTGCCAAGGGCCAAATTCTTTTGGAAGCATTCGCCATTGACAACCTGTCTTTGTTATATACATCATTGCATTTATCATCTCCCGTAAAGAATGTTTTCGTTTCCGTTCTTTGGTTTCTACTATATTTTTTATAACTTGCCACTGTTTATCAGTTAGGTTGGTTGGATAGCTACTCATAGCTTATGTCTTGGTAACCATAAAGCTACGAAACAAACCCAATTAACCAACTGATATTCAATATATTATACAAGAATTTTACAATTCAAAACAGCTTCAGAGTCTTTTCATAACTTATTCTTTTTTGGATGCCCTTTCCCGTTGTTTAAGGCTCAAATCCTGCAAGGCCCTTCCCATTGTATCTTCTTTTGCAAGCAGAAGGATATCGTCATCCAGCTGAAGCGCATAAAGCACCCTAAGATAAATGCCTATTGCTACTGTCGGTGCCCCTTTCTCGATACGTGAAACAGTAAGAGGCGAACAGGTAGCACGTTCGGCAATCTGAGCGATACTAAGGTTTCTACGCAATCGTGCAAGTCTGATTTGTTCACCCACAATTTGCATCTTCTGCTCCAATTTTCTTGGCAACTTGGTACCCATCGTACTTTTTGTCATA
>CAUEFX010000071.1 GCA_958477465.1 uncultured Bacteroides sp.
GAACATCAGACAAAACGGGAGTTAAAATGAAAACGGTTTCGTATTGATTCATACTCGTTTAATTAAATAAATAATTTATTTGATTTAAAAATGCGGGTGCAAAGTTAGACATTTTATTTTGAACAACAAATATTTAATCTTTTTTTATACCCGGAAAATAGGATTTATCGAAGAAGCATCCTACCTTTGCAAAGTTGTTGAAACAATAATTTCATGATAGAACAGTTTAACTTTGACATCCGACTTATTTTTGCCATTTTGAATGGTAAGGTCTCTGCTGCCATTAACCGGAAACTGTACCGTAACTTCCGCCAGGGCGGTTTGGAAATCAGTCCGGAACAATGGACCGTACTCATTTTTCTTTGGGAAAAGGACGGTGTGACCCAGCAAGAGTTGTGCAATGCAACTTTTAAAGACAAGCCAAGCATGACCCGCCTGATAGACAATATGGAGCGCCAACATCTTGTGGTTCGTATTTCGGACAAAAAAGACCGCCGCACCAATCTTATCCACCTGACCAGAACCGGCAAGGAGCTGGAAGAGAAGGCACGCTTCATAGCCAACCAAACTCTCATGGAAGCCCTGCAAGGCATTACCGTTGAAGAGCTGAGCGTCAGCCAGGAAGTTCTGAGAAAAATATTCTTTAACACCAAAGATTAGGCGTTTGCAAACGTATCAAACAGACTATTTACAATAACACCAAGCCAACTATTAAAATATATCAAAAGCACTATTTACAAAGTGGTAAATTAACTATCAAAACATGTCAAAAAAACTATTTATAACAGTGTAAAACTGATTATTAATATATCAAATAAACTATTTACAACAGTGTTAAATTGACATTTTAAATGTATCAAAACATACTATTTACGCCAAATAATATTTTTTTTGCATAAATAATTTCGCCCGTTAAAGAATTATGCTTTTCTTTGTGGCTAAGAATAAATAAGAATAAAATAATCTATTAAAATACACACACATGAAAGGCTTATTAAAGAATTTAGGATTAATATTGATCTTGGCCGGAGTAATCATCCTGATTGCTTGTTCTTTTACTGGTAACGTAAACAACAATGCTATCTTAGGAACTTCTGTAGTTCTGGTAGTTTTAGGTCTTATCTCTTATATTGCAATCAATAAGAGAATCACAGATTGATATTAGTAGAACTAAAAAAGCCCGGGAATGAATATTTCCGGGCTTTTTTAGTTCTATTCTCCTTTAGAATCTGTTTAAACTTTGTCCAGCATTATTTTGAGAGTTATTCCGAGGATGTTTTTCTGCTTTCAAGAGAAGGATAGCAGGCTATCTGACGAGTGGAAACAGGGGAAACAGACCGCAAACAACTCTCAATACAAGCTGATAAAACTTTTAAAGGGAAAACTTAGACAGACTCTTAGTTTTCAACTTCAGGAGTAATCAGTTTATATCCTTTTCCGTGAATATTGATAATCTCGATAGAATCATCTTCTTTCAGATGTTTACGCAATTTAGTGATGTACACATCCATACTGCGGGCATTGAAATAGTTATCATCAATCCAGATGGTCTTTAAAGCGAAATCACGCTGCAGTATCTCATTGGCATGTGCACAGAGCAGACCGAGCAGTTCCGATTCTTTGGTTGTCAGTTTTGTCTGCTTTCCTTCCGAAGCAAGAATTTGCTTCTGTGTATCGAAAGTAAACTTACCGATCTTATAGATATTACTCTCTTTGTTTTTCTTTCCACGCACACGTCTCAAGATAGCCTCGATTCTGAAAGTCAGTTCTTCCATGCTGAAAGGTTTGGTGATGTAGTCATCCGCTCCGATCTTGAATCCTTCCAGAATATCTTCCTTCAGCGTTTTCGCCGTCAGAAAAATAATAGGAATCTCCGCATTGGCGGCACGTACATCCTGCGCCAATGTGAATCCGTCTTTTTTGGGCATCATCACATCAAACACGCACAAATCGTACTTATTCTTCAGGAAAGCCTTATAACCGGCTTCTCCATCCGGATACAACTCAGCAGAGTAACCTTTTGCCTGTAAATATTCTCTTAAGAGCATGCCAAGATTCTCATCATCTTCGCATAGTAAAATACGCAGTTTCTCGTCCATATCATTAATTTTTTAATAAAGGTAATGCAATAATAAATTTCGTTCCCACATTCAATTCGCTCTCGGCGCGGATAGAGCCCTTATGATCCTGAATAATCTTCTTCACATAGGCCAGTCCCAATCCGAAACCTTTTACATCGTGCAGATTACCCGTATGCACGCGATAGAACTTTTCAAACACCTTTTTAAGGTTTTCTTTCTTTATACCGATACCGTTATCCTGTATCGAAATCATCAGTTTTCCCGGTTCGTTCCAAGTCCTGACATTCAGCAACAGGTCTTCTTCCGGCTTCTTGTACTTCACCGCATTGTCCATCAGATTGAAGATCACATTGGTGATGTGCATTTCGTCTGCAAATATAACAGGGTCAGTGGCCTCCAGGTTCGATGTTATCTTACCGTTATACCGTTCCACCTTCAGTGTGAAAGTGTTTATCACCCCTGTAATCAATTCGTTCGCATCGATCTCCTTCATCTTAAGCGTCGCTTTCTGCCGGTCGAACATTGACATCTGAAGCACTTTTTCCACCTGGAAACGCAGCCGCTTCGTTTCGTCATTGATCACTCCTGATATATGCTGGAACATCTGTGGAGACTTGCCCACCGCAGGATCCTTCAGCATTTGCGCTGCCAGCGAGATAGTTGATATCGGCGTCTTAAACTCATGTGTCATATTGTTGATGAAGTCATTTTTCATTTCTGTCAGTTTCTTCTGACGGAAAACAATATACAACGTGAAAATAAACGTTATCAGCAATACGAACGTAAATATCATAGATGGAATCATAAAGCTCACCGAATCAAAGATATAATCTTTTTTTCCAGGGAAGTGTACTTTTACGATGCTCATCTTGGCCGGCGGATCGTTCTGAAAAAGAGGTTGGGTGTAAGAATCCTCACTTCCTTTCGCTTCAAAATCCGCACAACGGTATACCTCTCGCCCATCTTTATCGATTACCGAAAAGTGATACGGCAATTCTATTCCATTATTAAGAAGGGCCGACTTCAGGTAATCATCCAAATCCTTAAATCTTACGCGTTCGCCTATCGACTTGTCACTGGCACGATAAACCATTTGCAGTGCTACTTCGTCAAGCAAAACCCGTTGATACATATAACGATTCTTAACAGCATCGAGCAGTGACTTCGATGTTTTCGGAATCGTATTGCCACCATGCCTGCGCGAAATCATCATTTTTGGCAACTCCGACGGTTTGTTCGTCATCACTTTCAATTCGAAGTCCGTCATTATTCTTCCATCCGGTGATTTCACCGTAAAACGTTGCGTCTGCTGAACCAAGTCCTCCCCTTGTATCGTTGAAGAGGCTGTCAGTGCTTTCCGTTCGGCTTCAGAGATATCCTCTCTCAGCCAACGGTCCGTCTCCGCAAATTCCACATCTTTTGATACCTGATACAGACTGTTCCGCACAGAATTATCAAATTGCTCTTTGCGCATCTTTACCATTGCCTCTATGTAGCTCACTTGCAAGTAAAGCAATCCGAGGAAGGAAAGACCCATTACAATACCTAATATCCAGATTGTTGACTTTTTCATAGCAACAAAATTAACACTCCCTAATTAACACGCCTAACACATTAACCTGTTTTAACCGTACATTCTCGTAAATTAACCGAAAGGCGATATTTAGCTCATGTTCTGACGACTATAACAAAACATTCCACCCTTTGGTTTGCAAATTTAATAAAAAATTAAATCTTTCTCCCGAATAATTCTACTTTTCTTAATCATTGTTAAGCAAAAAAGCCGCTTCTCTTTCCAAAGAAAGAAAAGCGGCTAAAGCATTATAAACGAATGATAATTACTCCTCTACCTGTTTGGCTTCGAAGTCCTTAATTAACTTATCCTGTACATCGGAAGGCACCAGTTCGTAGCTTGCGAATTTCATAATAAACGAAGCACGTCCACCGGTCAAAGAGCTTAAAGCCGTAGAGTAAGAAGACATCTCTTTGAGGGGCACTTTCGCTATGAGTTTCTCAAATCCCTTCTCGCTGCTCATACCCATAATCATGGCACGACGTCCTTGCAGATCACCCATCACATCACCCATCTTATCCGACGGAACAAACACTTCCACATCGTAAATAGGTTCCAGAATTTTCGGACCGGCATTCTTAAAGGCCTCACTAAACGCATTACGTCCAGCCAGCATGAAAGAAATTTCATTGGAATCTACCGGGTGCATCTTTCCATCGTAAACAATCACACGTACATCACGGGCATACGAACCAGTCAGCGGTCCCTGCTCCATACGCGACATCACCCCTTTCAGAATAGCAGGCATGAAACGGGCATCGATAGAACCTCCGACGATACTATTGACGAATACCAACTTTCCTCCCCATTCCAATGGTATCTCTTCGGTACCTTTCACATTGATTTTAAATTCCTGTCCGTTAAATTTATAAGTATCCGGAATGGGCATTCCTTCTTTGTACGGCTCGACAATAAGATGTACCTCGCCAAACTGTCCGGCACCTCCGGATTGTTTTTTATGACGATAATCGGCACGGGCAGCTTTGGTAATCGTCTCGCGGTAAGGAATCTTCGGTTCTTCATATTTCACCTGAAGTTTCTCATTATTTTCCAGACGCCATTTCAAAGTACGCAGATGGAATTCTCCCTGTCCGTGTACAATTGTCTGCTTCAGTTCCTTAGACTGTTCAATCACCCAAGTCGGGTCTTCCTCACGCATACGGTTCAGAATACTCATCATCTTCTCCACATCGGCCTCATTGACGGGCTTGATGGCACGTGCATACTTCGAGTTGGGGTATTTGATAAAGTTGAATTTATAATCGCAGTCCTTGCCATCCAGCGTATTACCGGTTTTGACATCTTTTAGTTTCACAGTTGCTCCGATATCACCGGCCAAAAGTTCTTCCACTTTAATACGGTTGGAACCGGCTACCACGTAAAGCTGTGCCATACGCTCTTTTGATCCGCGGTCTGCATTAACCAAATCATCGCCTTCGTGCACTTTTCCACTCATTACCTTAAAATAAGACACCTCTCCGATATGAGGCTCGACGCTGGTTTTAAAGAAATAGAGGGAAGTCGGGCCATTGGCATCAGGCGCTACCTCCTTGCCTTCGGTATTCGTTACTTTAGGCATTTCGGATACGAACGGAACAACATTGCCCAAGAATTCCATCAGACGGCGCACTCCCATATCCTTACCTGCACATACACAGAAGACGGGAAACATACCGCGAGCAGCAAGCCCCTTACGGATACCTTCACGCATCTCATCTTCGGTCAATGAATCTTGTTCGAAGAATTTTTCCATCAGTCCCTCATCGTTTTCGGCAGCCGCTTCTACGAGCGCTTTGTGCAATTCCATGGCCTTATCCATTTCTTCGGCCGGAATATCCTCGATAATAGGAGCGCCTCCTTCGGGTTTCCATGAATACTTCTTCATCAACAGCACATCGATAAGGGCGTTAAAGCCGGGACCTGTAGCAATAGGATACTGGATAGGAACAATCTTTGAGCCGTAAGCCTCTTTCAACTGTTCCAGGATATTATCATAGTCGCATTTTTCATTGTCAAGCTGGTTGACAAGGAAAATAACGGGTTTATTCAATTTTTCAGTGTAACGGAAATGATTTTGCGTACCGACTTCGACGCCATATTGGCCATTAAGAAGAAGAATGGCGGTATCGGTCACATTGAGTGCAGTAACTGTGCCTCCTATAAAGTCGTCCGATCCCGGACAGTCTATCATATTCAGCTTTTTATTGTTCCATTCTACATGGAAAACGGTAGAGAAAACGGAGTAGCCATACTCTTGTTCAACTGGGAAATAATCACTAACTGTATTTTTTGCGGCAATTGTTCCGCGACGTTTTATAACACCACTCTCGAAAAGCATTGCTTCCACGAGAGTGGTTTTCCCAGAGCCGGAACTTCCCAATAAGGCGATGTTCTTAATTTCGTTAGTCTGATATACTTTCATAATATATAAGATTTAAATGAATTACTCAGTATGTTCTCGCATACCATTATCTTAGTGTGCCGCAAATTAGGAATTAATAAGGGGAAAAACAACAAAGAACGCTGTGTTACTAAACAATGTTATGTAACACGTTGCATAAATAAACAAAGCGGAAAGAAGCTGTTTACAAAGCCAAAAGGTTAAATATCAAAAACAAAAACTTTTCATAGAGGTACATGACGGCATATACCTCTACGAAAGATGTGAAATTTAAAACGGACTTTCAATTATCCTATTTTACCACAATTTCAGTTTGTATATCCTTAAGCCAGGGAGATGTGAATTTTACTTTCACTATTCCTTCTGCTCCGGAAGCCTGTAGATATGCCAGCAACCGTCCATGAAACACACGCTGAATATGATCTGTGTAATCTCCCATATCAGAGTTATCACTCGCTTCCAGTCCCAAAAGCCGTGCCGGCCCAACTATATGGCAAGTTATTTCATCATCTGAAATCATCACCGGAATACCCTCTTTATCTACCACCTCTAAACTTATCTGAGCCAGTCCCTTATCTTTTGATATAACATGATCCTGACGCACGATTCTCAATGCATAAGGTCGTCCCGAAGAGTGTATCGCATGTCGTGTGACTTCATTGCCATTGACATCCAGCCCTATCACTTCCAATTTGCCGGACTCAAAAGGGATATCCCAATAGATGATTCCCGTATTATCATCATAATCTTTTGTTTGACCGACAATTTTATTATTTAATTCCAATCGTGCTTTTGCAGCATTCGTGTAGCAAACCACACGAACAGACTGTCCGACAGTATAATTCCAGATGGGCCATGCATCCATAGAAGGTATCTTCTCGATAGAACCGCTTCCGCTATTCGATGCCTCCAACTCAGACCAGACATCCTGCATCAAGTCCCCACTTCTCATTCCCGGAGTGGGATAAGTTCCAATATAAGCCATCGGTTTTGTCGACCAAAGCGCCTGACGAAAGTAACCACGCGGTTTGATCTCTCCACTAAAGTCCAAAAGCCCTGAATAAAATCCTCGTGAAGGCCATCTGCCGGATTCTCCCAAATAGTCGATACCAGTCCATAGAAATTGACCAAATATGTGTTCTTTATCCCTCACAGCTCTCCATGCTTCCATGTCATGCCGGTTTTCACTCCCATAAATTACACGATCGGGATATTTTAAATGATCCAAATCATATCGGTTTTCTGTATAGTTATATCCGGCAATATCCAAGACACCGGGATATTCCGTTTCGTTAGACATTGCTACTCCGGCCAATCCTGCAGTAACAGGACGGGAAATATCATACAGCTTTACTACTTTTACAAGCTTTTTCGCTATATTCCCAAGACGCGTCGCGTCGGGTGCATTTTTTTTATAACCACCATATATAGGCTGAGTAAAACCTCCATCTCCATCAAGTATGGGATGTGAATAAGGATCATTCGGATAATCAACCTCATTTCCTATACTCCATGCGAATACAGATACATGATTTCTGTCACGTTGTACCATATCAGCAAGATCTCTCTCACCCCATTCCCGAAAGGAATCGTATGAACCTTGAAATTTGGGAATACCTACATTCCAGCCTTCTATCCACTTACGTTTAGGAAACTCCCATTCGTCATAGGCCTCATTCAAAACCAAAAGTCCCAACTCATCACACAAATCGTATAAATCGGGAGCTTGAGGATTATGGCTTGTACGAATGGCGTTACAACCGATCTCTTTCAGATTCAGCAGTCTCTTCCTCCAAACGTCCCGTGGAACTGCCGTTCCTAAAGTTCCGGCATCATGATGAATGCACACTCCTTTCATTTTCATCCAGTTGCCATTGAGTGCAAATCCTCTGTCAGGGTCAAAAGTGAAAGATCGTAAACCGGTTTTTATCACTGTCTCGCCAATGATTCCTCCATTTTTGGAAACAGTGGTTTTCAACTGATAAAGATTGGGATGGTCAATATCCCAAAGTTGAGGAGCATTTACTTTTAAATCAGCCCAAATCTTTTCACTCAGACCGGATTGTATGAATAATTTTCCAGATTTCTTCGCCACCGTATTTCCATCCGTATCAATCAATTCATTGTTTACGATTACATTAGAGTTAACATCCGACCCGTTCACTACTTCCACCTCGACATGAAGAACAGCCTGTTTTTTTGTTACCGACTTCGAATAAGCATAGACTCCCCATTTAGCAATATGAACAGGATTGGCCTCCACCAAATAAACATTCCGGTAAATACCAGATCCGGTGTACCAGCGAGAATCAGCCTGCCGGCTATGATCTACCCTGACTGCAAGCACGTTATCCGCATCATACTTTACATAAGGGGTAATATCATACATAAAAGAAATATAACCATTCGGGCGTTTTCCCAATAAGTGCCCATTAATGTAGACCTCACTCCTATTGTACACACCTTCAAAATACACATAAAGCTTTTTACCTTTTAACTCATCTGTTATCTTTAGTTTTTTCTTATACCAACCGATTCCTCCGGGAAGATATCCCATACAACTGGCTAATGTAGGACTTAAACGCCCCCGCACACTCCAATCATGCGGCAAGTCAACTTTTAACCAATTCTGATTGGTGTCAGGAAGTTCCGGAGAATCATTTAAGATGAACTGCCAATCGTCCGTTATTAATTCTTTTTTTCCAAACATCGGATCGGCAAATAGATCATCGGATAGAAATATTGATAGAACCATCAATATCAATGCACTTAATTTTCTTTTCATACCTATTGTTTTTATATCTAAAGATGCGGGTTCTTTTTAAAGCCGCATCTTTAAACTTATTTCTTTATCATCTTTTGTATTCCACAGCCTTTATCAGTCTCTATACTTATTATGTATATACCGGTGGACAATCCCGGTAAAAACAACTTGCACATTTTATCATTGATACCTGTCTGCTGATAAACAGCTTTTCCATAAACATCATATACTGTAATGCTTCGTATCGTATTTCTACTGCTGACAGTTGCCTCATCAATGATAGGATTGGGATAAATATGGATATATATATCTTCTGCTTCTTCTGTTATTGAAGAAGGAACGGTAGATTCCGAAACAAATGTTACTATAGAAAGAGGAGGCAAAATAAATGTTTCTCCTTCCTTAATTTTCGGATAAGCTTTCATATCATCATTATCAGAAGTAATATAAGGAGTAAACTCTAACCTGCGATTAACAGACGCAGGCAGGTTTTCTACTGCTAACTCAATCCTGCTTTGAGTGATCTTTGAATTGGCCGCAACAATAACGACCTGATTGGTTTCTTCATCAATATATGCAGAATACATATCATTTCTCAGCGCTGCAATGACGTTCAAATTATCAGAACGATTTACTTCTACCCGCTTCATTCCCGGACGTACAAAACGGGAGTATTGCCCAAGTGTATAAAGAAGTTTTGTATCGTTGTAAAAACCATCTTTCATATCTTTTGTCGTCATTGTCTCAAGCAATGCAAAGCGGCTTTCTCCCAAATGTTTTCCTTGGCCGAAAGCAGTCCACCAGTGCCATCCGGTAGCATTACCCACTGATAAATCAACATGCAACATACGGGCAAGAGCTATTGCACACTCTATCTCACGAAAGTTTCCTACTACTCCGCCGGGATGCCCCCAAGTATAACCACCGTCTAAAAGGCTGTATTCGGACTGAAAATATTCGAGCTTAGCATCTGTCGCCTCCATTACTTCCCGAAGATGTACACGGCTATTATACATATCTTCCGGACTACGGTCGCTCCAGTAACTATGTCCGGATGCCACATAAGAAACATTCGGTAACCCACCTACTTTCATGCCCGGTTCTTCGTCACCCCAGAATTTCGGTATTTGGGCTATCAAGCTACCAATCGCACCGCCTTCTGCAATAGACACTTCCGTTGTGAGTTTTCTGGAAGCAAATACCCTACTCATACTTTTCGTAACATCTGCAATTTGCAGGTCTGTAGCAGGCGTTCCTTCCTGACCGGCCCATCCATCACCTCCGGGTCCCCATTGATATTGCGGTTCGTTTATCGGGCTGATATAATCGAAATGAATACCTTCCTTATCAAAATGTTCCACGACATCAGCTGTAAACAATGCAAAATTATCATATTTGTCGGATGCAAGAATATAATCCCATCCGTTTTCCTGATTGAAAGCATATCCATGTTTAGTAAAATATACGGGAGGAGAATTCATGAAACCTACAATATCTTCTACTTCATAATCCAATACAGCCTTCTTGAGAAACCATTGTTGGCCCTTTTGTTTCTCCCAATTATAAGTACCGTCAGAGTTCATGAAACATTCAGTACGCTTGCTGGGCCCCGCTATTTTGCTTTCCTCGCCCTGCTCCGCAGACCCCGAACCGATATTAAACCTCCAGCAAGACAATCCGATCCCCTTGGGATTTCCTTCGTTATCAAAATCCTTACTGAAAAGTAGTTCTGCAAGCCGATTCTTCTTTTCTTCGGACCAGTACTTACCCAATACTTCGGCATCCCAAGCATCGGAAGCACCAAAATTACGTATAGTTTGATGTTTGTGAGCAAAATCAACAGTTATACTTAAGGAAGTAAGATTACTTTTATAATATTCGTTTATCCCGTCCGGTCTCATTGCATAATTTTCCACTACGAATTCATCATAAAGCCCACCTGCGCTTTTTGAAGCTGTGGTGCTTCCCAAACTCCACTGATTCAATCCCAAGCTATAAGTTTCCACCTCTGCATTTGCAATGATTTGTTTGCCATTCTGATAAATTCGCATATTGTTCCGAGCAGTCATGGAATAGAAAATACTTATGGCATTCCATTCATCGGATTCAAGCATTTCCTGACTTACTGTTTCATTCTTTACGCCATTCTTTACCGTTTCCAAGACAAGATAAGCCACATCGCCATCAGCTTTTATTTTAATACCATAGCTGTTGTCATCGTCTTTTGAAGCCTGATAGATATACTTTCCATCATCGATGGTACCAATCGATTCTTTTTTATACAAGAAGTTTATAGTTGACGCGCCGTCAGGTAAGATATTATCAGAGAAATTCAGTTGGCCCCCTGCAGCTATTTTTACAACCGTCCCTCTTTGACCGTCACGAACAAATGAATATTCAAAACCATCCAGCACTATACGCCTGCCTTCTTCATTCAAATTATTATCAAAATGAAAGGTAAGAGGTCCTTCTCCAAGCGGTTCTGTTATAGCTTCACCTGCATATATCTGAGTAACCTGGCTCTGGCTCAACGGGTAATGATAAATGTTAATATCATCTATCGAACCGGTCGATGGATGTAACTCACGGTTCGGATTCATTCCAAAAAACAGATGTGTCAGGTTCATAAGAGGTAAAGAGACAAAAATATTCTTGGTTCCCACTTTCTCACCATCCAGATAATAACTCCAAGAAGTTCCGTCTACAACTAAGACAACATGATGCCACGCATTATTCGCATCAATACACGGGCCATACAACGGTTCCCAAACACTCGAATTAAAAGTTCTGGCATCGCAGACAACACCACTTAACGAATCGTCAAATCCATAGACAGGCATAAAATAAATATTACTGCCGTCAGCGGAATTGTAGAACTCAAAAATCTGTTTCCAACTAACTTTAGAATCATCCCGTGAACTACGCTTATACCAAAAAGAGAGGGACATTGTGTCTCCAATAACAGGCGCGGGCACCATTACAGCATGTTGACGTTTGTCACCACTAAAATAAAGGACTTTCCCACGGACTATGTCTTCCACAATCCTGGCACCATTTTTCAATTCCAGGCTTGTGTTAGCCTGTCTGTCGATTACACCTTGTTCAAAGTCATACGAGGCATATAGTTTATAATCTGCATATTTTTGCGCAGATAAACATAGCGGCAAAGTCAAGGCGATATATATAAGCATTACAACTCTTTCAATAGAGAAATCTCTATCGGGTTCCGATACAGAAGAAATGTCTTTTACAAGAGAAACGCCGGTCAGCCTCCCCAATAGTACTAAACTTCTTTTCATACATATTAAATTTAGAGTGAAACAATTTATTCAGACAAAGTGTTATGCAAAACAGTTTATCTTAAATCCCCAATTACATGCTCTTCCCCACCTGCTGTTTTATTATTGCAAATCTATGTATTTAACAGTAAAACAATAGGCCAAAAATCGTGCAATGATAAGCACTAAATCGTGCATATAAAGCGAATAAATCATTCAAATATAGACAGTGAATCGTGCAAAGGAGTCTTTATCTGCAGCGGAATAGAAATTAAATAGTATATTTGACGGTCAATAATCAAAGAAGTTAAGTACTTATTTCCAAACACATATCAAATGATGAAAAGCCTGTTGACAAGCATCGTCCTTATTTTCTCCACTTTTTCTCTATATTCTCAGAATTATTATGTCAAACAATTGGGAATAGAACAAGGTTTGTCGAATAACAGCGTTGTAAATATCACTCAGGACAAAGACGGTTTTCTGTGGTTTGCCACAGAAGAAGGGCTCAACAAATTTGACGGAAGCCGATTCATTAACTACTACAAACACACAAACCATATTAGTGGTAATGAACTTAACAGTATTTATGCCGATCCAGCAGAACCGATTATCTGGATAGCAACCCAACGGGCGGGCATGAATGCATACAATTATGAAAAAAATGAATTAACCGTATTTACCCATGATGACTCCAATCCCAATAGCCTCATCACAAACGACGTAACACACATCTCACCAGCAAGCGACGGTAATCTATGGCTCAGTACTTATCATCGGGGAATAGAATACTTCAACAAGAAGACGGGAAAATTTACTCATTACAATACCATGACTTTGCCCAATTTACCATCCGACAATGTTTGGACGATAGTAGAAGACGGCAATGGGAAAATATACATCGGCCACGTAGAACACGGAATGAGTGTTGTTTCATTGAAAACCAAACGTGTAAAGAATTTCAAGTATAATCCCGACGATAAAAACGGTATACCCGGAAATCATGTTCACTGCATATACAAAGATAGTACTGATAACATCTGGGTAGGAACAGAAAGAGGAGCAGCTTTATTCGATCCGCAAACAGAACAATTCTGTTCCATAAACCAAATAGCCAATATTCCCTCAACGTCTACGGTTTTCGATATCCGTCAAATGGATAACAAAAAAATTTGGATAGCCACTGAACTAAACGGTATCTTTATCATAGATACCAAGCGACAATTATTCCTCCCGCAACATCAGTTTAATCCGGACCATCTCACAGTGGGAAGCAACAATTATAGTTTATCCAATCCCACGGCCAGGTGCTTATTTCAAGACTCTTTCAAAAACATTTGGATCGGCACCTATGGAGGCGGCATTAATTTTATAGGCCATACTCCTCCTCTTTTCAATAGTTACAGTTATTCTCCCATTAAAGATTACAAAAACAGCCTTAGTAATCGAGTCGTATTGAGTCTATGTACAGACAAAGACAACAAGTTATGGATCGGTACTGACGGAGGTGGGATCAATATCTTTGAAAAAGATAACCGAACGGTTATCTATAACGAAAGGAATGGTAAACTGAGCCATAATTCTATTGTAAGCGAATATTGCGATTCCCGAAATAATATGTGGATAGGGACTTTCATGGGTGGTGTAGATATCTATGATCGTAACAGAAACAGCTTTTCTCATGTCAACCTTAAAGGAAACTCCTCCTGTGACGCCCGTTGTTTTTATGAAGACACCCAAAACAACATGTGGATAGGAACCAGTTCGGGTATATTTATTGTTAACACTCAAACTTATGAAAACATAATACATTATACCGCTGAGAACTCTTCTCTTCCAGAAAATGCCATACGCAGCCTCATTCAAGATACCAAAGGAAGAATCTGGGTAGGTACCTTCGGGCAAGGATTATCCATCCTCACTAACGAAATGGAATTCGTCTGCCACTTCAATGAGCACAACGGCTTCTGTTCCAATAGCATAAATTATATATTCAAAGATTCTGAGAGTAAAATCTGGATAGCAACAGGTGATGGATTAGTCTGTTTTCCTGCCAATGAGATTCACAAATACAAAGTTTATAACCGGCAAGACGGCATTTACAATTCCTATATTCGCGCCATTGCCGAAGATAGTGAGGGTAACATTTGGTTTAGTACCAATGCAGGTATCAGTTGCTATACCACGGCAAACGGACAATTCATAAACTACAACTACTTCGATAAAACGCCAATAGGCAATTTTTCCAGTGCAGCCGTAACGAAAGATGAAAATGGTGTCATTTATTTCGGTTCTATAAATGGTGCCCGCTATTTTGATCCGATTGCCGTATTAAGTAACCGTAAGGTATCTCCTGTTATCATCACCGAGATGAAAATATTCGAAAACCAATCCACACATAAGGATAATACCACTATAAACTTTTATGGCCAAAGTAATGAAACCATACAACTGACTTACAGACAAAACACTTTTAGTTTGGCATACAGCGTCCTTGATTATTCTCAAGCTAATTTGGTCGATTACGCATACCGTTTGAAAGGCTTTGATGATTCATGGTACACCGTTGACGAAAATACGGTAATGTTCCACAATATTCCACCGGGAAAGTATGAATTTCAAGTGAAAACACGGATGCATAATCAGAAGTGGCCTGAAGAGATCAATGTCCTCCCTATTCATATTGCTCCCCCCGTATGGCTGTCATGGTGGGCGAAAGCGCTTTATTTTATTCTCGCAGGATATGTCATTTTCTATCTTCTTAATCTTTATAAGAAAAAAGTAGATATGCAAAGTTCTTATGAATTGGAAAAAAAGAATCATGAGCAGGAGCAGGAACTTAACAATGAACGTTTACGCTTTTATACCAATATCACCCATGAATTACGTACCCCGTTAACCCTAATTCTGGGACCACTGGAAGATTTTCAGGAAGACAAAGAACTGCTTCCACATCAGCGTAAGAAAATATCTATCATACACAACAGTGCTATCCGGCTTTTAAACCTGATTAATCAGATATTGGAATTCCGTAAAACAGAGACGCAAAATAAAAAACTTTGTGTGAGTAAAGACAATCTGGCAGCACTGGTTACGGAAGTTAGTCTGAGATATAAAGAGCTGAACCGGAATAAAGGAGTCGAGTTTAACATAACAATTGAGCCTGAGCCGCTTTCACTCTATTTCGACAGAGAAATAGTAACTATGATACTTGATAACCTAATTTCCAATGCCACCAAATATACTGAAAAAGGTTATATCAGCATCTCACTCTATACTACCCAAAAAAACGATACGGATTATGTAGAAATCAAAGTTTCTGATACAGGGCAAGGTATATCCGCAGATGAGTTACCACATATTTTCGAAAGGTATTACCAGGCCAGAAGTGACCGTCAGGCATCGGGTACCGGTATTGGCTTGGCATTAGTAAAAGACCTTGCCGAACTTCATCAAGGAGAGATCTATGCGGAAAGCATTCCGGGCAAAGGGAGCAGTTTCTACTTTTCTCTTATCATGCATAATATATATCCCGATGCCCTACATACGGATTCTGATGAAAAGGCTCTGAAAGATAATATGGAAATAGAATCAGTAGAAGTTACGTCCACAGATTATATTCCTTGCGAAAAAAACATCTTACTGGTGGTAGAAGACAATCCTGATATATGCGAATATATATCAGATTCATTCTCCGACTCATTCGATGTAGAAACTGCAAGCGAAGGAGAAGCCGGTTACCGCGCCGCCATTGCGCATATCCCCGACATTATAGTCACGGATATCATGATGACCGGAATGGACGGCATCACTTTCTGTAAAATCATAAAAGAAGATGTACGTACAAGTCACATTCCGGTCATAATGCTTACCGCAAAAGGCTCTTTGCAGAATAAAGAGGAAGGCTATCAGGCAGGTGCAGATTCTTATCTGACAAAACCGTTTAGCGCAAGTTTATTGAGAAGTCGTATCTACAACTTATTGGAATCCCGTAGAAAATTAGCTGCTCAGTTCAGTTCCAACTTAAACCTAAATTCTAATAAAAGTATAATGCTCCACGAGTCTCTGAACCGACTGGATGATGAGTTCATACAAAAGATAACGCAAATCATTGAAGATAATCTACAATCGGAAAAAATAGATGTAGCCTATCTATCAGACAAACTATGCATGAGTAAATCTACTCTCTACCGAAAAGTGAAAGCTTTGACTGGAATTTCAACGAATGAATATGTACGGAAAATAAAGATGAAGAATGCTGAAAAATTGATACTGGAAGGTAGATATACCATTTCCGAGATAGCTTTCAGAGTAGGGGTAAACAGTCCGGTCTATTTCAGACAATGCTTTAAAGAGGAATTTGGGATATCACCATCGGAATACTTAAAAGGATTGAAAGGAGAAGAAACCGTTTAGATTTCGGGATCGTTTATATCGTCTACGCCCAACGCGACATTAGCCGTAACAGGCATCGTTTTTTTTCAGAAATACAAAGACTTAAGTCCTTCAGAAAAACACTTAAGTCCTTCAGAAAAAGACATAACATCTTTAAAAAAAAGACTTAGCATCTTTCAAAAAAACATATAGCATCTTTCAAAAAAACATATAGCATCTTTCAAAAAAACATATAGCATCTTTCAAAAAAAGACTTAATATCTTTTTTCTATGGGCTGAAATCGTTCTGCAAACAGCCTTTACCCGATGTATTTTTGCCCCCTTCACCGCCTTCATCTTTTCCCCTCAGAGTCTTTATCCATCGCAGATACAGGGTGAAACCCGGCCGGGACGGTTCTTACGGGCCATGAACACAGTCCTTACGAAGCCTCAGCCTGCCTGTTACCGGCAGTAAGCACGGTACATGGCAAGACAGAGTGTCCCTTCACCCTCTATCGCCGATAAACAGGCCGATTGAGGCAAAAGGGTGAAGGCGGTGAAGGGGGTAAATTCATCTTCAAACACTGCTTTTTACAGATAAGAGAGTGCTCTGCCGGATGAAAATCGCAGCCTCTCTGTCATCACGAAATCACAGCGTTCACATAAATAAGCAGAAGGGATAACCGGTTTCTGAACCTAAAGTCTTACATTTGCAAAAAGTAAACAACATAACCGGACTATGGCAGGTATCTACATTCACATTCCTTTTTGTAAAACCCGTTGTATTTATTGTGACTTCTACTCCACTACCCTCAGTGAACTCAAAGGACGATACATCCAAGCCCTTTGCCGGGAATTGGAGATACGCCGGGACTATCTGCAAGGCGACCCCATCGAGACGATTTATTTTGGGGGCGGCACTCCGTCGCAATTGGCGAGAGAAGACTTCCTTCAAATCTTCGAGACAATCGGAAGAGTTTACGGTATGCAGCAGGTACGTGAGATCACCCTTGAGGCCAACCCCGATGATCTTTCTCCGGAATATACGCAGATGCTCGCTACCCTGCCGTTCAACCGTATCAGCATGGGGATACAGACTTTCAATGAGAAGACTTTGCAACTGCTTAAGCGGCGACACACCGCTTCGCAAGCCATCGCTGCCGTAGAGCATTGCAGGCAAGCGGGATTCCGGAACATAAGCATCGACCTCATCTACGGGCTTCCCGGAGAAACTATGGAAAGCTGGACATACGACCTGAAACAGGCTATCGCCTTGAATGTGGAACATATATCGGCCTATCATCTGATATATGAAGAGGGCACCCCCATGTACGACATGCTGCAACAGCACCGTATCAGCGAAGTAGACGAGGAAAGCAGTGTCGGGTTCTTCTCCAAACTTATCGACCGACTGACGGACGCCGGATACGAGCATTACGAAATATCCAATTTCTGCCGCCCCGGATACCACTCACAGCACAATACGTCATACTGGAAAAACATTCCTTATTTAGGCTGCGGACCATCGGCGCACTCCTTCAACCGCCGGGAACGCGAATGGAACATTGCCTCGCTGAATGATTACATCAACGGCATAGAAAACGGAAAACGAAATTATGAGACGGAAGAGCTAAACACAGTGACGCGATACAATGAGTTCATCATCACCTCGCTGCGCACCTGTTGGGGTATTCCTCTTGCAAAATTGAAAGAAGAATTCGGCACCGGATTATGGCAATATTGCCTCGACTCGGCAGCCTTATCCCTTAAAAACGGGAAGTTAATCGAGAAAGACAATGCCTTGCGCCTTACGCGAGAAGGGATATTCATTTCCGACAGTATCATGAGCGACCTGCTCAAAATAGAGGAGTAGACAGTGCCATGACCGAATCCGAAGTACGAAAGCTGTTGCGGCAAATGAAGGAATGGGATTCCCAGACCGCATTCCGCAGATTTTATGACTTGACTTACGACCGCCTGTTCCGTATTGCCTGCTATTACGTAAAACGGGAAGAATGGTCGCAGGAAATCGTACTCGATGTTTTCCTCAAACTTTGGGAGCAACGCAGCACATTGCCCGAGGTCAGAAACATTGAGGACTACTGCTTTGTTCTCACCAAAAATGCTTCGCTCAACTACCTGGAGAAGGAGATGCGCCGAAGTTCTTATACCGGCAACGAACTGCCCGAATCATCGGAAAGCAGCTATACCCCCGAAGACGAACTTATCAGCGAAGAGCTGTTCGCCCGCTACGTGAAAGCATTGGACCGCCTGCCCGAACGCTGCCGGGAGGTATTTATCCGCATACGGGAAGAGAAACAGAGCTATGCACAAGTGGCCGAGGAATTAGGTATCAGTACCAAAACCGTTGATGCCCAATTGCAGAAAGCCACCGGACGATTGAAAGAGATGATTATGCGCGTCGAAATAGATTAACTTTTATTTAGAGATAAAGGATAGGGAATTATCACCTTCCTCCTGTCTTTATCTATGAACCAATCAGACTAACGTATGAAACAATTCTATTTTCAGACAACCGCAACCTTGTTAGCAGGCCTCCTATTATTGGCATGCGACGGCAAAGACAAGAACTACCCTACCGACTATGTAGGCTTCGAGTATTCGATGCAATCTCACTTCTACAACAAAAGTGAAAAAGAAGAAACGATAGAAGTGAAAGTGATTGCCGTTGACAAAAAGAAGGAGGACAGAGAAGTGAAACTAAGTATCAACCGGCCGGTAATTCCGGGAATAGGCGTGGTGTACAGACTTAATAACGACCGGCTGATAATAAAAGCCGGAAAGAAAGAAGCCAAAGGCACCATCACCCTTTTTCCGGGAAAGGCCATCAGAGGGGAAATCATCCAGGTAGTCTGTACGCCTCTATGGGAAGGCGGACAAGCATCAAAGTTGTCTATCGAGCTGATGCCCAAATAGGAAACGATGAAATATACAGAAACAGAAGCAGAAAAAATACTGGAAAAGCTCATTGCCTCTACCCGTTCGCCCAGAGGACGCTTTTCGGCAGAAGAGAGTTACGCATTGCTGAAAAAACGGCTCCCGCAGAAGGAGCAGCGTATGTTCAGAATGCACAGGGTGCGTGTCTTTGCAATGGCTGCCGCCGTAGCGTTACTCTGTGCCATGGGATGGATGGTTTATGAATATATGCGTCCGACCGGCATGTACACGATTTCTACTCTGGCAGAATGCAGAAGCATAAAACTACCGGATGGGACGGAAGTGACTCTAAACCATTTTTCTTCACTCACCTATCCGGAGCGTTTTCGCGGTGAATACCGCAAAGTGACCCTGAAAGGTGAAGGCTGTTTCGAAGTAAGCAAAGACAAAGCACATCCGTTCATTGTGCAAGCCGAGGTTGTCAAAGTCCGGGTATTGGGCACCCACTTCAACATTGAAGCCTACCCCGATAATCCGGAAGTAAAGACAACCCTCTTTGAGGGCTCCGTGGCCGTAAGTACCGCCCATCATCCGGAAGGCATCGTACTGCATCCCAACGAAAGTGCTATATATAATAAGGTGGAAAAAAGCCTGACCCGCAAAACAGAAGAGAATGTTTCTGAAAAGATTGCCTGGCAGAACGGTATATTCATTTTCAACCGACTCCCCCTGCAGGAAATTGTACGGAAGCTGAGCAACTCATTCGGAGTAGAAATAAAAATAGAGAATGAGGAGCTGCGCAACTACCGCCTGACTGCCAGGTTCTCCAACGGGGAAAGTCTGGAAGACATTCTGTATCTGCTTCAACAAGGAAGAGACTTCCACTATAAACAAACCGATAAAGGAATAACAATCTATTGATGTGCCGCCGGGTCATGGCAACACTGCACCGGATACCCCGACCGACACATACATCACTCACAAGAAAAATATGACTAAATACCATATCCCCCTGCCTGTCGGAAATCTGATTCTGACCTGTGGAATACTTATTTTCTCATTGCAGATGCAGGCGCAGAAAAGCGATGCGCAGTTATCATTCAGCATTCGCAATGCCAGCCTTGAAGAGTTTGTCAAATACCTGGAAAACTCCACCGGCTTCTCATTCATCTACGGTGAAGAGGTGAAAACCAACCACCGCATCACACTCGAAGTAAAGCAAAAGACCATCCGGGAGATTCTCGACCGGGCTTTTGAGAACGAGCCGGTAGGCTATCAGATTGCCGGGCGACACATCCTCCTGCAAAAGACAAAACAAAAGCCGGTAAGCCGCAAGTTCACAATCAGCGGATACGTGACAGACGGAACGTCCGCCGAGACGTTGATTGGCGCCAATATCCTTGAGAGTCGTCACAAACAAGGCACCACTACCAATCCTTACGGCTTTTACAGCATCACCCTGCCCATGGGAGAAGCAGAACTCAGCTTCTCGTATTTGGGATACGAGACCCGGCACCATACGCTGGTGCTGAACAAAGATACGGTACTCAACATCCTCATGCGAGACAACAACCAACTGGAAGAAGTCGTCATTGTATCCGACAAGACAGAAGCCGGAATTACCGCCACACAAATGGGTGCCATAGAAATACCGATGACCCAAATAAAGAACACGCCCAGCATTCTGGGAGAAGCGGATATCATGAAAACCATCCAGCTGATGCCGGGGGTACAGGCCGGAGTCGAGGGTTCGGCCGGACTGTACGTACGTGGCGGCGGTCCGGATCAGAATCTGATTCTTCTGGACGGAATACCTATATATAACGTAGATCACCTGTTCGGTTTCTTCTCGGTCTTCACGCCGGAAGCCGTAAAAAAGGTAACGCTTTTCAAAAGTTCCTTTCCCGCACGTTTTGGCGGCCGCCTCTCATCGGTGGTAGACGTGCGCAGCAACGACGGAGACATGAAGAAGTTTCATGGCACGCTCAGTGTAGGCCTGCTTGCCAGCAAACTGCAATTGGAAGGGCCTGTCATCAAAGACAGAACGTCTTTCAATCTTTCGGCACGACGCTCTTATATAGACTTGGTTGCCAAACCCTTTATGCCCGAGGAGGACAAAATGAGTTATTATTTCTACGATATCAACGCAAAGGTCAACCACAAGTTCTCTGACCGAAGCCGCCTCTTCCTCAGTTTTTATAAAGGGAAAGACCACTACTCTTTCAAGAGCAAAGGAGCATCTTCTAACACAGAATGGGAGCATGACTATGTTAGCGGCAACAGCTACGAGGATAAAATGTCACTCGACTGGGGAAACACGGTCGCATCCGCCCGTTGGAATTATGTCTTCAACCAAAAGCTGTTCAGCAACACCACCATCGCTTACAACAGATATCAGATGGATGCCAATACCGGTACGTTCAACAGCAACTGGTTTGGCAATGCGGTAGACGAGAGCAACTACCTTGCCAATTACCATTCCGGCATCCGCGACTGGAGTTATCAAATGGATTTCGATTACAATCCGGTCCCTACGCATCACATCAAATTCGGTGCAGGTTACCTCCGCCACAACTTTCATCCGGAAGTGGCAACCTCCAAGATCACAGAAAAGGAGGAGGGAAACATTACGCAGGATACCGTCTACAACAGCATCTCCAACAGTACGGTCCGGGCACACGAAATATCGGCATACATAGAAGACAACTTCGACATCGGTGCACGCCTACGCATGAATATCGGCTTGCACCTGTCTGCATTCCATGTGCAGGAAAAGAGCTATTTTTCCGTACAGCCCCGTGTATCCGCCCGTTATCAATTGAATAAAGAGATCGCATTGAAAGCGTCGTACACCCAGATGAACCAG
>CAUEFX010000072.1 GCA_958477465.1 uncultured Bacteroides sp.
GGCGGTTGGTTACTTCCCAGAACATGCTGGATGGTTTCCAGTCTTCATCGATCTTCTCTTTTATCGTCTTAATCCAGTAGTCCGGAATATTCATGGCCATGCGATAGTCAAAGCCATAACCGCCGTCTTCTACCTTTGCAGCCAATCCCGGCATTCCGGATACTTCTTCCGCAATGGTGATTGCTTTGGGATTCACCTGATGGATCAGTTCGTTAGCCAATGTCAGATAACAAATGGCATTATCATCTTCATTGCCATTAAAATAGTCACCGTAATTCATGAAAGCCTCACCCAATCCATGGCTATAATACAGCATGGAAGTTACGCCATCGAAACGGAAACCGTCAAACTGATACTCTTCCAGCCAATACTTACAGTTGGATAGCAGGAAATGTATCACTTCATTCTTGCCGTAATCAAAGCACAAGGAATCCCAGGCCGGATGTTCCCGACGTGCTCCGGGATAGAAATATTGATTAGGATCACCTGCAAAGTTCCCCAAACCTTCCACTTCGTTTTTTACTGCGTGAGAATGAACGATATCCATGATCACAGCGATACCTAAACCATGGGCCGTATCGATGAGCTGCTTCAGTTCGTCGGGTGTACCGAAACGGGAAGAGGCGGCAAAAAAGCTGGATACATGATAACCGAAACTTCCGTAGTACGGATGTTCCTGGATAGCCATGATCTGAATACAGTTGTAGCCGGCTTTGGCTATACGGGGAAGTATCTTCTCGCGGAATTCATTGTAAGTCCCCACTTTTTCTTCCTGCTGGGCCATTCCGATATGGCATTCGTAAATCAGCAAAGGATTGGTAGAAGGTTTGAATGTCCTTTTCTTAAACTTAAAAGGCTTTTCCGGATTCCAGACCTGTGCACTGAAAATCTTTGTATTTTCATCCTGCACCACCCGCGTAGCCCATGCAGGAATACGTTCTCCTTGTCCACCTTCCCAGTATACAACCAGTTTATAAAGATCACCATGCCGAATGGCATCTGCAGGCAGATTGATCTCCCAGTTACCGTTTTCCAGACGTTTCAGGCTATAGTTCTCTTTTTCTTCCCAACCATTGAATGTGCCGACCATGTAAATATGGGTTGCATTGGGCGCCCACTCACGGAAAGTCCATCCCTTATCGGTGCGGTGCAGGCCGAAATACAAGTATCCCGACGCAAAGTCCGATAAAGTCTGTTTCCCTCCGTTCGTCAGTTCGGCCTTTTTATACATGGCATATTCATGCCTTCCGGTAATGGCCGCTGCGTAAGGTTCCAGCCAAGGGTCATTTTTAATAAGATTCAGTGTCTTTTCCATATCAGGATTATTTGATTATGCTTTCACTTTAACAATCACTTTCTTTACGCCGTCGGGGCTGATACCAGGAGCATGTCCGTCCTGCGGAAAGAAGATGGCGAACATGCCCGGCTTGACAGCTATGTAGGTTTCGGCTGCCCCTTCAAAGAAAGTAATGTCTTTTTCGGCATTATAAGAAGCATCGGCCGGTACACAGTCCTTTCCCGGAGTATATCCCATAATCTCTGTTCCGGAAAGAGGAATCTGAATGTCAATAAACTCGTTATGAGTCTCCAGCTTGGCTTGTTCTTTTGTTTTCGGGGCAGTCTGAGCTATATTAACGACCAGATTCTTACCATTCAATTCTGTTTTTCCTACCTCCATTGCATGAAGATCGTGAGATTTTAAAAACTCGATAGCTTGTGTGAACAAAGGATTCAGCAACGCGTATTTTTCTAAGTTTTCTAATGTATCTACTACCATAATTAAAAAAGTTTTAGTTATTATTTATGATTGAGTATTATTCAAAATCGTCTATTGTGTAGTTGATAAAGTCGGCAAAACGTTTGAACTGTCGAAATACATCTTCTGTCTTATCCAGAAAATCGGGCTTCAGAAAGAAATCGTCAGGCACGTTATAAGAGCAGACGTATTCTTTACACTTAAGGTAATCGATATACTTAAAATCTTTCGGGAAACCTTTGGGGGCAGTCTTTAAAAAGTCTTCTCCCACAACGGGGAAATACTTCTTGAATTCCGGATCTTCCACAATTGATGCATATTCATCCACATTGTCGTAAATAGACTGACGCACCGTCTTCAAAATATTGGAAGGCAGGCAAATGCTGCCACCAGCCAACATGCAGGCACCGTTTTGGATGTGTACGTAATATCCGCAGTGGTTGGATTTCTTTCCCTTGGCATTGATATATCCGCCAAAGTGAACTTTGTAGGGCGTTTTATCCAATGAAAAACGGGTATCTCTATAAATACGATAGGTACAATCTTTGGCTTGTATACCTCTGATACTTTCATCAAAAAGGGCGATGCGGGAAATTATGGCAGACAAAAGTTTATCGAACTCCAAACGGGCGGTTTCATACTCATTGCGGTGCTCATTAAACCACTCCCGGTTGTTGTTGGCAACGAGATCTTTTAAAAATTGAAAGATAACAGGTGTATTCATTATCATTCTTTTCTGTTTTTTAATTCTACAAACGTACGAATTTTATTTGTAACAAACTAAAGAATACAACAAAAACACAAAAACACAGTAAAAAGAGGGGACGTTGAAATGCACAGCTTCTCTTTTTATATGCACAAAGAGGGTGCATCGCTCATTACGATACACCCTCTTTACACATTTATCAAAAAAACAGACTCTTCTGTTTCTGACGTACTTACTTATCACAAGCCGGTACAATCTCTTTTAATTAATCTTATATCTAATACTATGAAAAACACATCTATATAACGTGTCTCTCGTGGCTTTTGTTCGGGTAAGGAATCTGTTTTATTGTTAATTATAGTTATACGATAATGTGCTTATTCACAGGAAATTCAATCTGCCCAAACTCGATCATGGCATTGAACAGAGCTATTTTCGAATAGGTGAAAAGTTGTTTCGACGTTATCTCTTTCTCCTTAATGATGTGTCTGTCCAATAAAAAAGCTCTTTGAGTGCCCTTAAGCAGTGGTGTCTGAGGAGTATGCCACTCACATCCATCGTAAAGAGCGATGTTGGCGATAGAAGTATCAGTGACCAGTCCGTTTCTGATAATCAGAATGTCATCGGCATCCCCTCTTTCGGCATATAGCCGGTTCAATTCTTCGCGGTCGGTACTTTTATAAGTATAGTCTATCTCATCAGAGTAAGCCATACGGAGTGTCCTGATTTCACGCATAGAGTAGGGGAGATAACCGATTTCCTTAATTCCTTCTTCGTATACGATTCTGCATTTTACCATCCCTTTCTCCTGTGGTATCCGGATGTAATCGATAAGATTTATCGGTTTGCAGCCTTTCCAAAAGACATTTCTGGTGCGGTTCAGCCTTTCATTGTGATAAGGCAGGTTGTATATTACTCCGTTTTCTATTCGTATGCTTTCAATAAATGGGTACATAGACTTTCTGTTTCATTTCATTATATTCACTTCTCACATTACTTCTGCAGGTTATTCCTCCGCCGCTCTTAAAATAGAGTTTATCCCCCTGTTGTTCGATAAAGCGTATCATTACGGCACTGTCGAGGTTATTGCCATCAAAATATCCGGCAATTCCAGTATAAAATCCTCTTTTATAGTTTTCTGCATGAGCTATAATATCCATTGTTTTCAACTTCGGAGCCCCTGTGATAGAACCGGCCGGCAGTAATTTAAAGATGATATTTCCCAGTTTCGTCCGGTAATCATCGGGAAGGATACCGCAGATCTCCGAACTGGTCTGCAGAATAGATCCGGAGTTGGTTTGCAGGGTGTCGGCATAACGATAACGCGTCACGGATACCTGTTCTGCCACCATGCTCAGATCATTCCGTATCAGATCTACGATCGTAGCATGTTCTGCCGCCTCTTTCGGATCGTCCATCAACAGGCCGTATGCAGATGGAAGAGAGGCATCTATAGTACCTTTCATCGGATAAGAATAGATTTTCCGTCCTTTTATCCGCACAAAGATTTCCGGAGAAAACACTACGAAAGTATCTTTCAGCCACAGTTTGTACATCGCTTTCGAGTGATAGAAAATCTCCTTCAGGCTCAGATTGGTCGTGACCGGAGTCCGACATGTCAGATTGGTGAGAAAGCTGTTGCCGCTCCGGATATTTTCCAAGACGTAGTCGAAAGAAGATTTATATTGGTCAAAAGATGGGAAGTTGATGTCCCATTGCACGGCAGTTTCACGAGGAGGAGGGATGGCCCCCTGATTGGTAAATCCATTCAGATTGTACAAAATTAACGAAGAATCCAACCGGTCTGTTTCTTCTATGTACGAACAATCTTGCAGGTAATCGATGATAAAGACAAACGGCTTTCCTTTTTCTGATAATCGGTTTATTCGTAGAATGGCTTGCTCCTTATTATATGATTGTAACATGGTATTTTATAAAAAAACAAGAGTACGTATCTAACGATAGCGTCAAACACGTACTCTCCAAACAGCTGATTTTATAAAGTTATTTTTAAAATCTTTCCGCTATGTGCACTTAGTGCCACTTCAGTAGCCTTATAAGGAAGCAGGCTGATGTTTTCTTTCTTTCCGGTCAGTATATCCGTAGCCTCATAAACGTCCATCTGAGGAATTTGCAGAAAGTCGAATGCATGTGACGGCACATTGATTGCAATATCTACCGGTTGATTGTCGAAATTGACGATTATGAAAAGCAGTTCTCTTTCAAATTTGCGTAAGAAAGTGTATTGTTTGTGTTCATTGAAACGCCATCCGTTTTCATTCGCATACATCAAATCGAAAAAGGCCCCCTGTGCGATGGCTTGTTCTTCATTGCATAGAGTAAGCACTTTCTGATAAACGGCATACAATTGTTTCTGTTCTTCCGTCAACATTTTACCATCGAATTTCCCGCCATTTCGCCAACGCCGTATCGTGTCGACACTCCAGTAGTCGAAAATAGTAGTACGTCCGTCGCGACCGCTAAATCCCTCGGTATCCATACCCAGTTCTCCAAATTCCTGCCCGAAATAGATCATCATCGGATTCGTATTCATGCAAGCAGATACGATCAAAGCGGGAATGCCTTTGTGCGGGTTACTTGCAAAGAAGTCTGAAGCAATGCGCTGCTCGTCATGGTTTTCGAGGAAATTGAGCATGCGTTTCTCGATACCTCCCAACCGTTGCCAGCTGCGGGTAATGGCAGTTGCAGAATCGTAACCGCACGCCACATTACGCAAGGTATCATACAATCCCACTTTGTCATACAGATAATCAAATTTTCCACGGAACAGGTAATTCTGATATTCTGCCGGATTATAAACTTCTGCTATAAACAGCAGGTCGGGATGTTTCTCCTTTACTTGAGGAATCACCCATTCCCAAAATTCCACCGGTACCATTTCTGCCATATCACAGCGAAATCCGTCTATACGTTTCGAAGCCCAAAAAAGGAGGATGTCGAGCATTTTCATCCAAGTATCCGGAATGGGGGAAAAGTAGCAAGTACCCCCATTCTGGTAGTCTACTCCATAATTCAATTTTATCGTTTCATACCAATCGTTTATATTGGGATAGGCATCGAAACGGTTATTCCCCGTGGCTTTGGCCGGTGATTCCCGATAAGGCTCTGCGGCACTTCCTTTCATGTCGAACTGTCCATGAAGTTCTGACTGGGGAATATAATAGAAATTATTGTATGGGCTGAAGGCATGGGTCGAATCATCATTGGCGCCCAATTCTACGGTGCCGTCCGGCTGCATGTCCGAATGATACTGGCGGGCTACATGATTCGGGACAAAATCGATGATAACCTTTAGTCCGGCACGATGTGTCCGGTTCACCAGATTCTCAAATTCCTTCATTCGTCCGGGAACATCCGTGGCAAGGTCGGGATCCACATCATAATAATCTTTGATGGCATAAGGTGATCCGGCTTTTCCCTTTACGATAGCCGGATGGTCCGGACTGATGTTATACCGGCGATAATCAGTTTGCGTAGCATGCTCGATGATACCGGTATACCAAATATGAGTAGCTCCCAGCTTTTTTATCTCTCCCAATGCTTTGGTTGTGAAATCTGCCATTTTCCCACATCCGTTTTCCGTGATATCACCGTTATGGATGCAGTGATTGTTATTGTTTCCAAACAGGCGGGGAAGCACCTGATAGATTATCATTTTCTTTTCGTCGCTCATGTGTATATAAATTTATTTCAACTCTATTATTTTTCTTTCCTCCCGGCTCCTATAGGCAGCTTCAATTACGCGAATCACATTTAATATATCACGTGCATCGGTCTGCAATGGTTTTCCAAGACGAAGATGTTCATAAATATTCTGATAAAACTCCCCATAGTTACCGGGAATACCGGGATATTTCCGGCTGATCTCCTGTCCGTCGATCTCCGTATGTATCCATCCCAATTCTGCTTCCGTCTCTTCTCCCCAACAGGGTTGGTCAGGTAGCTCACCGCGAAGCAGAGCCGCTTCCTGCTTGTCGACTCCGTGTTTTATATAAGAGCCGAGAGTTCCGTGAAGCACAAATCGCGGTTCGGCTTCCCGCATCAAGTAGCTGGCTTTCAATGTCACCTTTACATCCGGTGCCAATGACGGGCGGATAAAGCGGATCATAAAATAGTCGTCCACCTTTCCATCGGTACGTAAAATATCTATATCGGCAAAAACAGCTTCCGGCATACCGAATAGCAGTATAGCCTGATCTATCAGGTGAGAACCGAGGTTATAGGTCAGACCTCCACCGGACTTTCCCGTTTCCTTCCAACTACCGGATCTGATAAAATTACGGTAACGTGCAAAAGTCGATTCGTATTCCACTAACCGTCCCAACAACCCATGGGAGATTATTTCCCGGACTGTCAGAAAGTCTGCATCCCAGCGGCGATTCTGATATACGCTGAGCATTAATCCTTTTGCGTCCGCCAATGCAATCAGCTCTTCACCTTGTGCAGTAGTGGATGTAAACGGTTTCTCCACAATCACATGCTTTCCGGCTTCAAGAGCCATACGGGTATATTCGTAATGTGTAATATCCGGTGTGTTCACTACAACAAGTTCGATAGCAGGATCCTGTATCAACTCTTCAAAGCTCCGCACAATCAGTGCATCCGGATAACGCTCTTTTGAGAGCTCCTTGTTGCGTTCCACAATCTTTGATAATTCGAAATGGGGATTTGTATAGATAAACGGAGCGTGAAATACTTGCCCGGACATACCGTATGCTGCCAGTCCTACCTTAATTCTTTCCATACATTTCCTTTTTCCTGTAGCAGATTATCCAATACTTCATTCGCCGTTTTATATCCCTGGTCGAATATCTCTTCTGCTTTTTCCAGTTCCCGGTTACTATATCCGTTCAGATTATAGGGTTCTATCAGTAAGTCACATCTCTCACGTTCCGGAAATGTGTTTGCACGGAACATAAAATGATAAGAACGCATGGCGATGCTTACAATATTCATCTTGTATTTTTCTGCCTCCAAAGGGCTCACGTTGATTGCAACGATCTTCTCGCATTCTTTCCGTAGAGGAGATACCGGAAGATTCATCAATATTCCGCCATCTACATAATAAACGCCATTTATTTTAACGGGAGTGAACATGACAGGCATACAACAGGAAGCAGCCACTCTTTCAGCAATATTACCTTTACGGAAATGCACACTTCGCCCGTGATCCAAATCCGTTGCAGTAACAATAAGAGGCGTTTGCAATTCTTCCAACTTCTTGGCTTTCAGGTTGCTTTTCAGAAAATCCATAAATTCTCCCAGTTCGAACAGCCCGACTTTAGGGATTACCATTTTCGTAAGATCCTGAAATTTGTGCCCTGAAAAATAGTCCAGAACCCGATGAGGCTCGTTACCGTCGGCATAAAACACACCAGCCAGCGCTCCTGCACTGACACCGGAAATGATATCCGGACGGATGTCATGTTCCAGAAGAGCCTGCATTACTCCCAGATGAGCAAAACCTTTAATAAATCCACCACTGAGTGCATACCCGATCTGGTACTTTGGATGATCCCAATCATTCGTCATAACATCTTCTATTTATTTCATTTTACTTGTTCGCCACGAAATTAGTAAAATTCTGCAAAGAAGAACCGGATATAAACAAAAAACTCACCTCGGGTTATACAGATTGGTACAGATTATCATTCTGTTTCTCCTTAGAAACGGCAGGAGGGTAAATGTGGCATTGCCATACCGGCAATTGCAAATCAAACTATCCATGGAAATTTGAAACAAGCTTCATCAAAAAGAGCATAATCTGCATTTCCATTAACGGCAAATGTTTTTATCATTCGGGCATCTTGCATCAGTTCTTTAGCCAGCATTATTGTAGAACCGGTTTTAATACGGTCATCCACCAAAAGGATACGCTTATCTTTAAAATCGAAATCAATGGGTGCCAAAAGTCTCGGCCGATCATATTTGGGATGCTGATACTCATCCCGCAAGTTGATCTTCAATAAATGAACCTCTTTTTGCAGACGTTGGTTGATGATACCTGCCGGCACAATCCCGCCATTGGCTATGGCCACAATGATATCGAATTCATCTTTAAAAGTGATGGAACGAAAACGCTCCATCACTTCGTCAAAAGTTCTCGCCATATCAGTTATATTTTAGCAATTCCTCTCAGTAAGGCATAACCGCCGAGCCATTGAAGCAGCATCCCCGGAATCCCCATACGGAAGTCTTGTATAGCTATCCAGAAATCCTTTTCAATCGCCCACTCAAAAGCCGTACCTATAATCTGATAAGCAAGTATCGCTCCAAGGATGGCAGGCAATGAAACCTTCTTGGCATAGCGGGCAGCCAATGCAGATGCTCCGGCAAATAATACGGATTTGATGAGAAGAATCGGAAGTGCAGCCGCAGAAGGCATTGCAAATAATAGATGATTGATAACCGGAGATAATACAGCAGTCAGCAAACCGACCCGGAAACCATATTTATAAGAGGCTATCAACGTGAAAAAATAGATAGGCAATAAGGTAGGGCCTCCGGCCGGAATCAGATGGCATAATTGAGGTAATACAATATTGCCTGCCACAAATAACAAAGCAAACAGGTAGGTTTTCACATTGCTGTAATTTAGTGAATAAAGCTTAGCAGTTGTTTCCATTTTTATTTTTGTTGTTTTGGGTTAATATCGTTGTAAAATGTTTGATTTATATAATATACTCCCATGCCGATACAAAAATAACAGTTTTTTCTTTATTTGTATCACCACTGCTCTCAAATCAGTAATAATGGTACATATATCCGTAATCTATATCATAAAAGGTTTTGAAATCAACAGGCTTCTCACATCATTATTATCCTTCTATGCTTTTTTCAGATTAGGAAGAAACCAGGTGACCAATCCCAGCAGTGGCATGAATGCACAGACGTTGTAGACAGCTTCAATCCCGAACTTGTCCGCCATATCTCCCAATACGGCAGAAGCAATGCCGGCTATTCCAAAAGCAAAACCAAAGAACAGTCCGGATATAAGTCCCAATTTGTTAGGGAGTAACTCTTGTGCATATAGTAGAATTGCGGGAAAAGCGGAGGAGAGCATCAGACCGACGCAAAAACTGAGTATCACCGTGCCTGTGAGCCCTACGTGCGGCATCAGCATGCTAAAAGGAGCCGTACCGAGAATAGATACCCAAATTACATATTTTCGTCCGATCCGATCGCCGATGGGGCCGCCGACCAATGTTCCGATAGCCGTAGCAACCAGGAACACAAAAAGAAAATACTGGGATTGCTGTACGCTTACCCCAAATTTGTGAATCAGATAGAACGTATAATAACTGCCGAGACTTGCCATATAAATGTATTTGGAGAAGATCAGAATAAGCAGGATACTGATGGAAAGCACAGTCTTGTTCATAGACAACGGCATCGCCAAATGCGTTCTCATCGCCGCCGGAGCATTTTTAATCCGGGCTAAATACCCTTTGTACCATTTGCATACAGGAATCATTACTAAAATAGCAATCAATGACAGAATAGCGAATAAGGAAATGTGGCTACGCCCGTAGGGAGCCACCAGCAAGGCCACCAACAAGGGTCCCAATGAACCGCCCAGATTTCCACCTACCTGAAACAAGGACTGGGCAAGTCCCCGTCTGCCACCTGAAGCCAACGAAGTGATACGCGAAGCTTCCGGATGAAGCACAGAAGAACCGACGCCTATCAGGAACACAGAAAAGAGCACCCAATGCAAATTGGAAGCAAAAGCAAGGCTCAGCATGCCGGCCATCGTAAAAAGCATTCCTGCCGGAAGCGTCCATGCCACCGGACGCTTGTCAAAAAACAGCCCGAAGAACGGTTGAAAAACAGAAGCAGACATCTGATAAACCAAGGTGATCAATCCGATTTGGGCAAAACTGAGTTCCAGATCTTCTTTGAACAACGGATAAACTGCCGTGATGACAGATTGTAACAAATCATTCAGGCAATGAGAGATGCTCAATGCTATAAGTATAGGAAAAGCAATGGAGCTTACGGGGCGTTGCGGATTCTGTATCATATTGACAATCTTTTCTTCTTTGGTAAATCGGCTGCAAATGTACAAAACACAGATAGTCTGGACGAACAAAACCGCTATTATTTTTCTTCCTCCGGATCAGGCATATCAGTTCACCCAAACACAAGATACTTTCATATAACATGCTGTGCTGCGATTTCGATCTCATTCCAACGGAACGATGGCTGTGACTTACAAATAAGATCGATTACCTATAAAAGAAGCGTCTCTTGCAAAGCAGAATAGAGAATGACGCTTTCTTATAAATCGAGTTTAAATAGAAGAAAAAAAACGGAGTAAATGTTATATTACTGATATTTGTATAGTAATTATATTTAATTATTATAGCATTCCGATGTTTTTACTAACTTTTTGTTACCTTTGGAGAATAAACTCTCTAACCGTGTATTAATAAAAACAACCAATGTATTATGAATCAAGAATTGTTAATGAACCCACATCCTTTAGTGGCTTTTCTCCAGAAACCAGCTTCCGAATTTACGAAAGCAGACATTATCACGTATATTCAGGAAAAAGACATCCGCATGGTCAACTTCATGTATCCGGCTGCGGACGGACGATTGAAAACGCTCAACTTTGTAATCAACAACATGGCTTATCTGGACGCAATTCTGACTTGCGGAGAGCGTGTAGATGGTTCCAGCCTGTTCCCGTTTATTGAAGCCGACAGTAGTGACTTATATGTAATCCCCCGCTTTCGGACAGCTTTTGTCGATCCGTTTGCCGAACTGCCTACCGTGACCCTGCTTTGCTCTTATTTCGATAAAGACGGCAAACCATTGGAAAGTTCTCCCGAATACACTTTGCATAAAGCCTGTAAAGCATTTGAAGAGGTGACCGGTATGGAGTTTCAGGCAATGGGCGAATTGGAGTATTATATCATATCAGAAGACGAAGATCTGTATACGCCAACCGACCAACGCGGTTATCACGAGTCTATTCCTTATGCCAAGTTCAACGACTTCCGTACAGAATGTATGAGATACATTGCACAAACAGGCGGACAGGTAAAATATGGTCATTCCGAAGTAGGTAACTTTGTACAAGCTGGCATCAGCTACGAGCAGAATGAGATTGAATTTCTGCCGTTGCGTGCCGAAGAAGCAGCCGACCAGTTGATGATTGCCAAATGGATCATTCGTAATCTGGCTTATTCTTATGGGCACAACATTACGTTCGCGCCGAAAGTAGCCAGAGGAAAGGCAGGTTCCGGCCTGCATATCCATGTGCGTATCATGAAAGACGGACAAAACCAGATGCTAAAGGACGGTGTCTTGTCCGAGACAGCCCGCAAGGCTATTGCCGGCATGATGGATTTAGCGTCTTCCATTACCGCTTTCGGAAATAAGAATCCGATTTCCTATTTCCGGTTAGTGCCACATCAGGAAGCACCTACCAACATTTGTTGGGGCGACCGCAATCGTTCGGTATTGGTAAGAGTACCGTTGGGATGGGCGACAAAGACCGATATGTGTATGCTGGCCAATCCGTTGGAAAGTCCTTCCAATTATGACACCACTCAAAAGCAGACCATAGAAATGCGTTCGCCGGATGGTTCGGCAGATATCTATCAGTTAATGGCCGGACTGGCCGTAGCCTGCCGTCATGGCTTTGAGATGCAAGATGCACTGGCCGTAGCCGAAAGGACTTATGTGAATGTCAACATACATAATAAGGGGAATAAGAGTAAACTGAAAACTTTGGGCCAGTTGCCGGACAGCTGCGCCGCATCTGCCGATTGTCTTGAGAAACAACGCTCATTCTTCGAAGAATACAATGTATTCAGTCCGGGCATGATAGATGATATCATTGCCAAGTTACGTTCTTATGACGATGCCGGTCTGCGCAGCAATGTTAAAACTGAGTCCATCGAGATGGTGACTTTAATCAGAAACTATTTCCATTGCGGATAATCAGAATTATCGGTTCCGGTTATTCCGGAATAGCCAAAGATAATGAAAGTATAGACGCCTAAATATAAAAACCACCTCTGCCAAACAGATTTGCCTGTAGCAGAGGTGGTTTTATATAAGAGCGTTGTTTATTCGGCAATGGGCTTTAATCAGAATCTGCAATTATTTTTCCGGCATCTCTTCAAGGCGGACGTTTACTGCATTCATACCTTTTATGCCACGTTCCAGGTCGAATGTTACAATATCATTTTCGGCAACATCCCCCACTGTATTATTTATGTGAAAAAAGTACTTTTCTGTGCCCGAAAGATCTTTGACAAACCCGAATCCTTTGGAAGTATTGAAAAATTCGATCCGCCCTCTCATTATAGTCGGTACTTCTTTCTCTTTTTTAGGAGTTGATATCACAATATCTTCCTGCTTGATTTTTTCTTTTTTGATATTGTCTTCCGGTGGAGTAGAGGTAATCATACCATTCTCATCGACATAAGCAATCATGTCGTCCAAGCTGTTCGCTTTCGGAACCAATTTCTTTTCTTCTTTTCTTTTTTGTTTCTCAGCCCGACGAGCAAGCTTCTTTTTCTCATTTTCACGTTTTTCTGTTGTTACGGATTTTGCCATACATTTTTCTGTTTTTACTAATTATTTCAGAGTGGAAGAGGAGATTACCAAAGAAGAAACTTGTTCTTAATAATTGATATATATAGAAGGAGAAACTATGCGATAGCTGTATCAAAACTCACACTCCAAAGCAAAGATACGATAAAAAGCGGGAATCGAAACAGTATATGAAAGAATGTTTTAAAAAAGAACAGCCGCCCCAAGATTCACTTGAGGCGGCTTGCCCTGTTTTTATTTGTTCAATAAGCAAACAGCTTATGCTATACCATGAGCAGAAACGGTAGAGTCTATTTTCTTAATCAATCCTTGAAGTACAGCACCCGGTCCGCATTCAGTGAAATCCGTAGCGCCATCGGCAATCATGTTCTTTACGGCTTGAGTCCAACGTACGGAAGCAGTCAGCTGGGCCACCAGGTTCTTTTTAATTTCGGCAGGATCGGTATGAGGCAAAGCATCTACATTCTGATATATCGGACATTTGGGAGTATGAAACTCCGTGGCATTGATAGCGGCTTCCAGCTCCACTTTTGCAGGGTCCATCAGCGGAGAGTGGAATGCTCCGCCTACTTTCAACGGAAGAGCACGCTTGGCACCGGCAGCTTTCATCAGTTCGCAAGCCTTTTCGATGCCCGGCATTGAACCGGAAATAACAATCTGTCCCGGACAGTTGTAATTGGCCGGAACACAAACTTCACCCTCTGCAGAAACTGCTGCACAAATCTCTTCTACCTTTTCATCGGGCAATGCAATGATGGCAGCCATTGTAGAAGGAGTAGCCTCGCAAGCCTTCTGCATAGCCATAGCACGTGCATAAACCAGCTTCAAGCCGTCCTCGAATGAAAGGGCACCGGCAGCCACCAATGCAGAGAATTCACCCAGTGAATGACCGGCAGTCATTTCCGGCTTGAAATCATCACCCATACAAAGTGCGGAAATCACCGAATGCAAGAATACTGCAGGCTGAGTGACCTTTGTCTGACGAAGATCCTCGTCAGTACCGTTGAACATAATATCTGTAATGCGATATCCGAGAATATCGTTTGCTTTTTCAAACAATTCTTTTGCTAATGCAGAGTTGTCATACAGGTCTTTACCCATGCCCACAAACTGAGCACCTTGACCGGGAAATACAAATGCTTTCATATTTTCGTTCTAAAATTTAAATTTTCGGGCAAAGTTACATTTTTTTGTAATACGACAGCACAATATCTGTGATTTTGTGCAACGGCAATCTCTTTTTCCCGTTATCTATCTGTCTTATCATCAATGATCTGTGCTTTTACCGGATTCCAAAAATGACATAATGCCCCGTTCCCATGTCCTGCAACGACCTCTTTTCCGGTGTTGATAGCTCCGTTGATATACGCTTTCGCTTTCCCCACCGCTTCATTCATTCTGTATCCCAAAGCCAGATAAGTGGCGATGGAAGAGGAGAGGGTACACCCCGTACCATGCAGGTTACGGCTCTCTATTTTCTGCCCTTTATAGATGAAAATATTACCATCCATGCACAAAATGTCCTGCATCTCTTCTCCCTGCAAATGCCCTCCTTTTATCAGCACGGCAGTATCATAAAGAGTAGAAAGTTCCTGTGCCGTCTGTTGCATTTCTTCTGGGGTGGTTATCGTCTTACCGGTCAGTACCTCCACTTCGTCCAGATTGGGAGTGATGAGGCTGACCAGTGGGAAAAGTTCTCTTTTTACAGTTTCAATGGCATTGTCACTCATCAGTTTCCGGCCGCTGGTAGATACCATTACCGGATCGTATACAATGTGTTTGGGATGGTACTTTCGCAAACAACCGGCGATGGTCCTTACTGTTTCATCGTCACTGATCATACCGATCTTAACGGCTTCCGGATACAAATCCTCCATGACGGCCTCGATTTGCCCGCGAATAATTTCGATGGGAACAGTATGTACGGCGTGTACCCCCATCGTATTTTGTACGGTCACAGCCGTTATTGCAGATGCCGCATAGCCCCCCAAGGCGGATATGGTTTTAATATCTGCCTGTATACCGGCTCCCCCCGAACAATCGGAACCGGCAATGGAAAGAATAACCGGATAATGCTTCATATTCTTCTTTATTATAATTTCTTTGGACAAAAATAGCATAAATTTCGGAGACGCACGATCCATTCCGTTTGATTCTTAGATGCCGTTTTGAATTTTTGTAGGATGTCTATTTTTGCTCATTCCGGACTTGCTTCAAGACGATTTCGGGCCTGTCACGAACTTCTTTTGATCTTATCCCGAGCTCATTTCTGGTCTCTTTCAGGCCTATTCCGAGTCTTTTCAGGCTTATTCGGCTCTCTTTCGTGTTCGTTTGTAGCTTCGTCTTCAAGTAGGGCGAACGCTTTTTGATGCGTCCGCCCTGTTAGAGCTTGTTTAAGATTTCTCCAAGGGTATTTTCAGCTTAAACGTTTTTATCCACTTATTTTGAGAGAAATATAATATATGTTGTTGAAATCACGTACTACTTTAACAAAGGTAGTCGGTGAAGCATATTCTTTATTTTAATGGCAATACGCGGCATCGGTTCCGCCACTGTAAGACCAACTAAATCATACTTGGAAGCAATATCATTTATTACACGAACTACTTCGTCTATTTTCATGCCATCAGGTTCGACGCCTACGCCGGCAATGATTTCAGCAGGATCCAGTGCATCCAGATCAAAGTGGATAACCACTTTCGAAGCTCCGGTTTCTTTCAACCATTCCAGAATAGCAGAACTGTCACCGGCTACTTCTTGGGGAGACAATCCCTTAATACCTAACTTTTTCTGTCGCTCTTTCATACCCGTATCCCACGAACGAAGTCCGACAATCAGCGCTTTCGAAGCGTCAAATTTACCGGGCAACAGTCTCATTATTTCTTCATCGCCCATTCCCAGACAGGCAGTAAGTGCCATCGCATGATACCCTTCATACTCATCATAAGGCAGATTCACATCAGGATGTGCATCGATCCAGACGATAGCCACTTCACCGGGGTATTTTTCAGCCAGATAGGTGAACGGAACTACACTCACAGAACAGTCACCTCCCAGTGTTACTATCCTGTCCGGTGCTTTTTCACGCAGTTTTTCGAGGGCCGCCTTCGTTTGTTTCAAGATGACCCGCCGCGAACTAACTCCTTTTTCCGTTTCCCTGTCATTGATATCCAGTGATACCGGAACCTCGATTACCTCCTGAGAACTTTCCGGAGCTAACATATTCAACAATTGTGCTCCCAGATAATATCCTCTCGAAGCATCTTCCGCAGGGATGTCCGGCATCCAATGAGCAACAATTCCACCTTGCCACTGAGGATAAATCAAGCGGATTGCAGATGTTTTCTTTTCCATAATATTTCTCATATCTTCCGATTTTTAGTGTAAAAATAGGGTGATCCAAACAAGATACTTAATTATTCGTATTTGAAATGTCTGTAATCGAATAACAGACAATCATTATAGACGAAAGGAGTCCTTCTTTATATTTTCCCGATATTTCTACCGTTTGACCTTTGTCCAATTTCTCTTTTACAGGAATTTCGTTGGAGACGGTCAGGAAAACCGTCTTATTGTCTAATTCAAAAAACAATCCGGATGGACTCCTGTAACCGCTTGCTGCCACGTCAGTTATATGTGACGAAAAGAAGCGAGAGTCTTGCTTCTCTGTATAGAGGATATTTACAATCGAGTACAAAGCGGATGCGATACAAAAGCAAGCCCAAAGCGACAGATATAAACTTCCGTTCTTCACCTTTTTCACATACCTGATATACATCCCGAATATGAAACAAATCGGGATGATTATAAGGTATAGAAAGGAGAATTCCAAATAGTGTATACAAAAAAATGTAGAGAGACCGTAAAATCCTACAAGCCAAATAATACAGTAAAACACAAAAGGCTTGTAATAATCCTTTTTCTTTTTTATTGATTTTGGAATTGACTTATTTAATTGGTTGTTTTTATCTATCATACTCTATCTTTTATACTATCCGGTTTCACGGTCTGTCTCTTTTGTATAAGAGTCCTTTCTTACCTTCAGCTGTATTTTCCTTCAATTTATTCACAAAGTTACTCATTTTGTTTGATTGGATTTCAAAGTATTACAATTATTTAGAAGTGTATTCTGTATGGAATATCTTTTTATCGAATGCTCCATCCTTTTTTGTTGGTCATAATTCCTTTCCACATATTGTCTATTCCCCGTCTGGCCTTGATTTGTTGTCGGCTATCAAATACATACTTAGTATTTTTAATGCTTCAATCATACTTCAAACTTTTCATAAAAACGCAGAAGGCTTGAAGTATAATTAAAACTTTTCTCTGTATTTACAAGCATAGCAACCCCGACTTACCTCCTGCTTGGAAAACGTTGGAGGTTACTTCGATGGGATACTTGCCAAACTCTATATTACCAAAATTAAGACCATATTTCAAATTCGTTTTCTGCAAAATATTGATTAATAATCGGTTGTGGATACTGATTTTGTTTTATCCAGCATTGCAATATACAGAAAACAATACCTTCAATATCTATAATTTCCTCTATGACTATGAAAAGAAAATAGGGCATAAGCAAACCGAAGAACTGTATCAATCTGAATGTAAGAAAGCCATGGCAATGCTTCAATCCGATGAAGCCAAAGCAGAAGCCGAATATCTTTTCTATAATGTACGAGCAATCATTAAGCGTTATCCCGATACCTCAATAGCTCGTATGGTAAGAACTTCTTGTGATCACTGGCGTCTTTGGCTATAGAAATGGTGATAAATAGCATCGAAACAAGTAGCGTGATCAAAGAAATTAGTCTGGATTTATCTGTCTATCCATTCCTTCAGTTGCGCTGTCTTTTCTTTGCTTACGATGATAGTCACGTCTGGATAGGTTTTAAGACGGACGGACAACTTGTAATTGAAATGAAAATTGAGTCGCTCGATGCTGTCGATTCCGATGATGTACTGTCGGTTGGCACGAAAGAACTTGGCAGGATTCAACTGCGTCTCTATGTCGTTGAGGGAGTATGATACGGCCATCGACCGTCCATTGTGCAGATAGGCGCGTGTAATGCCGTTCTCAGAGGCAATGTGGTTGATGTCCTGTACATTGAGCACTGTATACCCATCGTTGTTTTGTACCAAAAAATGCTCACGGTAGACAGGTTGTTTCTGATGCAAACCGAGAGATGCAAACAAACCGGCATAATCCATCGGCATTTCCGTAGGGGCATTTGTCTCAGTACCTGTGGCACTGTTGTCCTGCAAGTTTTCTTTTGCACCTTTTATCAGGCATATAGCCTTTTCTACAGCCTCTTCCAATTCTTGTGGCACAATTGGCTTCAAGATGTAAGCTATGCCATTGCTTCGGAAAGCATCCAGTGCATACTCATTGAATGCGGTAGTAAAGATGACCGGTACTTGCGGATTGGGAGCAACTTGCAAGAAAGCATCAAACACCTCGCCATCTTCCAGTCGGATGTCGGCAAAGATGATGCCGTAGTTCTCCTTGTCCGCATTACTCAATGCTTCAGCCGCTTCGCTTACACTTGTTACCGGACCACTGATTTCGAATGTCTCGTCTATATTTTGGAGCAATCGTTTCAAACGCATGAAACTGCGTTCTTCGTCTTCTATGATTAATATCTTCATGATTTTAGGATGCTATTTCTTGATTATCGGAATCTTCACTTCAAATTCTTCACCTGTATTACAAACTATCGGATGCAATCCCAAAAGTCCATATCTTTCATCAAGATTCTTCAATCCTATCTTCGATGTCGGAGGCAGTTTCCCCTTCAGTGGAATCTGCTTGTTTTTTACTACTACGAAGCCGTTCTTTCGATAGATGAAGATATGCAGGGGCTGATGAGTGGAATGGGCATTGTGCTTCATCGCATTCTCCACGAGTATCTGTATCGACATCGGGAGAATGAAGTTTCCATCGTGGTCTAAGTCCTCCTCTATCTGATAGACAAAATGATGTGGGTGGCGGATGTCGAGCAGGTCGCAATACTCCCGGATGAAACGGATCTCCTCAGTGATTGTGACAGTCTCTTTGTTGAGTTGGTTCACGATATAGCGGTAGATATTCGAGAACTTCAAGGTGAAAGTCTCGGTGAGCTCGGGATCTTCGCTTATCAGCTCTGTCAAAGTACTGAGGCTGTTGAACACGAAATGTGGGTCGAGCTGGAGTTTCAGGAGTTCTTTCTGCATCTTCACGTTTCGCTTGCTTTGCTGGATGATGATGGAACTGTAATAGAGGCTGAGGTAGATGATGGTGAGCAGGGTGGCGATGGTGGTAAATACATAGAGCCTGTCTCAGAAAATATCGTCACCGTCTTGATAAAGTCTGTTCATCATGCTCTCGAAGGCGATGGCTATGAGGATGTTGGTGACAAGCATTGCCCCGCTGTGCAGAAAAAACTGGGTGAAGGAATAGTGTTTGCGAAGCAACAGTTTGCGTATCAGATTGGAGACGGAGAGCGACACCAATACATAGAGGGCGCAGTAGAGGAAATCGGCCACATAGTCGCTTAAACCATATTGACATTGCTCCATTACCTCGTAGTCGGCCGTCAGCCACCATAGGAGAAAGTCGAGCACGAATGCTGTGCAGGATATGATTCCCCAATTTTTCAGAAAATGCTTTGCTTCTTCCATACTTTTCCTGTTCAGTTAGAATCTCTTTTTACTCCATAGATACTCTCCGGCTATGATGGCGGACGTAGCAAGCTCCGCCATTGGTATTGCCGTCCACAAACCGATGGTGCCTATCATTCGAGGAAGCAGCATGAAACCCAACACTGAGAAGACGATACCCCGCAAAAAGGTATAGATCATGGCACGTTTTGCCTTCGTAATACTTTGGTAATAGCCCACGAATGCCACGTTGAGGGCAAAAAACATGGAACAGGTGGCAAACCATGGCAGTCCTCCTATCGCCAGGGCGTATGACGGTTCGCTCGGTCGTAAGAATGCTCCCACGATGAGAGGGGCACACAATATCAGTACCAACATCACGCCCAGACCGCACAGCATGGCGGCAAATAAGGAGACTTGCAAAGCACGCCGTACACGTGCCTTTTGCCCTGCACCATAGTTGTAGCTGATGATAGGTTGGGCTGACTGCGCCACGGCATTGTTGACCGAGAAAATGACCGGGAAAAGATAACATGCGATAGCGAAAGCCGCCACACCATCCTCATGGAGCATCGACATGAACATATAGTTGCCCGCTATCATGGTCACACTGATGGCTATCTCGGTAAGGAATGTGGCAGAACCCACCTTTATCATGTAGCCTGTGTTGCGCAGGGTGAGAACCAGCGAAGTGACGCTCATCTTCAGACGGTAGAATTTCAAGGTATCCGAGAACCAAACGAAGTAAGCCAGACTCATCACACCACAGATGATACAAGCTATCGACGTGGCTATCGCCGCACCTTTCACTGCCATTCCCATAGGGAAGATAAAGAGCCAGTCGAGCCCCAGGTTGACCACAGCGCCTACCACCTGCATCCACATCGCATAGCGTGGCGAACCGTCCAATCTGACCATCATCATCCCCACGCATTGCCAAAAGAGAAACACTGTCCCCGGCAAGAGCCACAGCAGATAGTCGATAGCATATTGCTCCAGTGAAGCACTACAGCCGAGAACATGCACAACCATCTTTGGTGCCGACAGACACAATAGGACAAGCACGGTGATGATGGCGAAACCCACTCCGAAAGCTTGGGTGAGAATGATACGGGCCGCCTTCTTATTGTCATTGGCGAGATGCATGCTGGCGATGACCGATGCACCGATGCCGAACATCAGCCCCAATCCAGTTACTATCATCCATACCGGTGCGACGATGTTGACAGCAGCAATACCCTCTGCTCCCACGCCTCTGCCCACCAGAATACCGTCTGTCACAGTCTGTACCGACATGAATATCATCCCCACGAGCGTGGGGAAAAACATACTTCTGAACAAGGGGCCAATCTTGCCCGAACCGAAATCTATCTTATCGCGAGTTACATCTATTTTCTTCTTCATCTCTTTGTCTGTAATTTTTCTGTAAAATTACGAATGATTTTGGTAGAACGGAAAAGAAAAGGGTGTGAAACGGAAATTTTAGATGATGAAATGGAAATAAAATAAGATGTCTGCCCAAACTTCACTTTTCTCATACGAAAGTTCACCCCCGTTTTTTTCCGCTTCACGCAGTTTCTCATTTTCTATAAGGTAACTATATACAATCTTACAGTATAATCCTTGTTAAAATATAAAATATTTTT
>CAUEFX010000073.1 GCA_958477465.1 uncultured Bacteroides sp.
GGGGGTCCTGCCGGACGAGTGCCCGCCCGTGTGCAAGAACACCGCCGGACATCCCACCGCCAATGTGGCAAATAACCAGGTTCAGTTCCTCGTATCTCGTATGATGCTCACGGGCATAACGACGGGCGATTGCCCGCTGGTTTAATGCATGCCAGATGGTAATACGCGGCATCAGAGGAGAGCCCGTAATATGCGGGATCTCATCCATCTCGTCCACCACACCGGGATCTGCTATAAAGGCACGGCAGCCGGGAAGCATGGAAGCCAACTCATCCGCTATCAGACACCCCAAGTTGCAGGCATGCGTACGCATGGCGTGAAGCGTGTCCTGCCGCATGGCCTCATTCACCTCGTACACCCCGCCCGGAATCGGCTTTACCAAACCGCCACGGCCGATAATGGCGTCAAACCGGAAAGGAATGCCCTCCTTTTCCAATTCATGAAGTACAAGTGATTTACGAAATTCAAATTGATCGGTCACCTCCGGAAAAGCAGCCAGTTCTTCTACCGTATGCCGGATGTTTCGAACCAGCAACGGTGTTTCGTCTTCATAGACGGCAATCTTAGTCGAGGTGGAGCCGGGATTTATGGCAAGAATTTTCATAAGTTATTCATTTACAGGTAAGACAAGCCATCGCCATGCTATAATATTTAGACAGACCGGAATCGCTGCGCGAAGGCAAGACAACCGGACAGACAGGGCCTTGCAGCAGTCCCGCCATATCGGCATTGGCAAAAAGGGAAACCGACTTATAGAACGCATTACCCGATTCTATATTAGGGAATATCAGCACATCCGCCTGCCCGTCGATGGGAGAGACAATCCCCTTTATGTTGCCGCTTGCCTGTTCACAAGAGGTACGGACATCCAACGGACCGTCAATAATCGCATTACCGAACTCGCCGGCTTCCGCCAACTCAACGATATTTACATAATCCAGAGAATGAGGAAATTTGGCGCTTACCTTCTCCGTGCAATGGATAAGGGAGATGCGCGGCTGCTCTATACCGAAAGAATGACAAGTATGAATGGCGTACCAGATCATCTCGATGCGTTGCTGCAAAGTAGGACGCGGAATAACGGCGGCATCAGAGAAAAACAGCAGTTTATTATAAGTAGGTATCTGCATGACCGCAAGATGCGTCAGCACTTTTCCTTTGGGCAACAACCCTTTCTCCTTGTCCAAAATGGCATGAAGCAGATTGTCCGTGTTAATAATGCCTTTCATCAAAATATCCGCACCGCCTTCGCGGACAATACGTACCGCTTCGCGGGCCGCCTCGTCCGCATCTTCGATGTGGATTGTCTTTACATATTCCGGATATTTTCTCAGGGTCGGGTATTTTTCAAGAATAGCCGAATCACCAATCATCAGAAACTCGGCAATACCTTCTTCAAGAGCACGGGCTATGGCATATTCCGTATTGGCGTCATTGGCACATACTACCGCAATCCTCTTGCGTCGGTTCAGTGTTTTCAGATGGGAAGTCAGCTGATCGAAAGTTCTAATAGGTTCCATAACGTTAGATTTTTAGCAAATATCTGAAAAATGATTGAAAAACACAGCATAGTAATGGAGAAAAATAATACAAGAACATAACATTTTGTCACATGAAGAAAAAATATTTTAAAAACTTATGTCATAATCCGGTGAATACGTACATTTGCAAAAATAACCGAACACATGAACAGTCTGATTCTTCCCCCTTATTTGCATGAAGGCGATAAAATCGCCATCGTCTCTCCATCGAGCAAGATAGACAAATCATTTCTGAAAGGAGCCAAAAAGCGATTGGAATCCTGGGGACTGAAGGTAATTATGGGCAAACATGCCGGCAGCGCTTCCGGCAGATATGCAGGAACCGTCAGGCAACGTTTGAGCGACCTCCAAAGCATAATGAATGACCCGGAGATAAAGGCCATTCTCTGCAGTCGCGGCGGATACGGTGCGGTACATCTCGTACAGGCACTGGATTTCACTCTCTTTCGCCAACATCCCAAGTGGCTGATCGGATTCAGTGACATCACGGCATTGCACAATCTGATTCAATCCAATGGTTTTGCATCTTTGCATGCCCCCATGGCACGACATCTGACAGTAGAGCCCGAAGATGATCCCTGCACGCTGTATCTGAAAAATATTCTGAACGGCACGTTACCGGAATACGCCTGTCCGAAACACAAATTAAACCGCCAAGGGACCGCCCGCGGTGTTCTGCGGGGAGGAAATATGGCTGTATTTTACGGACTGCGCGGTACTCCTTACGACATTCCGCCCGAACGTTGCATGCTGTGTATCGAAGACGTCAGCGCCCGCCCGCACGCCAGAGACCGTATGATGTATAATCTGAAGCTGGGAGGAGTGCTCGAGAAACTCTCCGGCCTCATCATCGGTCAGTTCACGGAATATGAAGAAGACCGTTCATTGGGGAAAGAGCTGTATGCCGCACTGGCCGACCTGGTAAAAGAATACGATTATCCGGTCTGTTTCGATTTTCCGGTAGGGCACGTTACCTGTAACCTTCCCCTGATCAATGGAGCGGAAGTAGAACTGAATGTCGGCAAGAAAACGACCGAATTGAAGTTCATTTGTTAATAAACCATGTCTGCAGAAGCAAGCAACAGTGAAAATCATTACTTTTGCCGATATAATACAACAGTTACCTAAAATGAGAGAAAATTATATCATGTCATTGGCGGGGTTATTATTACTTTTTACACTGTCACTTTCTTCTTGCGGCAACAAGAATAAAGCAAGCGAAATGACCAAAGAGAACGAGGTCGCCATACAGGTGCCTCAGTTTGATGCCGACAGTGCCTATCAATATGTAAAAGAACAGGTAGACTTCGGATCGCGTGTGCCCAACAGCAAAGGGCATGTGGCCTGTGGCAACTATCTTGCCGAACAGTTGGAAAAGTTCGGAGCGGCGGTTACCAACCAGTATGCCGACCTCATCGCCTACGACGGCACGCTGCTGAAAGCCCGTAACATTATCGGTTCCTATAAGCCGGAAAGCAAAAAGCGTATCGCCCTCTTTGCACACTGGGACACCCGTCCTTGGGCAGACAATGATCCGGATGACAAGAATCACTATACGCCGATTTTGGGAGCCAATGACGGCGCAAGCGGTGTCGGAGTACTTCTTGAGATAGCCCGTCAGATTCAGCAGCAACAACCCGGACTCGGCATCGACATCATTTTCCTCGATGCCGAAGACTACGGCACGCATCAGGCCAGCGGTCTGCATCAAGAAGATTCCTGGTGCCTGGGTTCACAGTATTGGGCGCGCAATCCGCATGTACCGGGGTATAATGCCCGTTTCGGCATATTACTCGACATGGTAGGCGGCCGGCAAGCTACTTTCTATCGCGAAAGCTATTCTGAAAAGTATGCCAAAGACGTCAACCGGAAAGTCTGGAAAAAGGCCAATGAATTGGGATACGGCAAATATTTCATCGATGAAGTCATGGGTGGCGCCACAGACGACCATCTGTTCATCAACAGAATTGCCGGAATCAAAACAATCGACATCGTCCCTTGCGACCCGGAAGGAGAATATTCGTTTGATCCTACCTGGCACACTGTCAAAGATGACATGGACAACATCGACCGGAATGTCCTCAAGGCTGTCGGACAGACGGTGATGGGGGTTATTTATAATGAGAAATAAGGGAGGGGGGCTTCCCGACCCTCTCCGTGGGAGAGGGAGTAAGAAAGACTACTAAAATATTATAATTATGTCAATTAATGAATTACAAGACGAGGTAATTGCTGAATTCAGTGATTTCGATGATTGGATGGACCGTTATCAGCTACTTATCGACTTGGGAAACGAGCAAGAACCGCTCGATGAGAAATATAAAACGGAGCAGAACCTGATTGAAGGTTGCCAAAGCCGTGTGTGGCTACAGGCGGATGAAGTGGATGGAAAAATTATATTCAAAGCCGAAAGCGATGCACTGATTGTAAAAGGTATCATAGCCCTGCTGATAAAAGTTGTTTCGGGGCATACTCCGGAGGAGATTCTGAATGCCGACCTTTACTTTATAGACAAAATCGGATTGAAAGAGCACCTGTCTCCTACCCGAAGCAACGGATTGCTTTCGATGGTGAAGCAGATGCGGCTCTATGCATTGGCATTCAAAGCTAAAGAAAATAAGGAGTAAGGTTCGGTCTGTTTATTTGTTTAGAAACAGGCAGAGGTTACAGAGGGATAATCAAAGGATGAAGCTCTGCGACTTCTGCCTGTTTTTTGTGCGGGACACTCATTTGACACCCTTCATTCACTTTCCACACCTATTATTGCTACAAAAATCTTATTTATTGCTTAATTTGTAACAGCATAAAACTCCCCAAACGATTAACTTTGCCTCATCCGGAGACATACTGTGTACCTGTCTATTTTCCGGAATAAGAAGAATAAAGCAAAATAGTCCATATTCAAAGTACTTTTCTCTATTTTCCTGTGCCGAAAAAACCGGTTACTTTGCAATATGAATAAAAACAACAGAACTCATTTATAAACTAAATAGAATTTATACCATGAAATTAAAAGCGATTTTACTGGCAGGACTCTTCTGCCTCTCCGGCATCATCCATGCCGCCGATAATCCAGTAATAAAAATCGAAACGGCAACTACCAGCCTCATTTTCCGCGTGGGAGACAACGGGCGACTTTACCAATCCTATCTGGGGAAACGGCTGCACAACGAAGCCGACATCCGTCACCTGCCCCAAGGAACAGAAGGTTATCTGACACACGGTCTGGAAGATTATTATGAACCGGCTCTGCACATCGTACACAATGACGGAAATCCTTCTACGTTGCTGAAATACACCTCGCATAACAGCCGACAGTTGCCGAACGGCGCTACCGAAACAGTCATCACTCTGAACGATGATCAGTATCCGGTCACTGTCAACCTGCATTATGTGGCCTATACCGCTGAAAATATCATCAAGACATTCAGTGAAATCAGCCACAAAGAAAAAAAAACGGTGAGTTTGCAGAAGTACGCTTCATCCATGTTACATCTGAACCGCAATAAATACTTCCTGACGGAGTTCTGCGGCGACTGGGCACACGAAGCCAATGTCACCGAACGCGAACTGACCTACGGCAAGAAGGAAGTCGACACCAAATTAGGTGCACGCGCCAATATGTTCGTATCCCCTTTCTTCCAGCTATCGTTGGATAACCCATCGGAAGAAAATGCCGGCGAAGTGCTGGTAGGAACTTTGGGATGGACCGGTAACTTCCGTTTTACGTTCGAAGTGGATCATCAGAATCACCTGCGCATCATCAGTGGTATCAACCCTTATGCATCGGAGTACAGCCTGCCGGCGAATGAAGTGTTCCGTACACCGGATTTCTATTTTACCTATAGTTTAAACGGCAAGGGACAAGCGAGCCGTAATTTCCATGACTGGGCACGCCGTTATCAGGTGAAAGACGGAGAAAAAACACGCATGACGCTGCTCAACAACTGGGAGGCCACTTATTTTGATTTCAACGAAGATAAACTGGTTGCCCTTATCGGCGAAGCCAAACATTTAGGTGTAGACATGTTCTTGCTGGATGACGGATGGTTTGCCAATAAATACCCGCGTAGCAGTGATCATCAAGGCTTGGGCGACTGGACGGAGACCGCTGACAAACTGCCCAACGGCATTGGCAAGCTGACTGCCGAAGCAAAGAAACAAGGAGTCAAGTTCGGCCTTTGGATCGAGCCGGAAATGGTAAATCCCAAAAGTGAACTTTATGAGAAACATAAAGACTGGGTGATCCGTTTCCCCAATCGCGAAGAGTATTATTTCCGCAACCAATTGGTACTCGACCTCAGTAATCCGGCCGTACAAGACCATGTATTTGGCGTAGTAGACCAACTGATGACAAAATATCCAGATATCGCTTTCTTTAAATGGGATTGCAACAGCCCCATCACCAACATTTACTCAACCTACCTGAAAGGGAAACAAACACATCTATATATAGACTATGTACGCGGACTCTATAAAGTGCTTGAACGTGTCAAAGCCAAATATCCGAACTTGCCGATGATGCTCTGTGCCGGTGGCGGAGGCCGTTCCGACTTCGAGGCATTGAAGTACTTCACGGAATTCTGGCCAAGCGACAACACCGACCCGATCGAACGTCTGTTCATCCAATGGGGATTCTCGCAGGTATTCCCCAGCAAAACCCTGTGTGCGCACGTGACTACATGGAACAAGAAAGCCAGCATCAAATTCCGTACCGACGTAGCCATGATGTGTAAATTAGGGTTCGACATCAAGATAAGCGAACTGACAAACGACGAACAGACGTATTGCCGCCAAGCCGTACAGGAGTATAACCGCCTGAAACCCGTTATTTTAGAGGGTGACCTTTACCGTCTTGTATCTCCCTATGAAGGCGAACGCGAACATACCTCTTCCATGTACATCAGCAAAGACAAAAACAAGGCGATCGTATTTGCTTTCGATATCCATCCGCGCTACGGAGAACAACTGCTTCCGGTACGTCTGCAAGGCTTGGAAGCCAACAGAATGTATAAAGTGAAAGAAATCAACCTCATGCCGGGCGCATGGCCCAGCTTGGGAGGAAATGATCAGGTTTATTCCGGAGAATACCTGATGACAGTTGGTCTCGGTCTGTTCACAGGACAGGATTTAAGCAGCCGCATCATTGAGGTTAGCGCTCAATAAGAAATCTATCAAGAGAAAGTACTGTCTTATAAAAAATCTTCATTAGTATCAATGTACCCTTGCATCTGCCTTCCTGGCTGTGTAGGGGTACTATTTTTTTTAACCGGAATTCAATACAAAATTCATCCCACACAAATTCTTCTCTTTTCACATAGTAGAATTTATTCAACAAATAAGTAAATGAAATAGAAGTTTTTAAAAAACATAATGTAATCACTATCTTATTTCATATTTTTTTCTAATTTTGCTAATAACATAAATTTATTATGGAATCTCCATAAGCTAAAACAATGTAATTTATAAAGTTAGTTGAATAAAGACTTATGGTCATATAGACTTCGTAGAATATGAAAAGACTAATTTATATGTTGCGTTTTTTCAATTGTATCCTTTCATTTTTACCCGAATTTACTCCTAAATTGGGTGAATATGGTGCAATTTGGCGATTTTGAATGCTATGAGTTACAATTCAAAAGAAGCTAATTGAGGAGGAAATACTGGGTGGGAATACTCCAAATTATACATTAGAGATATGTATGATACTTATTATAAACCAACAAGGAATCAATATGGACATTAAAAAAAAGATTTTGTTATTCTTGTTCATTGGAGGTGTAACTGCAATTCAAGCACAAAAAAACGAAAGATTTACCCCTCCCGACATGACACAAAAAACTCATACATTCGCATTACCTGAATTGCAAATTGACAGTACTTTTATCACTAATTTAAATGCTGTAATATTTAAAAAAGAAGGGTGTGGAGTAAAGAAAGATAGTAAGTGGAAAAATTTTTTCATACTTTTTAAAGCAATAGATAGTACAAGTTATTCGATCTGTTTAAGTCTTGAGGATATACCAGCAGAAAAATCTATAGTTTTTTTTAAGTATAATGATTTTTATTACTGGTTACATGGAGAAATACCTCCTGATATTATATAAAAAACTAAAACTAAAAAAAAGTTTTCTTACAAAGAACCTATTCCTGCTTTCTACGATCCCCCTTTTTGGACTTTAATATATCACACCCAAACAGGAAATATTGAGTTCAAAAGTCAGGATTGCTATTAACAATTAATCTATAAACAGAAACTCAAAAACACCACCGGTAACTTATGGTAGATAACAACTTCTACATACAAAATATAGGATAAAGAGTAGAATACTTTGTACTTGTTTCAGAGATTCTACAATTTGGAGCTAAAAGAAGTGGTACAACTTTATCGCTAAATCATTGAGAATAGAAGCATTGCATTTGTCACTCATTTTCTCTGTACTTATAAAAAAAGTAGTTGTACCGTTTAAAAGATAAAAACTTAACTATTAGCGACATCTATATATTACAGAGTTTTTCGTAAATTTGAACCGTTTAAATAACTCAAATAAAACTTTTTGTATAACAGGTAAATTTATTTATTATGAAAGCACGTGCATTTCTTATCCTTAGTTTGGCTGTACTTATGGGAACACCAAACACATCTGCGCAATCTTTCAAGGAAAAATTCAAGAAAGTTACGGAGAAGGTGGGCCAGCAGGTCAAACAGGAAGTAAAAAATTCCGGAAAAAAGTCCGACAACACCTCAAACCGCAACAAAGAAACCCCAAAACGCCAGGGCAATCAGCATGCTAAAGACAAGACTTCCACAGTCAATCTGCCGGAGACCCACACAGCCCTTTTTGCACCACTCGGAGAGCCAGTAGATGCCAAGTACGGTATCAAGTCGATGAAACCGGTGAGACCACCGAAAGAGGAAACAAAACAACCAGACTGGAATGACGCACGGACACATGTCTATGAACTCGACAACCAAAGCCTTGCTGACGAGTTTCAGATGTTGGACGATTGCATCAACAGCGGATACATTGATGCTACAGGGCCGGCATCTTTCAGATACCACAATGTCAAAGACGAACTCGTAAGCCGTGCGGATGCATTGAATAAGATGGTCAATCTGTACAACGAAGCCAAAGATGAATATGATTCCGATGAGCAAGGGTTTATCGACCTCAACAACAATCGCTTAGCAGCTCATTTGAAAGGGCGTCTTTATCAAACCGTGATACGCTCATCCATTGCACCGTTCTTCGCTCTCAAAGGTAACTGGATCAGCAATGAAGCCAAGACTTATTTCAAGGCTCACGGAGGCTACGAGAATGCCCACAAAGCCAATTGGACTGTCTGGAATCCTTAACCGCTAATAAATAAAACAACACGATATCAGTGATAGACCAAGCAGTAAAGGTAGAGGGTGTATCAGAATGTACAAAACTTAGAAATCATTCCTGTTACAAATAATTGTAGCAGAGGTATTTTTTCGGGATGGACATTCTTATACACCCTCATAGCTGATTACTATAAAACCAAGAAACCGGTTTGATTTTATGGGATTTCTTTTTTGTTTCTAATCTGTTTTAAAATATTTTGGTAACTTTGAATGCAGATAACACGAACCGTTATATTTAAATTTATCAACCTATACTTGACAAGACATGCCACGAATAAAAAATGGATTTAAAGGAGAACGTATCATTGTGTTGCCGGCTTTCCTAATCGAAGAATTAAAGAAAAATCCTCTGGGACAGGAACTGTATATCACAGATATAGGATATTATCCTCATGCCAGTTTCCATTATTGCGAACGCACCGCCGAAGAGGTGAACGAATTTGTCCTTATCTATTGTGTAGAAGGACAAGGCTGGTTTGAACTGGGGCACCGACGGAATGAAATCAAATCCAACCAATTCTTTATCCTCCCCAAAAATGTAGCACATGCTTATGGGAGCGATGCCGCCAATCCCTGGACCATCTACTGGATACACTTCGACGGGAAAAAAGCAGCGTTTTTCAGTACCGGATTCGACCGGCCATGCAACATTACTCCAGAAGCACACTCCCGGATAAAAGAACGACTGACACTCTTTGAGGAGATTTATTCTGCCATCAATTCCGGATACAACAAGAATTATATGCTATATGCCACCACCAGCTTGTTCCACTTTCTGGGTTCTATGAAATTTATCGGAGAATACCGTGACTGCAATTCTATAAACTACACAAGAAAAGATGTAGTGCAGCTTGCCATTCATTATATGAAGGAGAATCTGAATAAGAAAATCCATCTGACAGACATCGCCGGTGAAGTAAGCCTATCTACTTCTTACTTCTCCAACCTGTTCGAAGAGAAAACCGGTTCTTCACCTTTGCGGTATCTGAACTATCTGAGAATACAGGAAGCATGCCGCTATCTGGATTTCACCGATATGAAAATCAGCCAGATCAGCCCGCTGGTAGGTTACGAAGATCCTCTCTATTTTTCCCGGTTGTTTACTAAAACAATGGGAATGCCTCCTTCGGAATACAAAGCCAAGAAAAAAGGATAAGAAACACATCCCGCATCATGCCGGAAGATCCAGGTCAAACCGGTAGACAGTCCGTTGTTTGTACTCACTTCCGGGTCTTAACAGACACGAGGGGAAATGAGGATGCGATGGTGTATCCGGAAAGAACTGCGTTTCGAGACAGACTGCCGTAGTGGGGTACTTATAATAGCCCGCTGTATAGAGCAATACCCCCGGCAGATCTGTTGTCACTGTCAGACGGCGTTTGGATACAGGTTCGCTCAGACAAGCTGCCAATACCATATCACAGGAAGGCTGCTCTTTTAGGACATAACAATGATTGTACCCTCTATTATCACGCAACTGCTGATTATCTGCATAGATATCCTCACCAAGCTGTTTACGGCAGGTGAAATCAAAAGGTGTGCCTGCTACCGGAGTTGTCATCCCCGTAGGGATAAACTCGGCATTTGTCTCTAATATCCTGCCGGCGGGAATGTACAATGAATGCGAAAGGATTTTTTCCTTTGTTCCACTTAAATTGAAATAAGCATGATTCGTCATATTCAGATAGGTAGGCTTATCCGATATTCCGAAATAATCTACCGACAATTCATTGCATCCGTTCCAACGATACTCCACCGCTATTTCCAAATTGCCGGGGTATCCCCCCTCGCCATCCGGTGACGACAACGTAAAACGGATGCCGTCAACCAATTTTTCCCATTGCCACAACTGCTGATGAAAGCCGGAAAAGCCGCCATGATTCGTATGTCGTCCGTCATTCGCCTCCAACTGATAGACAAGACCGTCAATCAAAAACGAAGCATTCGATATCCGATTGGCAAAACGGCCGATTGTAGCTCCCATGTAATAAGTATCAGACAAATATTCCATCGGGTTATCATAACCGACTATCACATTCGTCAATCTTCCCTCGCTATCGGGCACTCCCGCTTCAATCCACCGGGCACCCCAATTAGTAAATCCCACCCAGGCACCAGAGGCATTGATTACTTTAAAATAAGATATAGGCTCATCCGTTGCCGTATAACCAATAATTTCGTGTATTACCTTCATTATAAAGCATTGAAAAGAAAAGAAGATCCCCATACGTGCAAGTCTATGGAGATCTCCTCATGCAAAAAATTAAGCGTCACATAAAATACGGTGAACTTGTGCACCTTGATGATTGATATCCAATTCTATGACTTTATCCAGGAAACCGGCAGCCTTCGAGGGTTCATTCAGTCCCAGATAACCCAGTCCCATCACATAATTGCAATGAATGCGGTTACGCTTGTTCAAGTCGTCTTCCCAAATGGCCAGATCGGGCAATGAAACGGCAAAATAATCGATGCGGCAAGTATCAAACAGATGCTTTTCTCCATGTTTGATCAGCTTGTTAAAGCAGCCACGCGCCCGGTTCTCATTTCCCAATGCACGCCAGGCCAGACCTTGATAGAAGATCTTGTCCGGCTGCTGGTCGTTGTAATAGAACGCCTGCTGCGGTTCGGCAGAACCGACAGTCGCCTTCTCGAAGCACACTTTTGCGTTCGCCTCATCGCCCAAACCACGGTAAGCCACTCCTTTATAATACCAAATATCATTTTCTTCGGCATTTGCCAGTTTGCCCTCTCCCAAATTATAAGGATACCGGTCCGTCTCTTCCAACAAAGCCAACGCGTCCGCATAACGCCGTTCACGCAATGCTATCTTGGCAAGTTCTACCCGACACAACACGTACTGACCGGTAATTTTACCTTCTCCACCTTCCCACGGATGGAATTTACGACCGGCAATCAGTTCTTTTGCTTCGGCATAACGTCCCAGTTGATTATAGAGAGTGATGCGTTCGATAGACAGATCATCCCGTTCTTCCGTTGCGGACAGATGAGCCTCCAGAAAAGCAAGACGCCGTTCATGCGAATACCCCAGACGCTTATACAATTGATCCAGTTCCATCAAAATACGCGAATCGTTCTCATCCAAGTGGAATGCCTTTTCCAACGCCTCCAACGCTTTGGTTTTATTATCCTGTTTGTTATAGTACGCCAATGACAAGTTACGCCACACGGTAGGGAAATCGGGACAAATAGCGGCCGAAGTCTCCCAGCATTCAATGGCACGGTCATACTGCCGGGCGGCATACCAGAAGTTTCCTAAGCTATAAGCGGCTTTGGCAGCCCGGCCATTCAGTTCCAAGGCATTTTGTAGGATCAAGACCTCTTCTATACGGTTCGGAAAACAATAAGAGTGGTCTTCCTTTTCCGCTTTCCGGTAATAGTCCAGTGCACACGCCTTCTCTCCCCGGCAGGCATGAAAATACCCGAGGGCATAATAAATCATCGGATATACTTTTCCGGCTTCCGAAACATAGCTTTCCAAAAACAGAATGGCCTCATCATACAACCCCGCACCGGCAAAGTCGAGTGCATATTCAATAAACGAATGTTCCCAATGGCGCATTAAACCAGTCATCTCTGCCAATAATTTCTGATCCCCAGTCAATAAATAATGCTCGAAACGGCATCCCATATTGAAACGGTCTATTTTCAAGGATTCCTGTATCAAATCCAGTGCATCCTCTTTCCGGTTCAGTTTACGCAGGATGGAGGCTTTCAACTGGCGGGCCTTATGGTTGTGCCAGTTGCGGATAAGCGAACGTTCCACCTTATCCAGAGCGCTCTCATACTTACCCCTTGCCGTATCTATTTGTGCCAAGTCATAATAGGCGGCATCCTGCCAAGCTGCATTCCAAGCCGATTTGAAAAACGCATCATAAGCCTCGTCCATTTTTCCCTGCATCTTGCAGCTCCAGCCCAGATTGTAATAAGGTTCGCCGTCATACGGGTTGGGGTTGCGTTCGGTCAGCGTATCCACAGCCGTACGGAAATACTTCTCGGCAGCGGCAAACTGTCCTTTACGCATCAGCAACAACCCGATGGCATTATTGCACCGTACATCTCCCGGTTCACGCCGCAAAGCTTCCTGATAATAATCCATCGGATTATAAGTAGCATGGCGGTATTGCTCCAGATGAAGCCCGGTCAGGAACAGTTGTTCGATTGAAGCAATCTCCTTCGGATCTTTTGCTGCCTTAGCCGGATCGGGTATCGGCTTTATCTCCGGCTTATCGGCCTGATAAGTCAGCATTACCCGACCTTCGCAGTTCCGTACCTCTACCCGGATCTCCTCTTCTTTCAATCCTTCGGCCGGGAAAGTGGTAATGAACGGTTCTGCCGGAGAGACTTGAATTGTCTTATCGAACAGCAATGTTCCCCGGATATCATCTTTCACCAACAGATGCACATCCTTGTTGACACCTGACGTATAAAGGATCAAACGGGCATTCCCATCTTTCAGTTCCATATTCAGCAGGGCATCCTTAGTGGCGTTTTTTACATAGCCCACCTCGCTGTAAGGCATAAAATACTGCACCCACGACTTCTCTTCATAAGGTTGCAACCATGAAAAGTCCGGCTGATTATCCGTGTACACTCCTGTCATCAGCTCGATATAAGGTCCGTCCTCATCCGTAAGATTCCGGTCCCAAGCCTTACCGAAATCCCCGTTTCCCCAAGTCCATTGTTTCTTACCCGGAGAAACATGATGGTCGGCAACATGCAGCAAACCTCCCTGAACATCTTCCTCATAGCCACCTACAAAATCATACTTCGACCGGATAGCCATATAAGAGGTGGGAACAGGAATATTTTTATATTTTGAAATATCCACCCCGGCCGAATAGTCCTGTTTATAATACACCCCGGTAGCAATAGGGAAAGAAGATACATCCCGCTTACCATGGTCGAACACGGCATTCACATCAGGTGGAAATACCGAATGATAATGATCGTTCACCACTACGGCCGGATTGGCCCACCACAAGAATGTCTGGGGAAATGCTGTACGATTATAAATCTTCACTTTGATTTCAATATAAGCCTTACCCGGATAGAGCGTAAAGCCCTGCATTCCTTTGGTACGGAACATGCGCTCCACTTCGTTACACCAGACCGTTTTACTTCCGTCGGCATTCTCCTCGATGGAGAAGTCGGTAGGTAGGAAAGTAGAGGGCCGGTGATGCTGTGGCCAGTTGAACTCGATTCCCCCTGATATCCAAGGACCGGTAAGGCCCACCAAGGCAGGTTTCACCACTTGATTGTAATATACGAAATGACGTTGTTTCACCTTGTCGTAAGCCATGTGTATACGACCACCTAATTCCGGAAGGATCATGACTTTGATATACTCATTCTCAATAAAGAGAGCATGATATTTCTTTTCTACTTTCGTATCGGAGATCTTTTCCACCACAGGATAAGGGTAGACAGACCCGCTACTGCCTTGATACACTCTTTTTTCCAGGAAAATAGGATTCTTTTCCTCCTTCCCGATTTCATAGGTAGGAAGCAGAATATCCTCTTCCCAGGCGCGTACCTCACTGGTATGCACCGTACTCTTAATCAGATATTGAGTTATTTTCTCCATATATATAATTACTATTTTATTAATTCCTTTTCCAATTCTTCCAAACTTTTTCCTTTGGTCTCGGGCAAACAGAATGCTACAAATATTCCGCCGGCAAGACAGATGATGCCGTAAAGCCAGAAAGTACCGGCAGCCCCCAGCCAGTTATTCAATACTGGGAAGGTATAAGTAAGTATAAAACAGGCAGCCCACAAGGCAAAAGTACAAACCGACATCGCCACTCCGCGAACCCGGTTGGGGAAGATCTCGGAGATAATCACCCACATGGTTGTAGCCAGTGTCATGGCATAACATGCAATAGCTGTTACGACAATAATCAGCAATACGACACCGGTAATGTGAAAATAATAGGCCGCACCCATAAAGGTATAAATCACAGTCAGTCCGAATGCCCCTATCAAAGTGAGCGCCTTACGTCCCCAGCGATCGACCACGAACATTGCCAAAACCGTAAACACGACATTCGTAATTCCGGTCACAACGATATTCATCAACACATCCGACACGCCATATCCGGCAGCCATAAATATCTCCTGTGCATAATTGAATATCACATTGATACCACACCACTGTTGTAACACAGCCATCACAACGCCAATTATCAGCACCTTACGCATGCCAGGACGCCATAATTGCTTAAAACTGCCTTGTCGGCTTTTATCTGAAGATGCCACGGCAATCGCGTCCAGTTCCTGACGGGCATAATCAGCTCCGCCCATACGGGTAAAGACCTTCAAAGCGGCTTCCCGGCGACCGGAAGAGGCCAGCCAACGGGGACTTTCGGGAAGTATAAAGCTAAAAATAAAAAACAAAGCAGCCGGCACAGTCATCGCCCAAAACATCCAGCGCCATCCCATCTGCCCGTTCCACGATTCACGTATCATCTCATACGTAGCCCCTATCTCCACCGGTTCTGCAATCTGCCAGTTCACGATTTGGGAAGCAAGAATACCCAGCACAACCGTCAGCTGATTGATAGCGACAAAACGTCCGCGCAGATGAGCAGGAGCGATCTCCGCAATATACATCGGTGACAGACTGGAAGCAATGCCGATGGCAAAACCGCCGATCAGCCTGAAGACATTGAAGAAAGTAAAGGAATTGGCGACTCCCGTACCGATGGCGGTACAAATAAAGAGTCCTGCTGCCAATGTAAGAATCGGTTTCCGACCGAAACGGTCACTCATTTTTCCGGCACTTAGCGCACCTACCAAGCAGCCTATCAGTGCACTGCTCATCGCCCATCCTTGTAATACAGGATTGTCTGCTATCTGAAAGTATTGTTCATAGAAAGGCTTCGCACCTCCGATCACTACCCAGTCATAGCCAAAAAGGAAACCTCCCATAGCCGATATCAAGGCTATCAGGAACAGATAAAGATTCGATTGTGTTTTCATCAGGGTCATACAAATATTAATCATTCATTTGATGACCGCAAAGTAACCGGGATTTACCCTATAAAGAAATAGAGAGAATTACTTAAAATATGGACGATTTTACTTTTCCGATTCGCTCCCTCTCCGTTTGCATTCTTTCCGGAATTCATTCAATCAAAACTCATTGCGAGCAAAGAAAAAAGGAACAGCCGTTTGAGCGTGTGATAAAGGTGGAACCGATTACGGAAGAATCGTCTGATGAACAGATTTTATCCGAAGAGAAAAAACACCTTTTGGCAAAATGTCAATATGATATTTTAGTTTATACAGAATCTACTTATCAAAGCAAGGGAGATAGTTGGTGTTGAAAATCCGCTGCATTTTTGTGTAGGGTATTCCAAAAAGCTATCAATGTAAGTGATTAGTTGTTATCAGGGTTGGTATTTTTTTGTTTTGATTGCAGTTTGTTTTAAAAATGTGTGTTTGCTATTCTTTATTCCATTTCGAAATGCTTTGCATCCGTTCTGCTGTTAGCGTAAAAAGTGGTCTCTACAAGAAAAAAATATTTTTCCCCTAGAGATTCTTATAGTTCCTCGTAGAGGAACGAGTCGTTCCTCTACGAGGAACTGAACTTTTCTCCCGGAAAAACAGGGGTGAATCTGTCGGGGAAAAGTGCATATTTATCCTCTTTTTGGTGAAAATATGCAGCAAAAAGTGTATTTTCTTTCCTTATTTATACGTTTTTTTCTCTATTTACTACTTTTTTATTAAAGTGTGTGTTAGCATGAATTGCAATATGAAAGAATTATGTTTGTTTATTTGCTTTTCTTGTGTCTTTTATCCATACTGATTTAAGTTCAATCATCAATTGTTTTCGAGAAAAACGGGATTTACAGTCAGACAGTTTATGATATACGATTGGAGTTATTTCAACCGTACAACCTCATAAACCGTCTGATCACAAATCCCGAACAGGTATATATCAGTTGTTATAAGGGGTCACCACCAGTTTATAAGAGCCACCATCCAATAACTTCTCATCGAACGTAATGGTAACATTCTTTTTCTCACCCGCCATAAGAGTAAAATAGTTGTCATTCATGATAGCCGGCAAAATACGTTCGCCATCCGAAGTACGGTAAGCCTGCACATGTACGGCAAAGGCAACCCCTTTGGCAGAAGCGGGATTGGTGATAGAAGCCTGTATTTCTGCCTTTCCATCTTTTTTCACCATCTTGGAGGAAACCTTCAGATCCGCTTTCGGCAAAGTATTCAAAGCCGTAAAGTTCAAGCGGTCGTTGCCGCGCCAATAATTATTTTCCGAAACTATATTCCCGACTTTATCTTTCAAGGTCAGACGGATAAAATGAACATCACTCAATCCTTCGCTGGGCTGTGTGCCGCTCAATACATCGAAACCCCACAATGAATAACCAAACCACCAGCCGAGCTCGATACCGAACATACGTACATAACGGGCATCCACTTCAGGGAACGTGATTTCGTCTATACCACCGCGTCCTTCATCCGTCTTATAGACTTCTTTCCAGTTTTCCGCATCGTCCGATACCTGTATTTTATAAGCTTTTCCGAACGAGGCTTCCCAGTCCAGACGGACACCGCCGACAGGCTGCACACTGCCAAGATCCACATAAATCCACTCATTATCCGCTTTGACTGCTGCCCAACGGGTATCTTTTTTACCGTCCGTAGCATCCGACGGTTGCCCATAAGTGACACTTGATGCGTAAGTCGGTTTTCCTAAAGACAGATTTTTACGTTCTTTATTAAAATCAATGGTAAAGCACTGCACGGTAGTATTGGCGGGCGAATTGACCGTAGCCGATTTTGTGTAAGCCGCTACCGCCTTGCCGTCCAGATTGTATACTTTAACCTCGGCAGTCAATCCTTCCATATCACGTGCCGTTGTATTGGCAATTTTTACACCATCCGTCACCGGATTCCAAAGAATATGTACCGGTTCGCAAGCCGACTTCGTGCCCCAATAAGCACCTGTCAGGTCGTAATAATAGTCGTATGTCTGCCAAACCATTGAAGGATAAGCCGATTGTCCCATCCAAGTCATAATACCCGATGCATCCTCCCACATACGATCCAGCCAGCCTTCGTACATAGCCTTGTTGGATTCAAAATTGACAAGCTGTGCTTTACGGCAATAATCCTCAATTCCCTCCGGTTTACCGAATCCCTTTTCGATAGAGGTATCGTAACGTTCGGGCGCTGCATTGAAAGCATTCTGTCCGAAATAATGCTTGTTCCACATCTCATCGCGCGGCCACCAATTCTCTTCCGGCATAAACTTCTTAAAGCTCTCGAAGGTAGTCATCACAGCAGTACCGATCTCCGTACGGAATCCCCAGCCGCGTGCCGGATCGCCTTCCAACCCGTCGGGGTATTTAGAGAAGTAGAAACGAGGTTCGAAAGCACCCCACGGACCACTACCGGTCAGTCCTTGCGCATGAGAATTCGCCTGAAAATAACGGTCTCCCCCATCAAACGTTTTGATGTTCTCGGCCATCCATCCTTCCAACGGTGGCTGCGGATTGGATTCATTATCCCCACACCATACTGCCACACTCGGATGATTGCGTATACGCTTAATCTTCTCCATCATGTTATTATTGAATACATTAAGATCGTAAGGCAAATTCGGATTGGAATTGATCCAGAAATCATCCCACACCATAATTCCATATTTGTCACAGGCTTCATAAAACTCCTCATCGGTCACAGAGCCCAACCAGTTGCGTATCATATTAAAGTTCATCTCTTTATGCAGACGAATCTTTGTGTCATATTCGGCACCACGGCAACGAAGCATGTATTCCGACATCCCCCAATTGGCCCCTTTTACAAATACGGGAATCCCATTGATATAAATGTGAAAAGTGTTGTTCTCCTTGTCATAGGTATATTTCTTTATACCGAAAGTGACCTCTTTCGTCTCAGAAACTTTACCATCCACCTTCACTTCAAAGGTACACGTATACAGATTCGGTTCTCCGTATCCATTCGGCCACCACAACCGGGGGCTATCGAGCATCAATTGCGGATAATAACGTTTGTCGAAGCTGACGGTAGAAGTCATATTGGCAGACAATTCGATTTCTTTGTTAAAAGTAATATTACCCGGAGTGATCATTCCCGTCACTACAGCCTTCAGCGGTTTGTTCTCATTATTCTTCACGTCCAACCGTACAGATAGATCCGCCCGCGCACGGGTAGGTAAGTCAGTACGTATCCACGGATCGATCAGGGTCACACCACCCGTATTGCTTAAAAACACTTTATCGGTAATACCCATATTCAATCCCGGAACATACGGCATCCAGTCCCAGCCACCACTGGAAAGATAGGTAGGACTACCGCAGTTGGCCAATGGAGTCTGCGGCATGTGCACCAACACAGCCAGTACGTTTTCACCGGTTCTATCTACCATATCGGTTACATTAAAACGCCCCCGGTGCATAAAACCATCCAGAACACCTAAATTGTGTCCGTTCAGATAAATCTCCGCCTTACGATTCACCCCGTTAAAATTGAGCCAGATCAGTTCTTTATCAAAATCGGCAGGAATCCGGAACTCGGTACGATACCAGAAACTGCGATCATATTTGGCACGATCCACCTTATGAATATTATCACCGAAGTTAGGGTCTTTCTCCAGTCCGGCATTTACATAAGCCGTAAAGGCTGTTCCCGGAACGACAGCATCCACCCACGAAGATGCATCGTACTCCTTATTACACAATGCGTTTGCGTCTTCTTTCACTTCTGCCTGTGGTCTCAACTTCCAGGCAACAGCCGATTCGCCGCTATGCAGAAAAATCTGTGCCGCCTGTGCAGAAAAACTAAAAGCGGATGCCAATAGTAAAAGACCGGCTCCCAACGTGTTACTCATCTTTCTTTTTATTTCCATTTTATCGTATTTATAAATATTACTTATACTTATTACCACCAAACTCATTTCCTGTCCACAACATTACCAATCAGGTATTTATCCATGCTCCGGCTTACTATCTTCTTCCTAACCGCCCGACAAGTTACTGTTCCCTGACCTATCCGATTGCAAAATAAGCTGATTGACAGAAGAAAAAGAATAGATAATCTTACCGCGAATATGGATAATCTTACTTTTCACCATACCGTTTTCTGTAAAGGCAAAATTATCCATATTCAGAATTAAATTCTCCATTCCATATATGACAACTAAGCCGTTCCTTTGTAGCAGCCAATAAAAGAGAGTGATGAACTCACTAATAACCATACGAAATATGAAGAAACACCTTATTCTTATCGTTATCTTATGTTTTGCAGTAACCTTGCAGCTAAAAGCACAAAAAGAGTATACTGTCAGTTCACCTGACTTCGGGAATATCCTTTTGTTCTACTTATATAAAACATTTTTCCGTCT
>CAUEFX010000074.1 GCA_958477465.1 uncultured Bacteroides sp.
TTTACCAGATAGACTGCCTGCGATAGAACAGCTGAAAGAGGAAAATATTTTTGTGATCGATAACTCACGTGCCACCCAACAGGATATCCGTCCGTTGAGGATTGTGATTCTGAATTTGATGCCGTTGAAGATAACTACGGAGACGGATCTGGTCCGGTTATTGTCTAACACTCCTCTTCAGGTGGAAATCTCATTCATGAAGATAAAAAGCCATACCTCCAAAAATACACCGGTCGAGCACATGAAGGCTTTTTATACTGATTTCGATAAGATGCGTGATGAGAAATACGATGGTATGATTATCACCGGAGCGCCTGTGGAGCAGATGGATTTTGAAGAGGTGAATTATTGGAATGAAATTATAGAGATATTCGATTGGGCGCGTACGCATGTCACTTCGACGCTGTATATCTGTTGGGCTGCTCAAGCCGGCTTGTACCATCATTACGGAGTGCCTAAATACGCATTGGATAAGAAGATGTTTGGAATCTTCGAACATCATACGCTCGATCCGTTTCATCCTATTTTCCGAGGGTTTGATGATGTGTTTTATGTGCCTCATAGCCGTCATACGGAGGTGCGGAAAGAAGATATTCTGAAAGTTCCGGAATTGACGTTACTTTCCGAATCGAAAGAGTCGGGAGTTTATATGGTGATGGCCCGTGGTGGACGTGAATTTTTTGTAACCGGACATTCGGAATACTCTCCTCTGACGCTCGATGCAGAGTACCGGCGGGATTTGGCAAAAGGTCTTCCGATAGAGATGCCGCGCAATTATTATGTGGATAATGATCCGGAGAAAGGTCCGCTTGTCCGCTGGCGTGCTCATGCCAACCTGCTGTTCTCCAATTGGCTGAATTACTTTGTTTATCAGGAAACTCCTTACAATATCGACGACATTAAATGATAGAGCAGCGTAGAATAGAACTGTTGGCTCCGGCTAAGAATCTGGAGTGTGGTATCGAGGCGATTAATCATGGGGCGGATGCGGTATATATCGGTGCCCCGAAGTTTGGTGCCCGGGCTGCTGCTGTCAACTCGCTGGAGGATATTGCGGCTTTGGTGGAGTATGCGCATTTATATAATGTACGCATTTATGTCACTGTCAACACCATCCTGAAAGAAGAGGAGTTGAAAGAGACGGAGGAGATGATCAGAGAGCTGTACCGGATAGGGGTGGATGCATTGATTGTGCAGGACATGGCTATTACGAAGTTGGAATTGCCTCCCATACCGCTTCATGCAAGTACGCAGATGGATAATCGGACAGCGGATAAAGTGAAATTTCTTCGTGACGCCGGATTTCGGCAAGTGGTGTTGGCACGCGAACTGTCGTTGCGGGAGATCGGCAAAATACATGAGGCATGCCCCGATATTCCGCTTGAAGTCTTTGTACATGGGGCTTTGTGTGTCAGTTATAGCGGGCAGTGTTATGTCAGTCAGGCCTGTTTCGGGCGTAGTGCCAATCGTGGAGAATGTGCTCAGTTCTGCCGTTTGCCCTTCAGTCTGGTAGATGCGGAGGGGAAAACGATTGTGAAAGACAAACATTTGCTCTCGCTGAAAGACCTCAATCAGAGTGAGGAGTTGGAGGCGTTATTGGATGCAGGAGTTTCTTCTTTGAAGATCGAGGGGCGGTTGAAGGATGTTTCTTACGTCAAGAATGTGACGGCTGCCTACCGTCAGAAACTCGATGCTATTTTTGCGCGGCGCAAAGAGTATACCCGTGCTTCTTCCGGAAAATGTTATTTTGATTTTAAACCGCAGTTGGATAAGAGCTTCAGCCGTGGATTCACTCATTATTTCCTGCACGGACGGCGCAAGGATATTTTTTCTTTTGATACTCCGAAATCGTTGGGAGAGGAGATGGGTACGATGAAAGAGAGCCGGGGAAATTACTTGACGGTGGCCGGCGTGAAGTCGTTTAATAATGGCGATGGTGTTTGTTATCTTGACGAACAGGGGCGGCTGCAGGGATTTCGAATCAACCGTGTGGATGGAAATAAACTTTATCCGCAGGAGATGCCCCGCATCAAACCCCGTACAATGCTGTATCGGAACTTCGACCAGGAGTTTGAACGGGTTCTTGCCCGTAAGTCTTCCGAAAGAAAAATTGCCGTATGTATCTTGTTGGCGGAAAACAATTTCGGCTTTTCGCTTACTATGACGGATGAAGATGACAACAGCGTGACACTTGCTTTACCTCGCGACCGCGAGCCAGCCCGTACCCCGCAAACGGATAATCTCAAGAATCAACTGGCGAAGTTGGGGAATACCCCTTTTGAAGCAGAACGGATCGATATTGATTTTTCGGAGAATTGGTTCATTCCGGCTTCCGTACTTGCTGAATTACGCCGGCAGCTCGTTGAACAACTGATTATGGCCCGTAAGGTGAATTATCATCGTGAACTGGCTGTTTGGAAGCCTACCACACATGCTTTTCCGCAACAGACGCTCTCTTATTTGGGGAATGTAATGAATACCCGCGCCGCCTCTTTTTATCAGGATCATGGAGTGAAAGAAGTGGCACCTGCCTACGAAAAGCAACCGGTGGAAGATGCCGTGCTGATGTTTTGCAAACACTGCCTGCGTTATAGTATGGGGTGGTGTCCTATTCACCAGCGTGAACGCTCGCCTTATAAGGAACCTTATTATCTGGTAGGAACGGATGGAAAGAAGTTCCGCCTGTCATTCGATTGTAAAAATTGCCAGATGAAAGTGAGTGCTGCACAATGAGAACGGTCTGCCATAGAGTGATGCGATGGGTGATGGAGCCGGATGTGAATCCGGATGTGAAACGGCTCTGTGTCGCTTTGTGCTATTCTGTGGTTTGCCTCCTGCTGTTTACTGCTTGTCACTATCCCCGGCCGGATCTTCAGGGAGAAGGCATGAGCGATCAGACGAGGGATTCGTTAACTTATCTTGCCGAGCGGCATTATACTTATAATACAAATTTTGAAGTACAGACAGATTCCGCTGTTTTGGAACGGCTTCCAGTTAAGGACTCTTTTATCAGTCTTTACCATGGAGACCGGGTTGTTGTGGCTGAGTTTGCCGTTCATCCGACGGATAGCGTAGACAGTGTTTGGGTGAAACTGGCCCACTCGCAGGAGGTACAGGGCTGGATACGTGAAAAGGACCTGATTCGTTCATTTGTTCCTACGGATAGCATTTCGCAGTTCATTTATTTGTTCAGTGATACGCATGCGTCGTATTTTGTCATTGTCTTTGCCCTGTTTGTAGGGGTTTATCTGTTTCGTGCATTCCGTCGCAAGCAGTTGCAGATGGTCTATTTTAATGACATCGATAGTGCTTATCCATTGTTTCTTTGTCTTTTGATGGCTTTTAGCGCCACTATTTATGAAACGATGCAGGTGTTTTTCCCGGACACCTGGCAGCATTTCTATTTTAATCCTACGCTTTCTCCTTTCAAGGTACCGTTTGTCTTGTCGGTATTTTTATTGAGTATCTGGGTGTTTCTTATTGTTTTTCTGGCAGTGCTCGATGATCTGTTCCGGCAGCTCACGCCGGTTGCGGCTGTCTTCTACCTCCTCGGATTGACCTCTTGCTGTATTTTCTGTTATTTCTTTTTTATTTTTACTACACGGTTTTATATCGGTTATCTCTTTCTGCTTTGCTTTGTCTTTTTGTTTATCAAAAGGCTTCACAAAGGAAACGGTTACAGGTACCGTTGCGGGTATTGTGGAGAGAAACTGCATGATAAAGGCATCTGTCCCCATTGCGGGGCGATTAATGAATGATAGCCCAATGGCTGTCTTGGGTTTCTTCCTCTGTCCGGCAAAGGCATATATTAAAACCGGCAACGCACATCCACCCCCAATTGCATGGGCCGTCCTTTCTGCATAAATCCATTGCCCATTGTCTCGAAATAGAACGCCTGATATTCTTTATTCAGCGCATTGCGTACCCAGAAGGCAATGGCACCGTTCCCTTTTTCTAAGCTGACACGTCCGTTCAGTGTACCGTAAAATGCCTGACTGGCATTATTCGCTTCTGTCCAATAGATGCGTCCGGCGGCATTGAAGTTGGCATTTACTTGGATGCGGTCGAACCAGTGACGGGGGGCGATCCGGAAAATATACTGTGCTCCTACGTTGAGTGTATGTTTGGGGACGAAAGGAACATAGTTGCCATTGTAATTTTCTTTGTCCTGTAAGTTCCCGTCTTTATCTTTTTGTTTCACAACGTAATCGGTAAATGTGGCATAGGTGTATCCGTAAGATGCATTTATACTGAAGGCATCGGTGATGCCGGTGCGTAAGGCTGCCTCGGCTCCATAGCTTCGGCTCTTGCCGGCATTGACGGTGATACGTCCCAAACCACTCTCGGCGAACTGAGAAATCTGCTGGTCTTTGGTATCCATGTAATATGCAGCGAGATCGGCCCATAAACGCCCTTCCCACAATGTGAGATGGGAACCGATTTCGTAGTTCCATGAATATTCGGGCTTGTAAGTGGTGGAGGCTTTTATGTCAATGTCTTCTTCCGGCATCATCATTTCAATCATATTCGCTATGGATGCAAAATCTTTGTTGGTTACCATGGCAGTCTTCATCGAATTTTTCAGTTCCGACTGTATCAGATCGGAAAACATCTGTACATTATACCCTCCCGAACGGTAACCGCGTGAAACGGTGGCATATACATTGTTTCCTTTTTCCCATTCGTATTGAATCGCAAATTTGGGGAGCAATTGCAGGTAATCGTTTGATAATTTTCCGCTGATGTCGGCCGGGGCTATCATGTTTTTGCTTTCAAGGTCGATTGTCGGTCTTGGAGACGGCATCTGCATGTAAAATTTGAAATTGAAGTCTAGCGGAGTGGAAGCCGAATGGTAATTCATTGACATTTTTTCATAGTCGAGGCGCAATCCTGCCGTTATGGATAATCCGTCTATCAGGAAATTATTGTAAGTTGATTGATGATAGATGGCGGCACTGAATGTCGGAGTATCGAAGTTACCGCTGACATTCAATGTCGGGTTGTTGACGGTCAGCTTCATGGTTGGTGCGGCAGGAGAATGAGGAAAATTATTGTTGGCGTTATTTTCAATGACTTCTGTAACTCCATCCTTTTTGAATTCAACCGGACCATCCGTGTTCAGCCATTGGTAGAATCCGAATACACCGTTGGTCCACTGCCAATTTCCTCCGGGCTTCGATTTCATTACGATCTCTTCAGATAAGGTGTTCAGCCGCTGTTGTTGGTTGAGAGTGAATATATCTTTCTCCGTGAAATCCTGATCGAGCAGCATGCGGTCTTTTAAATGTTGATAACCGGTCACGGCACTTAGCGTGAAATGTTGCGCCTGATACTCGATATTGGCACTGGCATTCAGCAGACTGCGATAATAACTGCTTTCATCATTATAGGAGATCAAACCTATTTTATCTTGCCGTAGACCGTTTTTTCTTTCTTCTTCACTGACTTTTCCGGTATAGAAATAGGGATATCCGCCTTGATCACTATACTCATAGTTCACGTTGAAGTCGAGTTTCAGATTTTCTGTCGGCAGATAGATGGCACGGATACGTCCGCCACCGGCATTGATACGGTCGGCCTTTTGATTGTCTTTGGCTGCATTCCTGAAAAAACCGTCTGCATGTTCATAGAAGCCTCCGGCAGAAAAAGCGAACTGTTCCGATATCCGGTGGTAATGGGTGACCGATGCATTGTAATTTCCATACGTTCCTGCGCTTAAACGCAGATCGGTGCCCTGATAGCTGAAAGGTGATTTGGTATGTACTCTGATGAGACCTCCCATTGTGTTACGTCCATACAGGGTACTTTGCGGGCCGCGAAGCACGTCGATACGCTCGATGTCGGAATAGTTGAAGTCAAAGGCAGACTTGTCTATATAGGGGACATTGTCGACATATAGTCCTACCGATGGCGTATTGATACGTGAGCCGATGCCACGGATGTAGATAGCCGATGTCAGCTTGGAACCGTAATCGGGAATGAATATGTTGGGGACTAATGTGCTCAGTCCTTTTAGGTTGGTCACTTGGTTTGCCTGCATGTCCTGTTGTGACAAGAGCGTACTGGCTGCCGGAAGTTCGCGTAGTTTACGGTTCTCTTTCGGAGAAGCAATAACGAGAATCTCTTCTACGTCTACTACCTTGATCGTGTCTTTCGGAGTCTCTTCTGCCCAAATAGAACCTGTCGCTAAAAGGGTGAAAGCTATGAGAATGCAGTTCCTTTTCATCATGTTATTATTTTGCCTGCAAAGGAACGGCAAACTTCTCGGTTACACAATCCTCATTTATTAGGATTATGAAAATTATCCGCATTTTAATAATTAATATCGCTTGCCGTACCTCCCCGTGTGGGAAGCGCTTTATTCCTTATATAAGCTATCTCAGCAGTATTGGGCGCATACCATACCGGACCTATTCCGTTGATAGATCTTTCTACCTTTTCATTCTCTAAAGTCAAGAGGGTATCCGGCATTTTTCCTTCTATAAATCCGGGTAGCCCGATTGGCTCTTTATTTTCAAAATAATAAGTATTATCCAGGAAAGTAATGCCCGGCATAACCTCTTCCGGTCGAAAGATTATCACATTCGGAGTGGGGCTGTAGATGGTATTATTGGCAAAACGTAGGTTGCGGGGTGCTTTATCTCCTTTACCCGAACCGAATTCCAATACCCGGCAGTTGATAAAATGGTTATAGGCGATGTCTACATTTTCCACCCGGTGATAGGAGGTCAGCGGCTCTTTTTTAATATCTGTATCAGCAGTTGGTCTTTCAAAGACACCAATGCGTACCAACAGACCGAAACCATTCAGTCTACTCATATAGTTATCGTATACAGTATGTCCCTGGTTGATAATGCGGATTCCTACTGTCCCTTTTATATTGTTACCGATAAAAGTGTTGGACTCAAGCACATTGTAATGACCGTGACGGCATACCAAGCCTCCTCTTGACTCATAAAACAGATTTCGACGAAGTATATTATGACACGATTTTACCGAAATGATTTCGCTCTCTCCGTCACAGTGCAGAAATACATTGTTTTCTACAACGGTGCGTGATTCCAGTTGAGAAGACCATGAATGCCCGATACGGATAATCTCGGCACCGTTTCCGCCATAGGGTTTACGTGTACCGAACAGATTGTGATCTATCTGGTGATTATTCAGATGATTATCTTTGTCGAGCCATACTTGCAATACCAATCCGCCAATTCGTTTGTTGGCAAAGTAACAATGGTCTACCCGGTTGTTTTCGCCCCGGAGTCCAAGCCAGTATTCGCTCACGGAGGCGGGTTGCTGTCCGTTTGTCGCAGGCTGTTCGCTCTTGTTGGGGTCATTACAGTCATCAATCACGCAATTGGTGAAGCGGCAGTGTGAAGCATACTTCCCGGTTTCTTTCTGAAAATCAATCATGTTGAAAGTCAATGCCCATGCTTTCAAAAAGCACAAACCTTCTATTTGCAGATATTCACCATAGACCTTAAAATCCAATGCGCCCGATATGATTGTTTTTCCGGGGTGCTCTGCTTTCAGCTTTATTGAATCCTGTACAGTCCCTTTTGCCTGGAAGAGCACTTTCTGCAGATTTTTGAAAACTCCGTCTTTTAGAATGACTTCGTCACCAGGCAGTAGCTTCCCTTCACTCAATGTTCTTTTCAAAGATTCACTTTCTTCGGGTGTGAAACAGTACTTTTTTGCCGGAAGAGGGTTACAACTCAGAATCATTAACAGTAGTAATAATTTTCTCATAATGACCAATCCTATAAATTTAGGACGCTAAGGTACAAAAGTCTCTGACTGCAAGCTTGCAATATTATATCGCTTTCTATAAAATATAACTCAATGTTTGTTATACAGATGGAGATAAGGAGTTGTCTCAAAATTTAGAAGAAATTTACCAGATATACATTGAAATAGCAGAATATGCATTGTGAGTATATATTAATCTGAAATTAGGGGCTTTATTCCTGTATCCGGTTTATAAGGATTATACAAATAAAGTTTGTCTATAAAGAAAGATATTCTTATTTTTGTCTTTCAAATAGACATGAAATTAAAGTAGCGGCTTTATTTGAATTAAAAAAACAAGATACAGAGTGTTTACATTGTCATTCTTTCTATAGTAAAACGACCAATTTTAACCGACCGAAAGAATATGCTTTGTGGATGCGCCCTGAAACAGGGTGTGTTCCATCGATATATTCAGTCGGTCATAGGTTACTTGGTCGTACCTAACTATAGTCTGGATATTGTCGGGGACACACTTTTTTTATTAACTACCCTTTAAATAATATAGCCTATGGTATAAATCAGATAGAGCGACATATAACAGTTAGAAATAACTCATTAGCATTTCTCTTATAGAAAAAACGACCAAGAATTTTTATATGACCGGGGGAAATGCAATGGGGTGGATCTTGTTTTGCTTTCCTCTTTTTTGAAGTTGTAAAGGCCGAAGCGGATGTGGCCTGTTGTGTTTCTGAGACAGAAATGCAAAGCGACAGTTAACATTCAGTATTCATTTCATTTACAACAATAAAAGATGAAAATCAAATTGTTTTTTCTTCTTATGATATTATTATGCCCGTTTCAGTTGTGGGCACAAGCAGTTCCGACAGACTCTCTGAAAATCACTGAACGGGACCATTCTTTTCGTCCTTCACAATTAATACTACCTGCTTCACTCATCACTGTAGGAGCATTTGGAGTGGCCAATCCTTGGTTGAAATCTCTGAATAGGGAGGTGCGTGATGATATTGCCAGATGGCGTAATGGGCGCTATTTTCATGCCGATGATTATATACAGTATGTACCCGTTATTGCAAATTTCGGATTAAGTTTGCTGGGTGCAAAGGCTAAGCATAGCTATGTGGACCGTGTATTGATTACTGCCACTTCTTATGCAACTATGGGTATTATGGTCAATGCGGTGAAGTGGGCGGTAGACGAACAACGTCCGGACGGAACGGCTTTTAATTCCTTTCCTTCTGGGCATACAGCCACTGTTTTTATGGGAGCCGAGTTGGTACGGATGGAGTATAAAGATTCCTCTCCACTTTATGGTATAGGTGCATATACTATCGCTTGTGGGGTGGCCTTCCTGCGACTTTATAATGAACGACATTGGTGTAATGATGTTCTGGCCGGTGCGGGAATTGGTATATTAAGTGCACGGATCGGATATTGGCTCTTACCGTTTGAAAAGAAGTTGTTTGGGCTGGATAAGAAAAAGAGCAGAGTTAATCTGGCGGCTTCTCCTTATTACAATCATTTCTCAAAGGAATACGGTGGCATGATCGTTGTACATTTTTAAATCCGGTCAGCCTCTACATAGCCGTTCATCACGGCATAAATTGTTAGCCCGGAGACGGATTTGATACCCAGTTTCTCTGTAATGTTTTTCCGATGGGTGATAACAGTGGTCAGGCTGATATTTAGCTTATCGGCTATCTCCTTATTGATGAGCCCTTTGGTTATCAATACAAGCACCTCGATCTCTCGTGCGGATAATTCGTGTTCGGCGACAGGCATAGAAGGTACAGCTTCCGCAGGGTATCCGTCATGATGGGCATGTTGGTGGAGTTTCAGAATGTCTTTGACCAGTGATTCTTCCGGTTGGTAAATGTTCAGTGTCCGTACGGCAGATAATTGGAACGGTTGGCTTTCTCCTGCCAGAACGATTGTCTTTTTCTTTCTGGGCAAGAAGAAAGCATTGTGCTCCACATATATCTGGGCGGCTATAAAATAGTGGGCGTACATATCAGGTGTATCGTCCACTAATTCACCGAAATTGCGAAATGAACGAATGACTGCCATCGGGATGATTTTCTCCAAGATGCTTTTCAAACCGATGGCCGTGAGGGTATTCGGTTCGATAATGGCGATTTCCGGTTGGTGGTTCATGGCGTTTTATCGGTTTAAATAGTTTGCTGCAGCTTCGGCACATCGTTCTCCGTCTACTCCGGCCGAAACGATACCACCGGCATAGCCGGCTCCTTCACCGCAAGGGAATAGCCCGCGTATGGTAACGTGTTGCAATGTCTCCTTGTCACGGACAATACGCACAGGAGAAGAAGTACGTGTTTCTACTCCGATCATCACTGCCTCGTTGGTAAGAAAACCGTGACTCATCCGTCCGAATTGCTGAAAGCCTTGCGATAAACGTTTGCTGATAAATTCAGGCATCCAGAAGTGTAAGGGTGAAGATATCAATCCCGGGCTATAAGAGGATTCCGGTAAATCATAACTCAGTTTTTTTCGTGTAAAGTCCATCATGCGTTGTGCCGGAGCCGTTTGCCTCATTCCTCCCTGTAACCAGGCTTGCCGTTCCAGTTCTTCCTGAAAGTGTAACACTTTTAGAATTTGACAATTGGTAGTTGACAATTGACAATTGGGCTGCGCAGCCGACTGTTCATTGCCCACTGTCCACTGCCCATTGTCTAAGTCCTCCGGCTGTATCTCTACCACCATCCCCGAATTACTCCATCGTGACCCCCGATTGGAGGGAGACATTCCGTTGACTACCACCTGTTCCGGTCCGCTGGCAGCAGGAACGACAAATCCTCCGGGGCACATACAGAAGCTGTATACGCCACGCCCTTCTACTTGAGTGACAAAACTGTATTCGGCAGCCGGTAGGTATTTCCCCCGGCCGTTTTTGGAATGGTATTGTATCCGGTCTATACATTCGGCCGGATGTTCCAGACGAACACCTACGGCAATCCCTTTTGCCTCGATCGTTACGTTGTTTGCAGCCAACCAGCGATATACGTCCCGTGCCGAATGTCCTGTAGCCAATATCACGGGTCCAAGGAATGTCCGTCCCGTGTTTGTTTCAATACCTTTGACCTCTTCATTTTCGATAATCAAGGCATCCATCCGGGTTTCAAAATGAACTTCTCCGCCACAATCGATAATGGTGTTACGCATGTTCTCGATCACCCGTGGCAGTTTATCCGTACCGATGTGCGGGTGGGCGTCGGCAAGAATGGCCGTAGATGCTCCATGCTGACAGAATACATTTAGGATTTTATCTACGTTGCCGCGCTTTTTACTTCGGGTATAGAGCTTCCCGTCCGAATAAGCGCCCGCCCCACCTTCGCCGAAACTGTAATTCGATTCCGGATTGACGGTATGTTCCCTACTGATCTGCGCAAGGTCTTTTTTACGTTCGCGTACATTCTTACCACGCTCTACAATGACCGGGCGAAGACCCAGTTCTATCAATTTCAAGGCGGCAAATAATCCTCCGGGACCCGCACCTACTACAATCACTTGCGGTTTACCTTCCACATTATTATATTGGGTCTCTTCATATCCGTTGTCTTCCGGCTTTTCATTGAGATATACCCGTACTTTCAGATTAATGAAGACGGTGCGTTGCCGCGCATCGATACTCCGTTTCAAAATACGTGTAGCGGTAATGCTCGGTAAATTAAGACCTTTTTCCTTTGATAAATATTCTTTCAATCGCTGCTCGTTGGCGGCAATTTCGGGGAGTAAACGTAACTGGTATTCTTGTATCATGATTCACCACAGAGTAACACAGAGTTTCACTGAGTCTTTTTTTGGTTAAACAATATATCTTTTTATCCCTTCTTTGAGGCTTTTCACATTAAAATTAATAAGTAATCCATGCCTGATATGAGATAATTTTAAATAGGTAATTAATTGTGCTGTATGAATAGGAAGTAGGTCTTCTATTGCTTTTAGTACTACAACAACTGAGTTATTTACGACAATATCTAATCTGTATCCTGCATTGACTTTGATGCCTTTATATATGATAGGCAGAGCTTTCTGTTTTTCAACTTGCAGATCACACTGAATAAGTTCATGGCACAGACATTCCTCATAAGTACTTTCCAATAGGCCCGGCCCTAATATTGTATGTACTTCATAGGCTTTCTTTAATATTAATCCGGTCAATTCATTTATTTCCATATTGTCGTTTTTCGTAAATACTCCATATTATTGTTCTCCGTAAATATTCTATATCATTGTTTTTCGTAAATACTCCATCTTGTTGTTCTCCGTAAATACTCCATATTATTGTTTTTTTTAAAATAAATACTCTGTGAAACTCTGTGTTACCCTGTGGTGAATCATCCGAAGAGCGCCCTGAACGCCTCCTCCACCTTTCTAACCGGCACCAGTTCTATTTTTAATTTCTTTGTCTCGATTCCCTGCAAATTGTATTTGGGTAGTAGAAAACGTTTGAAGCCCAACTTTTCGGCTTCTCCTATACGCTGTTCGATTCTGTTTACCGGGCGTATTTCTCCGGACAGACCGATTTCTCCGGCCATGCAGACTTCCGGTTCGATGGCGGCATCCATATTGGATGAGAGGATAGCGCTGATTACGGCGAGGTCGATGGCGGGGTCGTTGACTTTCAATCCTCCGGCTATGTTGAGGAATACATCCTTCTGTGCCAACTTGAATCCTACCCGTTTTTCGAGTACAGCCAGCAGCATGTTCATTCGCCGGATGTCGAAACCGGTGGCAGAACGTTGCGGATTGCCGTATACGGCAGAGCTTACCAGTGCCTGGGTCTCGATAAGAAACGGACGTACCCCTTCGATGGCGGATGCTATGGCTACACCACTCATGCCTTCGTGATCTTGTGAGAGCAATAGTTCCGACGGGTTACTGACCTGGCGGAGTCCGTCTTGGCGCATTTCATAAATTCCCAGTTCGGCTGTACTTCCGAAACGGTTCTTGATACTTCGCAGGATGCGGTACATGTAATGTTGGTCGCCCTCAAACTGAAGTACAGTGTCAACAATGTGTTCCAGCACTTTAGGTCCGGCGATACTGCCTTCTTTATTTATATGCCCGATCAGCAAGACCGGAGTATGCGTCTCTTTGGCAAAGCGGAGGATGGAGGCCGAACACTCGCGCACCTGGGCGATACTGCCGGGAGATGATTCGATGTTTTCCGTAGAAATGGTTTGTATGGAATCGATGATAACTAAATCGGGACGGGTATTCTTTATATGGACAAAAATCTGTTCCAGGGAAGTTTCGCAGACAATCAGGCAATCGCTGGATGTATTCGTCAGGCGGTCGGCGCGTAATTTCAATTGCCGGGCGCTCTCTTCACCGGAGATATACAGAATCCGTCTTTCGGGCATTCGCAGTACGGTTTGGAGTACGAGGGTCGATTTCCCGATGCCCGGCTCACCGCCTATCAGAACCAAAGAACCCGGCACAAGTCCGCCGCCCAACACCCGGTTCAACTCTTCATCGTGCATATCGATACGCGGCTCATCATCCGCTTCTATTTCATTTAGAGTGACCGGTTTGGCTTTGGCCGTTTCAATACCTGATACCGGTCTTCGGCTGGCAGGTTCTTTGCGTATAATTTCTTCTACATACGTATTCCATTCGCCACACGACGGACACTTTCCTACCCATTTAGGGGACTCTTGTCCGCAGTTACTGCACACATATACGGTCTTCTCTTTTGCCATTCTTTTTTGTCCTTCTTTTATAAGATGGACAAAAATACGGATATTACAGCACAGATGATGCAGATCGGCACAGATTATTTTCTTAAAAGTCATAATCTGTACCGATCGGTACAATCTTGCCGCATTATAAAGTGATTTCTCCGGCTATCGGACGGTTCATCCGTTCGCGGATTTCTTCGGGTGTGTAGCCGTGTCCCAACAGGAACATTAATTTGGTGACTGCTGATTCCGTTGTACTGTCATATCCGCTGACGATGCCGGCTTGCAACAGATGATAACCGGTTTCGTACCGTTCCATCTCCACAGTTCCGGCACTGCATTGGGTGACGTTGACAATTACGATGCCCCGTGCACTTGCTTCGCGCAGCAGGCGGAGGAACCATTGCTTGCGGGGAGCATTACCCGAACCATAGGTTTCCAGTACCACCGCACGCAGCCCGTCGATGGAGAGGGTGGCTGCCACCACGTTTTCGTGTATGCCCGGAAAGAGTTTCAGTACGGCTATATTAGTATCCAGCAGGTAGTGGGGCTTCAATTCCTGTTTCTCACGGCTGTGATGAATCTGCGAATGGTTATATTTGATGTGTATGCCTGCTTCCGCCAGCACAGGATAATTGAAAGAGCGGAAAGCATTGAAGTTTTCTGCATTTATTTTGGTGGTCCGATTGCCACGCATCAGATGATTTTCGAAAAAAATACATACTTCAGGCACGAGCGGCCTTCCGTCGGCGTCTTGGGCGGATGCTATCTCAATGCTGGTCATCAGGTTTTCTTTGCCGTCTGTACGCAGCACACCGATGGGAAGCTGCGAACCGGTGAGAATGACCGGTTTGTTCAGTCCTTCAAGCATGAAACTCAGTGCAGAGGCGGTGTATGCCATTGTATCCGTACCGTGAAGGATGACAAAACCGTTGAATCTGTCGTAATTATCACAAATGATTTTTACCAGTTTGCGCCATGCTTCCGGTTCCATGTCCGATGAGTCTATGGGAGGATCAAACTGATAAGAGTCGATCGTACAGTTGGATTTCCGTAATTCGGGGACATGTTTTTGCAACTGCTCGAAGTTGAAGTTTTCGAGCGCTCCGGTTTCTGCATTTTCTATCATTCCAATTGTTCCACCGGTATAAATTATCAATACGGAAGTATTTGATGCGTTCATAGACGTTTGTTATGCGATTATCTACTGCAAAGATAATTATATATCTTATATAATCTAACAAAATGTCAGAAAACTGCCGTTTGATTCTTGACGGTCCCAGATTTCTGAAAATCTTTTTATTAGAAAATAATCGTAAAAAGTGATAGATTGAACGTTTTTATTGTTACTTTTGCGACATCTTATCAAACAGTAACGAGAAACAATGACTATGATGAAGTACTATCCGCATACAGTCACATCCATGTGCACCATGACCCTTAGGGGTTGAGGGGATAGTATTTGTGTTTCTACGTGAATCACGCTTACAGAAAGTAAGCAAATTCAATTTAAATTATTTTAGTTGTAAATTAAACCATTGCTTTCCGTGAAAGGGGGCATTGCTAAATATTAAAGTATCTGCATGAAAGTAATGAAATTCGGCGGAACATCCGTAGGTTCCGTGAACAGCATTTTAAGCGTAAAGAGAATAGTAGAGTCGGTCGGTGAACCGGTGATTGTAGTCGTTTCCGCATTGGGCGGTATTACCGATAAGTTGATTAACACCTCGAAGATGGCAGCTATGGGCGATGCGGCTTATGAAGGAGAATTCCGTGAGATTGTGTATCGTCATGTAGAGATGATCAAGGAGGTGATTCCGGCAGGAGAGCGGCAAGCTTCTTTGCAACGCCGGGTCGGGGAACTGCTTAATGAACTGAAAGACATCTTCCAGGGAATTTATCTGATTAAAGACCTTTCTCCGAAAACATCGGATACTATTGTAAGCTATGGCGAACGGTTGTCTTCCATTATTGTGGCCGAGTTGATTGATGGCGCTCAATGGTTCGATTCGCGTACTTTTATAAAGACGGAGCGGAAACATTCCAAGCATACGCTCGATACGGAACTGACCCAGCGGTTGGTGAAAGAGACATTCCGGGAAATTCCGAAAGTATCATTGGTGCCGGGATTCATTTCATCGGACAAGCAGACTGGAGATGTTACGAATCTCGGCCGTGGCGGCTCGGACTATACTGCGTCTATCATTGCTGCCGCTCTTGATGCCGATAGCCTGGAGATATGGACCGATGTAGACGGATTCATGACAGCCGATCCACGGGTTATTTCCACCGCTTATACCATTAACGAACTGAGTTATGTGGAGGCTACCGAACTTTGTAACTTCGGTGCCAAAGTGGTATATCCGCCCACTATCTACCCGGTTTGCCATAAGAATATCCCCATATTAATAAAGAATACATTCAATCCCGAAGGTACGGGCACCATTATCAAACAGGAGGTTTCCGATCCGCAAACGAAAGCGATTAAGGGTATCTCTTCTATCAACGACACCAGCTTGATTACCGTACAAGGTCTTGGTATGGTGGGAGTGATCGGTGTTAACTACCGTATTTTCAAAGCCTTGGCAAAGAATGGCATCAGCGTGTTTCTCGTGTCACAGGCTTCTTCAGAAAACAGTACATCTATCGGTGTGCGTAATGCCGATGCCGATTTGGCTTGCGAGGTGCTGAACGAAGAGTTTGCGAAAGAAATAGAGATGGGAGAGATTTCTCCTATTCAGGCAGAGAAGAATCTGGCTACCGTGGCTATTGTCGGTGAAAACATGAAGCATACTCCGGGCATAGCGGGTAAGCTATTCGGTACGTTAGGACGGAACGGTATAAATGTAATAGCTTGCGCACAAGGAGCATCGGAAACGAATATCTCGTTTGTGGTCGATTACAAATCACTGCGCAAGTCACTGAATGTTATTCACGACTCCTTCTTCCTGTCGGAGTATCAGGTATTGAATCTCTTTATTTGCGGTATCGGTACGGTAGGCGGCAGCCTGATCGAGCAGATTCGTTCTCAGCAAGAGAAACTGAAAGTGGAAAACGGATTGAAACTTCATGTGGTGGGTATTGCCGATGCTACGAAAGCCATGTTCAGCCGTGATGGCTTCGACCTGACAAACTACCGCCGGGAATTGGAAGAGAAGGGGAAAGAGAATACCCTCGAATCATTGCGCGACGAGATTATCGGTATGAATATCTTTAACTCCGTTTTTGTGGATTGTACGGCAAGCGCGGGAGTGGCTTCCCTTTATAAAGATCTGTTGTCGCACAATGTGTCTGTGGTGGCTGCCAATAAGATAGCCGCCTCCTCCAAGTACGAAAATTATCGCGAGTTGAAGCAGATAGCCCGTCAACGGGGAGTGAAATACCTGTTTGAAACGAATGTGGGAGCAGGGCTTCCTATCATCAATACCATAAATGACCTGATTCATAGTGGTGATAAGATTCTGAAGATAGAGGCTGTCTTAAGCGGCACATTGAATTATATCTTCAACAAAATCAGTGCCGATATTCCATTTAGCCGCACGATAAAGATGGCGCAGGAAGAACGGTACTCCGAACCCGATCCGCGTATCGACCTTAGTGGAAAAGATGTAATCCGCAAACTCGTTATTCTGGCACGCGAAGCCGGATATAAGCTGGAGCAGGAGGACGTGGAGAAGAACCTCTTTGTGCCGAATGACTTCTTTGAAGGTTCGTTGGATGACTTCTGGAAGCGTGTGCCGAGCCTGGATGCAGACTTTGAAGCCCGCCGACAGGTATTGGAAAAAGAGAACAAGCATTGGCGCTTCGTTGCCAAACTGGAAAACGGAAAAGCATCTGTCGGCTTGCAGGAGGTAGGAGCCAATCATCCGTTCTATGGTTTGGAGGGAAGTAACAATATTATTCTTCTGACAACAGAGCGTTACAAAGAATATCCGATGATGATTCAAGGATACGGTGCCGGAGCGGGGGTAACTGCTGCGGGGGTGTTTGCGGATATAATGAGTATAGCGAATGTTTAGGAAGGCCTCTTCCCCGACCCCTCTCCGTGGGAGAGGGGAGAAGTTAGTACTGCTTTGTGAGGATAAAGGCTGTGTTGTTTGGTGAGAGAGAAGTTGGTGCTGCTTTATGAGAAAGAAATTTGTACAGCTTTGTGAAAATAGAAGTTTGTGTTGTTTTATGAAAAGATGAATATGGAAGAATCAAATAGAAGTAACTTTCCCCCCCTCTCCCACGGAGAGGGGGCCGGGGGGCGAGGCCCCAAACACCTCATCATCATCGGTGATGGAATGGCCGATTGGCCGGTAAAATCATTAGGAAACAAGACACTCCTGCAATATGCGAAAACTCCTTATATGGACAAATTGGCCCGCATGGGACGCAATGGCAGGCTGAAAACGGTTGCCGATGGCTTTCATCCCGGTAGCGAGGTGGCAAACATGTCAGTGCTCGGATATGATCTTCCGAAAGTGTACGAAGGGCGTGGACCGCTCGAGGCGGCAAGCATCGGAGTAGACTTGCAGCCGGGAGAGATGGCGATGCGCTGCAATATTATTTGCATTGAGGGAGACCATATAAAGAATCATTCGGCCGGACATATTTCGACGGAAGAGGCCGATGTCTTGATTCAATATTTGCAGGAGCATTTGGGCTCAGACCGGGTCCGTTTCCATACCGGTGTTCAATACCGGCATCTGCTGGTTATCAAAGGAGGAAACAAGCAATTGGATTGCACTCCCCCCCATGATGTGCCATTGAAACCTTTCCGGCCGTTGATGGTAAAACCGTTGGCGCCGGAAGCGGAAGAGACGGCTGCGCTTATCAATGACCTGATTTTGAAGTCACAGGAGTTGCTGAAGAATCATCCGCTGAATTTGAAGCGTATGGCCGAAGGCAAGGACCCTGCCAATAGTATCTGGCCTTGGAGTCCGGGATACCGTCCGCAGATGAAAACGTTCTCGGAGGTTTTTCCGGAAGTAAAAAAGGGAGCCGTTATTTCTGCTGTCGATCTGATAAACGGAATCGGTTATTATGCTGATTTACGTCGCATCGCA
>CAUEFX010000075.1 GCA_958477465.1 uncultured Bacteroides sp.
TAGAGCATAACCTTGCCAAGGTTAGGGTCGCGAGTTCGAGTCTCGTTTTCCGCTCAAAAGTAAATGAGGATACTTCGATGAGGTCGGAGTGTCCTCATTTTCTTTTGTATACGCACGAGATTTTGGGAACTCATCCGTAAAAGTGGGACGGCTCAGTTTGAAAACTTGGGCTGCTTAATACTTACTTCTTATAATCAATATGTTAAATAACTGGAAATGTTCGTTTGGGTGTGTAGAATATCTTTTTTTAAAAAGAATGAGATTTTATTATAATATACTGATTATTATTATATTAATAATATGATACTTCTTGTGTGAAGAGGTTATTTTTGCAGAACAACCGTATATACTTTTCCTCCACTTTTTTTTGTTATAGTTTTTAGCTACTTTTGTCTGTCTTGATTTTAGTAATGTTCTCATTTTTCGTCCCATTAAAATCTAAATAGTTCTTTGATATGTTTGAAATTTAGTTAGTCGTAGAGTTTTTTCCTTTGGTAAAACTGAATTTCAAAGTGACAAGGAGCGATTTGGACTTGGTGGCCCAATTATAGTCGATTTTTAATAACGTCCCGATTTTTAATGGGACACAAGTGTAACACTCTAAATTATTATTCGTACAAACCATGAAAAAGAATTTACGTTTTTACTTGTCCTTTTTATCACTTTTGCTGATGGGAGGGAGTATGTGTGCTCAAAAAGCACATCAGCCTTTTGATGTCGATTTATGGCAAGGAGGAATGCCGAATACTAACGGTATGGACAGTGCGCCCTTCGATGAGTCGAAGGGGAATTTTAAACCGTCGATCCGTGTGTTTCTTCCTGCTCCCGAATTATCTACCGGCCGCGTGATTGTGGCTTGTCCGGGTGGAGGATACAGTGGCCTTGCATATCATCATGAAGGTTACGACTGGGCTCCTTTCTTTAACAAGCAGGGCATCGCTTTGGTAGTGTTGAAATACCGTATGCCGAAAGGCGGACATAAAGAAGTCCCTTTTTCTGATGCAGAGGAAGCTATAAGGATAGTAAGGGATAGTGCTGCTGTTTGGAATGTAAATCCGAATGATGTTGGTATAATGGGCTTTTCTGCTGGCGGGCATCTCGCTTCTACTATAGCTACACATTCTGCGCCTGACGTGCGTCCTGATTTCCAGATCTTATTTTATCCGGTTATTACGATGGATAAAAAGTATACTCATATAGGATCGCACAACAACCTTTTAGGAAACGATGCTTCCGCAGAACTGGAAGAACTGTATTCTAATGAAAAACAGGTAACAAAAGATACGCCACGTGCTTTCATCGTATATAGTGATGACGATAAATCGGTGCCCCCGGCAAACGGAGTGAATTACTATTTGGCTTTGAATGCGAACGGTGTGCCGGCTACATTGCATGTATATCCTTCCGGAGGTCATGGATGGGGCATACGTGAAAGTTTTCTGTATAAGAACTTAATGCTGGATGAACTTTCTGCCTGGCTGAATACTTTCAAGTCTGAGTATAAGACTTCGAAATAATTGAATAAACGTATAGTTATGATACAAATAATGAAATTAAACGGAGTGGACAAGCAATTGTATAAGCTTGTAGCTCCGTTGGTTATGGACCCGGAAGTACTGAAAAAGAACAATAATTATCCTTTTAAAACAACGGATAAGTTTGTTTGGTTTGTCGCAGTAAACGGGAAAAAAGTGGTTGGTTTTGTCCCGATAGAACAAAGGGGGAATGTGGCTATAATCAATAATTATTATATAGATAAAGATCAGGAAGAAGCTTTTTCTCTTTTACTTACCGATGTTGTTTCTGCTTTCGCCGGTGAAAAGTCTCTTACAGCTATTGTTCAGACCGAGCACCAGGAATCATTTGAGAAGCAGGGATTCACTGCTGAAAAAGTTTGGAAACGGTATGTAAAGATGTGGAGGGATGAATGAAAAAAGAAACAGTGGATAAAAATGTATATGACTTGGCGCAAGAGCGCTTGCGCATAATTTTTAATGAATTCGATAATGTATATGTTTCTTTTTCGGGAGGAAAGGATAGCGGTGTACTTTTGAGTTTATGTATTGATTATATAAGGCGTAATAATTTGAAGATACGCTTGGGGGTGTTTCACATGGATTATGAGATACAGTATAAAATGACTATCGACTATATAGACCGCATGCTTGAAGCCAACAAGGATATTCTTGATGTGTATCGTGTTTGCGTACCTTTCCGTGTGGCGACTTGTACCTCCATGTATCAATCTTTTTGGCGTCCTTGGGAAAAAGGGAAGAAAGATCTTTGGGTGCGCTCTATGCCTAAAGGTGCTATGACCGAAGAGCATTTCCCTTTTTATAATGCTCAAATGTGGGATTATGAGTTTCAGATGCGTTTTGCCAAATGGATACATGATAAGAAAGACGCTGTACGTACTTGCTGTCTTATCGGCATACGGACCCAGGAAAGTTTTAACCGTTGGAGGTGTATTTATCTGAATCGCAAATACCAGATGTACCATACCTATCGATGGACTTCAAAGGTGGGGAACGATGTTTACAACGCTTATCCCATTTTTGATTGGAAGACAACGGATGTATGGACAGCCAACGGTAAATTCCATTGGGATTACAATACACTGTACGACCTGTATTACAGGGCGGGCGTAAACTTGGAACGCCAACGTGTGGCGAGCCCTTTTATAGGGGAAGCCATAGAAAGCTTATCCCTTTATAGGGCCATCGATCCTGATACCTGGGGGAAGATGGTGGGACGTGTAAACGGAGTTAACTTCACCGGCATGTATGGCGGAACGCATGCTATGGGCTGGCAGACTATTAAATTGCCTGAAGGATACACTTGGAGAGAATTCATGTACTTCCTGTTGTCTACATTACCGGAACGTACGCGGAAGGGGTATCTTAGGAAATTGTCTGTCAGCGTCAGTTTCTGGCGGACGAAAGGCGGTTGTTTGAGTGATAGCACAATACAGAAACTGATTGCTGCAAAGGTTCCTATTATTGTGATGGATAATAGTAATTATAAAACATCGAAGAAACCTGTACGTATGGAGTATCAGGACGATATCAATATTACAGAATTTAAGGAGATACCGACTTATAAGCGTATGTGCATCTGTATTCTTAAAAATGATCATGCTTGCAAGTATATGGGATTTTCGCCTACGAAAGAGGAGATAAGTAAAAGAAGTCAAATAATGGAACAATATAAAAATATTCTGCAATGAGTAGTAAGAAGAGTCCGGTGTACGATGTAAAGGCTGTACCAATAGAGAAGGTGGTGGCCAATGATTATAATCCCAATATAGTTGCTCCTCCGGAAATGAAATTGTTGGAGTTGTCAATCTGGGAAGATGGATTCACGATGCCTTGCGTATGCTATTATGACAAGGAGAAAGATTTGTATATCCTGGTAGACGGGTTTCACAGGTACTCGGTATTGAAAACATCCAAACGTATTTATCAGCGTGAAAATGGCTTGTTGCCAGTGGTGGTTATTGATAAAGATTTATCTAACCGGATGAGCTCTACTATCCGGCATAACCGGGCACGTGGGACTCACAACATTGAATTGATGTGTCATATTGTCGCTGAATTGGATAAGGCCGGTATGTCCGATCAGTGGATAATGAAGAATATAGGGATGGATAGGGATGAACTGTTGCGTCTGAAACAGATTTCGGGATTGGCGGATTTATTTGCGAATCGCGAATTCAGTATTCCGGAAAAAGAATCGCCTATTGATGCCAAAACAACTACGGTTGTATAGGATTTCATGTAAATAAGAGTTTTTTCACCCGTTTATAACTTTGTTTTAGGAGTTAGCCTGTTATGCTCCTGAAAACAAAGCTACAAACAGACAAAGGCAAGGTAGAATAACCGGAATCCGATATTGGGAATGATGCAGCATCGCTTGAGGGTGTGTCTTAGAATGTTGGCTTCTGAAATTACAACTATTTTTATTATCAAAAATTGTTTAGAGATAGATACCCGTTTGTTGAAAAAGATGATTTTTATTGATCGTATCAGTTTGGAAATCAACTTTGAAACGCGTCGTTTTCTGTAATAATCCCAACTGTGTGTGAGATGCCATCTGATTACTCATTGAAAATAATTATGTATATATGTTTGCATAGTTTGAGTAAATCGTATATTTTTGTCAGAAAACAAAGCAAAACTTATATATATGAAAAGAATATTGGTTAGTGGAGGCGCTGGATTCATCGGATCACATCTTTGCACTCGATTAATAAATGAAGGCCATGACGTTATTTGCCTGGATAATCTTTTTACCGGATCCAAGAATAATATCCTCCATCTGATGAGTAATCATCATTTCGAATTTGTTCGCCACGACATAACACTTCCCTATTATGCTGAGGTTGATGAAATCTATAATCTTGCTTGTCCGGCATCTCCCATACATTATCAGCATGATGCCATTCAGACAATGAAAACATCGGTGATGGGAGCTATGAATATGCTGGGACTGGCAATGCGGGTAAATGCCAAGATCATGCAAGCTTCTACCAGTGAGGTGTATGGTGACCCGATGGTTCATCCGCAGCCGGAAACTTATTGGGGAAATGTGAACCCCATCGGATTCCGTTCTTGCTATGATGAAGGAAAACGGTGTGCAGAAACTCTTTTCATGGATTATCATCGCCAGAATAATGTTCGTATAAAGATTATCCGTATTTTCAATACATACGGGCCGAATATGCTTCCCAATGACGGACGTGTCATTTCCAACTTCGTAGTACAGGCCTTGCAAAACAACGATCTTACTATTTATGGCTCAGGCAAACAGTCACGGAGCTTTCAATATATAGACGATTTGATTGAAGGAATGATCCGGATGATGGATACGGATGATGATTTTACCGGACCGATAAATCTCGGAAATCCCCATGAGTTTTCTATCCTTGAATTGGCAGAGAAAGTAATTGCAATATCCGGTTCAAAATCTAAGATCGTATATAAGTCTTTGCCTCATGATGATCCCAAAATGCGTCAGCCGGATATAACTTTGGCTAAGGAAAAACTCGGTTGGACTCCCACAGTAGAACTGGATGAGGGGCTTAGGCACATGATCGAGTATTTTAAAGATTATAAAATATAAACAGATAAAGCATATAAAATATGAATGTGGAAATAAACCCTTCAGAATATAAAATCCTTATTGTGGATGATGTAATGGCGAATGTCTTGTTGCTGAAGGTGCTCCTTACCAATGAGAAGTTCCAGATTGTTACAGCCAGTAATGGCCGCCAGGCGATAGAGCAAGTCGAAAAGGAAAAACCTGATCTTATTTTGTTGGATGTGATGATGCCCGATATGAGCGGGTTTGAGGTTTCTCAACAGCTGAAGGCTAATCCGAAAACTTCAGAGATTCCGATTATCTTCCTGACTGCTTTGAACAGCACGGCCGACATCGTAAAAGGTTTTCAGGTAGGAGGCAATGATTTTATATCGAAGCCCTTTAACAAGGAAGAACTTATCATTCGCGTCACTCACCAGATTTCACTGGTTGCTGCCAAACGGATTATTGTAGCACAAACCGAGGAGTTGCGGAAAACGATTGTCGGACGTGACAAGCTCTATTCGGTGATAGCCCACGACCTCCGTTCGCCGATGGGATCCATTAAGATGGTATTGAATATGCTTATACTTAATCTGCCGAGCGAAAGCATTGGGGAAGAGATGTATGAGTTGCTCACAATGGCCAATCAGACAACGGAAGATGTGTTTGCTTTGCTCGACAACCTGCTGAAATGGACAAAGAGTCAGATCGGTAAATTGAAAGTGGTTTACCAGGATGTAGATGTGGTAGAGGTTACAGAAGGGGTAATCGAGATTTTCTCTATGGTAGCCGGGTTGAAGAAAATAGGAATCCGCCTGGAGGCTCCCGAGCATTTGGTGGTGTATGCCGATATTGATATGATTAAAACTGTCATCCGGAATTTGGTTAGTAATGCCATTAAGTTCAGTAACGAAGGAACAGAGGTATTGGTGACTGTTCAGGAACAGGACGGCATGGCTGTGGTTAGTGTGAAGGATAGCGGTTGCGGTATCGATGAGGAGAATCAAAAGAAACTATTGCATACGGATACTCATTTCAGTACATTCGGAACCAATAATGAAGAAGGATCCGGACTGGGACTGCTCCTTTGCCAGGATTTTGTTATAAAGAACGGAGGCCGGTTGTGGTTTACATCTGTAAAAGGAGAGGGGTCTACATTCTGTTTTTCTATCCCATTGAAGAAGTAATAAAAGAGTTTGTATCTGATTGATAGAATAAATACGAGGTGTATCAAAATGCCTGAAACATAGAAATCGCCCCTGCTGCAGGTTTATGAACTGTAGCAGGGGTGGTTTGGTTTAAAAGAGAGTTGGTACATTTCACTATTTTAAATTATAACCGCATTTGTATGAAACGCAGGCTTTGTTATCTGGTGTTGTGGATGTTTATGGTGGCTTTGGGACTGGGCTCACGGGCATTTGGCAGCTATCTGCCCACTTTTGTGGCAGAGTATGCAGGAGATACCCTTTGGGCAGCGATGGTTTATTTTGGTATTGGCTTTCTTTTCCCTTCCGCCCGTTTGTCACGGAAAGCATCGGGCGCCTTGTTGTTTTCTTATTGTATAGAGGTCAGCCAGCTCTATCAGGCCGATTGGATAAATGCCATCAGAGGAACTACTTTGGGAGCATTGGTGTTGGGGCATGGTTTTCTTTGGTCGGATATGGTCTGCTATACGGTGGGGGTCGGTTTGGCTGTATTGGCAGATTTTTATATTTTTACGCCCGGTTTTAATGTGCGGAGAAAATAAGAATTTATGGATATATTCTGGAGTACGATTGCCGGGTACAATTCTTCTACCTGGTTTTTGCAATTAGTTATAGTCATTGCCGGTGTTTTCCTGACTGGATTGCTGTTGAAGAGACCGCTACCCCGGGTGAAACTTGCAATGAAGCTTTATCTCCTGTTTCTGTATCTGTGGATTACAGTGGTATACTATTATATTTATTGTGCAGCACGTAGCTATAACGGCACAATGGTTCTTTTTTGGGGGGCGATGTCTGCTATATGGATATGGGATACGGTGACAGGTTATACTACGTTGGAACGTAGTCGGAAGTATGACGTTCTGGCCTATATACTCTTGTCCATGCCTTTCGTCTATCCGTTGCTTTCATTGGCGCGCGGACTGACCTTTCCGGGTATCACATCTCCTGTGATGCCTTGTTCGGTGGTGGTATTCACTATCGGACTTCTGTTGCTGTTTGCCCGTAAAGTGAATATGTTTCTGGTGCTGTTTCTCTGTCATTGGTCGCTTATCGGACTGTCTAAAACCTATTTTTTTCATATTCCGGAAGATTTCCTGCTGGCCAGCGCTTCCGTGCCTGCATTGTATCTGTTCTTTAAGGAATATTTTCTTAATAATCTGCACAAAGACACCGAGCCCAAGGCTAAATTGATTAATCTGCTACTTGTCTCTGTCTGTATTGCGCTGGGAGTATTGCTGACTGTGACCATGCTTCTGGAACTGGCTCCGCTGGAGAAATAGACCGTAACAGACTCTGGAATTGTTGAAAAGTTACAAGAAATGCAAATCGGCTGACATAATTCTCCTATATCGCAGTTTCTACTAACATGTACTTCTGTCAAAAAGCGGCAGATAGAGAAAAAAGTGCATAAAATAATGGATAAAATACACTTTTTCCTGTATATTTCTATGAAAAAGAGGATGAATATGCAGTTTTACACGGTAGGTTAATGTACTTTTCCCCGGTGAAAAGCTTCAGTTTCTCGTAGAGGAACGACTCGTTCCTCTACGAGAAACCATAAGAATCTCTAGGGGAAAAATATTTTTCTCTTATAGAAATCGTTTTCTACGCTAATTGCAGGCAGAATTCATGCTGTTTTGAAATAGAATAAAGAATGATATATACATGTATTTAAGATAATCTGCAAGTAAAATATAAAAACGGTAGTCTTGTTGATATCTAATCGGCTATAAGAGCGTCTTTTGGGAATATTCAGAATGAAAATGCAGGAGATTTTTAGTGTCATCCCTGTCTCGGGCTTTAAATAGAGGGATTCTGCATCAACTAAAATGTCATATTGACATTTTGTAAGAAGCACTTCCGTTTTCCAAACGGAATCTTCTCATTGTTTTTTCTTTCCGTAAAAGTGTTTATCCCTATCATGCTCAAACGACTGTTCTATTTTTCTTTGTAGCAATGAATTCTTTTCCAAAGTGAATGCTACAGACCTGCTATCACACTTTTTTGTTAGCTATATAAACGAACTTAAGTTTTATACTTTATAAACGAACTTAAACTTTCTGAGGGATACTTCGCAAAAGTTTTTTCCGGTATACCCACACTGCAAGCGCAAAATAGACAACAGCTTGTATCCATAACGTGATGTATTCCGGTCGGATATCCGCCATGTCGCCACCCATTGAGTTCAGTTTCACAAAAGCCAGTGTGCCCGGTGCGGCCGGTAAGATGTAATGTGCTGCCCGCCAATACCAGGGCATCAGTTCCATCGGATAGGATACACCGGAAAGGAAAATTAAGCCTACCGAAAAGAAAGCAATCATCAGCAGGGGAGCTTCCGAATCGGTGAAATACCATGAAGCAGCCAGTCCGAAAAAGCTGGTTGCCAATAGATAGGGGATAAGCATGATAATGATATCCCTGCCGCTGCCGATATTGGGAATACTGAAAAAATGTGGTAACAAACCCAATAGGAAAAAGGCAAAGACGGCATACAAGCAACAATAAACAAATGTTTTTCCGACAACGATGCGTGTTGCCGTACTCCAGCCGTGACCGAAAGGAAGATAGGCACGGATGCCTTTGTGCTGGTACTCGTCTCCCGTCACCATGCCGATAACCATCAGTAATGTCTGGAAGAGGATGATCATCATTACTGCCGGAATAAGGTAAGAGCCGTATCCTTCAGTGTAGTTGTATAGTGCCGTTCCGGATACGTTGACCGGCTTTGCCAGAGCTACCGCTACCCATCCTTGCGGAGGAAGAAATACGGCACCATCCGGCCGATAGGCATCGTTTATGGCAAGCATGACTCTTGATGAGGCCTCTTGTAAAGCTTCGAAATAGAGAAAGGCATCTGTAGTGGCGTATAAAGAGAATACAGCTTCCTGTCCCCGGAAAACACGGTCTTCAAAGTTGTGCGGGAGGTAGAGTATTCCTTGTACTTTCCCTTGTTTCATCCATTCTTTCGCTTCGTGATAATCCGTGGCTTGGGCATAAATCTCTACTTGTGGAGTGGCACTCAGCCAACGGATATATTGCCGGCTGAGACTGCTGTGAGAATTATCGACTACGGCAACAGGGGCCTTGGTTACGATGTTGGGCGCATACATATAATTGTAAAGCAACCCGTACACGAAAATTCCCCCCATCAGCACCAGCAACACGGCATAACTGGTACTGATGGCACGGAATTCGCGTGTAATGATGAATGCTATTTGTGAGAGTTTATTGGATGTTTTCATATTTATGACTGATTATAGCTCGTTTCAAATGGGGAATCATGGCCAATGCCAACAGGGGAAAGATGCAGAGGATCACTGCCGAATGCCATAGATAGACAAAACCGCCTCCGGTATAGAGCATGGTTTGTGTGATCTCTGTGAAGTGCCGTACCGGAAAGAGATATGACGCATCGCGCACCAACGGATACATATCGGCTACGGGGAAGGTGACACCGGACAGGGTTGCCCCTAATGAACCAACCATGGACACAATGCTGATAATGAGTGCTACGGCCGGAAAAAGGGAAAAGATGAAAAGTGCCAATGCCTGTGTGGCGATGACAAAGAGGACGGTCATTGCATTCATCAACAGCCAACTGCCATGAAAAGGAATGTGCAGCATGCCGAACATGATGTAATTGCCGAGCAGGGCAATGAGACTGAACATGACGGTATAAGGCAGGAGTTTGCCTGCTATGGCGGTAACCATGTTCCCGCCGGCAGTCTGCAGCCAGTTGTCTCCTGTGCGGAATTTAATTTCGCTGCCTACGGAATAGACCGTGACGAGCAATATCAGTACCTGAAACAGTACAAAAAAGAAAGGCTGGCTCAGGTAAACCGAATAGTCCAGCGAGGGATTGTATATCGGGTGATCATTGGCCTGTATGGGTAAAAGGAAGGTTTCTATCTGCTGTTCGCTTACCCCTAACGCTACCGCCTGCATAGCTATGGGCGATAAGGCGACCGGTGCCAGTGAGGTTTCGAAAGCCGCCATCAGTTCGCCGCCTACCGAGAGCAGGGCATAGTGATAATAGTAGGAGAGGGTGGCACTCTTACCTGTAATGGCATCCTGCTCAAAGTGGGGAGGGATGGAGAGGTATCCGTATATCTCTTTGCGTTGTACGGCTTCGCGGGCAGCAGCTTCATCTACAAAATGACGGGTTACCTTAAAAGTCGGAACAGCAGACAGATTTCTCGCTATGGCTCGTGATGTTGCCGTATTATCTTGGTCTACAATGCCGATGGGGATATTCTCCATTTGTCCGTTTCCGAAGATGGTGGCCATGAAGAAGAGGGTGAACAGCGGAAGTACGATGCAGGTGCCGAAGTAAAGGCGCCGTGAAGTCATCCGTGTCCATTCGCGATGTAGAACGGCGGTCAGCCGGAAGCGGAAAGTGGGAAGTCGGGAGTCGTTTGCCATATCGCTCCTCCTTATTCCAATGTTAATAATACCGACATCCCCGGGCGTAATCCGTCTATCGCTTGGGTGGGGCGGGCGTGTATCTCAAAAGTTTGCAGGTCATAGCTGCCTGTCTGTTTGGTCGATTTCCAGGTGGCGAAGCTGCCTAACGGGCTGATGTAATATACCTCAAATTCTACATCTTTGCGGGCGATTGCCGGAACGTCGGCCACGAACTTTCCACCGATATGGAAGTTGGGCATCAGATCCTCACGGACATTCAAGACGGCATGTACGTCGCTCATCACTATCAGGTTCATGATCGGCGTTCCCGGAGCTACCAGTTCACCGCGTTTGGGAAAGATGGTGGCTATCTGTCCGTCTTCCGGTGCTGTGAGCCGTGCGTCCATCAATAAGGAAGTTACTTCGTCTACTGTACTTCGTGCCGCATCCACCAGGCTCCGTGCCGATGCTTTGTCTTCGTTCTGTGCACCGTCTACGGCCATCTGATACTGTTCGTAAGCGGCGCGCTCGGCAGCAACGGCGGCTTTGTACATCGCTTCTACTTCATCTTTTCGTTGCGAAGTAACCACACTGTCTTTATATAAAGTAAGTATCCGGTCGTAGGTCGTTTTTGCCAGCGTCAGGTCACTCTTTGTTTTATTCCAGAGTTGCTGCGCTGTGGCAATGATCTGCCGGCGGGTCCCTGCGTCTATCTTTTTGTTCTGTTGCACAGCCACCTGTTCCAAGGCGTCCACTTGGCGGTATTTGGCTTCTATCGTAGGACTGTTTATTACCACAAGGGTATCGCCCTGTTTCACCCGGTCGCCTTCGCGTACCAGGAATGTATCGATACGTCCCGGTAGTTTTCCGCTGATACGTATCTCCGTTGTTTCCACCTGACCTTGCAGTACAAGCGGTTGTTTATGCATCAGTATCATACCGATGGCCGTGAACAGCAGAACAGCTGCGAGAACAATGATAAAAGCGATACTCAGGCTTTTTCTGTTTGAGTGTTCTCCGTTTTCTTTAGAGGGGAAAGTAGAAGGAGTCATCTCCTTTTTGCTATCTTCTGTATTCATATTTTCAGAATGGGTTATATTGTTTTTATTCATACGGGTTATTTTTATTTCATGTCTTCCGGAAACGGAAGGGAAGCTGGAACGGTAGAGGCATAGCGGCTGAATTGTTCCGGTGTCCCGCACAGCGACAGCAGGTTCATCAGTGCCACGTCATACTCATAATAGGCGGCAAGTCTTGCTACTTTCACTTTGGCGAGCATGGTTTCTGCATCAATCACTTCGGTAGAAGTAGCCATTCCCTCTGTAAATGCCTTTTTGCGCATCCGCACCAGTTCCTCACTCAGTTCGATGGTAGAATTCAGGGCTTTTACGTTGTCTTGGGCCTGTTGCATTTGGCTGTACAGTTTGTCTACTCCTATGGCAAGGTCGTCTTTGGCTTTAGCCTGTCCCAATGCCAATGTCTGGCTGGTCAGTTTCGACTGCCGGATTCGTTTTTCACGTTCCAGTCCGTCGAAGAGATTCCAGGTGAAGCCTACTCCTATCATTGTACGGGGCAGGAGGTTGCTCTGAATTCCGTGCGAGTATAATGTCTGTTTGCCGAAAAGGGCGATGTTGGGCATATATCCGCTTCGGTCGATCTTAACTTGTTGTTGGGCTATATGTTCCTGAAGGTTCAGTTGGTTGACGAGATAATTACTGGTGTTCACGGCAAGTATGAATTCCATTTTGGGTGGAAGTGAGTCGTTGATGAACAAGGGAGAAGAGGGGGCGATGTCACCGTTTTTTCCTTCCATGTTGAGCAGAGTTTTCAATGTGTTCTGCACTACGGCTTCTTCCTTGCGTGCGGCCTCCAGTTCACGCTTTGCTTCATCCATATTGACTTGTGCAAAGAGTCGCGCCGCCTTGTCGATCATTCCGGTGGCTTCCAGTTTGAGGGCATTCTCATAATGTTTTGTTAGCCCGTTGTAGGTCTCTTCGCGTACGGCAACGACTTGTTGCGCCAATCTTAGCCCGTAATAACTTTCGGCAAGCAGTGTACGTTGGGTGGCATCCACCTGTCCGCGGGTCTCGCGTGCCAATTCTACCATTGTATTACCGATCTTACTGGCATGAAACCGCTTTCCACCTGCAAAGAAAACCCATTCGGCCGTAACGTCGACCGTTGTCAGGTTGCGGGGAGCCAAAGGGAAGATTAGTGTGTTGGTTCCTATCTGGTCGAGAATGCTGCTGATAATCTGGTCATCTGGAATGAGACTGTGTACAAAATCTTTTGCCGGATCAGTGAACTGTGATAGCGGCTGTTTGACCTCTATCTTTTCCGAGGTATGTACAAACGCTCCGGTAGACTGTATGCTCGGATACCAGAAAGCATTCAGCTTCCCTTTCTCGCTTTTGGCTATTTCCACTCCTTTATCTGCAATCTTCAGACTTTGGTTGCCGGTATGCAGCAATTCCAGTGCCTCTTCGAAACTAAGAGAGTGCTTTCCCGCCGGGATCGCTTTTCGGGTAGTGTCGTAAGTACCCTGCGCCATCATAGCCGGTATAGATAAACCGGCTGATAATATAATAAGGAGGATTCTTTGGTTTAGGTTCATATCATTATTCGTTTATTTATTCCATTCGTTATTTTATCCGTTTTTATTTCATTTGTTTATTCCGTCTGTTTATTTCATTCGTTTCTTCCGCGAAGAATCTAACAGATAAGAAAGAAGATTGTTCGCAAAAAAAAGAAACCTTTATTTATCAGTCTCATGGAACGTGATTTAATCCGCAGTCTGAGGTGTGGAGATTTATTTCCGGCTCTTTTTTCTTTCATTTTTTTTCCGTCTATGTATTGCTTTTTACAAAACAATGTTTACCTTTGCCAACGTTTTGAGAATGATACTTGAAACATCTTGCGGCAGTAGCTCAGTTGGTAGAGCATCAGCTTCCCAAGCTGAGGGTCACGAGTTCGAGTCTCGCTTGCCGCTCTTTGAAAATAAGCACTTACGGTTGTCGTAGGTGCTTTTTTTTATATCTGGCCTGGTTCTTAAAGAGCTACTCTATAAGTTGGCGAATCACCACAGAGTACACAGAGTAACACGGAGTATCATTTTTGCCAGAATTCTTTTTGTTCAGAGTTACAAATTATACGCATAACGTAATGTTAAATCCCCAAGTATAAAAACTGAGGCGAAGTGTATCTTCCCGGAAATCATGTAATTGGGGTTATACAATCTGTAATCCATCTACCGGCATTCTCTGTAATCCGCTGTAAATTTGCAATGTGAAAGAAAATAAGAAACAATAAACATTAAAATCACAGCGATTATGAAACGTATGACAATTTTAACTGCTGCTTTCCTCAGCCTCTTCGGCCTGGCGGAAATCATGGCACAGAACACTCAAAGTAACAGGAATACGGAACAATTGAATCTGACACAGGAGTGGGACAAGACATTCCCACAGAGCGACAAGGTAAACCACAGCAAGGTGACATTCGTAAATCGTTACGGTATCACGCTCGCTGCCGACCTGTATGTACCGAAAATGACCACTGGAGGAAAATTGCCGGCCATCGCTGTCAGTGGTCCGTTCGGGGCAGTAAAGGAACAGTCATCGGGGCTGTATGCCCAGACACTTGCCGAACGGGGATTCCTGACGATTGCCTTCGACTCGTCTTTCACCGGTGAAAGCGGTGGTCAGCCCCGCAGCGTAGCTTCACCGGACATCAACACAGAAGACTTCTCGGCTGCGGTGGATTACCTCGTGACACGTCCGGACGTGGATGCCGAACGTATCGGTATAGTAGGTATTTGTGGTTGGGGCGGGTTTGCCGTCAACGCGGCTACTAACGACACACGTATCAAAGCAACGGTAGCTTCCACGATGTACGACATCAGCCGCTGTACGGCAAACGGATATTTCGATGCAGCCGACAATGCGGATGCACGCTATAAAATGCGTCAGCAGCTCAACGCCCAACGCACGGAAGACTACCGTACCGGCACTTATCCCCGCTCCGTGATGAACCCGGAGCCTGCCGATGACGCACCGCAATTCATGAAGGATTATTACGACTATTACAAGACTGAACGAGGCTATCATCCCCGTTCCATCAACTCCGGTCTGGGCTGGAACAAGACCTCCAATCTTGCGTTTCTCAATGCGCCTATCCATGCGTATGCCGATGAAATCCGCAGTGCCGTACTGCTCATTCATGGCGAGAAAGCGCACTCCCGTTATTTCAGCGAGGACACTTTCAAGAAGCTGAAAGGCGATAATAAGGAATTGCTTATTATACCCGGAGCCAACCATGTGGACTTGTATGACAATCTACAGGTAATACCGTTCAACCGAATAGAACAGTTCTTTAATAAGAATCTAAACAGCAAATAAATATAAACCAGTAAAAACAATCATGCAATGTTTGGAAATTTCAGTTATTCCAATCCTACGAAACTGTATTTCGGGGATGAAGCCCAAAGATATTTGGGCAAAGAATTAAAAAATTATGGTCTGAAGGTTCTTTTGACTTACGGAGGCGGTTCCATCAAAACCAACGGCATTTACGATGAGGTAATGTCAGCCTTGCGTCAGGCGGGCAAAGAAGTTATAGAGTTGCCCGGTGTTATGCCCAATCCCACCACAGAGAAACTTTGTGAAGGCGTAAAATTGGCACGTGAACACAATGTAGATTTGATTTTGGCTGTAGGAGGCGGTTCGACCATTGACTATGCCAAGGCAGTAAGTGTTTCTGCATGGTATGACGGAGACCCGTGGGAAAAGTTCTATCTTAAGCAAGAAGACCCTGATAGTAGCCAGCGTATCATCCCTGTCGGTTCTGTACTGACAATGGTAGGTACAGGTTCGGAAATGAATGGCGGTTCTGTCATTACCAATCATGAAACAAAACTCAAAATTGGTAAGGTTTTCGGAGAAAATGTAATCCCTAAATTCTCCATCCTCAATCCTCGTTATACCTTCTCCGTTCCACAGAGGCAAATGGTAGCAGGTTTCTTCGACATCATGAGCCACATTATGGAACAGTATTTTTCCGGAGAGGATGACAACACATCTGACTATATAGCGGAAGGATTGATGCGTTCACTCATACATAGTAGTCGGATTGCTATAAAGAATCCGCAGGACTATGAAGCCCGTTCCAATATCATGTGGACATCGACATGGGCATTGAACACTCTTATAGGAAAGGGTAAAAGTCAGGACTGGATGGTACACATGATAGGTCAGGCTATCGGGGCATATACGGATGCCACACACGGAATGACTCTATCAGGGGTATCTGTCGCTTACTATCGCCACATCCTTCCGTATGGATTGAAGAGGTTCGCACGTTTCGCTACGGCTGTATGGAATATATCGGCAGCCGACAAGACAGAAAAGCAACTCGCTGACGAGGGATTGGACGCATTGCTTGAATGGATGAAAGAAATCGGCGTTGCCACAGAAATCACGTCGCTCGGTGTTACCGAGAATATGCTGGAAGGTATCGTTAATGCCACATTCATTATGAACGGAGGCTTCAAAATCCTTACGCAGGAAGATGTACTTTCCATCTTGCGTGAAAGCCTGTGACAAAAACATGAACGGTACTATTCATCAAACGAATGGTTCGAACCCATGACGAATGAGGAATACGGAAAACTTCATTAGCAAGCAAAATTCGGATAAGGAGGCGGTGTTCAAAAGTTGACATTGCCTCTTTTTATACAATCTGTAATTGGGGGTATCTTCTCTGTAATTCATCTACTGTGCAGCTTGTGGTTTCAACGTAATTTTGCAATGTGAAAATCAGGAGAATGACTGTTTGAAACAATGGATATAAAATATGGAAAGAAGGACATTTTTAAGAAATAGCTTGCTGACGGCAGGCGGCGTATTGCTCGGAGGTTCGGCTATTTTTCGTTTTCTAAAAGACAACAAATCGGAAGAAGATTTTCGTCCCACGACAATCGAGACAATATGCCAGGGTAACGGGAAAAATGTCCTTGTACTGATGAGTGCCGATACGCGGCAAGGTAACACGGACCGTCTGACCGATGCCTACATCAAAGGGCTGTCCGAGAAAGGACACGCCGTGACGAAAGTATATTTGGGCAGTATGCGTATGGTCGGCTGCCGGGGATGTGGGGCTTGCCAACGTAACGGGAACCGTTGTGCTGTACAAGATGACATGCAACAACTGTATCCGCTTTTTGCCGCATGTGATACACTCGTGATGGCCTCGCCACTTTATTTCTGGACAATCACGGCAAGATTGAAATCCTTTGTCGAACGCCTGTATGCCATTTCTGTCGAGGACAAGTATCCTGAGAAAGAAACCGTGCTGCTTATGACCGCGGGAGATAATAACGAGCATACTTTCGACCAGGCTGTGGGCTATTTCCATATCATCAGCGGTGTGTTGGGAGGAAAAGTGGTTGGAACTTATCTAGCAGGCGGTTGTACGGGGTGTGAAAATATAACCCGTCAAATCGCACCTGAACACCTTGAGAAAGCCTATAAACTGGGACTGGATTTATAAACTTTTAAATAGAACAACTATGAACAAATGTATTATTATCCTGACATTGTTACTTGTGACAGCTACATCCGTATTGACTGCTTGCAGTCCTGAAGATGAACCTATAACGGAAAATCCGGTGACTCCCGTTCCTAATCCAGAAGAACCTGGAGACGACAACAATTCCGGAAACGGGAATGACAATGGGAATAATGGTAACGGAAATAATGGAGGAGGAAACGAAATGAGTAGAAACATCATTATCCGTGTGGGTGGCCGCAGTTTCGTTGCCACACTTGAAGACAATACCACGGCACGTGCTTTTGTTGCGATGTTGCCGATGACAGTAACGATGAACGAAATGAATGGAAACGAAAAGTACTATTACCTGTCGGAGAATCTGCCCACAGACAGCTACCGACCGGGAGCAATCCGGAACGGGGATTTGATGTTATACGGTTCCAATTGTATTGTCCTTTTCTACGAGACATTTTCGTCGTCTTACAGCTATACCCGTATAGGACGGCTTGACAATCCGTCCGGGCTGGCTTCGGATCTCGGAAGAGGCAATGTGAGTGTGACTTTTGAAATTGATAATAATTGATAACTAAAATAATATTATAAATGAAACTCATTAAAGATATTGAGTTCGGAGGTGAACGTCCCTTGTTCGAATCCCATGACCTCCGTTTGGAGAATGTGGTTATCCGTACCGGCGAATCGGCTATCAAAGAGAGTAGCATATGCCGGAGCACTAAACTAAACTCCGGCAGTGATAGAAGTACGGTTATATAATAAGTTTTCACTGACAAAAATAATGCAGAACAATAGGTAGAGTTCTGTCTATTTCGTATTTTTGCAACCTGTCCCGACTTCGGGAATGCGTCACCCAAAAAACTTTTTCAAATCAAATAATGGCTT
>CAUEFX010000076.1 GCA_958477465.1 uncultured Bacteroides sp.
AAGTAAATTCTTTCTCAGTCAAAGAAAAACTATAACTGAAACTTTTGATTATAAAACTGAAAGTTTTAATTTTATAACTAAAACTTTTGGTTATAAAATTAAAAGTTCCGGTTATAGATTATAAAAGAAGAAGCAGAAGTTTTCTACCTACAGAAAGGTAGTTTATATCAAATCTTCATTCCATATTAACAACGCTAAATTGATTATGTTGCAAAGGTCTGTAAATTAAGGGCGGGATGAAGGCATATTCAATAGAAAGAGGGCATTTTTTCGACCTATAGGTACAAAAAAGAGGGTATAACAAATTACACCCTCTCGCTGAAATTTTCTTCATTAGAAGCTAAGTATTCTTCTTACCCAAGCTATCCTTATACTCAGTAGGAGTCATCCCGATTTTCGCCTTGAAGCATTTGCTGAAATAACGCGGATCATTAATACCTACCATATACGAAATCTGAGTCATATTAAATTCCCCGGTTTCTATTAATTGAACGGCACGATTGATGCGCATCTCTTTAATAAACTCAATCGGTGCCAAGCCTGTCAGTGTTTTCAGTTTTTTAAAGAATACCGAACGGCTCACTGCAACCTCTCTCACCAGATCGTCTACGACCAAATCACCGTTATCCATATTCTTTTCCATCAGTTCAATAAGTTTATCCATAAACTTACGGTCATTGGGAGACATCTCCGGCAGTTTTTCTTCCTCTGAAACGGCCTCCTCAGAAACGGTGGCAGAAGCCAGAGCACCATTCATCAGATTGTCTCTGTAAATACTCTGCAACTTATGACGTTGAGCAAGCAGGTTCTCTACACGGGCTTTCAGATAAGTGGCACTGAAAGGCTTGGTAATATAATCATCAGCACCGTATCCCAAACCCTCCAACTTGCTTTCGATGGAAGTCTTGGCAGTCAGCAGAACAATCGGAATATGACTGGTGGTCATATCCGCACGGAGCTCTTTCGTCATTTCAATGCCGTCTTTCTCTGGCATCATGACGTCACTGATGATAATATCCGGAACAAATTTAAGCGCCTTGTTCCAACCGTCCATGCCGTCTACCGCTTCAATGACACGATACGCCGGTGAGAAAATAGTACGCAGGAAAGTACGCAACTCCTGATTGTCTTCCACAAGCAACATCACTTCCTTGTTGGAATCCTCTTCCGGCTCTTTCTCCAAAGAAGCTACTTCCGGATCAACAATAGGAATAACCGATGCCGTAGCATCCATCACCGGAATGGAATGGCGAACGGCGGCATCCTCCAGAATAAATTCAACCGTGTCATCATAATGCTCTTTTCCTTTAAGAAAATCGACCTTGAAACAGCTTCCTTCGCCCAACTTACTTTCTACTGAGATAGTCGCTTTGTGCATTTCGACAAGTTCTTTCACCAGTGAAAGGCCGATGCCGGTGCTTGCCTGATTGAACAAATTCTTATCTACCAGATTCTCGAAACGCACAAAGAGAGATTTTTTCTTATTCTCTGCGATGCCGATTCCCTGATCCTGCACACCTATGGCAACAGTATCTTCATCCTCATGGATAAAGACACGGATCAGCTTTCCATTCGGAGTATATTTAAAAGCGTTGGAAAGCAAATTGAATACAATCTTCTCAAATTTATCTTCATCGACCCAGAGATACAGCTCCTTTTTTTCTGCTTCAAACAAAAAGTCGATGCTGTGCTCTTCTGCCAACGACTCGAAATTATCCATTATCCTCCGGACAAAGGAGACGACATCGACCCGCTGTACCTGCATTTTCATCTTCTTATTCTGAATCTTACGGAAATCAAGGATTTGATTGACCAAATGAAGCATGCGGTTCGTGTTACGTTCCACCACTACCAACTGTTCGCGTGCATCTTCCGGCAATTTCGAGTTTTTCAGGACATGCTCTATCGGACCGGCTATCAAGGTCAGCGGAGTACGAAGCTCATGCGAAATATTGGTAAAGAACCGGAGTTTTATATCCGAAACCTGTTGCTCTACCGACACTTCGTGTTTCAACCGGTAAATAGTGAAGAGAATGTAAACCGCTACAAAAATAATAAGCAGAATGAACATTACATAAAGGAAATAAGCAAGTGGCGTTTCCCAAAATGACGGTAACACGACAATGTCGAGACACCGGGTATTGGGCACCCAAACGCCATCACTGTTCGTTGAACGGACTTTGAATGTATAATGCCCTTTAGGCAAATTGGTGTAAGTGGCGCTCCGCAATCTGTCGGCGTAAGTCCATTGTTTCTCAAAGCCTTCAAGGATATAGGCGTATTGGATATTCTGCGGATTGGTGTAATCGAGCGCCGCATACTGAATAGCAAAGATATTCTCTTTATGAGAAAGCACCAATTCTTCCGTATCATCCAAACCGGCCTTTAATACAGAATGATCTCCAGGAACAATTTCCTGGTTAGCAATCACCAATTTGGAGAATACAATAGGCGGTACAAAACGGCTTTTACTGATAGAATCGGGATTAAACATAAAAATCCCGTTACTGGCACCAAACAGGATCTCTCCTGTGGAAGTCACCGTTGAAGCAGCTTCACTAAAACGTACCCGGAAGGTGATGCTGCGGTCATCGTAATTCTCAAAACGTTCTTCATCGGGAATAAATTTACTGATGCCGTTCTCCGTACTTATCCACAAGTTGTGCTTATCGTCTTCCCGAATGGAAAGCAGCACATCCGAAGGAAGTCCGTCAAGCACGGAATAAGATTTAAACACCCCTTTTCCAGCCTCATCGATGGAAAGAAATTTATTAAGTCCGCCACCGAAAGTAGCAAGATAAAGTTCTTTCTTCTCAGTGGCTATAATCCAGTGTACATCATTATTACTCAAGCTTTTCGTATCATTCGGGTTGCGGGAGAAATGATGGAACTGAATCTCCTCAGGAGTACTGAAGTTCTCATCAAAAGCAACCGCTCCGGCTGTTGTCCCTACCCAAAGATGTCCATTGTCATCCGAAGTAATAAAACGGGTTTTATAGCACAGATCGATCGGATACCCCTTCAGATTGTTGCGGTGATTGACAAAAACCGTATTTCCGTCCTTATCCTTTGACATATAATTAATTCCGTTGGCAAAGGTTGCAATCCAAATACGTCCGTTATGATCTTCATAAACACAATACACATTATCATTGCTCAAGCTATACATATCATCCTCATCATAACAATAACGGGACAACCGGTAAGACAGCCCGTTCGGTGTTGTCGGCTCGGCACATACCAGACCATCCCCTTTCGTCGCTATCCAAAGTACTCCTTTGGAATCCTGCATGATATGATAAACCGTACCCTTCATCGGTATCCCCGAACGGGAAACAGTTCCGTTCTCAGTCAAAAAGCCCAAGTATTTATGGTCAGAATCATATATACGGAGACGTCCGTCTTTCAACCCTACCCATATATTCTTATTGCTATCCTCACAAAGGGCCCGCACTTCATTGCTCAGCGACTCATAATTATGCTCTTCCGGTGTCAGCATACTGAACTGAACCGAACGGAATGTCACTTTCTCCAACCCCTTGGAGTGGGTACAAATCCAAAGATTCCCTTGTGTATCGGAAAAGCTGGAATGTATTTTATTAGAAAAACGCCAGTCCGGGCTCCCCAACTCATCATAAAAAGGAACAAGACGGTTCTCTTCACGGTCATAAAAAGAAAATCCACCTCCATAAGGATGTACCCAAAGATATCCGTTCACATCTTCGTGTATATGAAAAGAAGGCCGTGAACGGTCGGCAGCAGTAGGCTCCACACGTATCTGCTCACGTTTCAGCTTTCCGGTAAAAGGATTGAAATGTGCGACAACTCCCGGTTCTTCCTGCTCAAACCACACTTCCGAAGTTTTGTCTACATACGCCGATACAATAGGGGCCGAAGGCAGATCACGACAAGTTGCGTGAGAATAATGTACATACTCTTTCGTTTTCAGATTGTAAGTAAAGAAGCCGTCTGTAGAGGTAGTAATCACAACTTTATCCGGTTGCACACTGTTGATGGAAGTGATGCGTGAGCGGGTGGGCAACTCAAGCAATTCGAACTGCCCGTTTCCCTTCTGATAGCGCCACACACGCCCCCTGTCCGACCCGAAACAAATCTCCGTTTCATTCTCCTGTACGGCATAGAAAGCCTGTTTCGGGTCCGAGAAGCGCTCTTTCGTCTCTACAAAATAGGAGACCGGTGTTTTCTCTCCCGGACGAATCAAGCCCAAGCCATTGTCCGTAAGCATCCATTCATTGTTATCAGCATCCTGGTACACCTTAAAGACTTTCGTTGCAGGAAAAAGCCCCGACTTTGCAGAATAAATCTCTGCAACAAGGCGACCGGTCCGGGCAGAAGTTGTGACACGTATCGCACCGTCATTCTCTGTAAGCAGCCAGACCGTTCCTCCTTGAAGAACGCTGATCGTATTCACATTGGAATTGTTCCCCGGCTGTCCGGCAGCAGGTACCTGTTCAAAGGTCTCCGTACGCGGATCAAAACGATGGGCCCGATTATCATAGGTCAACAGCCACAAATATCCGTCCGGATCTTCATACATCCGGTCGACGCGGTTATTCGTCAAACTGATAAAATTTCCCTGACGCGCTTTATACGTTTTAAAAGAGTAACCGTTAAAACGGTTAATACCGTCCCAAGTGGAAAACCAAAGATTCCCTTTATGGTCCTGCAATATGCTCATTACAGTATTTTGCGACAAACCGTCTTCAGAGGAGTAATGGGTAAAGAAACAGTCTCGCTGAGCGCTAATTGCCAAGGCAATGCTCAAAAATGTTATCAGAAATAAGGTTCTTCTCATCATTTTATAAAATTCCATGCTGTAAAGATACAAATTAAGCCGAATCTTACCCTATTTTTACTTTTATTTTAATAAAACATGGGGGCGATATACCTCATTTAGTATCTCTTAAGTAGTTGGAATAGGTATAAAGAGAAAAGTTACATGTAAAAAAACGATCCTGAAACAATCTGTTTACCAAGTATCATTCTGAAAGTTGCTTATTGAAGAAAGACAATATTTCCGCTTGTATCTCCTTACTGCAGAAGTGAGGCAAATCCCATAATTTTGTAACCAGTTTATCACCGGCGTTCTGACTATTCCACACGGCACGCAACTGGGAATATGCCTCTTCTACCGCCGGAACAGGAAACAGTTTGTCATGCCGGCCATTAAAGAAAAGCATCGCTTTAGGACAGGCTATGGAAGCGATATGAGGATAATCCAAGTACCGTCTTAAACCGGGTAACACATTGGCATAATTCGAATCACCCTTGCCGCGTCCGTAATGAGATGAAAGTTGATATTCCGTTGTCGTCAGCCAACAGACAGCCGCACCGGCCTTTACCCTATCAGACAATGCCGATAACATCCAGGAACGATAAGCCCCCATCGAGAATCCCATACAGCCTATCCGGTCTGCATCGACCTCCTTCAAAGAAGCAAGAAAGTCGGCAGTATACATATCCTCATACGAAATCGTACCGCTCCAACTGCGTCCCAACATTTCAAAGACACACGCCAAAGCCTGCTGGCTTTCATAACGTACTCCCTCTTTCCGCCCGCGTTCTCCCCAGAAAAGAGCATCTATGGAAATCACCACATACCCTTTAGAAGCGAGATAATCACCGACATACTGGTCATCATAACATTGATGCGCCCAATGATCGGCATCTGCCAATGTCAGCGAATCAACATCGAAAGGACGGATCATCTTCTCCTTCCCTATCGAAAAGTGCGCCCCATGATCATGCAATAACACAACAGCCGGAAACGGACCTTCCCCCTCAGGAACCAACAGATAGGCGGGAACCCGGGAATAGCCGGAAAGGTTGAAGCGAATCTTCCTGGCTTCATAACCCGTCCGCTGCTCTACTGCCACAACCTCCATGTCGTATTCTCCGGCAACAGGCGGTGGAGCCAGCATTGCATCCAGAACAACCGTACGGGCCATTTTCCGCCACTCGGAAAAATCGGTTTGGGCACTATTTCCCCACGCCATGGGATAGGTGAGCTCCTGCTTTATCTTTTCCAGAAAAAGCGGATAATCCTTTTCTATCTCATAGGAGGTACTTCCTTGTGCCGCAGCAGACAAAAAAGCGACAACCGTCAATACACTAAAAGCGATTCGTTTCAACATTCGGGTCTTCCATTATAAATTTATCTCACTACCTTTACTAACGAATCTCCATGCTTCACCGGATTCCAGCCATCCTCCCCTTTCAGGATATCTTCCATACGATATTCTTTCAGATTTTTCAATTGCCTGGAGAAAGCGGCACGCGCTTTCGGGTCAGCTCCTTCACCACGACTTTGGTATTCGGCATAAAACACCGTTTTCTCAGCCTCTTTCTTACCCCAGTTATGCCATCCGGCAGGTTGTATATGCCCACCCATATCACAATGTATGAATACCGCTTTCGCATACGGACGCCATGGGCGGGAAAGATAAACTCCCTTCACATCCTCATCGGCTGTCAGGGTGCAATCATAAAACACATAACCGTATTTTACTCCTTTGTCGGTAGAAGGAGCTGTTATGTATCCGTCTCTCTTACTATGAATGTGGCAACGGTTGAATACAGCCGTAGACCAACCGAAAATAAAATCGACAGAACCCTCAATGTAGCAGTCCTCATAATACTGACGGCTGTTTTTACCATAAGTGTAAAGTGTATCCTGAAACCCTAAGAAGCGGCAATTCTTGAAAAAAGCACGATCTGCCGACACGAAACAAGCTACCGCCTGCCCCACCGGACCGGCAGTATTCTCAAAAGTTATATTCTCGGCATAAAAATCCGGTGCATAAATATAGCAGGAAGATGAACCGGAAGTTCCCTTCGTCTCTCCGAAGACATTCTTCTTATCAGCATAATCGTCGTAAGAGATTACCGCCCCCTCCTGGCCTATCAGGGAAATATTTATTTTACTTTCCGGTATCACGACTTTTTCTTTGTATATACCTTTGCGGACAAGAATAGTGGTACGCACATTTTTACGGAAATCGGGTACGGCATCAATGGCATCCTGAATAGTAAAAAAGTCACCGCTACCATCCTGTGCTACCACATAATCATAGTGACGCACGTATTCAGCCAGTTCGGGAACAGCCTGTGCGATGGCATCCACTGCCAGACCGGCCACTACCCGACCGCCATGTATATTAAGATGTGTATTATCTTCGCGTCCTTTCGGGAAAGCCGGAACTTTGTTGGGTTCTACCCACATGAAGAGCTTCTTCGATTCTACAGGTCCCAAACCTTGAACCAGCTCATGGGTTATCTTATTCATATCGATAAAAGGTACATTCAGCTTCTTCGCCACATTACGGGGAGATTCGAGATAAGCACCGTGTGTATCATACAAGGTATCGCCTTCTTGCGGAAGCGCCACCTCTCCGGCATCATGACGGGTGTCCTTACTGATACTTTCGTCTAACGGACGGACAAAATTACGCCGTACAATCGCATTACAAAGTATCGGGATTCCCCCTTTCGCACGAGTTTCATTCACAAAGCGGATAAGGTTGGCATCAAAAGTCGTACCGGGCTCCGTATGACGGTCTGCCTTAGGCTTCTCATCATTATGCCCGAATTGAATAATCACATAGTCTCCCTTTTTCACTTGAGAGATGACCTTGTCCCAACGGCCTTCATCGATAAAACTCTTGGAACTCCGTCCGTTCACTGCATGATTGTCGATGCGAACCTCTTCACTGAAGAATCCGGGAAGCATCATTCCCCACCCCCGTTCAGGATTTCCTCCGGTGATATTTTTGTTAGCCATCGTAGAATCGCCTATCATAAAAATAGTAAGCACGGGATTATTATCCGCCTTAAAAGCAGAAAGCAGAAAGAATAAACTAAAAAGAACAACCAGCTTGTTTTTCATTTTTGTCGAATTATATTTTATTATGTGCAAACTTACAGACTTTTTATCCGAATAACGTGTAAAAAGCGTTGCATTAGGTGGAATAATTGTATATTTGAACAGTTTTTTTTAAGCATGAGGTATGAAAACAAGAAGTAAAACATTCATTTTAGAAAAAGAAAAGACATGGGAGCCGGCAGGCGAAGGTGTAGTCCGCCAAATCATGGGATATGACGGACAGGTAATGCTTGTAAAAGTAAAGTTTGAAACCGGTGCTATCGGAACACCTCATACACACTATCATACGCAGACCACCTATGTGGCAAGCGGTAAGTTTGAATTCACCGTAAACGGGGAGAAACAAATAGTAGAAGCCGGAGATGGTGTATATATTGAGCCGGATGCAGAGCACGGTTGCGTCTGCCTGGAAGCAGGAATATTGATTGACTGCTTTAGTCCGATGCGGGCAGACTTCCTAAAAAGGGTGTAACGGCACTGCCGTACACCCTCCTCTGCAAAGAATATCTTCCCTATTACAGGGGTCATCACGACTTTATAATAAGGAGACTCTCTTATCTCTTATATGGATACCAGTTACTGCTATCCGCAAAAATATTTTCAACCGTGTAGCGCAGAGCCTCTTTTGAGGTCAACTGTTTAGCCCATTTCACCCTGCCGGCTGTAGCGGCGCCTTCACCTGTATTGCCGAATTCTGCATAACGGGCAGTTTTCTCATTCTCTTTATTACGCCAGTTATCCCAGCCTTCGGGCCGGATATGGTTGCCGAATTCACAATTAAGGAAAGCAGTGGCAGCATACGGACGCCATGGACGTCCTAAATACACTTTAGTCACTCCGGGTGCAGCAGTCAGCTTGCAATTTTTGAACACATAGCCGAATTCCACATTTTCCGGAGTCGATGCGGCCGTAATGAATGAATTCCGTTTGCTGTGAACCGTGCAGCGCTCAAACAATGCCGTTGCCGGACCAAAGATAAAATCGGTTGTTCCTTCGATATAACAATCTGTAAACAAGAGGCGTGTTCCTTCTCTACCCGTATATATCGTATCTTGATTTCCCAACAAACGGCAATGAATAAACATCAGCCTGTCTCCTTCGGTATGAAGAGCTACAGCCTGCCCAAGCGGTGCGGCATTGTTCTCGATGGTCAGGTCCTTAAATGTGATGTCATTTCCCTCCACTTTGACAGTATAAGTACGGAAAGTACCCATCTTATTGATATTGGCATGATCATCGTAGGTTATTACAGTCCCTTCTGCACTCTCACCTACCAGTTGCACGTTCTTGACCCAAGAGGGGATTATCAGTTTCTCTTTATACAGCCCATCCTTTATATATATGGTAACAGTGTAATCCATAAAAGCCCGGACGGCTTCTACCGCTTCCTGAATCGTACGATATTCACCGGTTCCATCACGGGCAACTACAATTGTGTCTTGTTTTTGCTGCGCCTGTACAGTACCGGTGCAGACCAGCAATAACAACAGAGTTGTTTTCAATAACTTATTCATATTTTTTTATCTCTTCTGCAACCGTTCGTACTCCAGACTCGCCATAATAAACGGACCTACCGCTTTCGGGTCGTTGCTGCGAATGGTCTCATTAATATAGTAATCATAATCTCCCGAACGGTAATTCTTTCCGCCCAATCCGGCCACGGCACAGGCTTGGGTTATGGTCACCAATCCGTCTTTGTCTACCTCGATGAAATTATCCAGAATACCTTTATACCCTTTCAATGCCACATCCAGATAAGAAGAATCGATGTATCCCATACGTACCGCTTTAAACAAAGAATAGACAAACATGGTCGAACAAGAAGATTCCAGATAGTTCCCCTTATCACCGCTACGATCGAGTACCTGATACCAAAGCCCGGTCTTAGGATCCTGCAAGCGTTTTATCTGTTCGGCGATATTATTAAGAATAACGAGCATCGAATCCCTTCCCGCCTCATGTTTCGGAATAAAATCGAGTGCATCGACAAACGCCATGGCATACCATCCCATAGCACGTCCCCAAGAATGTTTGGACTGGCCGGTAACAGGATCGGCCCAACGCTCCTTGCGGCTCACATCACAGGCATGACGATACAGGCCGTTTTTCGGGTCGTATGTGTGGCGTGCCACAGTGATAAACTGATTCACCACATCCGCATAGTCTTTCACCCGGTTATTGCGGAAAGCATATTCCGCATAAAAAGGTGAAGCCATATAAATGCCATCCAGCCACATCTGATTCGGATAAATCTTCTTGTGCCAGAAACCGCCATCCTCGTTGCGCGGATGTGTATCAAGCTGGCTACGCAATAAATCAATGGCTTTTCTGTATTTTTCATCCTTGGATTCCTCATAAATACGGAACAGGAACTTACCGGAATTCAAACGGTCGATATTATATTCGTGCAGTTTGTAAGTCACAATGCTGCCGTCATCATGAATCATTGTATCGGCATAAGCCAGGGCGTAATCATATATCTTCTTCCCACCATAGGTATCATATACATCGAGCATTGCTCCGAGTTCCAATCCGTGACAATAGTCCCATTTCAGTTTCGGTTGAAAATCCAGTTGCCACGATTCGGGACAACGGATCATCTCCGACTCCGTCATACGTACGGACCATGGAAGTTTCTCACTCACTTTCTGGGCTGCCAACGAAGCGGAGCAAAGCAAAGCTCCCATCACAAAAGTTTTACAAATCAAGTTTTTCTTCATTCTCTTTTCTGTTATTGGTAATTAGATTTACTACTTAATGAGACAAAGATAGCGACTCCTTTTATATAAGGTGTGGAGTTTTCGATTCAAAAGGTGTATTTATAAGTTTTCGTGCGCGCAAACATACAATTTCGTGTACGATAACGTAGTTTTCCGGCACTTTTGGACGATTTTGGTATAAAACAGACAAAATTTACAGCAAAAGAGACAATAAATATGTTGGTTTGCGTCAAATAATGTGTATTTTTGACCCAGAATCAGAACTAATAATTTTAAATCATTTATCATGAGTACAATTCAAAATGCTATGGGTAAAATGACAAACTACAGATGGACCATCTGTGCTATGTTATTTTTCGCGACAACTGTAAACTACCTCGACCGTCAGGTGCTCTCGCTGACGTGGGATGAATTTATCAAACCGGAATTTCACTGGGACGAATCACATTACGGAACTATCACTTCCGTATTTTCCATCGTATATGCAATCTGTATGTTATTTGCCGGACGTTTCATCGACTGGATGGGTACCAAGAAAGGTTTCCTTTGGGCTATCGGCGTATGGTCGGCAGGTGCTTGCCTCCACGCATTTTGCGGAGTAATAACCGAACACTTTGTAGGTCTTCACAATGCTGCTGAGCTGGCTTCCGCAACGGGTGTCACTGTTGTAACAATCGCCACCATCAGTATGTACTGCTTCCTTGCCGCCCGTTGCGTATTGGCACTCGGTGAAGCAGGTAACTTCCCGGCAGCCATTAAGGTTACTGCCGAGTACTTCCCCAAGAAAGACCGCGCTTATGCTACCTCTATCTTCAATGCCGGTGCATCCATCGGTGCATTGATTGCTCCGCTGACAATTCCTATCTTAGCTAAAGTATGGGGTTGGGAAATGGCATTTATCGTTATCGGTGGTCTCGGCTTTATCTGGATGGGCTTCTGGGTGTTCATGTACACAGCTCCCTCAAAGAGCAAGCATGTGAACAAAGCCGAATTGGAATACATCGAACAGGACAAGCACGAAGAAGGCGCTGCTCCATACGTAGAAGAGAAAGATCAGAAAAAGATGAAATTCTGGCAGTGCTTCAGCTACAAACAGACTTGGGCTTTTGCTTTCGGTAAATTCATGACCGACGGTGTATGGTGGTTCTTCCTTTTCTGGACACCTTCTTATTTGTTCACACAATTCGATATCAAAACATCCAGCCCGTTGGGTATGGGATTGATCTTTACATTGTATGCCATCACCATGTTGTCTATTTACGGAGGTAAACTTCCTACAATCTTCATCAACAAAACCGGAATGAACCCCTATGCTGCCCGTATGAAAGCGATGTTGATCTTCGCATTCTTCCCGTTGCTGGTATTGTTGGCACAGCCATTGGGTACTATCTCTCCTTGGTTCCCCGTAATCATGATCGGTATCGGTGGAGCAGCTCACCAGTCCTGGTCGGCTAATATCTTCTCTACCGTAAGTGACATGTTCCCTAAAACGGCTATTGCAAGTATCACGGGTATCGGCGGTATGGCCGGTGGCTTCGGCTCTATGATTCTTCAGAAAGTGGCAGGTAACCTGTTTGTTTATGCAGATGAAACCCAAATGACTTTCATGGGATTTGAAGGTAAGCCCGCCGGTTACTTCATCATCTTCTGTGTTTGTGCAGTGGCTTATCTCATCGGTTGGGTCGTAATGAAGGCATTGGTTCCGAAATACAAACCTATCGTACTGGATTAATCTTTCCACACATAAATGTTTATAAATAGAGAAAGCTGTGTCGACCGCCTGTCGATGCAGCTTTTTCGTATAATAGAAGTGTATGTCAGTCCACTTTTCCTGCTCTTTTGACTGCCGGATGCAAAGGCAAGAAACATGCTATATCTTTTTGGAAAAGATGCTAAGTCTTTTTTCAAAAGATGTTAAGTCTTTTTTTGGAAGATGCTAAGTCTTTTTTTGGAAGATGCTATATCTTTTTTTGAAAGACTTAAGTCTTTTCCCGAAACCTGACACAGAGGAAGAAATATCTCATTTTGAGTCTTCTTCCTCTTCCTGTGCCAACTCAAAAATATCTTTGATATCCCCTATCAGTTGCGAGCATTCTTCCCAAATACATTCGTCTCCAACGAGCGATAAACCGAGTAGCGAGTGATAGGCCTTTAATGCCAATAAACTTACATCCGAACGTGGATTTGTTTCATATTCGGAAATGCCACCTCTGAGTAAAACAGACTGATACAGCTGCACCGCTCTGTCTTTCAAATTCTGTTCTTCACATTGATGAGCCAAACTGATGAGCTGTTCGAACCGTTTCTTCATATCGGGTTGTGCCAGGATATGCGACAAGGTTTCCTTGAACTTAGCCTCATCGAAGAACAAGATACCGCCATCGGCATTTACCGACAATATCTTCTCCCGGAAATATCCCATAGGATTTCCATTATCAGTCATAGGTCTTTTTCTCAAAATTACCGCATCCGTCTTTCTCGTATTCATTACCGTCATCACCTTTAAATGTGGTGCCATCGGTTCGTCTGGCCCTCACTATACGACCATATTCGTCGTTGATCAGAACCGTATCATCGTCATTGCCCGATGATTTCCTTTTCGAGCCGCTTGAGCCACCGCTCATGAAGAACAGCATCGGTATAATAATCAATACAAATACGGATGCTACCATTGTTAAGTATAGCATCTCAACTACGGCAGCTCTAAAACTGTCGAGTTGTTTTGTTCTCAGAATGAGTAAAATCACTTCATACACCAAAAGAGCTCCCAATGCAATGTCCCAATTGGATGAATAGTAATAGGCAATTCCACAAATAGTGAAAGCAATGAGCGGCCTGAAACATTTTGCCCCTATGTCGGCAACATCCATTCCTGCCATCTTGTCGAATATTCCCGGAACATCGACATGGAAAAAAGCAAATAACACCACCAATAGAAGACACAGAAAAAACCAAGGTCCCATAAAAGAAGACAAACTGTTGAACACAACAGAAGAAAAAGAGTTGTTTTCCGCACGCTTGTCAGGACGAGTTACCTCTGTTTCTTCGGTTCTATCACAAACATCTTCCACGCCTGCATTTTCTTCTTGGACTGTTTCTGTTATATTTTGCCTCACACTCTCGCCTCCATTTTTCTTAACCTCTTTGACGTCCGCACTTTTCACAGCCTCACTTGCCTTTTCGGCCTTTTGTTCCTTCAGTTTACAACAATACGTAGCGACATAAGCTGTTTGCCCTTCAAACTCGAAGCGGATCATATCACCATCAAAACCTATCTCTGTTATTTCATAACCCCGATGCACCATACCGAGTTTGTTAAGGTAATTGGGAGAATCCCACACGGTCAAGTCCTGATCGGACACTACCCATTTACGTTGAGCTAAAGCACTGACTACAACAAGCCACGACAAGAGAAAAAAAAGAATGAAACGTTTCGACATAATATGATTTTTTAGAGTACCTACCATGTTACGCTGAATGTGACAACTCCGCGTATTCTGATTCTGATAACCTGAATCTCATGTTGCAAATTTAAATATAAATCACGATTTATATACTTGCATAATTAAGAAAAAAGAGATTGTTTTGCATTATCTTTGCACACATGGAAAATAAGGAGATAAAAGAATCATTTGATATTTTGTTGACTGTCTGCCGCATTGATGACAATAAGCTCGGCATAGCCTATAAGCAAATGCGTGACCTGCTCGAACGTCTCTGCCGTAGCCAGATGCAGAATGAAAGCCTGCAAATGACCGATCTATCCGCACGAATCAGTTTTGTAGCTGCACGCATCGGTTTATCGGTCGTGGAACAGAATCGTCTGCATACTTTCCGTCTGACTTCCAATGCGGTGCTGAACCGCCGGGCAGAGCCCGAACGGGAAAAGCTATTGCGCGATGCCAAGACTCTCGCTTTTTTCCTGAAAAGGCTATCGGGAAGCGACATCCCGGATGAGCTATACAGGTTGCTGCCCCAAACGGATGCTACTTACATCATCGCTCCGCCCACCCGTAAAAAAATAGAACGCATGCGGGTGTGTTTCCAGTATTCCGATGAGCATTTCCTCTATGTAACGCCACTGGACAATATTGCCGACGAGCCGTTACGGGTACGCTACAATATCCCTCAAATCAACGAGGAGTTCGCAGAGACCTGCAAACTCCTTTGGAAGCATGCACAACTCAATCTGCTGGATATAAACATAGACGGCAACGGAATACTCAGCCCGGCTTTCATCGTTCTCGAACCGGATTATCTGATAGATATCAGTTCGCTTGCCGAGTGTTTCCGGGAGTATGGCCATCATCCTGCCAACTACTTTCTGGCCCGTTTACAACCTATTGAAAATGCGCGCCCGTTGTTATTAGGAAATATAGCCAACCTTTTCCTGGACGAATGGATCCACGCAAACGGAGAAGTGGACTACCTCTCGTGCATGCAAAAGGCCTTCCGCCGTTATCCCATCGAACTGGCCGCCTGCACCGACCTGCAGGACAAAGAGAAGGAACGCCAATTCTTTGAAGATTGCAAAATGCACTTTGAACACATCCGGGAAGTCGTGACCGATACGTTCCACGCCCCCGGATATGAAATGGATAAGACGGACGCCGTACTCGAACCCTCGTACATCTGTGAGGCGCTCGGTCTGCAAGGACGTCTCGACTATATGCAACGGGACATGTCATCGTTCATTGAAATGAAATCCGGCAAAGGAGACGAATACAGCATCCGCAATAAAGTAGAGCCGAAAGAGAATAACAAGGTACAGATGTTGCTCTATCAGGCGGTACTCCAATATTCGATGAAGATGGACCACCACCGGGTAAAGGCCTACCTGCTTTATACACGTTACCCTCTGCTCTACCCGGCCCGTCCGTCATGGGCTATGGTACGCCGGGTGATCGATCTTCGAAATCGTATCGTAGCCGATGAATATGGCATACAATTACATAACAGTCTTGAATATACCGCCACCAAACTGCAGTCGGTCCAAGCGAAAACTCTCAATGAACGGGGGTTACAAGGTCGCTTTTGGGAACAGTACCTGTGCCCCTCCATCGACACATTCGCACAACACCTTGCCGCCCTGTCTCCTTTGGAGCAAGCCTATTTCTATGCCCTGTATAATTTTATAACCAAAGAGCTCTACACTTCCAAATCCGGAGATGTAGACTACGAAGGACGCACAGGAGCTGCTGCCTTATGGCTCTCTACACTTGCCGAGAAATCCGAAGCCGGAGAAATCCTCTATGACCTGCGCATCAAAGAGAACCACGCAGCCGATGAGCATAAAGCCTCTATCATCTTATCCAAAGAGATATTCCGGGAGGAGGCTCTACCCAACTTCCGACAAGGAGATTCCATTGTGCTATACGAACGCAACACTGATGCCGATAATGTCACCAACAAAATGGTGTTCAAAGGCAATATCGAAACAATCACTGAAGAAGAGATACGTATCCGCCTGCGCGCCAGCCAACAGAACTCTTCGGTCCTGCCTCCTGACAGCCTATATGCCATCGAGCACGACACAATGGATACCACTTTCCGCAATATGTACTACGGATTGTCAGCCTTTGCATCGGCAACAAAAGACCGCCGGGATCTGCTTCTCGCCCAACGCCCCCCTGCCTTTGACGAATCTTTCATTCCCCGCATCACTGCCGCCACCGATGACTTCTCCCGCGTTGCCCTCAAAGCACAGGCGGCCAAAGACTATTTCCTGCTGGTAGGCCCTCCAGGAACCGGAAAGACCTCTTGCGCCCTCAAGAAAATGGTAGAAACGTTCCATCGGGACGAACAAGCACAGATACTTCTGCTGTCATACACCAACCGTGCTGTAGATGAGATCTGCAAATCACTCTCTTCCATCCGCCCCGAAGTGGACTTTATCCGCATAGGCAGCGAACTGTCCTGTGACGAGATCTATCGCAGCCATCTGATAGAGAATGAGTTGTCAACCTGCATGCGCCGTTCGGAAGTGACTGCCCGCATTGCACGCTGCCGGATATTCATAGGCACGGTAGCCTCTATTTCCGGCAAACCGGAGCTTTTCCGTCTGAAAAAATTCGATGTAGCCATTGTCGATGAAGCGACCCAGATTCTCGAGCCTCAGTTATTGGGCATCCTTTGTGCCCGCAGCATATCGGGAGATAATGCCATCGGAAAATTCATCCTCATAGGCGACCACAAACAGCTTCCGGCGGTTGTCCTTCAACGTGAAGATCAGTCTGAAATACACCATGAGCCATTGCGCGCCATCGGGCTGACCAACCTCAAAGACTCTCTTTTCGAGCGCCTTTATCGCCATGCAAAAAGCCACTCCAAGTCCTCAGAAGGCAATGTATCCTCCTTTTCTGAAGACAATTCCCAACTTCCGAATCTCAATCTCCAACTCTCAACCGACATGCTTTGCCGCCAAGGACGTATGCACCCCGAAGTGGCCCTCTTTGCCAACCGCGCTTTCTACGAAGGACGCCTGCTACCCGTAGGGTTGCCTCATCAACTGGAAGATTCGACCGGCATCACGCGCCTCGCTTTCTATCCATCCGAACCGGAGCCTGCAGGAGCATCGGCTAAGACGAACCGTTCGGAAGCCCGTATCGTTGCCCGGTTGGCGTCAGATATTTATCAAAAGAACGAGAAAGAATTCAATACGGCACAAACCTTAGGCATCATCACCCCCTATCGCAGTCAGATAGCGCTCATCAAACAGGAAATTGCCCGGCTAAATATCCCGATGCTTAACAGGATACTGATCGACACAGTCGAACGTTTTCAGGGAAGTGAACGGGATGTCATCATTTATTCGTTCTGCGTCAACTATCCTTACCAACTTAAGTTTCTCTCTAACTTAACGGTAGACAACGGAATACTGATTGACCGAAAATTGAATGTTGCAATGACCCGTGCCCGAAAACAGATGTTTATTACAGGAGTCCCCAGCCTGCTGAAGTTGAATCCCATTTATGATAAATTAATAAAATCAATGCCATTAATTCCCTAAACAGCCAAATAAGCAGGGTGATTTTGGAGAAATATTTATAATTATTAATTTTTATTCTCTCTTTATGCGCTTTATTAACACCTGAATAATGAACAAACCGTTATATTTGCAGCACGTTTTTTTCATAGAGATTTAGATTTAAGGTTAGAAGAATTGTGGAAGTCGTG
>CAUEFX010000077.1 GCA_958477465.1 uncultured Bacteroides sp.
GAAAAACTACTTTGTGAACTTTTATCTATGAAAGATTTTTAATGCGTCAGCCCTGCCGTATCCGCACACCTACAAACACAGTCTGTCAAAGGCTGTTGCACACGGGCTTCTTCCTAAAATCTTATAATTATTCATCCCTTTCCACTTCTTTATACATGTAATTCGTTATCTTTGCGCCCACTTAACATGTTAATGAATAAACAACCATCGTTTTAATGAAACAGTACAAAACCGTAAACAACCTCGTCGGTTGGCTTACTTTCATTATTGCTGCCACGGTCTATTGCATGACAATAGAGCCGACAGCCAGTTTCTGGGATTGTCCCGAGTTCATTACTACCGGCTATAAACTGGAAGTAGGTCACCCGCCCGGCGCACCTTTCTTCATGCTGACAGCCAATCTGTTCTCACAATTTGCTTCCGATGCAACCACCGTAGCCAAAATGGTGAATTACATGAGCGCCCTGATGAGCGGTGCCTGTATCCTGTTCCTTTTCTGGAGTATCACCCATCTGGTACGCAAACTCGTTATCAAGGACGAAAACAACATTACCGCCGGTCAGCTGATCACCGTTATGGGCAGCGGACTTGTCGGTGCATTGGTATATACATTCAGTGACACCTTCTGGTTCAGTGCCGTCGAAGGTGAAGTCTACGCCTACTCCTCCCTGTTCACAGCCGTCGTATTCTGGCTGATTCTGAAGTGGGAAGACGTTGCCGACCAGCCGCACAGCGACCGCTGGATCATCCTGATTGCCTATCTCACCGGATTGAGCATCGGTGTCCACTTGCTGAACCTGCTTTGTCTGCCCGCCATCGTATTGGTATATTACTATAAAAAAGTCCCCGATGCCAATGCCAAAGGTTCGCTCTTGGCCCTTTTCGGCTCTATGGTGCTGGTAGGAATCGTACTTTACGGCATTGTGCCGGGAGTAGTGAAAGTAGGCGGATGGTTCGAACTGCTCTTTGTCAACAGCATGGGGCTGCCATTCAATACCGGTGTCATCGTTTATATCATCATACTTGCGGCAAGCATCATCTGGGGAGTATACGAGAGCTATACGGAAACCAGCCGCATGCGCATGAATATCTCCTTCCTGCTCACCATCGCCCTGCTGGGTATTCCGTTCTACGGACACGGAGTGAGCAGCGTCATTATCGGCATCATCGTGCTGGCAGCCTTGGGGCTCTACCTGTTTGCGAAGAAGCTCGACCGGAAATACCAGATATCCGCACGCAGCATGAACACCGCCCTGCTCTGCACCATGATGATCATGGTAGGGTATTCGTCATACGCCCTGATCGTTATCCGCTCGACGGCCAACACCCCGATGGACCAGAACTCTCCCGAAGATATCTTCACATTGGGTGAATACTTAGGACGGGAACAGTACGGAACCCGCCCGCTATTCTACGGACAGGCCTACTCCTCGAAGGTGGAACTGGAGGTGAAAGACGGCTACTGCGTTCCGGTGGAAGCCAGCAGCACCACCAAATACATCCGTAAAGAGAAGACATCCGCAGACGAGAAAGACTCGTATATCGAGGTTCCCGGACGTGTGGAGTACAAATATGCACAAAACATGCTCTTCCCGCGTATGTACAGCGGCCTGCATGCGGCACAATACAAAAGCTGGGTAGACATCAGCGGTGTCGATGTTCCATACGACGAATGCGGCAACGCCATCATGGTCAACATCCCGACCCAATGGGAGAATATCAAGTTCTTCTTCCGCTACCAGCTCAACTTCATGTACTGGCGCTACTTTATGTGGAACTTTGCCGGACGTCAGAACGACCTCCAGGGAAGCGGTGAAATAGAACACGGCAACTGGATTACAGGCATTCCGTTCATCGACAACTGGCTGGTAGGCGATCAGAGCCTGCTTCCGCAGGAGCTGAAAGAGAACAAAGGGCACAACGTATTCTACTGCCTGCCCCTGCTCTTAGGTATTATCGGCCTCCTCTGGCAAGCCTACCGCGGACAGAAAGGCGTACAGCAATTCTGGGTGGTATTCTTCCTGTTCTTCATGACCGGTATCGCCATCGTGCTCTATCTGAACCAGACTCCGAGCCAGCCCCGCGAGCGAGATTATGCATACGCAGGCTCCTTCTATGCCTTTGCCATCTGGGTAGGTATGGGTGTGGCAGGTATTGCCAAACTCCTGCAGGACCATGCCAAGATGAAAGAACTTCCGGCATCTGTACTGGTTTCGGTACTCTGCCTGCTGGTTCCCATCCAAATGGCAAGCCAGACATGGGATGACCACGATCGCTCGGGACGTTATGTCGCACGCGATTTCGGACAAAACTACCTGATGTCTTTGCAGGAAAGCGGTAATCCGATTATCTTCACCAACGGCGACAACGACACCTTCCCGTTGTGGTACAACCAGGAGACGGAAGGCTTCCGCACCGATGCCCGTACCTGCAACCTGAGCTATCTGCAAACCGACTGGTACATCGACCAGATGAAACGTCCGGCTTACGACTCTCCGTCGCTCCCCATCACCTGGGACCGCGTAGAGTACGTGGAAGGAACCAATGAATACATCCAGATCCGTCCGGAAATCAAACAGACCATCGACGCCCTCTATGCCCAGGCAAAAAGCAGCGACAATCCGGAGGCTTTGCAGAATGTGAACAAGGAGTTCGGAGAAGACCCCTATGAATTGAAGAACATCCTCAAATACTGGATACGTTCCGAGAAAGAAGGGCTGCACGTTATCCCGACCGACAGTATCGTCCTCAAGATAGACAAAGAAGCCGTACGCCGCAGCGGTATGAAGATTCCGGAAGCATTGGGCGATTCAATCCCCGATCACATGAATATCCTGCTGAGAGACGACAACGGAAGACCCAAGCGCGCACTCTACAAAAGCGAGCTGATGATGCTCGAAATGCTGGCGCATGCCAACTGGGAGCGGCCGATGTACATGGCCATCACCGTAGGCCGTGAGAATCAGTTAGGTATGGACAAGCACTTTATCCAGGAAGGTCTCGCTTCCCGCTTCACACCGTTCGAAACCAAAAAGTTGGGAGCGACCGTAGACAGCGAGAAGATGTACGACAACCTGATGAACAAGTTCAAATTCGGCGGCATCGACCAGCCGGGCATCTATATCGACGAAAACGTCATGCGCATGTGCTACACCCACCGCCGTATTTTCTCCCAGCTTGTAGAGCAGTTGATGAAAGAAGGCCAAAAGGAAAAAGCCCTCGCTGCACTGGATTATGCAGAGAAGATGATTCCTGCCTACAACGTTCCTTACGATTGGCAGAACGGCGCCGTACAGATGGCGGAAGCCTATTACCAGTTGGGAGAGACGGAGAAGGCAGACAAGATTATGGATGCGCTGGCCCACAAAGCCATCGAATATCTCACCTGGTATCTCAGTCTGGGCAATTCGCAATTCTTCGTATCGACACGGGAATTCGAATACCACATCGCTCTGCTGAACGAGGAATTGAAAATCATGGAGAAATATAAATCCAAACTGGCAGACAACTACTCCGGCAAGCTGGACGAGCTGTATGGCATGTATGTTTCCCGCATGAAAGAAGCAAGATAAAAAGGCTATGTTTATAGAGCAACCACCGTGGTTTTTCCGCGCTCTATATCCGAAAGCGATCTTCCGGATGAATCCCGACGAGAAAGCTGTTTATCTGACTTTCGACGACGGGCCCATTCCGGAAGTGACTCCGTGGGTACTGGAGTTGCTGGACAAATACGACATCAAGGCCACCTTTTTCATGGTAGGCGATAACATAAGGAAGTATCCGGATATATTCAGAATGGTGGTAGAACACGGACACCGGATCGGTAATCACACGTTCAACCACATCCGCGGGTTCGAATACTCCGCCGATGAATACCTGGAGAACACCGACCTCGCCAACCGGGAAATGAAGACCGACCTCTTCCGTCCGCCGCACGGACACATGGGATTCAGACAGTATCATACACTGAGACAGCACTATGACATCATCATGTGGGATCTGGTGACACGTGATTATAGTAAGAGGAGACGCCCCGAGCAGGTCTTTGCCAACGTAAAACGGTATGTGCGCAACGGTTCCATCATCACCTTTCACGACTCACTGAAATCGTGGAATAACGGAAACCTGCCATACGCCCTGCCCCGCTCCATCGAGTACCTGAAACAACAGGGATACGCCTTTAAAGTATTTCCTGCCCGGAAAAATCCGCCAAGCGATGATAACGACGGGAAGGTAACCGGATAATGCCAGTGACAGGAAATAAAGCGGATAGTGACAGTGACGGGAAGTAAAAGTATAAAAACAAAACCATGGAGGCAAAAGACCTTTCTGCAAAAAAACTTTCTGTAAGCCAAATAAAAGCCGAAGCCCTACGCCTCGGCTTTTCTGCATGCGGAATGGCACCGGCAGAACCGGTGAGCCCGGCTGTTGCCGACGCTTTCTGCCGATGGCAGGCACAAGGAATGCAGGCCGACATGCACTACATGGGCAACAACCTTGACAAACGGCTCGACCCCCGCCTGCTGATGGAGGGCACACGCACCATCCTGTCTGTGGCTCTCAACTATTATCCCGCCCGGCAATTGCGGGAAGACCAATACCAGTTTGCCTGGTATGCCTACGGAAAGGACTACCACGACCTGATGAAAGCCAAACTGACCGCATTGCAGGCATTCATCTCCGCACACGCTCCCCTACCCTTGCAGAGCCGCGTATTCTGTGATACCGCCCCTGTATTGGAGCGTTATTGGGCCTATCGCGCAGGCCTCGGCTGGATAGGAAAAAACACCCAGCTCATCCTTCCGCATGCCGGTTCCTGCTTTTTCCTGGGAGAGCTGTTTCTCAATATCGAGGCAGACGAATACGACCGGCCGCAGAAAAACCGGTGCGGCAATTGTAACCGATGCATAGAGGCATGCCCCGCAAAAGCGCTGGAGGCTCCCTTTTTGCTTAATTCGAGGCGTTGTCTCTCTTACCTTACCATTGAGCACCGAGACGCCATTCCGCTCTCTGAGGGCAAAAAAATGGGCAATAAGATATACGGTTGCGACGAATGCCAGAAAGCCTGCCCCTGGAACAAGTTTGCCACCCCTTGCCGGACGCCGGAGCTGCAACCTACGGAGCTCTTCATGCAGATGGAGAAAAAGGACTGGCATACACTGACAGAAGAACAATACAGGGTACTTTTCAAGGGAAGCGCCGTGAAAAGGGCCAAATACGCCGGACTGATGCGAAACATACATCTGGTGGAAAACAATACAAAAAGAGCCGTATCAGACTCTGTTTTTGAGTAATGATACGGCTCTTTTCTTAGCCTTTCGGGGGGATACCCCGGTTACTGTACAGTCACTGTCAGCGGAGCCCGCAGCTTCTGTGCAAACGAAGCCATATACTCATTCCAGGCATCAGCTGTTTTGATATCAGCCTTGTCCCATGCAGCTCCCCAGTAATAAGTGTATTCCGAACCCGGCTCGTAGTCACTGATAGCCAATACATGACCGTCTGCTCCACCGCGCAGCTCTTCCTTCTCCTTCTCCGGGAAAAGAACGACCTTAGCCTCTTTTACCGTGGCAGGGAAAGCTGCACCGACGAAAATCTTTCCATTGTTGTTGTTTACGTTATCCGTCGGGTCTACATAAGTGATATAACCGTCAGCGGCATCGGCAACAACGGCACCGTCCGGTTCATGAAGCACAAGACCGGTAGCAACAGGAGTCACCTCATTCAGGTTGCTGTAAGAAACAACCGTCTTGTTCAGGTGCGAACCTGCATCCAGAGAGATCAGACGAGTCTCCACCACATCCGTATTCTCTTTCACCGTCAAGGGGTTGTACACCAGTTTCACAGTGAAACGCAGCGGACCGTTGTCCAGAATCTCCTGTGTGGCGTAGCAATAAGGATAAACAATCTCACCATCAACCAGCAGGGCAGCCGTACCACCGCCCAATGTCGGTCCTACTTTGTAGCAATCCAGTCCATTGCCATGGTCTACGTGATAAGAAACCGAGCGGTAAAGCTCACTTGCTGCCTCAGGATCCGTCTTCTTCAGTTCGTTGATCTTTACCTTTGTCTCCGGATTCAATTCGCTGGCATAACGGGCTTCTACAACCGGTTCTGTCGTGTTGTATTTGGTCCAGACATCATAGCCGAAAGCACGCTCGCCGGAAGCCTGCAGAGCCGGGCCATAAGTACGGAAAGCAACCAGATCATTCTCCCATGCCACATCATCCACACGTTCGGGATAGTAGCGTCCGCATGCCTTTGTAGCAAAAACAGCCGGTTCGCCTGCCTGGATAGTATAAGCAGCAGTCCCGTTCGCCTTTACCGTAGCCGGGAAAATCACTTTCTCGTCATACGTAATCTGATAAGGTACCTGCTGTCCGTCAGCATCGAGTACGACAATCTGTGCCGTATCTGCCAATTGCAATTTAGAAGTAACATCACTCATGGATACCTCTACCATCTCACCGGCACGCTCCATGGCAGTCGGGTTCGTTACCGTTACAGTAACCGTTTTACTCTCGTTGCAGGCAAAACAGACAAGAGCGGTTGCAATAAAGAAAAATAGTTTTTTCATCTTTCTGTTGTTATTTGATACTAAAAACCTGAAAGGGCGGAGTCCTCCCCCGCCCTACAGTATGACTGTCTTTTGTCTTTTATTTCGGTTGTTTTCCGATGTATGCCAAGATACCGCCGTCAACGTACAGGATATGTCCGTTTACAAAATTAGAGGCATCCGATGCCAAGAATACGGCCGGTCCCATCAAATCCTCCGGAGTTCCCCAACGGGCAGCCGGTGTTTTGGCGATGATGAATGAATCGAACGGATGACGTGAACCGTCCGGTTGGATCTCGCGCAACGGAGCAGTCTGCGGAGTAGCGATATAACCCGGGCCGATGCCATTGCACTGAATGTTGAATTCACCGTACTCAGAAGCAATGTTCTTAGTCAACATCTTCAGACCACCCTTGGCAGCAGCATAAGCTGATACAGTTTCACGTCCCAACTCACTCATCATTGAGCAGATGTTGATGATTTTACCGTGGCCTTTTTTAATCATTGAAGGAATGACTGCCTTTGACACGATGAACGGGCCGTTCAGGTCGATGTCGATAACCTGGCGGAATTCGGCAGCGGTCATTTCATGCATCGGAATACGCTTGATGATACCTGCATTATTAACCAGAATGTCGATAACCCCTACTTCTTTCTCGATCTGAGCAACCAGAGCGTTTACCTGCTCTTCATTGGTCACATCACATACATATCCTTTAGCCTCGATACCTTCAGCTTTGTAAGCGGCAAGACCTTTGTCTACCAGTTCTTGCTTGATATCGTTAAACACAATCTTTGCACCTGCCTGAGCAAAAGCCGTAGCCAGCGCAAAACCGATTCCGTAAGATGCACCTGTTACCAGTGCTACTTTACCTTCTAATGAAAAGTTTACCATAATAATAATTATTTATGTGCCTATATGTCGGCATGCCCCTAAAGGCATCCACCCGCATATCCCGGCACGAAGGTTGTTAATTAATTGTTCTTTTTGTGCTGTTTCTCAAATTGAAACATTACCCTACCGGCACATTGCCGCCTTATTTAAGGTCTGTAATCAGTGAGAAATCCTGGTCTCCATAGTCGAGGTTTTCTCCGCCCATACCCCAGATAAATGTATAGTTGTGCGTAGCGGCAGCTGAGTGAATAGACCATTCGGGAGACAATACAGCCTGATCGCCCTTCATCCATACGTGACGTGTTTCGTCTACCTCACCCATGAAATGGCATACAGCATGTTCTTCGGGAACTTCAAAATAGAAATAAGCTTCCATACGGCGGCTGTGAACGTGGGCCGGCATCGTGTTCCATACGCTTCCCGGAGCCAATTCCGTCATACCCATCTGCAACTGGCAGGTAGGCAATACCTGATTCACCAGCATCTTATTGATATTACGGTGGTTGGAGCCTTCCAGTGATCCCATTTCTGCAACCACGGCATCCTTCTTCGTAACCTTCTTATCCGGATAATTGCGGTGAGCAGTCAATGAGTTGAAATAGAATTTGGCAGGATTCTTTTCATCCTTGCTTTCGAAAGTCACTTCACGGTCTCCGGAACCCAGGTAAAGGGCTTCCTTATAATCAAGTTCGAATACGGCATCACCGGCTTTCACTACACCGGGACCGCCTACATTGAAAATACCCATTTCACGACGGGTCAGGAAGAAAGGAGCTTTCAGCGGATCGATGGCTTCCAGTTTCAGCACCTCTCCTACCGGCATTGCACCACCGACTACCATGCGGTCGTACATAGAATATACCATATTTACCTCGTTTGCCGAGAATACTTTTTCAATCAGGAAGTCACGACGGATTCTCGTGGTATCGTAGCTTTTTGCATCTTCCGGATGCGCAGCATAGCGAATTTCATAGTTTGTTTTCATACTTTATCTATTTAAACAGTTTATAATATTACAGTTCAGGTGCACGTCGTTTGCGTACACGATGCAAAAATAGAAAAAGAAAATGGCAAAACCTTGCATTTTTGTTCTTATTATCTATCAATATTGTCCACAGACAGATAATAAACGGGTGTTTAACAAACTATAATAGCTCCACCCAATACAAATCGGGCGGCACAGGCGGAAGACAAGTAAACGAATGATTTTTTCAAGAAGAAGACGGAGGATCGATCACCACAGAGTACACAGAGGAACACAGAGTAATATTTTGCGGCTCAGTTTGAAAATTTGCCGGAATTCTTTTTGTTCAGAGTTGCTAAATTATACGTATAACGTAATGCTAAATTCTCAAGTATAAAAACTGAGCCAGTATGATTCTGAAAACATACTGGTAAAAAGGGGGCAGTCTGAAAACTGAGTCAGTCCGAAAACCCTGTGGGTATGTTATGTTAAAATGCGAAAGTGAACTATCTTTGCAGAAGATTAAAAAAAGGGTTACTCTGTGTTACTCTGTGCTACTCTGTGGTGAACCCGGATACATCCCTGCCGGGCATACAAACAAAAAGCCCCAAGCAATAATTGCTCAGGGCTTTTGCTGTCAGTTGTTGGACTACCAATCCTTCAATTATCACTCTGTACTGCATTCTATTGATACTTGTTGATACATTAATTAATATTATCATTATTGATTATCGGTAGCGATAAGTATCATAAGACTGCATAAGTAATCTTAATATTGGGCTCTGTATTGGGCGCAACTGATAATTATCATTATTCGCTATAATAACAATGTACAAAGATAATAATGATTATTACAATCGCATAATTTTGACATTAATTGTCGTAATATGGTTATATCCTATTAATTATAATAAATCATCACTTAATTATAGTACCACAATGATGATTATAAGACAAGTAGTCCTACAACTTATTGTACAGAGAATATAAGAAAGCAAAAGCTTTTGCTATTCTTGTGGTGAGAGAGCCCCAAAGGGAGACCAAATCAATAATCCAATATATCCCTGCTATCCTATATCCCTGATATTACAATATACGGCACTCGTGGCACTTGGCACTCAGCCTGCGAAAGACCTTGCTACAATTGGGCTTGTAACAGTTTACAAGTGCCAAGAAGTGCCAATTAGTGCCATTGATAATCAGATTATAGGCGACAAGGTTAATATACGTTAATGACAAAACATATAAAATCCAAGAAATGCTGGGTATCTCTATGACTAATTTGTCAGATTTAGGAGCAAATCAACTGACAAATTGTCTAATAATCTGACGATTAGTCATAATAATAGTATAAGTTATCCAAATCACCTCAAATCACTTTTTGCCTTAAATTACCCTGTTTTTTCCGTGGAACGATTTTTGATTTAATAACCACAGAAAATCATAATAAACTATATATGAACAGGCTAATCAAAACCTTTTATTCCACTAACAAAGTCAAGTTCTCACTAAAGAACCCTGCATTGGAAGTCTCTACTATCAGAGTGCGTACCAATATTAATGGTGAAAGATTCTCTTATTATCTTCCGTCAAAGTACAAACTGAATCGTTCCTGTTGGGACAGCGAAGCAGGGAGAGCCATTGAGGATGCAAAGAAGAATCCGCAATTAAAGGGCAATCCGCAGTTACAGTTGATTATGCGTAATATTAATAAGGAGATAGAGAAAACCCAGAATGCTTTAATTATGATATTGGAGTTATGTCAAGCTCATGGAGTAACTCCGACATTGGAGCAGGTTCGCACAGAGTTAAGGAAAGAATTGTTAGGAGAGCAACCCGAAGAGCAGGAAGAAGAAAAAGAAAGCAAACCTTTGATTACTGATTTCTTTGAGTTAGCCAATTATTATATTGAGTTGTGTGAGAATCAGTCTATTCTAAATCAAAAGGGGGAGAAGTTTGCCAAAGGTTCTATCTATAACCATAAAGCAGCAGTGAAAATTGTTAGGGAGTTCTGCGAATATGCCAATATAAAGAAACTATCTTTAGAAGATGTAGATGCTTACTTTTATGCAGCATTCCTAAAATATATGACTACTGAAGCGGAACACGACAGGGGAAAATATAAGACTAACGGCATAGGAAAGATAGTCAAGAGCATTAAAGTCTTTGCCCGATTTGCCCACGAGAATGGCTATACCCTTAATGACAGCTACCGTAAGTTTAAGGTATTCCGTGAAGAAGTGGAAACGGTATATCTGAATGAAACCGAACTAACAGCCCTGTATAATCTTAAATTACCCGAAAATTTGGCACAAGTACGAGACGCATTCCTCGTTAGCTGTTATACAGGGCTGCGATATGGCGATATGGCTCGTTTGGAACAGAAGCATTTCCACGATAGTACAGGTACGATAGAGATTGATACTCAAAAGACAAAGGAAAGGGTTGTTATTCCTATCCATCCAAAGGTAAGGGAAATATTCGAGAAATACAATCAGGCAATGCCTAAGGTACAATGCAACCAAGCAACAAACAGAAATCTGAAAACCATTTGTAAAGCAGCAGGAATAACGGAACTTATAACCCGAACCGAAACAATAGGCGGAAAGCGTACAGAGGTAACTTACCACAAATATGAACTGGTAAGCTCTCATACCGCAAGACGCTCGTTTGCGACCAATGCCTATAAAAGCGGTATGCCCACTCTTTCAATAATGAAGCTGACAGGACACCGAACAGAAACTTCCTTTATGAAATATATCCGTATCGGTAAGGAAGAAAATGCAGAGATATTGAGTAATTACGAATTTTTTAAATAGAAACATGAAAAAGCATATTATTAATGTTAAAACACTAGAAAGCTATGGTTTACATTTAGTCCCTGCTCCACCTGAAAGACGTCAGGAAATGCTGAAGCGGTTAAGAAATGACTTTGATAGTTTCATAAAAAATAATAACGAAGAAGAAACAGAATATGAGGAACAATTTGAGAAATTTTGTCGTTCTTTTAAAAAATATTTTTTAGAAATTCAAAACAAGGAAAGAGGAATAAAAGCATTTACTTTAAATGATTCCATATTCTTCACTATCGCTTTATTAAACAACTTTGAATTTCAATACCTAACTATCACAGATATAGCCAAAGTCTGCAATGTGTTTTTTGACTATGACACAGAGAAAATAAGAAAAGGAATTCAAAAAATCCGAAAAGAAAAAAGGGAGCAATCAGACTTCAATCTCAAAGTAAACCAACAGATAAATGGAATTGTAAAAAAGGTCGAGCATTTGCTTGGAGCAGGAAGTAATAATCAAGCAAAACTAAAAGAAATGAAAGAGTGGCTTCATGCTAATATAATGAGTAAAAACAATCTTTGGAACGAACACGCTAAAGAGTGATGTACTGAGATTGTAAGGCAAACAATATTAAAGGGCAACTGGCGTAAAGCGAGTTGCCCTTTAATGTTTTTTTGCAAAAGTGTCCTGAGGACAAACGAAAGACGGTTTCAAAGGAAATTTTCACCTTTGCACCATAATAAAACAAAAAAGGCTATGAAAAAAAACTTTTTAATCATAGATGATACCTTGATTGCAAAGGTTGATTTGTTAGAGCAGACGATGAAGACAGCCCTCAGCAAAATAGAAGTAAAAAAGGAGAAGAAATCTCCTAAGTATTTAACCCGCAAAGAAGTGGCAGACATGCTTAGATGCAGCTACTCAACAGTCCACCGTCTTATAAACAGAGGAATGCTCCCCTGCCGAAAGGTCGGTCGCAAGTCCTTATTTTTACTTAGTGATGTAGAAAACGTAATATCAACCCTAAATGTTTGATACCATGAAAAGAAATAAATTTCCGTTGGAAGTATATCCTAAGAAATTGCAAGAGCTCGTGGACGAAACCAACAAATGCTATGACTATTCAAAGGAGTATCTCTCTTTAGCTCTGTTAGTGGCTTGTTCTACTGCAATGGGATATAGTGTAACCATACGTTTCAATGAGGATTTCATCGAAACTGCAATGATTTTTGCTGTCATAATTGGCAAGCCGAACACAGGTAAGACCCATCCTTTAAAATATGCACTTGAACCTATTATTAAAAAGGATGAAGAAATGTTCCAAAACTACCGACAGGAAATGAAAGAATACCAACAGGCAAAGAAGAATGACAGCTCAGCCGAAATACCCATTCCTAAGTTTAGTAAACAAGTTGTCAAAGACTTTACAATCGAAGCCTTATGTACTCAGCTTAAAGACAGTCCGAGAGGAATATTGCTGTACATGGATGAAATCATGGGCTGGCTAAGAAACATGAACAAATATACAGGCGGTTCAGACATAACCAATTATCTGAGTATTTGGAGCAAGGAATCCATTTCCGTAGATCGCAAAACATCGGAATCAATACGAATCCCCAAGCCATTTCTCTCCATTATAGGGGGAATACAGACGGGAATCCTTTCAGAGCTGATTACAAAAGAGCTGTTACATTGTGGATTTTTAGACCGCATTCTGTTTGCTATGCCACAGAATGAAAAGATAACTGAATGGACGGAAATGAGTGTAAGCAGAGAATTGAAAGAATGGTACTATCAATTTATCGAAACCTTATTTGCTGTTCCTTTGGAAAAAATGGGGGAAAACATCATACCCACCGTTCTTGACTTATCTCCCGAAGCCAAAGAACACATCATATCATGGCGAAACACCATTCATAAGAACACACTTCAAAACAATGAGGGAGAAACCTATGCAGGTGCATACGGAAAAATGGATATTTATGTACTTCGCTTTGCCCTCATCTTGCAAATGATGTATTATGCTGCTGGAGAAGAAAGCATGAACTGCGTAGGCATCAGAGCTGTTGAGGGAGCTATCTGCCTTGTCAACTATTTTATGCAAGAAATTAAGAAAGTACACGAGCTTGTATTTGCCAAAGACATACGTCAGGAGATGAGCGAGGATAAACGCAAGTTTTATGAAGCACTTCCTTCTCAATTCAAATTAAAAGAAGGGATTGATTTAGGAATAAGAATGGGGCTGACATATGACTCTGCAAAGAAATTTATCTCTAAGAAGAGCGAATACTTTGAACGTGGGGCAAAAGGGAGTGGTATTTACAAAAAGATATTTATAGAAGATGAAGAATAATGATCATAAATACATCCTTGAGCCAAGCGGTAACAGACGGAAGTATCATGCCTGCCCCCATTGTGGGGCAGAAAAATTTACTTTGTACATTGATGTAGATACAGGACTACCGTTAGCAGACTATGTAGGTCGTTGTGAGAGAATTAATTCTTGTAGGTATCATTATCCGCCAAGAAAGTATTTTGAAGAAATTATTAATAAAAATAACAAATTTATGTACACAGAAAATGAATCCAAAAAAACAACATCAGTTGTTAAAGAAGAAAGAGTAAACAGACGTTATTCTAAAATTGTTGATTATGTAAAAAATGCTCTTTTCTGCTTTTTGGTTACAATATTTGGTAAACAAAAAGTTTTGGCTGCCTTTCAGAAATACGATGTACGAATATCAATGCTGTTTAGAAAGGACAACAAGTATGGAGCTGCTTTTATTATGAAAGCAAAAGATGGTCTTATCAGACAGGTAAAGGAAATGGCTTATGACCCGAATACAGGTAAAAGGGTAAAGGAAGAGCAAAGCGTATTTAAGTATGACTATAAAACCAATAGTTATCAGACAGACAATGACGGACTCAGAATACTTTACGCAGGAAAAAGCCTAATGAAAGATTATGACTTTGAAAACAAGTTGTGTTTCTTCGGAGAACATTTGTTGGCAGGTGAGGTAGACAAGCCTATTGCAATAGTGGAATCTGAAAAGACTGCCATTATATGCGATATATGTATGCCCGAATATATTTGGCTTGCAACAGGTGGCAAGAATGGTTGTAAATGGACAACAGACGAAGTATATCAAGTATTGAAAGATGCAAACCAGCCAATTATACTTTTTCCTGACCTTAACGCAACCGAAGATTGGACTGAAAAAGCTGAAATACTGCTAGCTGCTGGACTTGATGTCAGCATTTATGATTTGGAAGCACAAGAGGGAATAACAGAAGAGGATAAGGCAAAAGGCTTAGATATTGGAGATTATTTCATTCGTTTTTGGAAAGAAAATCATCCTGAAGATGGTGAAACGCTTGAAGAGATAAAATGCAAGAAAGCCAATATTCCTCAATTAAGTAAGATGCTTTCTTCTTTGTCTCCCAAGAAAGAACTTGGTACGATTGAGGAACTGGGGATAACGATAGACCCTAACGAAGTGGATAGCTTGTTACCCAAAAAGTCTTCGGCTTCGGTGTCGGATGTTGATTTGGATGTAATATCCGATATAGAATAAGCTCCAATTTGGTAATTATCTGTATTGTCATATCATACTTGTTATAATGTCATTGAGTAAATTTTCGGCTCTTTGGTCATAATTCAGAGCGGATAAGTGGTTTTCAAGTTCATCAAAACCATTTGTCCGCTCAATTAATAATAGGAGGGTTTGTAAATCTTTGAAATCGGTAGTCTTACGCTGTACATTACTGCAGTTTACATAACGGTCAAACTTGGATGCAAATAGGTATATTGGGGACATGACCTTTATATCATTGATAATACAGCCAAACCTGCTGTTATTGTACTCATAATCAATAAGTATATCCGTGTCTGTATGGATATTGGAAGATTCCAAAGATAGCATATAGTCTGAATCTTCCTTAACCACAAACCCTAAAGTGTGTTTGATATTGCGGATAAACTTGTCCTTATGGCTGTTATCGTATGCTGTCCAAAAATCAAGGTCATTATCAGATCTGTTTCTCCAAAACGGAATGGAGTAATACCTACACAGCAAGTCTATTGCCGTTCCACCGATAAGGTATAAGCCATATCGGGTGGCGGTCTTTACAATCTCCGTATCGTATGGAGTGTATTGTTGGAATAGTGGTAGTGTGTTGCTCATTGATTGATAATATCAGGGTTAATAAGCAGGTAACCGTCCAAGTCTTGGCTCTCGTCCGTATATAGGTAATCTCCTATAATATCCCATACCAAACCCGAACCTACAACCGATTGGAACAGGCTTGACAAATTATAGACATCTTCCAATGTAAGCCTGCAATCTTCTTTCCCTACAAACAGCAATTTACATTGCTCGTTAGATTCTATTTTGATTAGATTTTTCGTGATTGAACGGATAATCTCGTTAGTCAGATTAGTATAATCAAGCGACAGGATACAATTACTCTCCTTGCTTATTATCTTGAATTTGAATATTTTCCTTTGCATGGGATTTTTTGCAACAAAGGTAGGTTGGCGGTTACGACAGAATTAGACGTAGGTACAGAAAAAGAGCCACTACTTTTGTAATGGCTCTCAAAAACAGATTTACAGCATACTGACAGCTACGCTTCTGCCAGTTCGTATTCATTATCTTCTGGGAACATCTCTATAAAATCTTCCATTCTACCTTTGGGGATAATGATTTTACGCAAGTAGCTGTTGGACGCAAATGCTCTATTTTCAATCTTTGTAACAGTGTCGGGAATGATGTATTGTGAATCTTCTCGTCCTCGTGGATAATAAACCAATGTTTTACAATCGGCTGTAAACAATACTCCGTCTATGGATTTGTAATGTTCATTATCGCATTCAATCCATTTTAAACTTTTATGGTGTTCAAAAGTTGTATCTGTTATTTCATTTATTGATTTTGGGAGCGTTATTCTTTTGCAGGAATCAGCAGTCCAAGGAGATACGAAGCTACAAAAAGCATCTTCAGCTATATTGGTTACAGAATCGGGAACAACGTAATTATCACAACCTTTCCCTTGAGGGTAACATACAAGAGTTTTGAGGTCAGCCGTAAACAGCACTCCGTCTATGGATTTAAAGAAAGGAGAATCACATTCAATACCTTTTAAATCCCAACAGTAAAAAAATGCAGAAGGAGCGATTGAACTTATTTGATTGGGTAGTTTTATAGATTTCAGTTTTGAACAGCTATGGAAAGCATCGCTTTTCAAAATTTTGACAGATTCTGGTAGAATAATTTCCTCCAAATCACAACAATTACCGAATGCTGCTTGTCCAATTATTAATATTCCATTGGGAATTGTGTATTTTCGTTCAGTTCGTCCTTGTGGATACCTAACAAGCTTCTTGTCTTTTTTGTCGAATAATACTCCGTCAACAGTATAATAGTATTCATTATCACATTCTATTTTTTCTAAGGATGGACAAAACCCGAAAGTATTGTTCCCGATATGTTGTATTGAATTGGGCAAAGAGATTGTTTCCAAAGATTCACATCCCCAAAATGCTCCATCATTAATACTTTCGATACCATTTGGTAATTCTATTTCATTCAGCAATTTACAACTGGAAAAAGCACTGGAATCAATATCTATAAGTTCTTTCGATAGTTTTATTTCTCGCAAAAAATTACAGCGAGAAAAAGCTCCACTCTCTATATGCTTTATTGAATTGGGTAAAGTGATTCTTTTTAATTTTGAACAGTTGGCAAATGCGTATTTTGGAATATAATTCAAAGAAACAGAGATATTGATTCTGCGCAAAGAGCTACAATTTGAAAAAATACAGCTACCAATTTCACTTAATGTATTAGGTAAATCTATTTCTTGTAAGGCTTTACAATACATAAAGGCACTATTACCAATTTCCGTCAAGGAATTGGGCAATTTGATTTTTTTTAATGATTGACACAACATAAATGTATCTCTGCAAATCTTTGTTATAGAATCGGGTAATATTATATCTTGTAAAGATTTGCAATCTTCGAATCTATTATTAGTTGATTATCAGTATTATACGTTCTAAACGGTAGAAAAGTGACTGTGTGGATTCTATATAGATACGAAATGGCTAAAATTTAACGTATTTAACTTTCAGTTACATCAAAATTACATAG
>CAUEFX010000078.1 GCA_958477465.1 uncultured Bacteroides sp.
GCGACCCTAACCTTGGCAAGGTTATGCTCTACCAACTGAGCTATTTCCGCAATTAAAGTCTTTCATCAATTTATCATTTCCAAAAGACTGTGCCCAGAACAGGACTCGAACCTGCATGCCTCTCGACACACGCACCTGAAACGTGCGCGTCTACCAATTCCGCCACCTGGGCAAAGAAAGGATTTCCAATATTTCAAAGAGAGCGGAAAACGAGACTCGAACTCGCGACCCTAACCTTGGCAAGGTTATGCTCTACCAACTGAGCTATTTCCGCATTTTTCGTTTGCGGTTGCAAAGGTAGGGATTTTCTCTAAACGTGCAAACATTCTGCACACTTTTTTCGTAAGAAAACTTATCCTTTGCCCGCTCCGAAAAACAATCTATTTGATTATCAACTCATTCTGTCACGGTAATCTTCATAAGAAAATTCTTTGTATATTTCGGCTGTTCCCTCTTTCGTCCACAATGCAATGGCAGGATGATGGATACCGTTAAACATATTCGTTTTGACCATCGTGTAATGTATCATATCTTCAAATACGATCCGTTCACCGATTTGTAATTCATGATCAAAGCTCCATACCCCCATGTAATCGCCACTTAAACAGGAATTACCACCGAGACGGTAGACATAAGGACCTTCATTTCCCATTTCCGCTCCGCGCACCACAGGCTGATAAGGCATTTCAAGACAGTCGGGCATGTGACAGGTGAAACTGACGTTCAATATGGCTGTTTTAATGCCGCGACTCTCTACAATGTCCACAACCTCGGAAGCCAGCACCCCCGTTTGCCAAGTAAAGGCCGAACCGGGTTCAAGAATGATGTGCAGATGAGGATAACGGGATTTCAATCCTTGCAGCAGACGGATAAGATGTTCCGTGTCATAATCTTTGCGGGTCATTAGATGTCCTCCACCTAAATTCAGCCACTTTATCTGTGGAAACCAACGGAAAAACTTTGCTTCAAGATGCTGCAAAGTGCGTTCCAGTTCAAAAGAAGAAGATTCGCAATGACAATGGCAATGAAAACCGTCAATTCCTTCCGGAAGAGTTTCGGGCAGCAAATCGGAAGTAACACCAAAACGGGTACCGGGAGCACAAGGGTTATACAGTTCCGTTTCAACCTCAGAATACTCGGGATTAATGCGAATACCGCAAGAGATACTCTTTCCTCCGGCTTCAACCAACAGATAAAAGCGGCGGAATTGCGTCAAGGAATTGAAGGTAATATGACTGCTGCAACGCATGATTTCCGGAAAATCCGATTCGGTATATGCCGGCGAATAAGTGTGCGCTTTACTTCCGAACTCTTCCAAAGCCAGTCGGGCCTCATACACAGAACTCGCCGTAGAATGTGCGATATACTCACGAAATATAGGGAAAGAGCGCCACATGGCAAAAGATTTGAAAGCAAGGATGATTTCCACTCCCGCCTTATCGGCCACACTCTTTATCAAATTCAGATTCTTTCTCAGCAACTCTTCTTCCATGATGTAACAAGGAGAAGGAAATCGGGTAAAGTCTATCATATCAAGATATAAATTTAGTAGTTAGCAGACAGATTGATGATGCAAAAGTACACAATGTCTCCAATATCTCTTAATATATATAGGGTCCGTCAAAATTCTGTCCGGCATCATTTTAAGAGTTATTTTGAGGATGTTTTTTGCCTTTAAGAGGAGAAACAACCTCTTACCTTTTTCTTTTCTGATTACCTCTTTCTTTTCTGAGTAGGTAATGAAAACTCCTGCCAGTCGCACTCGGAATAATCTCCGGCAGCGATGGTAGCACGCAATACCACCTCGCCACTTTTCAATTTCTCTCCGCCATGTATAGTGGCTGTATAGCGTATCCCCTCACCGGGAGCAATTTTTTCTATCATCACCGATGGAGAGATATAGATATTCTTCATTCCGGTCACCTCTTCAAGCGCAGGAACAACATCGTAGACCGGAGTACGTCCTTCATTCACCACTTCAAAAATCACCTTGCTACTTTCACCGGCATCAATCACATGATTGCGGTTCGTATCGATAAAACGAATATTCCTTATTCTCAAATCCGGCATCTGTGCCGGACGCTGAGGCAGAGGTCTGGAGTCGTATCTCTTTTCTGTTGTCTCCACATACCCCTCTTCCCGGTCACGCGCTGTTGATACGGCATTTCCAATGGCGGCGCCGGCAATGGTTCCCACAATAGTACCGATAGCCGAGCCACGGTAGCCGCCTCTCCATCCATGATTATTCTCACCGATAATCCCCCCGATGGCACTACCCACCGAACCTCCGATAGAAGCTCCCGTCATAACGGCTCCGGGATTTCCGGACATACGTCCACTGACACAACCACCCAATAAAAAAGCCGGTAAAATCATCCAGACAGTCAATTTATTCATAGCTTACTTATTTTGTGCCTGCCACGCCCCAAGGCACGGCAAGCGGTTATTATATAAATATCAGCCTATCACTTTAAAACGCGCGAAGCGCAATAACAGTTGTTTCTCGCCTGCATTTTTAAAGCGAATGGTAGCTTTGGCATTATCACCGCTTCCTTCTACTTTCAGCACCTCGCCCAAGCCGAAACGCTCATGTTCGATCTGCTGTCCCGGCTGCACGGATACAGGCAAAGCCCCACCGGCAGCAGCCGATGCCCCGTCTGAACGGACAGCCGCTCCACTACCGACGGCAGAAGCAACCGTCGGGCTTATCTTTTTCAAATTACGCGGAGGCAATGTCGGATTAATAAGTTGCACTTTGGGGCGTTCGCGGCGGAAACGTTCGGCGCTTTCGTCTATCCGCCTCCCCAATCCGGCTTCATGCGGCAATTTCAGAAAACGGATGTCGATATCTCTCAGAAAACGGCTCGGAGTACCGAATTCCATCTTTCCATAGCGGAAACGAGTCTTGGCGAACGACAGGAAGCAATGCTCTTCGGCACGGGTAATGGCTACATAAAACAGCCTCCTCTCCTCCTCCAGCGCACGGGGAGAATCTCCTGCCATTCCGCTTGGGAAAAGATTCTCTTCCATTCCCACCACAAATACATTGGCAAACTCAAGTCCTTTGGCAGAATGAACAGTCATAAGGGTTACCTTCTCACCGTCCTCTTCCTTATCGGAATCCTGATCGGTAAGCAAAGAAACTTCCGAAAGGAAATCGGTCAGAGCCACATTGGGATTCCCCTCTTCCTGTCGGACGGCACAGAAGTCATTGATACCGTTGACCAATTCTTCGATGTTCTCCTTCCTACTTAAATTCTCGGGCAGATTATCCTGACAGACATCATTAAAAATGCCGGATTGACGGATGATTTCCGTACCTATCTCATAAGCATTCTTCTCTCCTTGGGTGGAGATGAATGATTCTATCAGTCCGCGAAAATCCTGCAACTTATTGTGTATACCTTTATTAATAGTAAGGTTGTAAGTCAGAGGGGCACAGAGAACCGCCCACAAGCTGACATTTTTTTCCGTTGCAGCCGCTATGATTTTTCCTACCGTAGTATTACCAATACCACGCGCCGGATAGTTGATGACACGCTTGAAAGCCTCCTCGTCATCCGGATTCACCACCAGACGGAAATAGGCAATCACGTCTTTAATCTCTTTACGCTGATAGAATGAAAGCCCGCCGTAAATTCGATAAGGCATTCCCCGTTTACGCAGCGCCTCTTCAAAGATACGGCTCTGGGCATTTGTACGATACAGGATGGCAAAATCCGAATAAGAATAGTCGTGCTCGCGACGCAAAGCCGCTATCTGGTTCACCACAATATCCCCCTCTTCCACATCACTGTAAGCCTGAAACACCCCAATGGGTTCTCCCTTTTCCTTTTCGGAGAACACCTCCTTGCGTATCTGCCGTTCATTCTTCTCAATCAGACTATTGGCAGCACAGACAATGGTCTGAGTGGAACGGTAATTCTGTTCCAGCTTGAACACTTTCGTATTCGGATAAATCTTCGTAAAATACAGGATGTTATCGATGTCCGCCCCCCGGAAAGAGTAAATGCTCTGGGCGTCGTCGCCTACCACGCATACGCGTTGATTCTCTTTGGTGAGCTGGAGCACGATGCTGTGCTGGGCATAATTCGTGTCCTGATACTCATCTACCAGCACATAGCGAAATTGCTCGCGGTAGCGTGCCAGCACTTCCGGAAAATCGCGGAATAATATATAGGTATATACAAGCAGATCATCGAAGTCCATGGCCCCCGCCTGACGGCAACGTTCCCAATAGCGACGATAGATATCGCGAAGTGCCGGAACCTTGGCAGCCTGGTCTTCTGTAAACGCTTCCTTATTTGCCGCATAACCGGAGGGGGATACCAGATGGTTCTTGGCATTAGAGATGCGTGCCTGCACCATACCGGGCTTGTAGGTCTTTTCGTCCAACTGCATCTCTTTGATGATGGAACGCAAAAGGCTCTTGCTGTCTGCCGAATCATAAATGGTAAACTGTGAGGTAAAACCGATATGCTGCGCTTCGGCACGGAGAATCCGCGAAAAGACGGAATGAAACGTTCCCATCCAAAGATAACGGGCGCGCTGCCCGCCTACCTGACGGGCGATACGTTCTTTCATTTCCCGTGCGGCTTTATTGGTAAAGGTAAGTGCCAGAATATTCCATGGTTCGTACCCATTCTCCAACAAATGGGCTATCTTATAGGTCAGCACACGAGTCTTTCCGGAGCCTGCACCTGCTATCACAAGTGACGGCCCGTCATTGTAAAGCACCGCATCACGCTGACTTTCGTTCAGTTCTTCGAGGTATTTTTTTTCCATAGCGGCAAATTTATAACATTCATTTGACAATAGATAGAATTTTACATACTTTTGCGACACCACCCCTCCCAAAGAGCACGAATACGGCAAAGATGAATCAGAACAGTTTCCGATATTCAGGCCGGTTCCTAAAACATTTACGGCATTTCATCTGTTAAGGATATATACATAATAGCCGAACATTATGAATATATTATTAATGTCTTTAATATTTATGACCATGAATTACGAAATGCCTAAACTTCCATACGCAAACAATGCGCTGGAACCTGTAATCAGTCAGCAAACCATAGATTATCATTATGGCAAGCATCTGCAAACCTACGTAAACAACCTCAACAACCTGATACCCGGAACGGAATTCGAAGGCAAAACGGTAGAAGAAATCGTAGCCAAAGCACCGGATGGAGCAATTTTCAATAATGCGGGACAGGTGTTGAACCATACGTTATATTTCCTGCAATTCGCACCGGCCCCTTCAAAGAAAGAGCCGTCGGGCAAGTTGGCGGAAGCGATCAAACGCGACTTCGGAAGTTTTGAAAACTTCAAGAAAGAGTTCAACGCCGCCGCAGTTGGCCTATTCGGTTCGGGATGGGCCTGGCTGTCTGTCGACGAGAACGGCAAGTTGCATATCACCAAAGAAGCCAACGGAAGCAATCCGGTACGTGCAGGCCTGAAGCCGCTATTGGGCTTCGATGTATGGGAGCATGCTTATTACCTTGATTTCCAGAACCGCCGTGCAGATCACGTAAACGCTCTATGGGATATCATAGATTGGGAAACCGTCGGCAAGCGGATGAAAGAATGAAAAGATAAGGACAGGCACAACTGCCTGTGATCGTATTTTGAAACCTGCATATAGAATGTCTGACCTCGTCATGGAATTTGAATTCCGGATAGAGCAGAACTCTATATGCAGATTTTTATTGTTTTCAAATACCTTTCCGGACGATGCAGACCGAAAGAGGAAAATACGGGAATCCCACAAAAAAGTCTTCGTTTTATTTTTTTTCTGCTTCTTTTTCATTTACTTTGCCACCGTAAAGACAAAGGGGTGCCCGGCAAGACGGGCTGAGATCATACCCTGGAACCTGATGCAGTTAGTACTGACGTAGGGATTGTGTTACTTCATTACCGCTCTCCATATCAATAGCACTCTCTTTGTATTTACTTTCATTATCATCATAAACCTAATTTTGTAGCGATGAAAGTACAAGTTAACAACAAAGAAGTGGAAACAGCCGATGCTTCTACCATTACGCAGCTTACCGTACAAATGGGACTTCCCGCCCAGGGTGTTGCCATTGCAGTGAACAACAAAATGATTCCGCGCACGGAATGGGAAAGTTTTACCCTCCACGAGAATGACAATCTGGTTATAATCAAAGCAGCTTGCGGAGGATAGAGTATGATCAGCCTGCAATTCATCACTCACCACACCGAGAAATATTCTTACCTGGATTCTGCCCGCATGGCGCTCGAAGGCGGATGCAAATGGATACAGCTACGCATGAAAGAAGCACCGTTGGAAGAGGTGGAAGCCGTTGCCTTGCAATTAAAACCGATGTGTAAGGAGCACGAAGCCATTCTGATACTGGACGACCATGTGGAACTGGCAAAAAAACTGGAAGTAGACGGTGTGCATCTGGGTAAGACGGACATGCCGGTAGCCGAAGCCCGCCAACTGCTGGGCGAAGCGTTCATCATCGGCGGAACAGCCAATACTTTTGAGGATGTAGAGATGCACTATCGTGCCGGAGCCGACTATGTAGGCATCGGTCCGTTCCGTTTCACCACCACCAAAAAGAATCTGAGCCCCGTATTGGGAATAGAAGGATACGCTTCCATCATTTCACGGATGCAACAGGCGGGCATACAGCTTCCGACAGTGGCCATCGGCGGTATCACCTATCAGGATATTCCGGACATCATGAGAACAGGAGTCAGCGGCATTGCCTTATCCGGTACCATACTGCAGGCCGAAAACCCGGCAGAAGAGACAGCAAGGATATTGTCAATCTCCCTCTGATCCTCTCTCCCGCCCCATTTAAATCATAAATCATAATTCATAAAATATAAATCATGAAACAGCTTACTATTGCGGGACGCACATTCAACTCCCGACTATTTCTTGGCACAGGAAAATTCAACTCAAACGAGCTGATGGAACAATCTTTACTCGCATCGGGCACCGAAATGGTAACGGTGGCCATGAAGCGTATAGATATGGATAACAAAGAGGATGACATGTTGAAGCACATCATCCACCCGAACATCCAACTGCTGCCCAATACATCGGGCGTACGAAATGCAGAGGAAGCCGTATTTGCCGCACAAATGGCACGTGAAGCTTTCGGGACGAACTGGTTGAAACTGGAGATTCATCCCGACCCTCGCTATCTGCTTCCGGATTCGGTAGAGACATTGAAAGCCACCGAAGAGTTGGTTAAGTTAGGGTTTATCGTACTTCCCTACTGCCAGGCCGATCCGGTGCTCTGCAAGCAGTTGGAAGAGGCCGGTGCAGCAACCGTAATGCCCCTCGGTGCACCCATCGGAACAAACAAGGGACTGCAAACCAAAGAGTTCCTGAAAATCATCATAGAGCAGGCCAACATCCCGGTAGTGGTAGATGCCGGAATCGGTGCGCCAAGCCACGCTGCCGAAGCGATGGAACTGGGTGCGGCTGCCTGCCTGGTAAACACAGCCATTGCCGTAGCCGGCAACCCGGTAGAGATGGCGAAAGCCTTCAAACAGGCTGTAGAAGCAGGCCGCATGGCATACGAAGCCGGATTGGGAACGCAAGCTGACAACCTGATAGCTGAAGCCAGTTCACCGTTAACCGCCTTCCTTGATTAATGACAGAGATGATTATGACATGCCTCAACTTATCACCAATCACTAATTAATACCTCTATAACATGGAACAAAAGATAAAATTCCCCCGTTCAGAGAAAGTGTATCTGCCGGGAAAACTGTTTCCCGAAATACGTGTTGCCATGCGTAAAGTAGAACAGGTGCCCAGTACAACTTTCAATGGCGATGAAAAGATTATAACTCCCAACCCGAAAGTGTACATATACGACACCAGCGGCCCTTTCAGCGACCCTGAGGTATCCGTAGACTTGAAAAAGGGACTGCCCCGCATGCGTGAAGAATGGATTCTGAAACGTGGCGATGTGGAGCAATTGCCCGAAATCTCTTCCGAATACGGCCGCATGCGTCGTGACGACAAAAGCCTGGACCATCTCCGCTTCGAGCATATCGCCTTGCCATACCGCGCTAAAAAGGGAGAACACATCACCCAAATGGCATACGCCAAACGCGGGATTATCACTCCGGAAATGGAGTACGTGGCCATCCGTGAGAACATGAACTGCGAAGAGTTAGGCATCGAAACCTATATCACCCCCGAGTTTGTCCGCCAGGAAATAGCCGAAGGCCGTGCCGTATTACCTGCCAACATCAATCATCCTGAAGCGGAACCGATGATCATCGGCCGTAATTTCCTTGTGAAAATCAATACGAACATCGGTAACTCCGCCACCACTTCCGGCATCGACGAGGAAGTGGAAAAAGCCGTATGGAGCTGTAAATGGGGAGGAGATACGCTGATGGACCTTTCCACCGGAGAAAACATTCACGAAACGCGTGAATGGATTATCCGCAACTGCCCTGTACCGGTGGGCACCGTGCCCATCTATCAGGCACTGGAGAAGGTGAACGGCAAAGTAGAAGACCTTACTTGGGAACTTTACCGCGATACACTGATCGAGCAATGTGAGCAGGGAGTGGATTATTTTACCATTCATGCGGGTATCCGCCGCCACAATGTACATCTGGCCGACAAACGCCTTTGCGGCATCGTAAGCCGTGGCGGAAGCATCATGAGCAAATGGTGCCTGGTGCACGACCGTGAAAGTTTCCTCTACGAGCACTTCGACGACATCTGCGACATCCTGGCCCAGTATGACGTGGCCGTCTCACTGGGCGACGGATTGCGCCCCGGCTCTATCCACGATGCCAACGACGAAGCACAGTTTGCCGAACTCGACACCATGGGAGAGCTCGTTGTACGTGCCTGGGAAAAGAACGTGCAGGCATTCATCGAAGGTCCGGGACACGTGCCCATGCACAAGATAAAAGAAAACATGGAGCGTCAGATCGAGAAATGCCACAACGCACCGTTCTATACCCTCGGCCCGTTGGTTACGGACATCGCTCCGGGCTACGACCACATCACATCGGCCATCGGTGCCGCACAAATAGGATGGTTGGGCACAGCCATGCTCTGCTATGTCACTCCGAAAGAGCATCTGGCACTTCCGGATAAGGAAGATGTACGCGTAGGGGTCATCACCTACAAGATAGCCGCCCATGCCGCCGACCTTGCCAAAGGGCATCCCGGGGCACAAGTACGCGACAACGCATTGAGCAAGGCCCGTTATGAATTCCGCTGGAAAGATCAATTCGACCTTTCACTCGATCCGGAACGTGCTTTTTCGTATTTTCATGCCGGACATCACACAAACGGAGAGTATTGCACCATGTGCGGTCCCAACTTCTGCGCCATGCGTCTGAGTCGTGAACTCAAAAACGCGAAAAAAGAAGAATAAAACGATAATGGAGAGAACAGACGAATTCCGCAATGCGCTGTCGGTTCACATTTCCCAACTGGACATAAAGCCATTGGTAAAGGAAATCAGCCATCATCCGGAGTATTTTCCCGACATATACCGGTTGACTTCCGACAGTAAGACATTGGTATCATGGCGTGCCCTATGGGTGTGCGTGAAACTGAGTGAGATGTATCCGGAATGGTTCGTTCCGCTATACGGGACACTGGCCGACCGGCTGCTGACCTGCAAGCACGATGGTTCGAAACGCCTGTATCTTTCCATACTCTTCAATCTTCCGGTACAGGAACCGATATCGGTTCCACTGCTGAATTTCTGTTTCGACCGTATGTTTTCACCTGCCGAAAGCATTGGTGTGCAAGCCTTATGTATCAAGATGGGTTACCGGCTCTGCGAGAAAGAGCCGGAGCTGATGGGCGAACTGCGCATCATGCTGGAAAGTGCCGAAACGGAATTCTTCACCAAAGGAGTAACGGCTACTATCCGAAATACACTGAAGAAAATGAGGAAGAAGCAGTCAGAAAAAGAGTTTGGCAGTTAAGCAACCGAATGCAGATAAACCGTTCAGTCGGGTAAATAAGTAGTTCAACCGGGTAAACCTGTTGTTTAACCGGGTAAGCAAGCAGTTCTGCTGGGTAAGCAAGCAGTTCAGCCGAGCAAATAGGTAGTTTAGTACCGAGTAGATAAGTAGTCGAACAGTCAAATAATTAAGTAGTTAAGTAGTAGAATCAAAATGTTTTCAGACGAATTAGAACAAATATCATGGGAGGAGACGACGAAAGCCATCTATTCCAAAACTGATGCCGACGTACGCCGTGCATTAGGCAAAGAGCACTGTGATGTGAACGACTTCATGGCGCTCATATCACCCGCAGCCACCCCTTACCTGGAAGTGATGGCACGGCTCAGTCAGAAGTACACCATGGAGCGTTTCGGAAAAACAATCTCCATGTTTGTCCCCTTGTATCTCACCAACTCATGCACCAATTCGTGCGTCTATTGCGGTTTTCACATCAGCAATCCGATGAAACGCACCATATTGACCGAGGAGGAAATCGTAAACGAATACAAAGCCATCAAGCGCCTTGCTCCTTTCGAGAACCTGCTGCTGGTAACAGGAGAGAATCCGGCAGCCGCCGGAGTGCCTTACATAGCACGTGCTTTGGATCTGGCAAAACCCTACTTCAGCAACCTCCAGATAGAAGTGATGCCCCTCAAAGCGGAAGAGTATGAAGAGCTGACTCACCACGGACTGAACGGCGTCATCTGCTTTCAGGAGACATACAACAAAGCCAATTACAAAATTTACCATCCACGCGGCATGAAGTCCAAATTCGAGTGGCGCGTCAACGGCTTCGACCGCATGGGACAAGCCGGTGTACACAAAATCGGTATGGGAGTGCTCATCGGCCTGGAAGAGTGGCGCACGGATGTAACAATGATGGCCTACCATCTGCGTTACCTTCAGAAACATTATTGGAAAACCAAATACAGTGTCAACTTCCCGCGGATGCGTCCCTCGGAGAATGGCGGTTTCCAACCCAATGTCATCATGAGCGACCGTGAACTGGCACAGCTGACCTTTGCCATGCGTATCTTCGATCACGATGTAGATATCTCCTACTCTACCCGTGAAAGCGCCGAAATCCGCAATCACATGGCAACATTAGGCGTAACCACCATGAGCGCTGAAAGTAAAACTGAACCGGGCGGATATTACAGCTATCCGCAGACACTGGAACAGTTTCACATAAACGATGACCGCAAAGCCGTGGAAGTGGAAAGAGATTTGAAAAAACTCGGTCGCGAGCCGGTATGGAAAGACTGGGATCAGAGTTTCGACAATCTGAAAAGGGTACAGTAGTATTAAGGTTACTCATACTGCATTTACCTCGAAAGAAGCTTCAGGGCGGACACATCCAAAAGCGTTTGCCCTGATGATTTAATGCGTCTGCCCTGAAAGAAGCTTAGAAGATAAGTGTTTCATGGCAGTGAGACGAGCATCTCACAACTGTGAAACGCGCGTCTCTCAGTCGTGAAACGCATGTCTCACAATTGAGAAAAGAAGATTGTTACGGCAGCTTTTCATTTAAACTGTAGCAGCCTTTCATTCTAATCTCAGCAGTCTTTACTTCAATCACAGTAGTTTTTCAATTAAAAGACAACAGTTATTCACTTAATTTGTAGCAACTTTTCATTTAATCCATTGCTGCAATTATCATTAACAACCATAAATACATCCGAATATGCGTTATAACCGTCAAATCATTCTTCCCGAAATAGGAGACGAAGGACAAGCCAAATTGAAAGCGGCCAAAGTCCTGATAGTAGGCGTCGGCGGACTGGGATCTCCCATCGCCCTCTATCTGGCAGGAGCCGGAGTAGGAACCATCGGACTGGTAGACAACGATGAAGTAAGTATCAACAACCTGCAACGGCAAGTGCTATACAGCGAAAAGGAACTCGGAGAGACCAAATCCGTACGTGCCGCCATGCGCCTTACATCGCTCAACAGCGAAATTACAGTGAACCCCTATCCGGAACGCCTGAGCAAAGACAATGCAGGCAAACTTATCCGTGATTATGACATAGTAGTGGACGGGTGTGACAATTTTGCCACACGCTATCTGATCAATGACACCTGTGTAGCACAGGGAAAGCCCTACGTCTACGGAGCGATCTGCGGTTTGGAAGGCCAGGTGTCCGTTTTCAACTACGGAAATGCCCCCAAAACATACAGAGACCTTTATCCCAATGAAGAAGAAATGCTACGCATGCCCCCTCCTCCCAAAGGAGTATTGGGAGTTACCCCTGCCATCACAGGAAGTGTGGAAGCTACCGAAGTATTGAAAATAATCTGTGGTTTTGGAGAAGTTCTGGCGGGCAAATTATGGACAATCGACCTTCGGACATGGCAATCTAACATATTTTCACTATAAACGTTGGTTTCGGATATAGTTAATTGCTAACTTTGCTAAACCAATTGTTTAACAAAAGAAATGAAGCTCATTGTAGTTACCACCCCCACCTTCTTCGTTGAAGAAGACAAAATAATTACTGCTCTTTTCGAAGAGGGTTTGGACATTCTACACCTTAGAAAACCGGAAACACCAGCCATGTATTCAGAACGTCTGTTGACGCTGATACCGGAGAAATACCATCGTCGTATCGTGACGCACGAACATTTTTACTTAAAAGAGGAGTTCAATCTGATGGGAATCCACTTAAACAGTAGAAATCCCAAAGAACCTCATGACTACGCCGGACACGTAAGTTGCTCGTGCCACTCGGTAGAAGAGGTGAAAAACAAAAAGCACTTCTACGACTATGTATTCATGAGTCCTATCTACGACAGTATCTCGAAAGTGAATTATTACTCCACCTACACGGCCGAAGAGCTGCGCCGGGCACAGAAAGAAAAGATTATCGACAGTAAAGTAATGGCACTCGGTGGCATTAATGAAGAAAACATCTTAGAAATCAAAGATTTCGGTTTCGGCGGAGCCGCAGTACTCGGCGATGTCTGGAATAAGTTCGATGCTTGTTGCGACCGTGATTATCTGGCGGTGATAGAACATTTTAAAAAGCTGAAGAAGCTGGCAGACTGATCTTCATGACCTAAAAACATAAAGGGAGGGTGTGTCAAAATGTACAAAACTTAGAAATTACCCCTGCCACAAACAATTGTAACAGAGTTGATTTCTTTGAAAAGGACATTTAGACACACCCTCTATAAGAATTCCGGCATACCTTCTTCCTTGTCACATCGGCATCGGTAAAACAGACAAGCTGTTTAGAATCTGTATCCCAAAGTAATGGCGCAGTTTATATTTTTAGGATTAGAGTCGAGCCCCAGATCTGCCAGTTCCACCAAACCGAACTGACCGTCGATACCTACAACGATCCTGCCAAACTCGACAGCCACTCCTGCTCCCAGACCGGCATCAAAACGATCGAAGGCATCACTCCCGAATGTTTTTTCCTTGATATCCATATTTGAGCCGCCGCTGCTCACCTTTGTTCTGGTTTTTCCTCCTACTCCACAGGCCAGATACGGACCGGCACTTATCACAATATTCGTATGGTCAGTCACGTAGATACAAGCAGCCATCATAATCGGCAATTCAAAATACATAGCATTGAACTTTATTTCTGCTTCATTGCTGTAAATTGTGGCACTGAACTTTGCCCCCTTTTGAGACAAGAACAAGGACGGTTGCAACAGCCACGTATCATTAAAGGCATATTCCATCCCCACTCCCAATTTCACTCCGACCTTGGCGCTCACATCCAGATCACCCGTAAAGTTACTGATATTCATACCGACTTTAGCATTCCAGGAAACTTGCGAAAAAACCGCTACGGACCACAAAGCGAACATCGCCAATAAAACACCCTTCTTCATAATTTTTATATTTTTGATTAGTACAAAGTCATTTAACCTCTGTATCCAAGAGTCTGTTTAATTTTGTTCGGCCCCTAAACAGACTCAAAACAAATAAATATACGAACTTTAGAAAGGGGAAATTAAACAGGTTTCAATGATTTTACAAATATATCATCTAATTACATCAGGAACTCCCCCTTGATCATCGTTCTATTTCTTTTTCAGAAACGGTCTGTTAGATCAGAAACGATCTGTTAGAACTCGTAATGGAAACCGAAGCTCAAGTCTTCGCTCCGCAAGCTGATACCAAAACCGTCTTCTGTCACTGTGTAGTCATCTCTGAAGCCTACGAAACCGCATTTAGCAACAAGGCTAAAGTTCTTATTCAGTTTTAAGGCAATTCCCGGTTTCAAACCTATTTCATAACCATTGGTAGCTTTATCAGCATCTTTTATACGGCTGGTTGAAAATCCCAAACCGCCATCGATAAACAGTCTGACAATCTTATTTTCATAACATGAAAGACGTGCATAAGGAGCAATGGCAAGACTGTTTCTTTTTATTTTCTCAAAATAATCGTGTGAATAAGAGAATGTAACTCCTATTGCCCAGCGTTCGCTGAGATTGTAACCTACTTCAGGAGCAATCGTAAAATTAGTTCTGTTGGCATCGCTATTACGCCACAGATTAAATGAACCGCCCATGTACAGATCCTGAGCATTTGCAGACAAAGCTGCCACCATTACAAACAAAGACACTAACAGTTTTTTCATTTTTCTTTTATTTTAAATTAAACATAAGACAGATAAGTTCTGTGTGCTTATTTATTTCGGATCGCAAAGATATAATAAGACTTTTGACTAAACAATATTTTAGTTAGTTTTTTATAATACATCAAAATGCCGGTTGGATTTATACAAAATATCGGTCAATGACATTTATCTGCTCATCATTTAAGATAAGATATTGAGTGTAACGGCTAATTCCAATTTTTTCCAATTCGTCATAACCGAGCTTATCTCCATCATACATAGATGCAATCGGAATAAATTCAAAGCAATCATCGTCAGGTACAAATGGAGCAATCCAACATTCTCCATCATATCTTGCGATACTTGTATTTGTGACCTCCAGTTTGTACCTAATTTGATAATGTTCAGTACCAGATATGAAAAGATACACGACATCTCCTACATTTAGTTTTTTATTTGACTTTCGCCAAAATAGCCTACCAAACAGAGTTATACTTTTAGGGTGGTCAAGGAATTTCTCGTTTCCTTTCAGAAAGACATGTTTGACTGTATTCATATTTATTCAACTTTTAGCCATTATGTTATATTCCTTAAATGTAACTTTAACACAAGTCTTGAACTTATGTAAGAAGCTGTTTTGAATTACAAAATTCTTATATAATATATTAAATATCAGTTAGCTAATTAGATTTTATGTCGTAACTTTATGGTTACCAAGACATAAATTATGGGTAGCTATCCAACCAACCTAACCGATAAACAGTGGCAAGTTATAAAAAATATAGTAGAAATCAAAGAACGAAAACATTCTTTACGAAAGATGATAAATGTGATGATATATAACAAAGACAGGTTATCAATGGCGAATACTTCCCAAGGAATTTGGCCCTTGGCAAACGGTCTACTTCTATTTCCGTAAATGGAAGCTGGAAGGAATCTTTGAGCAACTGACGCACCATCTTCGGGATTCAGTCCAAAAAGCCTTTGGTAGAGCTATGAACCACAGTATTGGTCTTATAGACTCCAGAAGTGTAAGAACGTCCCATTACAGCAGTTCAATATGGCATTGATGGTGGGAAAAAAGTCAAAGGCAGAATATACTACCCAAAAGGGAGACTTAACAGATAGCAATTATACACATGGAATCAGATAACTCTCTCTCCAACCACCATATTGTCCCGATACAAAATAGACATTCTCTGTTGGAAGAAGAATATCCGAAATGCTTGCACCTTTTGGGACTGTAGTAGCAGGCTGAGAATCATTTCTTTCAGCATATTTTACACCAGCGTGCATTACACGACTAACTCGACCTCTTGTATCAACATAACTGATGTCATCCCAATTGATTTTTAGAGTATGACCAGATTTGTTTTTCAGTGTAAAGTTGAATTGTTTTGTGCCAACAAACCATACAACGTCGATGTAATCGTCTGCGTAACGATATTTACTGACTCCCTCCTCATTAAAGGTCACGAACTTGCTCTCACCAAACTGTTGCTTTGCATCAGCAGGACTCTCTACAGTACTAAGACAAACTGAATGAATGTTGCCATATTCTATCTTTCTAAAAATCGTTTGTAAGCACTTGTAAGCACAGCCCTTGTTTTTTGTTCAACATTTTGTAAGCAAACCCTGTATATTCTGCGTCATTATTGTGCAGAATTTGCTGACCGCCTAAAAAAAAAATTAGGCCGCAAACCCCTTTGTTATCGGAGTTTACAGCCTAATGTGTTATTTCCTATAGAGTTACGCCTTATTCTTCGATGGCAGCCTGCGCCGCTGCAAGTCTCGCAATAGGAACACGGAACGGAGAACAACTTACATAGTTCAATCCCACTTTGTGGCAGAACTTCACTGATGAAGGTTCACCACCATGCTCACCGCAAATACCGCATTTCAAATCCGGACGGACTGCACGTCCCTTTTCCGTAGCCATACGAACCAGCTGGCCTACACCGTTTTGGTCGAGTACTTGGAACGGGTCTACCTTTAATATCTTCTTCTCCAGATAAACCGGAAGGAAGGAAGCAATGTCGTCACGCGAATAACCGAAGGTCATCTGCGTCAAGTCGTTCGTACCAAATGAGAAGAACTCGGCAGAAGAAGCGATACGGTCGGCCGTCAGAGCAGCACGCGGAATCTCGATCATAGTACCTACCTTATAATCGATACGGTCACCTACTTCGGCAAAGAGTTTTTCAGCCTCAGCACGGATTACATCTTCCTGCTGCTTGAACTCGTAAAGAATACCGGTCAACGGCACCATGATTTCCGGATTCGTCTCTACCCCTGCTTTCTTCAGATCGAGAAAGGCACCAAGAATGGCACGGGTCTGCATCTGAGTGATCTCCGGATAAGTATTGCCCAAACGGCAGCCACGATGACCCAACATCGGGTTATGTTCGCAAAGCGATTCTACACGTTGCTGGATATATTGCAAGCTTACGCCCATTGTCTCTGCCATCTCCTGCTGTCCTTTCAAATCATGCGGAACGAACTCGTGCAAAGGAGGATCGAGCAGACGGACTGTCACCGGACAACCGGCCATTGCCTTAAAGATTCCTTTAAAATCCGCTTGCTGGTATGGCAGAATCTTAGCCAACGCTTTACGACGTTCTTCTGCACTTTCAGCCAGAATCATCTCACGCATTGCCTTGATCTTTTCACCTTCGAAGAACATGTGTTCCGTACGGCAAA
>CAUEFX010000079.1 GCA_958477465.1 uncultured Bacteroides sp.
CTGAAAGACTACCCCGGAAGCAGGGTGTGCGGACACCGTGACTTGTCTCCCGACCTGAACGGAAACGGGGAGATAGAGCCGGAAGAGTGGATCAAAGAGTGCCCCTGTTTTGATGTGAAAAAGTTTATGAATAATTACAAATTAGAAATTTAAAGTAAAATAGACTCCTTGGAAGTGTTAAATATTTAACATTTCTGAGGAGTCTTTGTTTACGGTATAAATGTAATTATTCGTAAATTCTGAAATATTTCTATTTTTGTCTCTATGATGTCATGACTTTATCTGTAATAATTCCATCTGTGACTCTCTGATTTTATCGTCGTTTCTGAATTTATCATTGTCTCTGATTTATCGTCGTCTCTGAATTTATCATTGTCTCTGATTTTATCATCGTCACTAAATTTATCACCGTTTCATCTACAATTCCATCTGCAGCTCTCTATGGGGTTTATTCTTTTTCGCCATATCCATAGCCGTAGCCGTATCTTTTCCCGTAGCCGTACTTGCCTCCGTAGCCGTAATAGTAGCTGTGCTTTTTCTTCTTCATGTCTATCCCGTTGATGACAAGAGCCATGTCGGGCAGTTTGTTTTCCTTTTTCAGATCATTGATCAAATCGAAATCGCTTTTGAAAGAGTAGTCGGCACGGCACACGTACACGGTGGCATCGGCTACGCGGGACAGGATGAGCGTATCGGTCACCATGCCCACCGGAGCGGTGTCCAATATCACGTAGTCGAATTCCAGCGACAGTTGCGCGACGGCTTTCTCCAGCGACGGGCGCGACAGCAGCTCGGCAGGATTCGGAGGAACACTCCCCGAGGGCAGTATCTGCAGGTTCTTGCTTTGCGGAACGGACAGTAGCAGCGTGTGCAGGTCGATGCTGTCGTCGGCAAGGAAAGAGGTGATGCCTTTCAGGTGCTTCTGGGTGAACCCGAAGTACTCCGCCAGTTTCGGCTTGCGGATGTCGAGCCCCACGATTACCACCCGCTTGCCCAGCAGGGCGAGGCTGATGCCGAGGTTGCACGAGATGAACGTCTTTCCCTCACCGCTGATGGTGGAGGTGATGAGGATGATGTTGTTGTCCTTTTTATTTAAGATGAACTGGAGGTTGGTGCGCATGCTCCGGAACACCTCGGACATCAGGTTGTTGTCGTTCTCTTTCACAACGATGGACGAGCCGTTCTTGCCCGACAGATAGTCCGTGGGAACGTCGCAGAGGATGGGGATCCGCGTCAGTTTCTCCACATCGGTGCGGCCTTCGATGCGGAAGCGGAAGAAGTTGATCAGCGTGATGACAACCACCGGTATCAGCAGTCCGAGGACGACGGCAATCATCCGGATCAGCGAATAATTGGGGGAGATGGGACGGTCGTTGGCGGTGGCGGCGTCTATGATTTTGGCATTGTCGGCAGTGGCAGCCAGGGCGATGGAGTTCTCCTCACGCTTTTGCAGCAGCATCATGTAGAGCCCTGCCTTGATCTCCTGCTGGCGGGCGATGCCGGTGAGCGCGCGTTCCTGCGTGGGTGCCTGGTCGATGCGGCTGGAGTATTTGCTTGCCTGCCGGTCGATATCCTCTTTGGAGATCAGCAGGCCTTTGTGCACACTGTTGATGGCCGACCGGATGTTGGCGCGCATGGCTTCGAGGTCGCTGTTCTTGCGCACGATCACCGGATTGCTTTCCGATGAGGTGCGGAGCAGGCGGTTGCGCTCCAGTATCATCTCGTTGTACTTGTTGATGAGTGCGGACAGGCTGATGTCGTTGACTCCCACGTTGGCGGGGATTACGGCATCCTGATTGGCGGGGTTGGCGGTGTAGTCGCGCAGGTATTCCATCAGGTTGAGCTGGGTGCCGATGTCCATCCGTTTCTTCTCGTATTCGGAGTTCTCCTGCACGAAGGTGTTGGCATCGTTTATGCTGGTCAGTCCGGCGCTCCGTTTGAAGTTCTCCAGTTCGGCCTCCGTGCTTCCCAGTTCGCGGTTGATGATCTGGATACGTTCGTCGATGAACTCGGCCGTTTTGGTGGCCACCAGTTTCTTGTCGTTGTTGGCGTCGAGGTTGTACACCTCGATGAGCTTGTTGACGAAATCCTCTCCCCGTTGCTTGTTGGTGGTTTGTATGTTGATGTTGGCAATGGAGGTGGTGTTGGAGGTGCCGGCAATGCTCAGTGCTGCCAGATAGGCTTTGGCCATTTGCAGCGGAGGGGTGATCCGGATGTAGATGGTTTCATCGAATATCGGTTCGCCGCCGGGACGCAGCGACAGGGTCAGTCTGCCTGCCGGGGTGTCTACCAGTGTAGGCAGTTGCCCGATGTGGGCTGTGATGTCTTTGCCACCGATGTTTCCGCTGATGTTCAGCGTGCTGTCCGGTTGGAGTACGGCTTCGAAACTGAATCCGTACTTCAGCCGGTTGAGGTCGTCGGTAGCCATTTCCACTGCAATGGGGCTGTCCGTGTAGAGGTCTCGTGAGCCGATATGGCCTTTGGTGGTGTAAGTGGCGTATATCTTCAGGGCGGTTACCGCTTGTCTGATAAGGGATTTGGAGCGGAGGATCTCCATCTCGTTTTCGATGCTTCCGCTTGATGAGAGGAAGCCCATGTCTTCGAGGGCGAGCATCTCGCTGGCGCGGCCGCCTTTCTTGTCGTCTTTTATCATGACGGTGGCGCTGACGTTGTACACCGGTGTGGCATAGCGCAGGTAGAACCAGGCGCCTGCCCAGCAGAGGATGACGGAGAGGATGAACCACTTCCAGTAGATGAGATAGTTGAAAAGGAGGTTTCTCAGTTCGTTCTTATTATCGGTTTCTTCGAAAGTGTCTTCGGGTGTAAATTCTTTCATGAATGACGGATTGTGATTGATGGTTTATAAATAATAATGTATCACGGATGTTATATCACGGATGCTGTATCATAGATGCTATATCATGGATGCTGTATCACGAATGCTATATCACGGATGTTATATCATGGATGTTGCGTTATCGTGCGGGATACGTTGCAAGCGCTGCACGGCCTTACTTGAACAGGGCGACAGCCAGTGTCGTCAATGACGTCAGTACCGAAAGTATGCTTATCCAGGGGGTGATGGTAGTCATCTCGGAGCTTCTTATTTTCGATTTCCCCGGTTCCACATACAGGATGTCGTTCTGTTGCAGGTAGTAATAGGGAGAGGAGACGATGCCCGGATCTTGGAGGTTGAGCAGGATGATTTCTTTTCTTCCCTGTTCGTCTTCGCGGAGCAGCTTCACGTTGTCCCGTTTGCCGAAAATGGTCATGTCGCCTGCCATGGCAAGGGCTTCGAAGACGTTTACTTTTTCATTGGCCACGGTGAACGTGTTCGGTTTGCCTACTTCGCCCAGTACGGAGAATTTATAGTTGACCATGCGTACGTTTACGATGGGTTCTTCCTTCAGGTAGGCTTTCAGGCGTTCGCAGATCATGGCTTCTGCCGCTCCTTTGGTGAGCCCTCCGAGGTGGAGTTTGCCTAAGATGGGGAAGTCGATGTCGCCGTTGTTGTCTACCAGATAGGTCTGCTGCGGTGTGCTGCCTGTATTGCCCGTTGCAGCTGGTGATTGCAGGCTTCCGTTCAGATTGAACGGGGCGGCAAGTTCGGGCTCGGAGCAGTGCACGGTGATGGTGAGCAGGTCTTTGGGCAGGATATGGGCATCATACAGAAAGGGGGGCTGCTCTGTGTATTTCAGATATTCGCCATCCTGCATGTATGCGATGTTCTTGTGGCTGCTGCATGAACCGAGCAGCAGAAGGGTGGCGGTAATGAGAAACAATGACTTAATTAACTTCATAATCGGGTGTTGTTTTTATTCTTTATTATGTGAAACTTCCGGTTTTATTTTTAGCTTGCTTGAAAGCTTTGATTTCTTGTTTTACTTGAAACTTCCGGTTTTATTTTCAGCTTGCTTGAAAACTTTAGATTCTTCAGTTTAAGTGAAACTTCTGATTTTCAGCCGTATGATATCCGACAGGAATTTCGGTGTGGAGATGAAGTTCCGTTTCCACATCCTGCGGGGCTCTTTGATGAGCCGTCCCAGCCATTCCAGTCCCATGCTGATCATCCATTTGGGAGGGCGTGGTGTGGTGCCTCCGTAGAACCCGAACACGGCTCCGATGCCGGAGATGAGGCGGGCTTGAAGCTGCTTCCGGTTGGCGGCAATCCACTTTTCCTGTTTCGGGGCTGTCATGCCGACAAACAGGACATCGGGCTTGAAGGCATTTACGGCCGTTATCATGGCGGTGGTTTCCTCTTGAGAGAACCGGTCGCGGTAGGGAGGACTGTAGGTGCCGACCCGTATTTGCGGATGTTCTGTATGGATGCGTTCGGTGATCAGCGCCAGTGTGCGTTGGGAGGCTCCGAGATAAAAGACGGAACCGGACACTTTATCGAGTTGCTGGAGCACGGAGCGGTGCAGGTCGGCTCCGGCAATCTTACGGATGTGTATCCCGAAGAGCCAGCGGATGGCAAGCACGATGCCTGTTCCGTCGGGGATGAGCGCATCGCTTTGTAGGAGGGCCTGCTTGAATTCCGTATCCCGATGGGAGGTGACCCAGGAATGCGGGTTGATGGTATTCACCACCACTTGCCGTTCGGGGATGGAGTCGAAACGGTAGTTGGTGGTGACGGAGAAGTTGCCCAAAGGGATGGATGGGGACTGTTCCGATACTTTATCTGATTCGAAGGGGAGTGTCGTCATTCTTTTCTTCCGCCCGTTGAGGACGGTGTTGAAAAGGACTCCCGCTACGAGGTCGATTGCTAACAGGAGGTTGATATTGATGTCGAACAGGCTGTACAGGAGGATGTTGAGTGCGGTGATGCACAGCGTTACTGTCATCAGAATCAAGGTGATCCTGACGTGGCTGCAGCCCAGATCGAGTAGTTTGTGGTGGATATGGTTGCGGTCGGGCTGGAAAATCGGTTTCCCTTGGCTGGCGCGTACGCACATCACTCTGGCGGTGTCGAACAGCGGCACAAACAGTACAGACCAGGCAATGATGATGGGTGGGATGTCCCTTGCGCTATTGCCGGCGGCGGGGTTTTGCATGCTGTAGTATATGGCAAGGAAGCTGAGCATGTAGCCCAGTGTCAGGGAGCCGGTGTCGCCCATAAACAGTTTCCGCTTGGCTACGGTGTTGTAGTACAGGAAAGGGACGAGGCAGCCTGCGATGGCGAAGGCGAGGATGGAGGTGGTCCGGTTTCCGGCAAGGAGGAGGCTGCCGCCCAGAATGGCGGATGCGGTGATAGAGAGTGTGGCAGCCAGCCCGTCTACTCCGTCGATGAGGTTGAGGGAGTTGATGATATAGACGGTCAGCAGTGCCGTGAAGGGGATTCCGATATAGGCCGGCAGTTCGTATATGCCCAGCAGGCCGTAGAGGTTGTTGATGTAGGTGCCGGAGGATATCAGCAAGAGAGCGGACAGGATCTGGATGACGAATTTGTGAGAGTAACGGACACCGATGAGATCGTCTTTAATGCCCAGCAATACCAGGGGGAGCGCTCCGCATATCATAAAGGAAAGGCGGATGATGGACTGCGCGGAATAACTGACGAAAAACTCAGTGGTATACATGGCTTGCAATCCGGATACCGGTAGGAAACTGAGCAGGATGACAGGGAAAAAAGTTATGCCGGCAAGCCTTGGAATCGGCTTGCTATGGGACTTCCGCTTGTCGGGCATATCGTATAGACGCTTTCTTCTTGATATCAGAAGAATACGGGGCAGCATGATGATTTCAACAAAAAGAGCAATAAAAAAAGACGCTGCGCAACAGGTAATCACACCAAATGTAGAGTTTATTAGGCTATTCATTGTTTGTTTTAATATTGTTCCATTACTTATTAGGTAAGGGAACGAACAACTCTGAAAAAAGATAGAAAAGGTGTCGGTTATGTTAATGTAGCCTAAAAAGAGCGCCTGTTTTGATATGTGTTTTGTCCATTTTGTAGAATTCTGTTTGATATAAGAATGTAATTATATCAAACAGAATTTTTTGTATCAAATCTTCATATTCAGAGCATTGTTTTCTTAAAAGCGTGTGTCTGAGGTATTAAATTGTAATCTAATAAAAAAAATATCACTCAAATTTGTTTCTTATTGAAAATTTATATCTAATTTTGTGGCGATAATTGAATTGTTGTTCGTTCCCTTACCTAATAAGTAATGGACTCCTTTTTTGACGTGTTTTTTCTTTTCGGTGTTACTGCCAGAATCACTTTCTTGTTCGCATCGCTCATCGTTTTATTATCCAATGAATCGAGGTAGACATACGTCACTTTCTCGGAGGAATGTCCCATGCCCGTGCTGATGACCGAAACGGGGATTCCGTTCTCGCGTGCGGTGCTCGCCCATGTATGGCGGGCTACATACGAGGTCAGTCTCGGAGTTATTTTCAGCATCTCCGATATCTGCTGCAAATGCTTGTTGTAGAGCCGCAGGGCACTTTTGTATTGCTTGTATCCCTCTTCTCCCGTCGCAGTGAGTATGGGCAGCAGGAAAGCCGTATCCTTGCATCTGGGCGTGTAGCGCTTTATGATTTTGTCGGCACACTTCTCGATGGTGATATACAGTTGCTGATTCGTCTTCTGGCGACGGTAAATCAGCATGTTATCGTGTATGTTGCTTTTGCGTAGATGTGCCAGGTCTACAAACGGGATTCCCTGCAGGTAGAAACTGAGCAGGAACAGGTCTCGGCTGAACTCCAATTGCGGGTACAGGCTAAAGTCGGCTTCCAGGAGCTGGGTGATGAGAGCCGGCTTTATCGCCCGCTTGACGGTGGTATCGCACCCCACGAAAACGTTCCTGAAGATCACCTTGGTGTTGAGTTTGGCCGATCCGGCAGCGACTGCCTGGTTGAAGATGGACCGCAGCATGCGCATGTAGAGAGATACCGTGTTGTCGTACAGCCCCCTTTGGAAGAGGTGCTGCTCGAAGTTTTTTATGAGCTCCGGAGTGATCTCCTTGAATTGCATGTCGGAAGTGCCCGTGAACGATAGCAACCGGCGGATGGCACTTCGATAACTGTCGGCAGTGCTGTATCTGCCGGATGATTGCGCTTGATAAATCAATGACTCTGTGAAGGTTTTAATTTTCATTTTTGGTCTTTTTTTTAATTTGTTTCAGTAAACAAATCGAGTGTATAAAATGATTTTAGTGAGTAGAATAACGAGTCGGTAAAGGTATGGTAAAAAAAAGAACACTTTACCATGATTTCTCTATGATTTTATCTTGAAAGACAGAATATAAGTTAAGAAACGATTCTGAATCTTTATAAATATCTTTTTTGCTCGATTTTTGGGTTGTGTCTTGAGCGATTTTTCTGATTTAGGGGAATTTACCTCAGGTTATCGGGGATTTTGTTTTAGGCTATCGGGATATTTCTTTTAGGCTATCGGAGGGGGAAGAAGTGTTTTTTTTGTGAAAGGGGGAGGGAGTTGGTGAAAGGGAGCTGGTGGAAGGGTTTGTAAATGGTGGAAGGGCTTGTAAATAGTGAAAGGGTTTGTAATTGGTGAAAAAGTCTGTATATGGTGGACGAAGCTGTAATTCGGGTGATCTTGGTCTTCGGGAATTTATTTCAAGTTATCGAATGGTGGATTTAGAGACAGTTTCCGATAAAAGAATCTGTAATTAGGGTGACGGGTAATGGTATTTGCTGTTTTTTCGCAGCGATTATTCATTTTAATAAAGAATTTATGGTAATAGCTTATTTGAGAGTAAGTACGGAAAAACAGTTTTTGGCCAATCAGAAAGAAGAGATATTGAGATTTGCCGAGAAAAACGGGCTGAGTATTGACAAGTGGTACACCGAGACCGTGAGTGGAAGTGTAAGCACGAAAGAACGGAAACTGGCACCGTTGCTGAAACAGATGAAACCGGGAGATACCCTCATCGTAACGGAAATATCGAGGCTGAGCAGGACGCTGCTGGAGATTATGACGATTCTGAATTCGTGCATCAAGAAGCAGGTGATACTGTATAGCACGAAGGAGGGATACGTGTTTCAGAACGATATAAACAGCAAAGTGCTGGGATTCGCATTCGGGCTGATGGCGGAGATAGAACGGAATCTGATATCAATGCGCACCAAAGAGGCGTTGGCACGGCGGAAACAGGAGGGGGTACTCTTGGGGAGACGGAAAGGGGATAATCCGAAGTTGCAACTGCTACACGAAAACAGGAGGTATATACTGAAGCAGGCGCGGAACGGCGCCAAACACGCGAAGCTGGCACGCGAATTCGGGGTGTCTCGGACTACCATGTTCCGGTTCTTGAAGGCCGAAGGGATGACGGCAACGGCATGAATCTTGAAAAGAGCCGTATCATCACTCAAAACAGAGTTTGATACGGCTCTTTCTCTTATCTTTTATGCAGATTCTTAAGTTCGAATGCGAGCATGAATCTGAAGAGGCCGATAATAAGGAAGGTGAATGAAATCATATAGACCGCATACAAGGCACCTACTGCCGGTTGCCACAAGATAAGCAACGAACAGAGAATGGCAAGAATGCCGAAAGCTGTATACCATCCCCAATCGCGGGTGCCATACCGCTTGAGGTCCATTGAATAGCCGGTGGCGGAGAAACCGCGGAACATAAGCCAGAAGGCAATGAGGAACGGGATGATTTCCATGCTGACCATCGGGTAGGCTACCAGGTAAATGCCGATGATGAGGTCGACAATACCGCCGGCAAGATACCAGCCCCAACTGGATATATGCTTGTTGCTTATTGCAAAAAGAATTTCAAGAATACCACTGATCAGCATAGAGATGCTGAAGATGATACTCAAGGCCACGTAACTGCTCAACGGTGCAAACATTAGACATAGGGATACACCGATATACAATATGCCTAAAATGAGGGATACCCACCAGTTTTTGACTGAGCGTTCGATCCCATCGAATACTGTTTTCATATTAATATTGTTTTGTGAATTGATACTGTGATTTCGCTATTTTACAAATTAGCATTTTACAATTAGTATATTATAAATTTAGTACTTCGCTATTTTACAAATTTGCTATTCTTACTATTCTTGCAAGACTGCCAGTGCCTTATCATAATCCGGTTCATGGGTAATCTCCGGCACGAGCTCCGTATAAGCTACCCTGCCGTCTTTGCCGATCACCACTACCGAACGCGCCAACAGACCGGCAAGCGGACCATCAGCCATACGTACGCCGTAACTTTCATCGAAATCCGAATAGCGGAAATCAGACAATGGAATCACATTCTCGATGCCTTCTGTGGTGCAAAAACGGGCATGTGCAAATGGGAGGTCTTTGGATATGGCCAGTACCACCGTATCTTTCAATCCGGCTGCCAGCTTATTGAACTTGCGTACCGAAGTAGCACATACGTCTGTGTCGAGACTCGGGAAAATATTAAGAACCACATTCTTACCCTTCAGATCTTTCAGAGAGAAAGAAGACAAATCTGTTTTCACCAGTTCAAAATCCGGAGCTACTTTTCCTGTTTGTATGAATTCACCGATCAGTTTCACCGGTTGTCCTTTAAAATTTGTTGTTGCCATAATGATGTTTATTAATGGTTTATTTTTTTATTAGTTGATATTTTACTCATTAAGAGAATCCGGAATTTCTGAGAGAATCCGGATTTACATCTGTTTGAATATACAACAATTGAAATTCGCATAGGGTTCACAGAATAGATAGGCGCATGGCGAAATATCTGAAACATAACCAAACAAACCACCCCTGTTACAAATAGCTGCTGTAACAGAGGTGGCTTGGTGCGAACAGATAAGTTTTCTGAAATTATTTACCTTTCTTCATTCCCTTATAGACAAGGAAACCTACAATGAATACGCCTACGGCAATAAAGAAATAGCCAAGCTCGTGGCTGTATTCGGTTACGCGTTTCAATAGCTGCTCTTCGCTTTCGATGCCCGGAACGGATGCCAGATTGTATCCGATGGCAGCGAGAATCGTATTCCATACGCCGGCACCGAGAGTGGTATACAGCAGGAAAGTACCGAGTTTCATACGCGCCAGTCCAGCAGGAATGGAGATCAGCTGGCGTACGGCAGGAATGAGACGACCGATGAAAGTGGAAAGGGCTCCGTGCTTGTCGAAGTATGCTTCGGCATGTTGCACTTTGGCTTCATCGATCAGGCATATATGACCTAAACGGCTGTTGGCAAACTTGTAGATAATGGGGCGTCCCAGCCAGTAGGCCAGATAATAGTTGATGATTGCTCCGATATTCGCACCGATAGTAGCAAACAATACGACGAGATAAACGTTCATCTCATCGTTTACAGCTGCTTTGTAGGCGGCAGGAGGCACGACTACTTCGGATGGAAAAGGAATAAAGGAACTTTCGATGGCCATTAACAAAGTAATAGTCCAGTAGTTAAGGTGATCGAGACACCATTGAATAAAGGCTACAGATTCCATTTGTTCTCTATTAATATTGGGGTTTAACTATTTCTCATTGTCATCAGAAGATTCATTATCATATTGGTTTTTATTTTTCTTTGTCATTTTTTTCCGTCATCATCTCCGTTTTCATTATCATTACCATCATCATATTCTTCTTTACTGAAATCAGCGATGTTCTGTATCAATTTGTTGATTATATCTTTATCATTTATAGGAAGAGTATGACAACCAAGGGCTTCTCGAATATTGTCTGCGGTGAGAGGCTTATTCATCAACTGATTGTATTTGTGAAATCCTTCAGCGTCTTGCTGTATCAGGTTTATAAAAGTCAGATAGGATTTGATAACCGGAAATTCCGGGTCCAACCTTTGGGCTTCTTCGAAACAGGTACGTGCATCGTCCATCATATCGGAATTGATATAGTAACAGCCGATTTGCATCCATGTATCTGCTGTAGGAGCATATCGTATGGCGGCATCCCAACACTCTTTTGCTTTATTGTATTTTTGTTCTTGATGATAGAAAAGACCTTCCTTTAGATAGAAATCTACGTTTTCGGGTATTTCTTTCTTCGCTATTTCGAATACCTGATGAGCTTCTTCATACCTACCCAGTTGGAAAAGACTGGTTGCTTTATAACTGTATAAATCTGTCAGGATAGGAGAACTCTCGTATTCGATGGTATTTAAAGCCTGGTCGTAGCTTTGAAGGGCCTGTTCCCAGTTCTCCAAATCTGCATAAGCCAATCCGATAAACATATAAAGGAATTCGGGAGGGGTATCTGCACATTTGAGCGCCCACTGATACTCTATAATTGCTTTCTCCGGATTGCCTAAACCGAAAAAGGCATGAGCTTTCAAAAGGTGAGGTTCTCCGAGATTCTCATCAATGGCTATGGCAAAATCACTGGCTTCAATGACTTTATCCAATTTCAACTGTTTGAAATAGAATTGGGCCAGGTGAAGCCAATTGGATAGGTCATAAGGATTCTTGTCTATCAATTTGTCATAGAGATGGAGCGCTTGCTCGTCCTGATGGGTTTTCTGGAGACAATCGGTTATGACCTCCATAAACGATTCGTCTTCTTGATAGTTCTCTATGCTGGGCGTAAGCCATTGCAGCGCCTTTTCGTATTTATGCATGTTCATGTAGAGACAAGATACATCGAGTATAATGTCTAACGATTCCTTGTATTCAATCGATTCGAGCAGCTTTTCCGCTTCATCCGGATTGTCTTCGGACAGCGCAATTTGGGCTTTCAGTATTTTTATATCCGTCGGGTCGGCGTAGGCTATACTGTCGGCTATGCTCTTGGCCTTGGAGTACTCCATGGTAAATATATACAGATAAGCCTGTTCCATCATAAGGTTGGTATTTCCCGGATGAAGCTTCAGGCCGTAGTCGATTACTTCCTGTGCTTTGTCAAAACTCCTTTCGTTGATATACAAGCTAGCGATATCTGCGAGTTGGTCTCCGTCCAGATAAAGTGATCTGTTCTCTTCTCTCGCCGCTTCATAGTCGGCAATGAGTTTTTCTAATTTCTGATCTTTGTCAGACGGTAAATCATTTTTTTCTACCATGTTTTTTAGTGATTATTGATTATTGATAAGTGAATAGTGATAAGTAAGCTGCGATATATGTTACATAACACTAATCACCAATCACTTATCACCTATCACTATTTATTGATTTTTCCCCAAGTATCTTTCAGCCCTACGGTGCGGTTGAATACCAGCTTGTCGGGCGTGGAGTCTTTGTCTATGTTGAAATAGCCGATTCGCTGGAATTGCAGATAAGAGAGCGCAGGCAGGGTGGCTACGAATTTCTCGACGTAGCAACGGTTGAGTATCTGCAGCGAGTCGGGATTGATAATCTCTTTCATTGCTTCCAGGGCTTCGCAGTTTTTGGCTTCGCGGATAGCAGCCAGTTCGTCGCGTGGATTTTCTACTTTCCAAAGACGGTCGTAAAGACGTACTTCGGCAGGCAGGCAGTGGGCACAACTGAGCCAGTGCAACGTGCCTTTCACCTTGCGGTTGGCATCGGGCATGCCGCTTCGGGTATGCGGATCGTATTCGCAGTACACTTCGGTTACCGTTCCGTTCTCATCTTTCTTGCAGCCTGTACACTTCACGATATAGGCGTTTTTGAGACGTACCTCCTGGCCCGGAGTCATCCGGAAATATTTCTTCGGAGCATCTTCCATAAAGTCTTCGCGCTCTATCCACAGCTCGCGGCTGAATTCGATGGTATGGCTTCCGGCTTGCGGATCTTCGGGGTTGTTGATGGCTTCCAGCTCTTCCACTTGTCCTTCGGGGTAATTGGTGATTACCAGTTTTACCGGATTCAGTACGGCGGAAACACGGGTTGCACGGATATTCAGATCTTCGCGAACGGCGCTTTCCAGCAATGCGAACTCGTTGAGTGCGTCGTAGGTGGTATATCCTATCTTGTCGATGAACTTACGGATGGACTCCGGAGAGTATCCGCGACGGCGGAATCCGCAGATGGTAGGCATACGGGGATCGTCCCAGCCGTTCACCAGTCCTTCTTTCACGAGGGTGAGCAGATTGCGCTTGCTCATCAGGGTGTAACTGAGGTTCAGCTTGTTGAACTCGTACTGGCGGGGGCGGTTGTCGTTCAGGTCTTCGCCTTCTTTGAGCCAGTCGATAAACAGGTCGTAGAGTGGGCGGTGTACGACGAACTCCAGCGTGCAGAGCGAATGGGTGACACCTTCGAAGAAGTCGCTTTGTCCGTGGGCAAAGTCATACATCGGGTAGGCTTTCCAGGTGGTTCCGGTACGGTGGTGAGGATGTTTCACCACGCGGTAGATGATCGGATCGCGGAAGTGCATGTTCGGGTTTGCCATGTCGATTTTGGCACGGAGCACCATGGCACCCTCTTCAATCTCTCCGCTGTTCATCTTCTGGAACAGGGCAAGGCTCTCCTCGATAGGACGGTTGCGATAAGGACTCTCGGTTCCGGGCTGGGTGGGAGTCCCTTTTTGGGCAGCGATCTGCTCGGAAGTCTGCTCGTCGATGTAGGCTTTTCCTTCTTGAATCAGCCGTATGGCAAAGTCCCAGAGCTGCTGGAAATAATCGGAGGCATAATATACGTTTCCCCACTCGAAGCCTAACCATTTGATGTCTTCTTCGATGGCTTCCACGTATTCTACGTCTTCTTTGGTCGGGTTGGTATCATCGAAACGGAGGTTGCATACGCCACCGTAACGGGCTGCCATACCGAAGTCGAGGCAAATAGCCTTGGCGTGGCCGATATGAAGATAGCCGTTCGGTTCGGGCGGGAAACGCGTCTGTACCCGTCCTCCGTTTTTACCTTCTTTTAAATCCTTTTCTACAATCTGCTCTATAAAGTTGAGGCTTTTCTTTTCGCCTGTAACCTCTTCGTCCTTAATATCTGTCATAGCGCTTAATTTAGTTATGAGTTACGAGAGTTGAAAACTGCTGAAGATGACTCGCAGCCAAATATGCTGCAAATGTATGACATTTTTTTTGTATATCCTTATTTCACCGGATATATATCCGCTCTTTTTTTATATATCCCGTTCATCGTAAGAGAGATGATGCAGTACATCGTATGGTGTCCGTATTGGATTTCTCTTTATATATATAATAATGTGGTGCCCGATGCCTATAAATGTAGTGCCCGCTAAATCTACTTTTGCCCGTAGTATGAAAACTGTCCGATTCCTATATACGTTATGAGTGTCTTTGCTCAAAATGAGACAGGATAAAATTTAAACAAGTTCAAAATCTCTCTTTGAATATTTATTGTAACAAGATTGTAACAGGTTTGAAATATTTCTTTCAAACAATATTCACGTCATTTTCATATAATATTCCTTTCTTTGCAGCAGGAATCAGAAACCAAAAAGAGATCCTATAAAAATCAAACAAAGTCTCTATAGGTGTATCTTTTTAAATTATTTCATAACTATGGTAAAGTTTATAGAATCGGAGCTCATTCTGCTTAAAAAGGAGATTGACGAAATGTGGACACTGGTTTATAATCAGTTGGATAGGGCAGGGGAGGCTGTACTCACGCTCGATAAGGAGTTGGCACAGCAGGTTGTTGTCCGCGAGCGGCGGGTGAATGCTTTTGAACTTAAGATAGACAGCGATGTGGAGGATGTAATCGCTCTGTATAATCCGGTAGCCATTGATTTGCGCTTTGTGCTCGCCATGCTTAAGATAAATACCAATCTGGAACGTTTGGGGGATTTTGCCGAAGGTATCGCCCAGTTCGTATTGAAGTGTGAAGAGCCGGCATTGGACCCGGAGTTGCTGAAAGATCTGCGTCTGGCGGAGATGTTGAGGGAGGTGCTCGTCATGCTCGAACTGGCAAAGCGTGCCCTGAATGAGGAAAGCATCGAATTGGCAACAGCCGTTTTCGCAAAAGATAACCTTCTGGATGAGATCAATGCTGAAGCTACCACCATTCTTGCCGATTATATGAAAGAATATCCGGAAAGCGTGCTTTCCTGCCTGAATCTTGTCGGTGTATTCCGTAAACTGGAGCGTTCAGGAGATCATATAACAAATATTGCCGAAGAGATCGTGTTTTTTATTGATGCAAAGGTGCTCAAGCATAGCGGAAGAACAGACGAACACTATCAAGAAAAGTAAGCGAACTCCAGGGAAATACTATGAAAAGTGGAATATTCTCTGACATTTTGAAACTTTTTATACAAAAATTAGCGCTGCTTAAAAAAAAGGTCTATATTTGTCTCCTGTAACGGGTAAGTTGCAGGAGATTTTTCTTGAAATGATAATAAATTCAAAGATTATTCAAAAATATGTTATAAGACATGTTTTATAATTTGGTTTATAACAAGAAAAGGGCCTATATTTGCACCGTTATCCTGAAAACAATCTTTTTACCTTAAAAAAAAACTAATACCTATTGAAAACTG
>CAUEFX010000080.1 GCA_958477465.1 uncultured Bacteroides sp.
TTTTCTGGTGAAGACCATGGATACATGCATCCACGAAGTGATGGAAGTGTTCTTGCGCCCAGAGTTGGGAGGTCTTATCGTCGAGACCCTGAATACTGACAACATGTTGGTAGACTGCTTCGAGGGTCGTCACATGAATCCCGGTCACGCCATCGAGGCCATGTGGTTCATCATGGACCTTGGCAAACGTCTGAACCGTCCTGAACTGATTGTCAAGGCCAAGGATACAGCACTGAGAATGCTGGAGTACGGCTGGGACAAAGAGTACAATGGCATCTTCTACTTCATGGACCGCAACGGCTGTCCTCCCCAGGAACTGGAATGGGATCAAAAACTCTGGTGGGTACACATCGAGACACTCATCTCCACGATAAAGGGATACCGATTGACCGGTGACAAGAAATGCCTGGAGTGGTTTGAACGTGTGCACGACTATACTTGGAAGCACTTCAAAGATACCGAATATCCTGAATGGTACGGCTACTTGAACCGTCGCGGTGAGGTATTGCTCCCATTAAAGGGAGGCAAATGGAAAGGATGTTTCCATGTGCCCAGAGGACTTTATCAGTGCTGGCAGGTATTGGAAGAACTGTCAAAATAGACTGCACCTATAGAATTTATATAAGTGAAAATATTGATTCTATTTACTTATAAACGGGACATTTATACAATTTGTTAAAATTATTTTCTAATATTAATTAATCTATTTATGGAAAACTATTTGCGACGTGGAAAGGTAGTCGTTGCTACCTCTCTTTTTTGCGGATTATTCAGCATAGGTAGTTCTTATACCTATGCAGGAACTTCAGTACACAAAGCGGTTGAGGTTCTCCAACAGAATGTAAAGGTAAAAGGAACCGTTCTGGATGAGAATGGTCTTCCTATTCTTGGTGCGAATATCTTGGTTAAAGGTACGACTGTCGGTACAATCACTGATGTGGACGGTAACTTCAGCCTTGGGATACCATCTTCTGATGCCACTTTGGTAATCTCGTTCATTGGCTATAAAAATGTAGAGGTTCAGGCTAAAGATAATTTGCGTATCACCATGGAACCCGAAACAGAACAATTGAGCGAAATTGTGGTTACAGCCCTTGGTATCAAACGTGAGAAAAAGGCCTTAGGATATGCCATGCAGGAAGTAAAGACGGATGCCATGCAGGAAAACAAATCCTTGAGTGTAGCCAACATGCTGCAAGGAAAGATCGCTGGTGTACAGATTTCGCAGTCCGGTGGTGGTATGGGCGGTTCAACCCGTATTGTTATGCGTGGTCTGAATTCTTTGAGTGGTAACAATCAGCCACTTTGGGTAGTGGATGGTATACCTATCAATGATGATGAACAAGATACTCCTAACCAGTATTCCGGAACAGATGTATCAGGAGCTGCTTCTCAGATCAATCCGGAAGACATTGAAAGTATCTCTGTTTTGAAGGGAGCTAATGCTGCCGCCCTTTACGGTTCTCGTGCACAAAGCGGTGCCATCATCATTACAACTAAGAAAGGTAAGCAAGGGCAACCTTTGGAAATTGAGTACAACGGAAATTATGAGTTTACTACCATTTATGATCCTTATGATTATCAAAATGTGTATGGTCAAGGTTCTAATGGTGTCTTTAGTACCAGTGCCAAAAGCAGTTGGGGACCAAAGATGGAAGGTCAGATGGTAGATAATTGGCGTAATACTATTTATGGCGATACGAGTTATGGCAAGATAGCATTGCTTCCTCAGAAAAACTACATCAAAGAATTCTATGAGACCGGTACTCAAATGTCAAACACAGTTACCGCTTCTGCCGGTACAGAACACTTGACCGGACGTCTTTCTTTCACTGATTCAAGGAATGACGGTATAACTCCCAATCATAGCATCAACCGTCAATACTATGATTTAAACACAGAATTCAAAAATAAGTGGTTGACAGTCGGAGCTAAAATTAATTTCATGCGTGAAAAGCGTAGAAACTCTCCTGCACAAGGTGAGTATGGATTAATGACTCAAATGATCTATCTGCCACGTGGTATCCGTATGGCCGATTTACGTGACAATCTCATCAATACAAATAACCGTGTCATCAACTGGTCCGGTCCTTCCGACCTTTATTCCAATCCTTATGGTATCGTCATGGACGAGAATGGCAATAAAAATACCCGTAACCGTTTACTCGGCCAGTTGAGAGCCTCTGTTCGTTTCACCGATTACCTGTCTCTGACAGGACGTGTAGGCATGGACTACTATTCCAACAACTACAAGAAATCCACGCTTTACCTGCCTGACGGTTCCAATACTACAGGTCAGTATTCTACTTCACGTAACAGTAATCAAGAGTTTAACGCTGATGCTATCTTAAACTTCAACAAGGCATTTGGAGACTTCTCCGTAACAGCTAATTTAGGTACTTCTGTTTATAATGCAACATGGGAAGGCCTCTCTGCCGATGCCGGTGCCTTTGAGATTCCCGGATGGATTGCCATGAGTAACGGTGACAGACGTCAGGCTTATGAAAGCTACTCCAAGAAGGAAATTCAGTCAGTCTTTGGAAATGCCAGTGTAGGTTGGAAGAGTATGTTGTATTTGGATGTAACAGGACGTAATGACTGGTCTTCCACATTACCTGCTACCAACCGTTCTTACTTCTACCCTTCTGCCAGCTTAAGTGCCATCATTTCAGAGATGGTCAAGCTACCTGAAGTTATTGACTACCTAAAGGTACGCGGTTCTTGGGCAATGGTTGGTAATGATACATCCCCCTACCAGTTGGCATACGTGTATTCCAGCACGACAAGTATGGTCAATGGTGGTTCTGTATTGGAAATGAAGTTACCGGACATTTCTCCGTTACGTGACCTGAAGCCAGAAAAAACCACTTCTTTCGAAATCGGTTTGGATTACCGTATGCTCAAAAACCGTTTGGGTATTGACTTTACTTACTATCGTTCTGAAACAACCAATCAGATCCTCAGTATCAGTACGCCCGTTACATCAGGTTTTACCCAAAAGACTATTAACGCCGGTAAAATGCAGAGCCACGGTATAGAATTGATGATTACAGGAACACCTATTCAAACCAAGGATTGGCAATGGGATTTAAATTTAAATTGGGGTATGAACCGGACAGAATGTGCTGAATTATATTCTTCTATCTCACGCCACACACTGGGAAGCACCCGTATCGCTTCTGTCGTTGTAGAAAATGGCGGTAAGTTCGGTGATATCGTTGCCAATAATGCCTTTAAACGTGATGGATCAGGTAATATTCTTATTGACGAGAATGGACTTCCTATAAAAGAGACGGATAAAATAATCGGTAATATGATGCCTGATTGGACAGGATCTATCGGCACCAACTTACGTTGGAAAGATCTGTCTTTCTCAGCATTGGTTGATATCCGCTACGGTGGTAATTTCATCTCAATGACAGATAACTATGCTACGCTGAGCGGAAATTCAGCACGTTCATTGGAAGGTCGTGACGGTATGGTCGTAAAAGGTATTGTTGAATCTACAGGCCAGCCTAATACCAAAGAAATCACTGCAGAGGAATACTGGAACAATGTGGCCGGTTCCAACGGTGTAGCTGAAGCCTTTATGTATGATGCCACTTATGTGAAACTGCGTGAGCTTTCTTTGGGTTGGAACCTACCTAAATTATGGTTGAGAAATACACCGCTGAAGTCTGTGAAAGTTTCTGCCGTAGCACGCGATTTGTTCTACATATACAAAGACGCTCCTGTGAATGCAGAATCTGCAATTTCCCGACAGGATTATGCACAAGCATTTGAATATGCCTCTATGCCGCCGACACGTACATTCGGTTTCTCTTTAAATGTTAAATTCTAAAACAACACGGAATATGAAATTAAATAAGCAAATCATAATAGGCTGTTTGACACTACTTCCTTTGACAGCTTGCACAGACCGTTTTGATGATATGAACACCGATCCATCATCATTGGTATCTGTTAGTCCGGCATATATTCTGCCATATATACAAGAAACTGGAGTAAACCTTGATTCCGGTCCATATCAACGCGGTGACAATTTGCACTCACAATTCTACTGCCAATTTTTTGCGAACACAGTAGGTTCCTGGACTTCCGGCAGATATGGATATAATGACGGTTGGGCACAGGCCGGTTTTTTGGAACCTTACTACCTGACTTTGAAACACCTGAAAGTCATTAAGGAATTGGCTGCCGAGAATCCTGCTTATACTAATCTCTATCAGATGGCCCGTATCACGGTGGCTTACGGTACTATTGGCATGACGGATCTTTTTGGAGATATACCTTATTTCAATGCTGCCACAGGAGACATTTCTCCCAAGTATGATAGCCAAAAAAGCATCTATTACGATGTGTTCGAAGAGTTAAAAGAGGCCGCCGACATTTTGGGACAGAACCTAAGCGGACAAGAGCCGTTGAGTGACAACAATGACTTGATTTATTCCGGTGACTCTCAAAAATGGATTAAATTCGCCAACTCTCTGCGCCTACGTTATGCAATGCGTTTATCCTATATCGATGCAGCCAAGGCAAAAGCCGAAGCAGAATCTGCAATTGCTGCCGGTGTAATGACAAGCAATGATGATAATGCCTATGTTCGGGTAACGGCTTCCGGTAGTTGGGGACACCCACTCTATATGATATGTACATGGAACTGCTTCACCATGAGTAAGACCATGGAACAGATCTTGAAACAGAGCAGTACAGTTGCCGATCCCCGTATGCCATTGTGGTTCGGTTATAGCAAAGGATGGTGGGACAATCAAAAGAATCCTAACCCCTCTTACAAGGGAGAAGCCTTTCAAGGTGTACCCAACGGCTTGACAGCTACTAAGATCTTGGAACAAGATAATGACGGTTGGGCAGCAAACGATCCTGATAACAATTCTTGTGTATATGGTCTTCAGGCTTTCCCGACTTGGAATACCGAAGGAACTTTAGGTCCTGTAAAGGTTGCCTTGGACTTTAAAGTGATGAACTTTGCCGAAGTTTGCCAGTTGAAAGCTGAAGCTGCTCTCCGTGGTTGGAACGGTGCAGGTGATGCAAAGAGTAACTACGAAGCAGGTATTCGCGCTTCATTTGCCGAAGAGCGTATACCGGTAGATGCTTCTCTTTACTCTACTAACAATGATGAGACTTACATCACTACCGGTAAAGTGGCATGGGTAGAGTCAGCTTCTGATGAGGAGAAGTTGGAACGTATCATTACACAAAAGTGGTTGTCTCTTTATCCCAATGGTATTGAAGCTTGGGCAGAGTGCCGTCGTACCGGCTATCCCAAACTGACTCCCATTTTCCAAAGTGAAGAACCCTCTATCAATCCGGCCAACGGTGAATTCATTAAGAAAATCCGCTACTGTGATGCTGAATATAGAGATAACGCCGCAAATGCCGGAGATCCTTCTCTCAACCAAGGTCAGGGTGATGGTATGAACGTACGTGTATGGTGGGATACCAGCCGCTATAAATAAAGGTTCTAACAAATTAGTTTGACATATACAATTAGAGGAACCACCTTGAAGATGCTCGCTCCCCGATAGGCGGTTCCTCTTTTTTCTATAAATTCTGATACCATGAACATACGATTTATAACAAGGTACAGTTTTCTATCTATATTCTTACTCACAGCCTTCGCGTCCTTGTCTGCTCATACGGCTCAGTTACCTATACGTGCCTCCTTTATTCAACCCCATCTGTTTGCAAAGTGGGATGATAGTCAGTGGCAAGAAGAATTCACTCATTTAAAGGAAGCAGGTATGGATATGTTGATATTCATGCATACAGTCCTTTCCTCAGAACAAGGAACAATCGCATTCTACCCCTCACAACTGGAAGGAGTGGAAAGCTCAGAGAATGATTTAATGGAAAATTGTCTGCGTAATGCCCGGCAAGCCGGATTTAAAGTTATTATAGGGCTGAACTTCGACGAACGTTGGTGGAAGCCTGAAACTTGGGACCGGAAATGGCTGACCGGGCAAATGGAGTTTGGAAATAAAGTTGCGGCAGAATTGATAGAACGATATAAAAGCCGCTATCCTGATACGATGTATGGTTGGTATTGGGTATGGGAACTCATTGATTCTTATTGTAAATCCCCTCTTTTAAGAGAATATCTGGTATCAGCACTGAATATCAATCTGGATTTTCTCCACACACAGACACCTGATATGCCTATACTGCTTTCCCCTTTTATGAACAGTACGCAGAGCACGAAGGAATCTTGTGCCGAGGTATGGCAGTATATATTGTCAAACGGACACTTTGCCGATGGGGATATTTTTGCTCCACAAGACTGTGTAGGCTCCGGTTTCCTGAAAGCAGAGGAAGCTCCACAATGGTTTGAAGCCCTTTCCAAAATAATCCCTACAACTCCGAAAATCCAATTCTGGGGTAATGTAGAGTTGTTTGATCAGCGCTTTTGGACAACAGCTACACTTGCGCGGCTGAAACGGCAGATAGATGCACTTCGTCCTTATGTCTCGAACTTTATATCATTTGCTTATAGCCATTACTATAGTCCACGCTCAAGAAACCCTATGATACATCGCGCTTATGTATATTATATGAAGACAGGAACACTTCCTAATGTACCTATACCGCCTGCCGTGGATAGTTTACGTATGGAGACAGATGCCGGAAAGCAATATCTGACATGGAAAGCACCGACAGACAGATCAGCCATCATGGGATATAGAGTGTATCGGAACGGTATGCTGATAGATGATGTGCAGCCTAAACAGGAAGAAGTATATTTTCGCTCGGATAAGACCGGTGAGGAGAAAGGTGTATATGTTGTAACAGCCTACAATGTATGTGGCAAGGAAGCGCCACCTGTAAGTATCGTATGGTAGGGTCTCAAAGACTATAGGATATGATTCGATAAATACAAATATAAACGCAAAATATAAAGAGTATGAAAGGATTTTGTTTATTACAATTTTTGTTGTTGAGTGTTATGGTAATGGCTCAGCCCCGAAAGGCTACTCACGACTTGAGAGGGCGAGTGATGTGTGAAGGCCGTGGTGTACCCGGTGTAGTGGTAACAGACGGAGTGGATTGTGCATTGACTGATAAAGATGGGGCATATTGGTTGGAGAGTAAACGTGATGTGCGTCATGTCTATCTTAGTACACCGGCCGGATATTTAACAGCCTGCAAAGAGAAGACCATTCCTCAGTTTTATCAATCAGTAGATCAAAGTCAACCGAAGGATAGCTATGATTTTGAGTTGATAAAGAACAAACTGGATGATACAAAACACATTTTTGCAGTGCAAACCGATGTACAGGCAACCTCTATGAATGACATAAAGGGATATGCCGCTTACTTGAAGGACATGAATGCCTATTTAGCTGGCTATCGCGGAAAACGTGAGATGTTCTCTATTGATTGTGGAGACATAGTGGGAGACTCCCCACAACTTTTTCCCGCTTATATTGATACGGTACAGGCTCTTGATTTGCCCATTTATCGGGCTATAGGTAATCATGACATGACTTACGGTGGGCGTACCTTTGAATACTCTTATCAAAAATTCGAAGAACTGTTCGGTCCCGTTTACTACTCCTTCAATAAGGGGAAAGCCCACTACATCGTCATAGATAACTGCTTTTATGTAAATCGTGACTATCAATATATCGGTTATATAGATGAGCGTACTTTCCGTTGGTTGGAACAAGATCTTTCCTATGTGCCTGACGATCATTTGGTTTTTCTTATTGCACACATTCCTTCTTCATTGTCTAAGGAGTTGTCCTACAACTCGTATACACTTGATGAGACGACCAATATATCCGCTCTGTTTAAACTGCTACAGAAACATCAGACACATTTTATCTCCGGACATACGCACTTCAACCTCAATATCTGTTTCAATGACAGCCTGATGGAACACAATACTGCTGCTGTATGTGGTATCTGGTGGAAAGCCTCCATCTGCATGGACGGCACTCCTGTCGGTTATGGAGTTTATGAGGTCGATGGCAATCAAGTACGATGGGAATACAAAAGCGTCGGTTATCCGATAGAGCATCAGTATCGTGTCTATCCTGTAGGCAGCAGTCAGGAATACCCACAGGATGTAATAGTCAATGTATGGAATTGGGATGACCAATGGCGCGTGGAGCTATGGGAAAACGGACGGTCGATGGGAGAAATGACCCGCTTTACCGGATACGACCCTCAAGCCCATGAAATCTGTTCTGATAAGGAGCGTGTAGTCTATGATTGGATTAGTCCGGTCGAAACCGGTCATCTTTTTCGTGCTACTCCCCAAAAGGCAGATTCGCATCTTGAAGTGTGGGTAACAGACCGCTTTGGGCATACCTATATACAAGAGGTCAAGAAGTAGTTACCTTAATAAAAAAACAGTATATACTTTCATAACAAAAATTTAGAGCCTGTTTAAATTTTGCTCAGCATTCTTTTGAGAGTTATTTTGGAACTCCAAAAAACTGATAAAACTTTTAAAGGGGAAATTTAAACAGGTTCTTATTATTAATGAATTATCCAACTTGGTTCGTTTTTTGAGTAAAAAATTAGAAATATGAAAAAAGCTGCATTGATATTATTGACTTTCTGTCTGCTGATAGGTTGTGGGACAAAGACGAAAGAGCACTCACTGCGAGTGATGAGTTATAATATCCGTATCGGCATCGGTATGGATGATACTATCAAATTAGAACGTATAGCAGCCGTTATCAATCGGATTAAGCCCGATTATGTAGGTCTGCAGGAAGTGGACAGTATGGCCGAACGTAGTGATTATGTAGATCAAGTAAACGAACTCTCGCGTCTTACCGGTATGCATCCAATCTTTGCACCGGCTGTAGAGCGTTCTAAAGGATTGTATGGCATTGCTGCACTGGTCAATGAAAAGCCATTATCTTATCGTAACATCGCTCTTCCGGGGATAGAAGAGCCACGTACGTTTTTGTTATTGGAATACAAAGACTACCTTTTGTGCAACACTCATTTCTCGTTACGCAAGGAGTCGCGTTTGGAATCTGTGGAAATTATAAAGAATACCTTAGCCGAATATGACAAGCCGGCGATCATAACCGGCGACTTTAATATGTATCCCACCTCCGATGAGTGCCTTAAGATGGGGGAAAGTTGGAGAGTCTTGTCTGATTCTACATTGAAGACTTTCCCGTCAGACAATCCGTTTGTAACATTAGATTATGTATGGGGCTATAAAGGTTATCCGTACAAGATAAGCAACTATGAAGTGATAAAGGAACCGATGGCTTCCGATCACCGACCTATTTATATTGATGTGACCTTATAAATATGAAAATCCTCACCCACCGCCAATGATGAGGTACAGGAGTATCTGCTGTCTTTGTGCTCCAACCTGGCAAAGTACAAAAATAAAAAAGCAACCATGAAAAAAGCAATTTTACTATTTGCTGCCGTACTGACCATGTGCTCTTGCAGTACGAAAACAAAGCGGGAAGCACATACTTGCACTCCCAAACCAGCGTTAATGTGGTTTGATGCCGAAGCTAACTTCGCACGATTCAGCCACAAGGATTCCATTGATTTCTATCTAAAAAAAATCAAGTCTTTGGGATTCACCCATGCTGTGGTGGATGTACGCCCCATCACCGGTGAAGTATTATTCGATAGCAAGTATGCTCCGCGTATGGAAGAGTGGAACGGTGCACCGCGCGGTGATTTCGACTATCTGGGCTACTTCATCGAACAAGGACATAAACTGGGGTTGGAGGTACACGCCTCGCTCAACGTGTTCTGCGCAGGGCACAACTACTTCGACCGCGGACTGGTATACAGCGGACATCCCGAATGGGCATCCATCGTCTACAATCCCGATCGCGGCCTGATACCCATTACAGAAGAGAAGGAGAAATATGGTAGCATGATCAATCCGCTGAACGGGGAATACCGCATGCATATCTTGAATGTGCTGAAGGAGTTGGTGGCAAAATATCCGGCACTAGATGGCCTAATGCTGGACCGAGTGCGCTACGATGGCATCAGTGCCGATTTCTCGAACCTATCGCGTGAGGCGTTTGAAGCCTATATCGGTGAGAAGGTGGAGAATTTCCCCGAAGATATCCTGTACTGGAACAAGGAAGGCAAACGACCGAAACCGGCATGGGGCAAGTGGGCGAAAAAGTGGTTTGAATGGCGCACGAAAGTCATCACGGAGTTCATGGTAAAAATGCGTGATGAAGTGAAAGCGGTGAACCCGAAAATCTCTTTCGGAACGTACACCGGTGCCTGGTATCCCTCTTACTATGAGGTGGGCGTGAACTTTGCCAGCCGCGAATACGATCCTTCGCAGGAGTTCGATTGGGCTACGCCTGAATATAAGAATTATGGCTATGCCGAATTACTGGACCTCTATGTCACCGGTAACTACTACACGGATATCACCATCGAAGAGTATAAGAAAAGCAACAGCCTGGTGTGGAACGAAACGGATAGCCAGGCACAGCAGGGTACGTGGTATTGCGTGGAAGGATCGTGCCAACAGTTGCGCCGTATCCTAAACGGTCATCCCTTCATGGGCGGTATTCTGGTAGACCAGTTCTACGACAACCGGGAGAAACTGACCTCTGCCATTGCAGAGAACCTGAAGGATGCCGATGGCTTGATGGTATTTGATATCGTACATATTATTGCCAAAGATCTTTGGAAAGAGGTGGAGAACGGAATGAAGGAAGGCGGAAATCTGTACAACGAATGATAATCCATAAAAAACACCGTTATGAATAAAGAAACTGACAACAGCAAGCAGGCTCTTCGTCGGGCATATTCGCTTGATGCGTTACGAGGCTACGCCATCCTTACCATGGTACTGTCTGCCACTATAGCTTACGGCATACTGCCCGCATGGATGTATCATGCACAGGAACCGCCTCCAACCCATGCCTACCAGCCTGAACTGTCGGGATTGACATGGGTAGACTTGGTGTTTCCTTTCTTCCTCTTTGCCATGGGAGCAGCATTTCCTTTCTCACTACGCCGTAAACACGAGAAGGGTGAAAGCAGATGGAAGCTGGCTTACGGTGCTGTGAAGCGTGGAGTACAACTGACATTCTTCGCCATCTTCATCCAGCACTTCTATCCCTACATGCTGAGTGCACCACAGGACGTACGTGCCTGGTTACTGGCATTGACTTGTTTTGCCGTGCTGTTCCCCATGTTTATGCGCATACCGCTGCCAATGCCCGAGTGGGTACATACCGCCATCAAACTGGCAGCCTACGGTGTGGCAACGGCCATGATGCTTTGTACAGACTATGCCAATGGTGCGGAGTTCGATCTCTATACCAGCAACATCATCATCCTATTGTTAGCCAATATGGCACTTTTCGGCTCACTGACCTATCTGTTGACGATGTATAGCTGGTGGACAAGGGCAGTGGTACTGGCAGCATTGGCAGGCATCGTGCTCAGTGCGCAGATAGAAGGGTCGTGGACGCAAGCTATCTGGGACTATACGCCTTTTCCCTGGATGTACCGTTTTGAGTATTTGCGTTACCTGTTCATTGTTCTGCCTGGCAGTATGGCGGGCGAGTTAGTGATGAAATGGATGTATCGTCCGGCAGGAAAGGGAAATACGGAAAGCACTCCACGTATGGTGGCCTATGGCATGCTGGGTATCTCAATAAGCCTTATACTGGTCAACCTTGTGGGATTGTACAACCGCTGGAGTTTTGCCACATTGGTAGTGTCTGCCCTGCTCATTGTAGTGGGATGGTTGTTGGTACACCATCAGTCGGACAGCGGCGCTCTGTGGTGCGAACTGCTGTTGTTAGGTGCCACCCTCCTGCTGATAGGACTTTGCTTCGAACCTTTCCAGGGAGGTATCAAAAAAGACGGGCCCACATTCGGTTATCTGTTTGTCACCTCCGGTTTGGGGTGTATGGCATTGATGGCATTCCATGTGGTGTGCGACTACTTCTGCCTATACCGTAGTATGGCTTTTCTTGTCATGTCCGGGCAGAATCCCATGATAGCCTATGTGGCATGCGACCTGCTCATTTATCCTTTATTCAATCTTTTGGGGATTATGAATTATCTGGATATATTTGCTGCCAATCCATGGTTAGGATTCCTGCGAGGGGTACTACTTACGTCATTGGCATTGTTGGTAACAATATTCTTTACACGGATCAAGTGGTTCTGGAGAACCTGATTTACTCATAAACTAAAGCTACAATATGAATAAACTTTCAACCCTTTTCCTTTGTGCGGTATTGTGCTGCGCACATGGAGTGAACGCAAAAAATACGGACAAAGAAGTACGGGCCGATGATGCTGCCGTACGTTATACGGGACGTACACAGGTCAGCGATGACGGGTCGGTGACATTCGACTGGGTAGGGACTTACTTTGAAACCAAGTTAACGGGCGGCAAGCTGACCGTAAAACTGTCTGAGACCGGAACGAGTTATTATAATGTATTCGTGGACGACAAACTTCACCGGGTGGTGAAAGCCTGCGGCAAAGACACCGTGATAGACTTCGTGTCGGGTGTAGGCCGTAATGCCCACGCTCTGCGTATACAGAAACGCACGGAAGGTGAGTTCGGCAAGACCACCATCCACTGTTTTATATTACCCGTATCAGGCTCCTTGCAGAAAGAGAATGTACAGCGTGGCCGTCACATCGAGTTCATTGGCAATTCCCTGACTTGCGGTTACGGTACGGAAGGCAAACATCCTGACGAACCTTTCAAACTGGAAACAGAGAATTGTGACCTCTCTTTCTCCACCATCGTATCACGCTACTATGATGCCGACTATACTTTAGTGGCTCACTCCGGTCGTGGAGCTGTGCGCAACTATGGCGATACCGTGCGCGTATCTGCTGTGACCATGCGTGACAAAATGTTGCAAACTTTCGATGAAGGTTCCAAGGAACAGTGGAACTTCAAAACATACAGACCCGACATAGTCATCATCAATCTGGGTACCAACGACTTCTCCGTAGAGCCGAAGCCTTTCAAAAGCGAGTTCGTGGCTTCGTACACACAAATATTGAAGCAGTTGCGCCGGTATTACGGTCAGGTACCCATTCTCTGTATCTGCTGCTGCACCATCCCTGCCCCGGTCTATGACTTCTACGAAGCCGCCTTGAGCGAGATGAACGACAAGAATATCCACCTGCTGAAAATACCGGAAGGACTCTTCAATACAGAGACAGACTACGGTGCAGTGTGGCATCCCAACTACAGCGGACAACGTAAGATGGCCATGGAAATCATCCCGATAGTATCGACTCTCACAGGTTGGGAGTTGTCGGGGAAAGCAGTGAAATGACAAATAAAACATAGTTAGAAGAGGTAACCATCTCCGACTCTTTCTAAAATTAACTCTTTTAATAAAGCCTTATGAATAAACTGATCAGATTCGTAGCCTTGCCCGCCCTATGTATTTTGACGGGCTACGCAAAGCCACAGGAAGTAACTTCCTATTCAGTGGTGCCTATGCCACGAGAGATAAAGCTAACAGAGACAAAACCGTTTTGTTTAAATGGAAAGACTGCGGTGGTCTATCCAGCCGGCAACTCGCTGCTGAAACGTAACGCCGAATTCTTGTCCGAATATATATCCCAGTCCTTGAACTTTACACCACCTGTGCAAGAACTGAAAGAAGGAAAAACCGCCAAGCACGCCATTGTGCTGGCACTCAATTCCGCCATCACCAATAAGGAAGGTTACCGCCTCTCTGTGACAGAAAAGAGTGTCGTGATAGAAGGACAAACCGAACAGGGCGTGTTCTACGGTATACAAACGTTACGGAAATCATTGCCTGCCATTGCTGAAAGCAAAAGTATACTGTTATCCTCAGCTATGGTGAACGATGAACCGCGTTTCACCTATCGTGGCATGCACCTTGATGTGTGCCGTCATTTCTTCCCCGTGGAGTTTGTCAAGAAATACATCGACCTATTGGCTTTGCACAACATGAATACCTTCCACTGGCACCTGACCGATGACCAGGGATGGCGCATCGAGAGCAAGAAATATCCCAAACTGACCGAGGTTGGTTCTGTACGCCATCGTACAGTGGTAGGTTATCTGGGTAGCGGTGTGTATGACTACACCGACTACGGTGGCTACTACACACAGGAACAGATGAAGGAAGTGGTGGCTTATGCTGCCGAACGCTACATCAATGTAATTCCCGAGATAGACCTGCCCGGACACATGCTGGCTGTATTGGCCGCATACCCGGAATTCGGGTGTACGGGTGGCCCTTATGAGGTGTGTCCCGACTGGGGTGTGTTTCCTGACGTACTCTGTATCGGCAACGAGCAGGCTATGAAGTTCGTGGAAGATATTTTGGGCGAACTTATAGAGATATTCCCCTCTAAATATATACATATCGGTGGTGACGAAGCTCCACGTACCCGTTGGGAAAAGTGCCCCAAATGCCAGAAACGCATCGCCGACGAAGGACTGAAGTCCGGTGGAGGCCATACCGCTGAAGACCGCTTGCAGAGCTACTGTATGCAGCGTGCCGAACGTTTCCTCAATGCCCATGGACGGAGCATCATCGGCTGGGATGAAATATTGAATGGAGACGTGGCACCCAACGCCACCGTGATGTCCTGGCAAGGAACGGCAGGCGGTATCAAAGCGGCACAGATGGGACACGATGTCATCATGACCCCTAACACACATTGCTATTTTGACTACTACCAGACCAGTGACACCCGAAACGAGCCTCTCGCCATCGGTGGATGCCTGCCTGTCAGTAGGGTATATGAACTGGAACCCACTGCGGGACTTACCGACAAACAAGCCAAGCATGTACTGGGTGCACAAGCCAATCTCTGGA
>CAUEFX010000081.1 GCA_958477465.1 uncultured Bacteroides sp.
AGAAATACGCTGCAAAAATATGTGGAAAATCGGGAACTGCCAAAAAGCACTCAGGAAGTGTTAAAAATCGAAGAGTATTGAAAATCAAGGCTTTATGGTTAGTTAGTCATAGTAAATCATGGTTAGTTATAAGGCTCTAAATACAGCGAGAGAAAGCAGATTCTCCAATATTAATTAGCGAATCGGGTAATATAATATGTTCCAAAAATTCACAATTCCTAAAAGCATAGCTTCCTATATTGACAACTGAATCAGGAATAACATAGTTGGCATCAATTTTTTTAGGTGGATAACGTACAAGAGTTTTATAATCTGCCGTGAATAACACTCCGTCTATTGATTTGAAATAATCACTGTCGCACTCAATGCTCTCCAAGCTATCGCAAGATGAGAATACTTTTTCTGAAATATCTTGAACCGTAGTCGATATTTTACATACAGTTAGGCTCTTGTCTATTTTTTCTAATGTCTCCATATCTGTAAATCTGTTTTTTATTTCTTTATTTACCCTCTTTTAAGAAACTCAAATCGGGTTCATGGTAACGGCTTGATTTCAGTATCTTACCGTCTTCACGATAAATCGGTTTTCCATTTTCGTCCAACTTGCTCATATTGCTTTCATGCACCGCATCGAAGATATGTTCAAACTCATCTTGTAAACCGTGAGAGACGACTGTTCCCAACAAGGTGTAAGCTATATCGGCTAATTCTTTGGCTACCGCTTGCAGTCGTTCATCCTCTGTATCTCCTGTGATTGCGTATTCTTCTGCATATTCATCAACTTCTTCTTTCATCACACGCATACGAAGTTCATGTAAATCTTGGGGAATACGCAAAGTTGGCTGTTCGTTTATATACAAGCCAAAAGCCCGATGAAATTCTTCTAATTGTTTGAGCTGCTTTTTCATACCCTAATTTATTTGTATTATGTTAGTGATAGGATTAGGTGTTGATTCCGTAATTTCCACATTACCGTCTATATCAATCGTTCCAATAACAGATTGGCTTGTACTATATTGAAAACCTGCAAAATACAATAAATCAGAACCGTCCATTGTATAAATGGAACGAAAATCAATGCCTTTGCTTGATAAGTCCAATTCCTTGATACTGTAGTCCTCTAATACTATAATATCCAATTTATCCACAGATTTCCGTGCATATAAAGCATTTGCTGTAACATAGGTGGAATAATTCTTAGTGAAGAATCCGTTCAGATTAACAGGGATTTCTGTCAATGTCCTTGTTGCAAGTATATATTCGTATGTGCGTCCATAAAAATTTATCAGCATCGTAGCCCTGCGTTCGTTCCATTTCACTTGTATATCATTAGGCTGTGGTATTCCCCAATAATCAAGAAGTTCCGTCTCTGCCATAATTTGACTTTGGAGTTCTTGTTTCTCACTCAACTTGCTAACTACAAGTTTGTAAGAATCATGTTCTCCACTCACAGCCGTGAGATATAAATCCTCGTTGTCGTGAGAAACAAAAGCATTTCCATATTCTGTTTGAGGGATAAAATTAGAAATGATAAACTGCTGCGTACCGTACGACGGACGGACATACCTGTAATCGTAGAAGCACACTCCTTTATTATTCACAACAAATTGAGCTGGGGATACTGAAGCTCGCGCATACATTTCCAATCTCAAATTTGTAACATCTTGTGTATGGATTTTATACAAAAAAGCCCCAACGGAATTATCTGTAGCATAAATATTTCCCTTATTGTCTGTAATGGCATTCTCTCCATTCAACCCTATACCTAAATCATATATAGCTTCCGTTTTTTTATCAATGAGATAGGAATACCCTCCAGATACGACGCTGTTGTCTGGAAGCAAATTTCCATCTTCGTCAAATGAAGGTTTATAATTTATGGGGTTACCTGTATTTATCATGAGATACTTTTTATTAATATCCCATATTGAAAATGAACCGCTTATTCTAACCGTATCACCCTTATTGTCAATCCATGATAATTCCATATCTCTACCGTCTTTCTTAATCTGTCGATATTGGGCAGCAGAAGAACGGGTGTTAGTTCCACTTGTATAGATATACTTTGCATCTTTGATATTCAACCCCACAATATCACCGTGTTGGGTCGGTTGGGGCAGTTCATCATCATTACTGCAAGACACAAGAAAAAAGGCTGTACAGGCAGCCAATAAATACTTCAATTTCATGATATTATTTCTTAATGTTATTAATAATTCTATCCGATAATTCTTTCAATCCGATTTCATCCAAACTGCTTAATTCAGCTTTTTCCCCTATCAAAAGAGGGTGTTTAGGATTCCCTTTCGTAGTAGCTCCGTATGCCTTGAAGTGATAATTCCTACTGAACAGGCTGATAATACCGTCAATATCTTTTTCTTTATTTCCAAACAACAAGTCATACAGGTATTTCCTCTTTCCGATAAGATTACCCCAAGCGCACCATACATCTGCTTCTTTTATTTCGGATAACAAGTTCTTTATGGCAGTCAGATTGTTACGGTGTATTTCCATATTGGGTTCTATATCCATGTCATCGGGATTGGTTGCACGTTGCGAATACACATTCAGCATATACCATGCTCCATATTCACCGCTTCTTTTGGCATATTTCTGTACCCTTTTTAGTGTCGGGTCAAGCTGTTCAGGTATTGCCGTACTTGGATTTATACCGATACAGATTAATGCTTTCTTACAGGAAGTATCAAATTGTTCTCCCAATACATATCTTACCCCTGTAACTTCATAGCCGTTTATTATCTGGCTTTCCTCTGTTTTCTCATACTCATACAGCCATCCTTTTTCAATAATTTTCTTTCCCATAATCCTTGAATTTTAACCAAGTGCTAAGTATTACTAAGCACAAAGATAAATCTTTTCTTCAACTTTACAAGTTGTTAATCAGAGTTTTTTGCATGAAGTCAAAGGTTGATATATTTGTCATACAGAAAGTTAAGGAGAAGCGTAAGGAGCTTGGCATATCACAGCGTGGTATGGCTGAAATTCTTGGTTGTTCTCCTAGCTTCATCGGACAGATAGAGAGCGACAAATTCGATATGAAATACAGCGTTCATCAGTTGTATGTCATAGCACAGGAATTTGAGTGTTCTCCTGCCGATTTCTTTCCTCCTCTTGATACAGACTTGTAAGTTTGCTGCAAATATCGGATTATGGGTACGACAGTTTAAGTCGGTAATCTTGCTTTTTTCATTATATTTCTTGATTTATGGGCAAAAAATAACCGTTACATTGCTGTAACGGTCTCTATATCGGTCAATCATCATATTTTGAGAGTAATTGTATTATCCTTTCCTTAATCTTGTTTCGCAATGAAAGTGGAGACAACACCTCTATGTATTCTCCATAGCTCATTATCTTGTTTTCTAACTCTGGATTTATTATGAGATGCAGTGTTATTATATCTCCGTTTATACTTTGTGAGGAGTGTATCGGCAAAGATTGGATATAAGGCAGCATAACGGCAGATACTTTCAGCCTTACTTCCTCTATCGGGGCATTGGGATTGTTAGCAGGTTCATACACCAGCCCATATACATTATCAAACTTCTTTGCTTTCTGCTCCAATTCTTCTCTACGTTGGAATACCTTGTCTGTAATCCGTATTTGTCTGATTCTGTCAAGTCCGAATGTGCGGAACACTCCCATATCCTCACAATAGGCGAACAGATACCACATTCCCTCAAATTCTTTCAAGAGATAAGGTTCTACGGTATATTGCTTTTGTTCTTCCGTCTGATAGCTAAGATGGTCAATACTGATAACCGTACATTGCTGTACTGCTTGCAACAATACACCTATATTCTCTACTCCTTTAGCATGCGGATTGGGGCTTATTGACAGATATTTCAGCAGCTTTTGCCTATCCTTGATATTGGATAATATCACATCTGAACTTTCAGCTAATCCGAGAAAGTACAGCAGTTTATCCATATCCATGCTACAAGTTTCATCAATATAATAGCCGTTCTTTTTGCTGTCATAGATAACCTCTACATCAAAGTTACTCCTAATATCTGCCATATCACGTTGCAATGTCCGCAATGTAACGGCAATGTCGTTCCGCTCCAAGTATTGCAACAATACGGATGCACTTGGGTGGTCTCCTCTCATAATCCTACGAATGATAAGATAGTCTCTTCTTATAGTATTTTTATTGTTCATAGTTGATTGTTTATCAGTAATATAATATCAAGAATCGTTCCTTGATAACTCAATATGACAAGCCGTCATATCAAGGATATGCGATTTCTATATCGGCAAATATACGGAATACTCCACGACAATACTCGTCATATCAAAAGAATATTGCAGGCAAATCACTGTAAATACAGGCTTGACAAGTCGTCATATCTATATTGTGGGCTCTAATTGGTCTCCGATTGGTCTCAGAGCCCAATGTGGCTCTTGATATAAGGAAATATATCCCTTTTAGCACACTATCAATGGCACTAATTGGCACTTCTTGGCACTTGCAAACTGTTACAAGCCCAATCGTAGCAAGGTCTTTCGCAGGCTGAGTGCCAAGTGCCACGAGTGCCGTATATTGTAATATCAGGGATATAGGGGCATTATAATAGTATCATATAATATCAGAAAGTATCATCATTTTGGGCTCTATTTTGGGCTCTCAAAAAATAAGAAAAGCCCTAAGATATTGTTTCTTAGAGCTTTTCTTTGATTGGTTGTTGGACTACCAAGATTCGAACTTGGACAAACAGAACCAAAACCTGTTGTGCTACCATTACACCATAGTCCAAACTTAAACACCGCTTTCTGTTAAAAAGCGGTGCAAAGATAGTGTTATGCAACTAAACCTCCAAATATTTTGGAGCTTTTTTATTTTGCAATGATCAGATAATAGTTTTTCTTGCCGCGTTGAACAAGTAAATACTTCCCATCCAGCAAATCTGCCGTAGTAATCACCTGGTCGAATGCTGTCAGCTTTTCTTTGTTCAGAGAGACACCTCCACCCTGTACCAGCTTACGCATCTCGCCTTTTGAGGCAAATACCGCTGCACTGTCTACAAACAGGTCGACCGCTTTCACGCCTTCGGCGAGTGCGTCACGAGACACTTCAAACTGCGGAACGCCTTCGAAAACCGCCAATAACGTGTCTTCGTCGAGTTTTCTCAGCGCATCGGAAGTTGCATTGCCGAACAGGATATTGGAAGCATCTACCGCCGCATTATAATCCTCTTCAGAGTGAACCATAACCGTCACCTCTTTGGCCAGGCGTTTCTGAAGCACACGCAAGTGCGGAGCCTGTTGATGTTCTGCAATCAACGCATCGATTTCCTCTTTGGAAAGAGCCGTAAATATCTTGATGTAACGTTCTGCATCCGAATCGCTGACGTTCAGCCAGAACTGATAGAACTTGTACGGAGAAGTATATCTTGCATCGAGCCATACATTGCCCGATTCCGTCTTACCGAATTTACCGCCATCCGCCTTCGTAATCAGCGGACAAGTCAAAGCAAAGACCTCTCCCCCGTTCGTGCGGCGTATCAGCTCGGCACCTGTCGTGATATTGCCCCACTGATCCGAACCGCCCATCTGGAGCTTACATCCTTTAGTCTGGTTCAGATGCAAGAAGTCGTATCCCTGAAGCAGCTGGTAAGTAAACTCCGTAAACGACAACCCGTCACGGGCCTCCCCGTTCAGACGTCTCTTCACCGAGTCCTTTGCCATCATATAGTTCACAGTAATATGTTTACCCACCTCACGAGCAAAATCAAGGAAAGTGAAGTCTTTCATCCAGTCATAATTGTTCACCAACTCTGCACGATTCGGCGCGTCTGATTCAAAATCCAAAAACTTGGCCAACTGCTTCTTGATACAAGCCTGATTGTGACGCAAAGTCTCTTCATTCAGCAAATTGCGCTCTGCCGACTTACCGGAGGGGTCGCCAATCATACCTGTCGCACCACCGATGAGCGCCAACGGTTTATGACCACAACGCTGGAGGTGGCGGAGCATCATTACGCCACACAAGTGGCCAATATGCAGTGAATCGGCCGTCGGGTCAATTCCGAGATAAGCTGTTACTTGCTCCTTAGCTAACAATTCTTCTGTGCCCGGCATCATGTCTTGCAGCATGCCACGCCATCTTAATTCTTCTACAAAATTCATCGAATGATATTAGTTTTTAAATATTTAGTCCGGACAAAAATACGACTCTTTCTTTGAAGAAACAACTCTTATCCATTAAAAAAAACTTTCTTGATATTATGCCGTATCTGCTCCGTAAGTTCGGCTACGGAGATTCCCAATACATGAGCCGCCTTCTCGTATACCCGGCAGATATCCGTCCCGCTGTCATCCGTCTCTAAAAAAAGCTTGTCAAGCGGTATTACCCGCAAGGCATCCTCATTGTAACGGATGCCCAAAGAGAGATAAAACCCGGAATGGAGCATTTCCATAGCCAGTTCCGGTTTTCCACGAAAGCCGTGTTGAATCCAGGGGATATTGCCGGAAGCGCTCCTTTTCAGAGACTCGATGGTTCCGGTAGACTTCACATTATGAATCAGGACCGGTTTTCCCAACCGTTCCGCAATGGCCAGTTGGCGCAAGAAAATACGTTCCTGAGCTGCCAACAACTCTGCATGAACCAGCTTGTCCATACCGCATTCGCCAATAGCGAGCACCTGCGGATGCCCGGCCAGCTCCTCCAACAAAGCCCAGTCTATCCGCTCTTCCGACGTTACATCCCACGGATGCACGCCCACGGAATAAAACCGTCCCGCTTCCGGCAGAAACTCATCTTCCGGAAAACGGATATTCAAGATCGCCCGGAAAGAGTCTTCGGACAAACGGTGAGAATGTATATCCAACAGTTTCATAATCGCCTAAGGTACAGGGTCGTATCCGGAACCGCCCCAGGGATGGCAACGCAAGATCCGCCTTACAGAGAGATAAAGCCCCTTGAAAGGGCCGTGCTTTTTAATTGCTTCGATGGCATACTGCGAACAGGTCGGAGTAAAACGGCAGGAGGGGGGGAGCATCGGTGAAATGCATGCCCGGTAAAAATAGATGGGAATCAACAATATGTACGACAGCAGGCGCTTCATTCCAGCTTCTCCGCGATACGGGCCAACAACACCTTTACCTTCTCTTCTATCTCCTCCGTGCGGCACAGTTCGTCCGACAGATAAATAAAAGCAATCGTCAGTCCCCGTCCTTTCTCTTGCAGCGCCTGCCACAACGGCTCTTTATTCTTCCGGTAGGCCTCACGTACCTGGCGTTTCACCCGATTACGCTTTACCGCCCGCTTAAACCGCTTTTTGGGGACACTGATAAGAATAGACACAGGCACTTCCTGCTGCTCCACAGACATATACACTGCACGCAGGGGGAAGACGGAAAACGAACGTGAAAAACCGCCCGCAAACATCTTCTCAATAACAATCTTACTATGGAGCCTTTCGGCTTTGCACAATGTATTCATCCGTACGATAAAAAAAACAACGAGCTACAAGCACACGCACGGTACGCAGCACTTGCAGCTCGTAACTTGTCTGTTATTAATTACTTTCCTTTGTTGTTCTCCTTAATGAACATGTCCAAAGCGGCTGTCATAGAAGGAGCTTGTACGGTAGGGGCTTCCAAATCCAGGCGAAGCCCGGCATCACGAACAGCCTGCGCTGTTGTAGAACCGAATGTTCCGATCTTTATATCCTGCTGATCAAAATCCGGGAAATTCTTCTTCAATGAAGAAACACCGGCCGGACTGAAGAACACCAACATATCATAGTCAAATTCCTCATCCTTGTCAAAATCGTTACTAACGGTGCGATACATCACCACCTCCGTATGCTGGATGTTATGTTTATCCAACAGGTTCTTGATGTCATCATTGTGTACATCCGACATCGGTACGAGATATTTCTCGGTCTTATGTTTCACTATAGAAGGTATCAGATCTTCAATCTTACCCGTAGCGCCAAAGAATATCTTGCGCTTGCGGTATTGCACATACTTCTGAATATAAAGTGCAACTTGCTCCGTTACACAAAAATACTTCATTGTTTCCGGGATAGTCACACGGAGTTCCGTGCAAAGATGAAAAAAATGATCAATCGCATGACGCGAAGTAAATATGACAGCTGTGTGGTCAAGGATTGACACTTTCTGTTGTCTGACCTCTTTAGCAGAAACACTTTCTACTTTAATAAAGGGGCGGAAATCTATTTTCACGCCATACTTTTCGGCGATGTCGTAATAGGGAGATTTCTCTGAAGCAGGTTTGGGCTGCGACACAAGTACTTTCTTAATTTTCAACGTCCTAAATTTTTATTACCAATATATTGTTTAGCACTCTCAAGCCCTGATACAAAAGTAAATAGGGCAAGATTTCAAGGGCACAAAAGTACAAAATTAAAAGGAAAAGGCTACTAATCTTATTGAAAAAAAGCTTTATCCACTTATAAAACATCAGGATTTTAGCAAAAATTATCAAGAATAGCCCGATTGAAATTAAAAACAAGACATTCAAATCGAAATAAACAAGGAGAAGAACGAACGGGAAAAGAACAAATCCGAAGTAATAAATCAGTGCCGAATAAGATTCCAGCCACATATTTGTCCTGTTTTTATCAAAAAACACCCATCCTAAGAAAGAATAAAACAGCCACTTCAGCAAAATATAAAGCAGGCAGACAAGGATATAAATCCCCAGTAGGAGAGGGGGGAAGACCTTTTCCATCAAAGCCGGCTGCACGTCATTAAAGTAGTTGAAGATACAGATTCCGCTCAGGATGCATGTCTGAAACACCAACAGTAACAGATAGCGGACGTCCGCAGCCGTAGAGGCGGCAAAGATGCTTGCCCGTTCGCGGTGAAGCATAAAATCTTTTGCCTGTTGAGAAAGAAACTTCTTGCTCCGCGCCAATGCAAAGGACGAGAAAAAGAAGCAGGCAAGCAGGACCAATGCAATCACATCGTCCGTACGGGGAGAGTAGGGAAGGGGGATCCCCTCGAAACCGGATGCAAGTATCAGCCACACACTCATATAGCCGCAAATTTACGGATGGACGCATCCCAAACGGGAACAGTATGCACCAGCTCGACAGCCTCCTCCGGAGTGGCCGCCACGTGCCAGATGTCTCCGTGCTGTCTCCGCATAAAGTTCTCGTCGATGGCACGTTTAAGCTGTTCGAGCAGCGGATCAAAGAAGCCGTTTACATTCAATACCACAATCGGATTAAGATAAAGCCCCAACTGCTTCCAAGTGATGATTTCAAGCAGTTCTTCCAAAGTGCCGCATCCGCCGGGCAAAGCGATCACAGCATCACTCAGATCTGCCATCAGCTGTTTCCGTTCGTGCATGCTTTCCACTTCAATCAATCGGGTCAATCCCGTATGGTGCCATCCCTGCTCCACCATGAACCGAGGGATGACTCCCGTAACCTCACCTCCGTCTGCAAGCACCGCATCGGCCACAGAACGCATCAATCCAATGCTTCCCGCACCGTTCACCAAACGGATATGCCGTTGGGCAAGCAACTTGCCCAACCGGTCGGCTACTTCAAAATATACCTGGTCTATCTTAGTACTCGATGCGCAGTAAACACATACGGAATTTATCTGATTCATACTCCTATATCCTATGTTTCGGGCACAAAGGTACATTTTTTGAGTTACACATAAAACCCTGCCATGAAGAAGTAGAGAAAATAATCCATATTTTGAGAACAAAAGAAGGAGTACCACACGGATCAAGAACGGAATTTGGAGCAGGCCGAAGACAGCCGACAACCCCAACCCGCTCTCTTTGGAAGGCATATCGGATTTATGCCCCTCCGTGTTTTAATGCCACGTTTGTGATGTATTTTAAGAAATTTCCATCTGTATTCTTACTCTCCCTACACAAATAGAAAGGAAATACCCTCTTGTCTTTATCAAGGCCCAGTCCTACCGAGAGAATTTCATCACCCTCTTCAAAGAGCAAAGGATACTTGCACAAAAGTTCACCGGCATAGTTCAATAAATGATATTCATATACATCCGATTTACCTTTGATGGCAATTGCACCTTTTCGGACCAGGCAATGAATTCCTTCAGCATCCAATTTGACAGCCTCTACTTTCTGGTCAAGCTCTTTATAAAACAGTTCAAAATAATCTTCCGAATACCTTAAAGAGTCTTTTTGAGCAGACTCCTCCAGGTTCACTTGAAACAGGTCAACCTCCTTTCCGATTTCGTAATCCTTAGTGTCAGTTATCCACAACTTGCCAGACAGTCCATCCGTATACACCAACACCTCATTATATACATCGGCCACAGGGTCGGTAAAATAATACCCCATCATTGCTTTCCTGTACACTTCGCTCAATTTTCCCAAACGCTTAACTCTCTTTCCCGTTTGCACATCAAAAATGGCACAAAAAGGGGAGTAGTCATAAAATTCAGGCAAGAACATATTATATTCTGCCGACTCTGAATAATTCTTTTGCAGCTCTTCCAAACCCACAGTAATGGGATACCCCCTTAAACTCCCGATTAATACATAGCGGCTATCTAAGGGGAGAAACCGGGAAGCACTCGTGTACATATACAGAGGTATACTGTCAAACTCAAAATCGAAAGAAAACATATCGCAGTTCTCTTCCTCTTTCGTTGTCGATAGAAATGCATTATGATTATAATAAGCGATATTTCCGTTGGGCTGCAGATACATTTCCGGCAATGAATAAGACACAATGATGCGTTCCGTACCCGATTCAAATGCACATCCATTCACCATGATATAGATGTATCCATTCTTTTTCATCTCATAATACATACTATCCGGTAAACTCACAAACGTTTTTTCCTGACTTTCTGTTGGGTAGACCTCTTTGGCAAGATAAGCCGTATCATTTCTTATATCATAGGTTTTGGCAATAGAAGATATTTCATCTGAATACAAGAAAGTATCCCCATGCCACTGTGGAAGATAAGAAACCTCCTCAGATATACTATTCGCATCACCCAATCGAATAAACACACGATTGTATATCCCTGCAGCCACCCCCTCGTTATGAGTTTCCCCAAAAGTTTCCAAAGAAGGTATGTTATCCTTTGTAGCAAAAGGAATGTATGAAGTATTGCTACAAAACTGATGCAAGAATTGAATATTCAGCGAAGGGGAATCTCCTCCACACATCAACCTGCCCTCTTTCATGTCAATCTGCAAAAAATAAGTCACGGCAAGCCTTCCCGAACGATAATGAAATATTTCATTGTGTTTTTTCTCTGTATCAATTATGATATTGTCAGTGTGAAACCGGCTAAGATATTTTCGTGCGACTTCAGCATCGGGATAAGCAGCGATAAGAACTATTTTGGCACCTGGCACCGCTTTAGGGACATTGTCCAACAAATAGTTTATATCTACCTCACAACGTGGGCAGGCTTGGGGTGTAAACAATATAGCAAAAACAGGCTCTTCTTCGTTAGAAAGTGGGAAAAGGTATTCTTTCAAAAGTTCAGATGTTCCTTCTTTTTGAGCAATTGCATTATGGGTGGCATACATCTCTGACAAATAATCAGTCTCTTGTCCATGCACTCCGAACACATAAGCTAAAAGACAAACCGCAAACAACAACCTCATATTCATTTCAAAATATTTGAAACAACTAAATAAACCAACGACAATAGTTTTTCTCATACCTTTTACATTTTATGTTGTATGCAAAAATAAGAACTCCGAAAATACATCCATACTGAATTTCAGTGGAATTTTCGATGAAAGGAAGAGTATTAAAACTTTGATTTATAATATATTATAAATATAAACAAAGTAGAATATGGAATTACAATCGAATTATACCGTACCGATCTATCATAATGACTTAATAAAATCCTTCAAATGCGACTTGTCACTCAACCCCACTCTCTTGGCTATTAAGCCGCAACGTTTATACATCATGCTTGATGTACGTCCTAAAAGACAACCGATTTCCGAATACTTAAACCCCATTTTAAGCAAACAGCAGAAACGAATATCCGGCATTTTCAAATTAGGATATTCACAAGATAACCGCGTAGTAAAGCCATCGGTTAATGTATCTACTTCAGATATAATTTCTGTCCAAAGTTTGATATCTACCAACTCCCTTGTTACATCCCAATCTTTATTCGCATTCAATAATGACGTTATTTTAGAGTAAACAGGAAGTTCTCGAATTTGTTTTCTTAGCAATTCATCTCTTGCGGCACCGACATCTTCCAATCGCTTATTTAAAGTTAAGACTTGCGCATAACTTTGTTCACATTCTGCTACAGACGTTTGCAGTTTCTGTTTAAATTGCACCTGAGAAACCTTGTACCGATGTACAAACCATAAAAACAACCCTAAAAATATCGCTAATAAGATGAGAATAACCAGAACAGCCATATACCACTGCTGATGCACATGATGTTCGTAACGTTTAATTAACTGACAATTAATTGCATCTTTGAGACTCGCTATCGCTATAACCGATTGAGGAGTGTATGAAATCACCTCATCATACCGCTCCATACTGCTGTATAAAGACGCCAATGTACCAATCGCAAATCGTTTTAGCTGAATATGGGGATGATCATCCAGTATTTTTAAGGCTTGCAACAATTTTTCTTCTGCCTGTGAATAAAACTGTTCACCCCGCATTATAAAAATCTCCCCCTGATTTATCAATATGGTTGCCAAATACAATGAATGTTGTTTCACGGCAGCTATCTTTTCTGCCTGCTTATAATACGGGTCCGCTTCGTCCAGCAAATCATACTTTTTCAGAATAGTTCCCAAATTGCTACAACACAAATAAAGGAAAACAGAATCTTTTATCTCTTCCGCCTCCTGTTTGGCAACCACAAATTCGCGCACTGATGCAGCCACACTATCCATATCCTGATAAACACGCGCCAAATAATAATGCGATTTCATCAGTAGAGCAACATTCCTTTGAGAATCATAATAATCCACCGCCAATCTGATAAGAGAATCGGTAGTATGTATCAGGTAGTTCTTGTCTCTGGCCTGTGTATATAACAGTGCATAGTAGGCCCTGTCTGCCATCGGCAAAGTATCAGTCCGCCCGATTCCCTCAAGTATAGCAAGGGCACTGTCGGGGTACTGCTGCATCAACGAGTCCGATTTTTGCAATATAGCAAGCCTGTTTCTGTCATCAGAATAACAGGAAAACAAAAGGACGCCCAATAAAGCGTATAAAACAATATGCTGCATGTTGTGCGTCATATTGCAAATATACATAATCCATATTTACATCAAAGGAATACAGTATACTTTTTTTATGATAACAGCAAAAACAACCCGACATCCCCAATAGAAGAACATCCTCATGTGTACCAGCCACAGTATCCGGATATTGTGAAGCATCAATGAACAAAGAAAGCCGCCCTCCATTGCCTGAGCAATGAAAAGACGGCTTCCTATAATAAATAGCCGTAAAGCTACGCTGATTACAAACCGAAAGCGGCTTTCACCTTGTCTACATAATCCAATTTCTCCCAAGTGAAGAGCTCTACCTCAACCGTCTTAGTGGGTTGATAACGGGAAGTGAAAGTTTTGGTAACGACACGCGGTTCGCGTCCCATGTGACCGTAAGCTGCCGTTTCACTATAAATCGGGTTACGCAGTTTCAGACGCTCCTCGATAGCCTTCGGACGAAGATCGAACAATTCATCAATCTTTTTGGCTATCTCGCCATCGCTCATCTTCACGTTGCTGCGTCCGTAAGTATCTACATAAATATTGATCGGACGGGCTACGCCAATTGCATAAGATACCTGCACGAGGATTTCATCGGCAACGCCGGCAGCCACCAGGTTCTTGGCAATATGGCGGGCTGCATAAGCAGCGCTACGGTCTACCTTGCTGGGGTCTTTTCCGGAGAAAGCGCCGCCACCGTGTGCACCTTTGCCACCGTAAGTATCTACGATAATCTTACGTCCGGTAAGGCCGGTATCACCGTGAGGACCGCCAATCACGAATTTACCCGTCGGGTTTACGTGATAGGTGATGCGGTCGTTAAACAGTGCCAGCACATCGGCATGATGAATAGAAGCGATCACGCGGGGCATCAAAACCTCAATTACATCCTTACGGATGATAGCAAGCATCTCCTCATCAGCCTTCAACTGTGCTTCCGCAGAATCATCTGCCGGCTGTATAAAGTCATCATGCTGGGTAGACACCACAATCGTGTCGATACGTACGGGTTTGCCGTTATCATCATATTCAATAGTCACCTGACTCTTGGCATCAGGACGCAGGTAAGTCATCTCTTTTCCTTCGCGACGGATCTCTGCCAACACCTGCAGGATGCGGTGTGCCAAGTCGAGAGACAGAGGCATGTAGTTTTCTGTTTCATTCGTGGCATAACCAAACATCATTCCCTGGTCGCCCGCCCCCTGATTCATCGGGTCTTCGCGTTCTACACCACGGTTGATGTCGGCACTCTGTTCATGAATGGCAGAGAATACACCGCACGAGTTGCTTTCGAACATATACTCGCCTTTGGTATAGCCGATTTTCTTGATTACTTCACGTGCCACAAGCTGTAAGTCAATGTAAGCACTGGTTTTCACTTCTCCCGCAAGCACCACCTGTCCGGTAGTTACTAAGGTTTCGCAAGCTACTTTCGAACTGGGATCAAATGCCAGCAGTTTGTCAAGTACAGCGTCCGATATTTGATCGGCCACTTTGTCGGGGTGTCCTTCAGACACCGATT
>CAUEFX010000082.1 GCA_958477465.1 uncultured Bacteroides sp.
ATATTGTTTTTTAAACCAGATCACTGCTGTCCCGTTTAGAAATCATCGGTTTAAATAGGATAGGATACCATATGAGTGCAAAGGTACAAAATCAAATCGAATACACAACTTCTAGAACATAAAATATTGGATATTAATAACTTATATAATAATCGTCCAGACTAAACGGGACAGCAGAGAATGATTCTGCGAGTTCCATCCAGCATTTACATCGTGAAGGCATCTACCCACTCCTGTGCTCAGGCTAAGGGTCAGAAGATTGCCGTAAGATAGTATCCTGAACTTGCGAATCTTGAATAAATTATATAGAAAAAAATCTAAAAACTTGGTAGTTATTTTGTTTTTTCGTATCTTTGCAATCGGAATTAAAATGAAATATACGTATGGCAAGTACCTGATATGCAAGGGGCATATATAGGTGAACTTAGCAAGTCACGATAATTTTGTTTTTTGTAATTAGACAAGCAATTATAGTAGATATGAACGATAGAAAATTACCAGTAGGCATCCAGTCTTTTGAAAAAATCAGAAAGGGTGGATATCTTTATGTTGACAAGACAGATATTATCTGGCAACTTGCCAATAGAAATAAAACGTATAATTACCTGAGCCGCCCACGCCGCTTTGGTAAATCTCTGTTGGTAGATACGCTCGAAGCCTACTTTCTGGGTAAGAAGGAACTCTTCGAAGGGTTGAAGATTATGCAGATGGAGAAGGAATGGGTGAAGCGACCTGTCATCAGGCTCGATATGAGTCGTGCTGGCGCAGAGCCGGAAACTTTACGCTCTTATCTCGACATCACTTTCGACAGATTAGAGAAGGAATATGACATTACACCTAAGCCCACCGCCAAACTTGCCGACCGTTTTGACGGCATTATCCAAACTTCATATGAGCAAACTGGGCAACAGGTTGCCATCCTCATCGATGAATACGACTCTCCATTGCAGCATTCCTGGAAGACTCCACATCATGAAGCATGTACGGATATCTATAGAGAGGTTTTTGCCATTCTCAAAGCTGATGATAAATACGAGAAGTTTGTTTTCATTACCGGTATTACCAAGTTTACGCAGATTTCTCTTTTCTCTGTTCTCAACAATTTAAGTAATATCAGCTTTGATTCTGAGTATGCAGCTCTTTGCGGTATCACGAAAGATGAACTCCTCTCAGATTTTAAATCGGAGATTAACAGGTTGGCTACAAAGAAAGGATGGACTTTTGATGAAGCCGTGGTACAGTTGACGGCATTCTACGATGGTTATCATTTCAGTCATGAAAATATGGTTGATATATTCAATCCATTCAGTCTTATCAATGCCCTCGCTGACTCCAGTCTAAAGAATTACTGGGCTTCATCTGGAGCAACCTCTTTGCTTCCTAAGTTTGTAGATGATATGGAAATTAGATTGAAGGATTTCGAGAAATGTCCGATAGACAGCGATACCTTGGAGACTTCTGATGTGACAGGTGGTGGAGCTGAACTTTTCCTCTATCAGTCTGGTTATCTCACGATAAAGGGATATATGGAAGGAATTTATTTGCTGGGCATTCCAAACTATGAAGTACGCAAGGCTCTATACAAGATAGTCTTGCCAGCCTTGACGCTGAAATCAAATGCAATAGTGATATCTACACAGAATATGTTGCTGTATTCTCTAAAAATTGGCGATTTGCCTGAAGCCATGAAATGTCTGAAGGCGCTTATTGCGGATGTGCCATACAGCAATAAGAAACTTGCCAGCATGGATATGGAAGAGAGGTACCGTCTTATCTTGAGTACCATCTTCAATGCTATCGGCTGCAGGGTGGAAGTTGAGAAGATGATTTCTACTGGTAGGATAGATATGGTGTTGGAAACCAATAACTTCATCTACGTTCTGGAACTGAAGCTGAGCAACAATGGAGGCATTGATGCGGCAGCGGAGCAAATTAAGGCTAGACAATATGCCGAACCATTCAAGGCGGATAAACGCAAGGTAATAGCTATTGCTATAGAACTGGATGATTCTGGTAAAGGACTGGTTGATTGGAAGGAAGTTTAGAATCAAGAAATCCACAGCTGGCTTGAGTGCCTGCTGTGGATTCTCTGGTTTATATTAAAGTGTAAGATTCTATAATACTTTCTTACTGATCAATCGTAATGGCATCGCTTTGTAGCGGCCTGTGTTATTACCATTACTGCCACTCACGAAACTGATGTAGGTATGGGTTTTTCCCTTCACCTTCACAACACCATAATAGAACAGGCCTTTCACCTTCAGGCTTTCATCTCCACCCTCTGCTAATTCGTATTTGTTTGCCATATCTATCGTTGAATTCTCTTGTTTGTTTTACAACACGAAGATAAGTGAATTCTTCGACATGACAAAAATCCTGGGCAACTTTTTGTTGCCCAGGATATTATAAAAGTTAAAATTTATAGTGTTGCGGAATGAAGGAAATATAATTATTCGAAATATGTGTCGTAAACGGTAAATTCTCGTTTGCCTTCCACTTGTATCTCTTTGCCTATCTTTTCGCCAATCCATCCATTGTCCTGTCGGAAACTGATGTACAACTGTTTGCCAATCGATTCCAATATCCGTTCAGGGTCGATCATATCGTAGTAGATGGTAGTCTCAGAGCCATCCGATATCTTCTCACCGTTAGGGTTGTTCCTGTATTCATCTTTATCTGTATGTATGTAGATATACAGTGGACCCTTGCTATTTCTTTTGTCGTGTATCGTTAGTCGGTTTTTGTCGAGCACGGCACTGCTCGATTTCACGCATCGGGTGTTCAAGTATTTATACACACCGTTATTCTTTAAGTTGCTGCCCCCTACATACCTAACGCTTATCATGCTTTTGCTACCACTCGACAGGCGCGCCACATTGTACCAATAGCCATATTCGGGGCTGTTGAAATCGAAGCCTTGGTTGCCCGAAACGATGGTAGCCGACCAATAGTAGCCTATCGATGGGTTGGTCACCTCATATCCGTTGTTCATGCCTCCACGGGGGAACCGTATGCTTTTGCTTTGGGCGGTGGTGGCAGCCGGCAGTTCGACAGACTGGTAGGTGGTGCCGTTGCTAGTGGTGCGTGTCACCAGAGTCATTTCAGGTGTCAGTTGCTTCCACAGTGAGGCGGTAGGTATAGAGAAGCCCGGAGGACAGATGTCGGCCATATCCGAGGTCTTGTCTCCCTTTTTTATGCGATAGTAGCCTCCGGGGTCGTTCACAGAAGCTGCCCCTAGGTTTCGGTCGAGCATCTTCACACCTTTTTCACTCTCTATCAGCTCATAGTAGTACCATAACGTTGTGTTGGTTCGGTTGCTTGCCGGCTGATAGGTGTTCTTTTCCTCCCAGAATATGCCCGTATGGTAGATGTCGTATATTATTTTGTGCCCATCTTTGGTTGTTATGGTGAATCGTCCGGTCCATACGCTTTCGTCGTTCGGGTCTTTGGCCTTGATGGTGTAGACACCACCATCGGCTTTTACCTCGGCTTTTACCTCGGCTTTTTCCTCGACTGCCTTGTCGACCTCGTAAGAGTCTCCGGTTTTCTTCTCAATGGTATAATGGTAGTTGTTTTCTCTACCTATGCCCAGTTGCAATCCATTGTTGCGCTCTGAGGTTCCGCCCATGGCTGTGCGTGATGTACCATTCACCTCGTTGGAAATGAAATTGATGTAGTCTCGTCCGTCTTTACCGTCGCCTTGCAGTCCGTAGATTTTTGTTACTCGGTCTTTTTTTAAGTTGCTACCTTTCTGCACTATCACGATGTTGCGTTTCAGTACGCCGAAAGTCACGGTAAGTTTGGTTTGCCTTATTTCCTCACTGGGATTCTTGGCGCAGGTGAAGGTCAGTTTGTAGCCTTTGCCTGCCGAAGAATAGCTGGGTGAAGAGATGGCTGTTCCTTTATCTGTGCTGACGTCTGTCAGCCAGCTGTCTGTGGGTGTGCTGAGCTTAGGCGTAATTTTTTCAGCATTTACACCGGCGCCCCACATAGTGACGAAGTAAGCCTCTCCGCCACTGTATGTCTTCGCATCGGCCTCTACCCACACGGTATCGCAAGTGCCTAGTTCGTAAGCCCCGTTGGATATGAGGTTGGTCACCTTGAAATTGTAGTCTTTTATCTCTACCTTGATGTTGCCTGCCGGGGCATTCAGAGCTTCTTCTTTAGAGCCGTAGCCTTCACCTGTGGCGGTCACGGTCATCTTGTAGTGGTGGTTGCGCAGCAGGGGCAGTTTGCTGCCCGTCCCATCAGTCCCATCAAGAAAGTTGGCCGTGTAGTATTTCCCGTTTGCTTTGATTACTATGCGCGAGTCGACCGTTGCAGGGGTTTCGAAGAGATAAAGCTCGGCGGGGTTGGATTTGTCGCAATCGCCTATCGTTTTGTTCAGCTCGTCTCCGGCCGGTTCGTTCGTGTTTCCGTCAGTATAGTCCTTGGGAGCGATACTGCCTTGGTTGGCCGTTTGGGTGATTTCCCAACCCGATATCACGAAATTATCTTTTATCGTATCTGCTTTGTTCAGAGTGGCCATCGCCACATTGCGCAATAAGCTGACCGTGTTGCTCGTTCCGCTTTTCAGTTCACTCATTTTGATATGTCCCCAAAGTACGAGGGGCGATGGTATCTTATCGCAGTACACACCGTCAAGTTTTGCCATGTTGCCTATGTTTTTCGAGGCAAGGATGGCTTTGCCATTGGCGACAATGTGGATGTCGGTCGTCTTGGGATTGACATCATTAATGGTCAGGGTGTAGCCGTTGATATTGCTAGGGTCGACTTTGATATTGCTAGGATCGACTTGTCTCATTGCCACACAGCTGCCTTGGTCACCGTATTCGATGACATATAAATCGTTGCCACTGATTGTCTCATCGGTATTGGCTCTTGTGTTCACTACGGTAGTGGCGGGAACGACCAACCGTAGTGTCACCTTGCCGTTGTCGAAATAGTCTGTTCCGCTGAAAATGTCGTCTGAACAGGCCGACATCAACAGACATATCGTCAGAGCCAGTATAATCTTTGTGTATTTGCTGTTCATCTTCTAGTTCTTCTTTTTTGTTTTGTGTTTGTGGTAGTCGGGGGAGTGCCCTCATGCCAACTTCCATCCTTGTAATATCCGGTGTAGTCCTTGAAGCGTTTGCCACCGAAGAGAATACCGTATTCTTGTCCATTTTCCTTTTTCACAATGACATATTTGTATTCTCGCCCTTTGACACACCAGAATGTCAAGGTGGAGAGTTTCCAACCAGCGTATCCGCTAGGAACGCCTTGGCTGAATCCTTGACTATTGGCCTTACCGTATAGGGATTTAGTACCAGTATTTATGTACCAGTTGTCTATGATATTACCTTGATAGTACATATTAAATGTTACCAGATGGATGTCGGGTTTGCTCTCGAAAAATTCGTGTAGGTTGGAAGTAGGGTCGTAGACAAACCATCCTTCGCGGTTCTTGAAATCGAAGAGCTGCACTCCCGGTTCCATATGGTACGGATATCGCTGGTAGTCATTGTTTTCACCACTATTGAACATTATCAGTGTTTCGCCGGGTTTGGGATATTTGGGTTTCGCTCCTGTGATGCTGCACCATCCTGGTTTATCTGTGGATAGTTCGAAAAGCTTCCACCCCTCGTTTTCCGGATCCTCACTCATGCTTACTCCCGGCCAAGAAGGCTTAGCTTGACCTTCTGTGTTGAAGAAATACCACACGCTTTGGGGGATATTGTTATCTGAGGTCATGCCATACTGGGTGTATAGGTATATGTTACAGTTTGGCCATTTGTTGTCGGTGGTAAGGTTGCCGGTGTTGATTTGTGCTCCATTTTCCCCAGTTCGGCTATCGTTGAGGGCAATGAAATGTATTCTATAGTCGTTCAGAGAAGGAATGACCGTAACCTTCACTTGCTTCTTCAAATCGTCGTATTTCGGACTGCTTGGAGAGACGGTGAAAGATGATGTCCATGTGTTTGTGGCATTTCCGTCTGATTGGAGCATTATTTTTCCCTTTGATGAAGTTCCCGTCGGATACGTAATCGTCACCTTGTCTTTGTTGGCGCTGTTGGCGCTGGTGAGACTCTCTTTATCAATCTTTATTCCGCCAAGGTTGGTCTCGTACAAGACGGCATACGTACTTTGCTTACCTTCCTCCGTGTGTATCTCCACTTCGAGCGGTGTGACGTTGAGGAATGGCGTTACATTGTATTGCACGTCGATGTATTTCACGAGATTGTTGGCGCGGATGGCTACCACTGCCGTACCTTTAGTTTGCCCATTATAATCGTCCATCAGTATCGCAGGATTGACGGTGAAGAGGATTTGTCCGCTCTGGACTGTTGCCAGAACAAGAGGTTTCTTGCCGATTTTACTCACGCATTCCACCGTTACCTCTTTGGCGTTTGTTTTATATCCGATAGAGTCGTTGTATTGTGAGGTGACGAGTATCTGTTGGCCGGTTTTATTGTCGTGGTCAAATTTGCTGTCGTCGTTGCTGTCGACGAGCTTTCCTGTGCGCGACACCCATAGCGATGTTTGGCTGAAGTCGGCATAGACATCCTGCAATGTCCACTCAAAGACACTCATATTGATATCCATATCCATTTTACCCTTGCCGGTGATGCTGGCAGTCATATCGTAGAACGTACCTCGTTCCAAGTCGCCTCCCGATTTATTCCCTGCTACGCCTCCCAAGGGCAGTATGTAGGTGTGGGTGATTGTGGTCTCGTTTCCGGCGGGAGTAAGTTCTGTACCTTTAATCTCAAGATAGGTGTTTTTACCCTTATTATAGTTCTCCGGAAGATAGAGAAAGTCGGTGTAGGTCCATTGGTCATTGTTGAAGTCAAAATCATTGACCGTGAGCATCTTCTCTTGTGTTCCATTGTTTCCATGTCCGTCAAACAGTCCCCCTTTGGTTACAATGTCTTTCACCGTGATTGATGTAATCTTCAACCGGTTGGATCCGAAAGAGTTTTTGGAGAAACCAGTGTCAGTGTTGTCGAAACGCAACGAGAACTTCACCTTGGAGCAAACAAAGGTCATGTTGGCTGTTATGGTAGCCGAGGTGGATGGGCTCACATTCAGCTTATTGTTATCTTCGTTATTTTTGTATTCGTATAGTAGTGGCAGCTTACCTAGCACCGGCAAATTGCCGTTGCTGAAGTCGAGCGTTTTTGCCTTGAGTTGATCTTCTGTTGTGTATATGCTTATGCCCGGAATGTTGGCCGTCAGATATATTTTGTATTCCCCCTGCTTGAGGTCGCAGTAGAACACTCGATAGTTGTTGTCGGATGAGAGTTGGTTGATGTCTATTCTGCGCACCACGGCCTCGCCATTTCCTTTTATAGGATAGGCGAAGAACCAAAGGTCGGTTATGACTCCTTCCTTGCCCGAAATGTCAGCTTCTTTGTCCGAAATATCGTCACCGTCGGAAGTGCCTTCTCGTGTGACATTGCTGTAGGGGATATATACAGTCACGGAATGTGTCGGGCCGTCAGGTCCAAACCCGCAGTCCGAACATCCTGTTGTCATCAGTAGGATGGCTATGTTGAATAATAACAAAATATACTTTCTCATAATGGCAGTTGTCTTTTTTACAGATCGTTGTCGTTGAACACTATTCGCCATCTGTTGATTTGCAGCGACAGCACCACTTCGGCGTTGTTTCTGTCACGGCCAATAAGCAGTATGATTTGATAGTTGTTCTCACGGTCGAGATACTCCTGTAGAGACATGTCCTTGTATTTGTCTAGGCGCATCATCTCCAGGTATTTCACCAAGTCGATGTTGAACACATCCCGGTTGGTCTTTTGGTTGTGGACGACGAACCGCGACGCTTTGTCGGTGGTTAGTCTGAGGGTGGCCATCTCTGCCAATAGGGCGGTATTGGTGGGAGCGGTCTGATTGTCTATAACGGCCTCTTTCATGCTGTAGGGGCGATATTCCAGCGCCGGGCAGTCTGTGAGGTTGTTGCGGTAGTCGTAGGTATGATTGGCCGCTTTTATGGCCAGTGAATAGTCGTTGGCCGTAAGAGGCTTGTCGTCCGCCGACTGTATCAACACCTTGAATCGGTTGACATCTTTTACCAGTGGGACTACAGCCCGGCTGGGTGCTGTCTCGCTGACGGTGAAATGTTCAGTGATACCGTGCCACAAGTCTTCGGGCGACTTGTCGTAGACGGTCTGTGTATCGCCGAGCTTCAGATTGAGCTGCAGCTGGTCGATGCTGTTTTCTGTGGTGGGTTGTTGGGGTGAGATGTTGTAGCACGAAGGCGTGTTGTCTGTTCCTGCCCATGCCACCAGTGTGTACTGTCCAGCTTGCAACTGGAGTGGTAGTCTATAATTCCCATCGTGTTGTGTGATGTGGTCTTCAACGGATGAAACGAACCGCCCACGGTCATCATAGATGAACAGCTTCACCCAGTTCACCTGCGATGGAAAGGCATCGGCGAACTCCATGTTGTAGTTGTAGACGAAGCGCACCTCGCACGGACATGGCTTCTCATCCTCATATACGCAGGAGGACAACAGGGCGGTCAGTGCAAGACACAACACTATCATCGGATAATAAAAGCGGTTGTTATGCATAATGTTAATATTGGTGGAATGCTTGTTCCATTGTGGGGTATCTCCTTCTTGTTGCCAGGAAGGAGATACCAAGCTTTTGTTTATATTCGTATTCTGTGTTTGTTGGCTTATTCCAAATCTACATTTTGTTTAACCCAACGCCATTTCTTGATGTTGACTTGCACCTGTATGGATGCTTCTGCCTTGTCGTCAGGATCTTTAGGGTCCTTATAGGTTGGCTTGCTGTAGCCCAGCTTCTTGATGCTGTTTACTGTCAGTTCATACCAGAAGTTGCGCACCACTCCATACTTGTCTTGCTGCATAGTTGTTCCGCCTGGGTTGTGCTTAATCCATGCAGTGTAGTAGCAGTCACCCTTAGTGTAGGTCTGAATACCGTCTTCGTTTCCTTTCGTGAAAGCGGTGTTGACAGCTGCGGCATCAGCGCCCGGATTGGCTGTGGCAATGGCCTTGTACAAGCGTGCACCTGCCATACTTTTGAAGACATAGCCGTTGTATGAATAGAATGTTCCGTCTGTCTTGTCTGCATCAGTGAATATGGTTTTCGTGATGGCAGCGTCTCTAACATCATCACCAAGCGCCAGTACTTTTTCAAACATCTGGCTGTAGCTGTCTGTTCCATTTTTCGCAGCCAGTTCTGTATAATACTTGTCTTCAGGTTTGTAATTCACTTTATAGACAACGCCAGTGGTCTGACCGTTTAACTGGGCAAGGGCTGACATTGTGTTTTCCGGACAATAGAATTTGGCATCGCTTGGAGCAGAGAAGCTTGATGCTTCATTTTGGGTGAAGTTATCTGTAATGTAAGTTGCGTAATCTGCGTCTTCCTTTGTTTTGTAATAGTTCGGATCCTCTGGGTAAGGCCAATCGACAGCATCAGCAACAGGTTTGTACGTTGCAAGCTCCCCATGCTTTACAAGATACATCTTATTATTCAGGTTTATCAGGCTGACACCTTCCAACTTGGCCGTGGCTATAATGTTGCCTCCTTCTTCTATATTAAAGGATAGTTTGTCGGCGGTATTGCCGAATGTAACCTTTGAAACAGCACGCTCAACGTTTACTGTCACGAGATTCACGTTTTTTCCACCTGTTTTTTCTGTTCCATCATCATTTACTTCTTTTCCGGTCGCTTTCTCAACGATATCTTTCTCTTCCGGAGCAGAAACATTGGTCATGAAGAAATTGTTCTCTGTATAGAGTTTGGTGATGTCGCCTATACCGAATACCATCTTCATATCTGTAGATCCTTTGATGATAGGGCTTAATGAGCTTTGGCTGTTCTTGTAGTTGGCCAAGACGTATACCTTATACTTGCCGGGAGTACATGTGAATGGTTCTGTAACACGAACTTGTTTGTCAGCCTCGTCTTTGTTCGATACTGTTTTCAGTGTTGGAGTAATGACCTGCATAGCAATGTCATTCTCATTGGCCAACACCACAGTAAGGTCATTGACGGTGTATTCATCGTCGGTACCAAAAACGTCGTCACCGGTATTATCTCCGTCGGCACGCGTGGTAGCACTGTTTGCTACAGAAATGGCAATCTGTGCGTAGGTTTTGCCTTCGCTAGTGGTTCCATCACCACCGTTTAAAGCTTCATCGTTCGATGAGCAACTGGCAGCCAACAGGGCTAGCCCCGTCAAGCCGCAAAAGAAAAGTTGTTTTGTTTTCATGTGTTAAGTAATTAATTAATTGATTATATATCAGAATTTCTCTTTCTCACTTCTTCCAGATTCATAGCCGCTTTCGGGTCGTTGGCCTCTGCAGCCTTTTTCCACCATACCACGGCCTCTTCTTCCTTGCCTTCTTTCCAAAGCAGACAGGCACGCGTGTTCCATGTAAACGGTTCGTTCGCCGTGTGCTGCAGGTATTTCTCAGCCTTAGCGGTGTCGTTTCGTTGCAGTGCGATTATCGCGGCGTTGAGGTTGGCTATGGAGTGGGTAGGGTGGCTGTCGGCAGCAATCATCAATGTGCGGTCTCTTTGCGCTTTGTCGTTGCCATAGAATGTGTCGGCCACGGTGTAAAACTCATAGACGTTCAGTTCTTCGGGATGGGTCTCAACCATCTTTCGTGCTTCTTCCGGTGTCCTTTCCCGGCTGTAGTATTCCACTCTGAATATATTCTTCCTCAGCATGGGATAAACTGTGGTCAGCAGGATTCTGTAAGGTTCGCCACTGCCTATCGACTTGATGGACTCTTCCCTTTTGTCCAAATCGTTTTCTCTCTTTATGACTTCCATGATAGAACTTTTGTATGGTATCTCCATCTTGGACAGAATTTCTTTCAGTCCATCCCAGTTCTCACCACTAGGTGTTACTGTCAACAGCGAGTTGGCAAATGAATATCTTTTGCTCACGTAGCTTTTCAATGCCTGGGCGCGGCCTTCTGCCAACCACTTGTTGTGGTTCAGCGTGCCTTCGGGCGATGCATAGCCTGCGATGTCAATTCGGTTGATGACATAGACAGGGTTGTTCTCGACAGCTGTCAACACCGAATCTATCTTGTTTAGTTCTTGGCGGTTGCCATAGCGATTGGGTAGCAGGATGGTCTTGTTGACAGGGTATATCAGAAAGGCATCGCAACTCTTCGTCCTGATATCGTATTCTTTAGGACATTTCATCTCGTCCGACAGTGCCAGTTGCGGTGCATACAGCAGGTCGCCTACGGTCTGTTCGTTGTCGAGCAGCCCGCCACAGGCACACCCCACCACCTCTTCTCTAAGTATCAATCGAGCCTTGTCCATCCATGGCTGTCGGTCGATGTTGGCTTTGTATTCCACAAATCGGGTCTTATTGCCTTCCAGTGTGATGTAGGGCTTGTCGGTTGGCGCGTATGAATTACCGGAACGACGGTCTTTCAAGGCTCGTGTGCGTCCGCTTACCACCACAGGAGCCAGCTCTACCGAGTGGCTGTTGTCATCGGTGCGTATGATGGGTATGATGGTACGACGGTGCTGGCTCTTGACGGTCTGTTTTCCTAGGTCGAGTGTGAACGACAAGGCTATCTGTCCGGCTTTGAGACGTATGGTCTCGTTGTTCACCCCACAGAAGTAGCCATGGTTGTTGTCTGCCATGGTAGTGGCAGGCTGTATGTATAGGAGGACGGCTCCCAAGAGGCATTTATTTATAATGTTCATTTTCATATTTGTTTATGAGTTAACGTTACAGACAGTATATCAGACTTATGGCGGCCTTGGTTGGACCGATGTAGTTGTAGTGTGACTTTTCAACGGGCTTGCCACACTCCCGACATTCGTACTTCTTGTAGTCGACATAGAGATAGCCCACGCCCACCGACAGCTCAAAGTTCCATCGGGGTGACATTACCCATTGATAGCCATAAGACAAGCCTCCACCGGCGGCCCAGCCTTGATAACGGTTGTCGCGCAACGATGGGAACAACCCGAAAGGCAGCTTTATGCCTCCTGCATTGAATTGTCCTCCCAACGCATGGATGCCGAAGAAGTGTCCGTTGAAGGTTTCGCACGTCCAGTATCGCAGTTCGGGTTGCACGAGCCAATGTTTCAACTTCTTGGTATCTGAGAATTGCCAAGGCTGCCACCCTCCACCTACAGAAAATGAGTGCTTGTCACCCGTTGCGACTTCTATCGCCAAGTTGGGGGTTGATGTGGCAAGATAGGGTATATTTGTCTTTATGGCTACTTTCTGCGCTCTGCTAGAGAAAACAGCCAATACAAGTAAGACAGACACTATAAGTAATTTTTTTTGTTTCATCATCCGAATCAATTTCATTTTTTGCACTTCTATTGAGAACTTGCCGGCTTATCCTTGTAACATGGTGGATGTCACCGGGTTTCCTTTTCGGCTGCAAATATAAGAGAAAATCCAATACGAAGCAAGAAAATATTTCAAAAAGGTTATATTTATTTGTGCAAACGTTTGCACGTTCATGCAATCTGTTTGCGCACACACATCATCAAGCACATGATTGATGGCTGCCTTTGGATACAACAAAGTTAACAAGGAGACTCAAAACCGTTGGAATGCTTCTAAGGAAAACAAACGTAAAATGGTGGAGAAACTGGAGAACTTGGTTCGCAAAAGCTGTCTGGAACGTACTGGTAAAGAACCTATAGGGGTAGAAGTATGGTAGTAACTGTTAAAATTTGGAAAAACGGACAAAAAGATGCGTAAATACCTTGGAAAAACGGACAAATTATCGTATATTTGCCATGGAAAAGCGGACAAAATACGTCCGTTTAATAATAGAAAAGGGGACAAGGATATGATTAAACGTAAGATAGACAGATATTTAGCTGATTTCTTCGAAGCGAATAAGAAAGCTTTGATGTTGACAGGAGCAAGACAGATAGGAAAAACATATTCTATCCGTCGTTTCGGTCATGAACATTTTGAAAGATTCATAGAAATCAACTTCATCGAAAATCCAGGCTTGGTAAAGGTCTTCAGCAAGGCGAAGAATAGTCAGGACATCTTGTTGCGTCTCTCCACTGTGACCAGCCAGGATTTGATCAAGGGCAGTACCCTTGTGTTCTTTGATGAAGTGCAGGAATGCCCGGAAATCGTAACTGCCATCAAATTTCTGGTGGAAGAGGGGAGCTATCGCTATGTTTTAAGCGGTAGCCTATTGGGTGTGGAGATCAAGAATCTCCGTTCTGCACCAGTGGGATATATGGATGTGAAAGATATGTATCCTCTTGATTTGGAGGAGTTTGCTACAGCAGTTGGTATCAACGATAGAATTATAGATGCTTTGAGGAAGCATTTTACTGAAGGGACTGCTGTAGATGAATTCATCCATGAAAAGATGATGGAGGTATTCCGCCTTTATCTTATAGTAGGTGGAATGCCTGCAGCTGTTGATAAATATCTGGCTACCAATAATCTGCAAGATGTAATGGCAGAGCAGCAGGCTATTATACGTCTTTATAAGCAGGATATAGCGAAATATGACCCTGACCATAAATTGTATATTCAAGAAATCTTTGACAGGATTCCTGCTGAGCTTGATGCCAAGAACAAGCGTTTCATATTGAAGAACCTGAATGAAAACATCAAGTTTGCACGTTATCAGAACAGTTTCTTGTGGTTGAAGGATGCCGGTGTAGCTTTGCCGGTATATAATGTTGAGGAGCCTACTGTGCCGTTGATTTTGTCGAGCAGCAGAAACTTATTCAAGCTGTTTATGGCAGATATTGGTCTTTTGGCAAGTCTTTATGCGGATGGCATTCAACTGAAGATTTTGGATAACGAACCGTCCATCAACTTTGGTTCGGTATATGAGAATGCCGTAGCACAAGAGCTCTGGGCGCACGGTTTCCAGTTGTATTATTATAACAACAAGCGCCAGGGTGAACTGGATTTTGTGATAGAGCAAAATGGTGAGGTGTTGCCGATAGAGGTTAAATCGGGCAAGGATTATGAGCGTCACAAAGCGCTTACGAATGTGGTGAACTCAACAACTTATCAGATTTCTAAAGCCTATGTGCTGTGTAATGATAATGTGAAGAAGGTGGGAAAAATCACTTA
>CAUEFX010000083.1 GCA_958477465.1 uncultured Bacteroides sp.
TGAACCAGTATATCCACCTGCTTTCATCAACGCCCATCTCCATGCCGACAGACCTGTGGGTGCCCGTAACCAGCAGAATCAAACCGATGCAGGCTCACCAATACTCATTGGGAAGTTATTACACAGGCCTGAAAGGATGGGAATTTTCCGTAGAAGGTTACTACAAGCAGATGCGTAATGTGCTGGAATATAAAGAAGGTGTCAGTTTCTTAGGATCTTCTTCCGGCTGGGAAAACAAGGTGGAAATGGGAAAAGGACGCTCTATGGGAATAGAGTTCATGGTACAGAAAACGACTGGAAAGACCACCGGATGGATAGCCTACACACTGGCGAAAAGCGATCGTAAGTTCTCTTCGGGCAGCATCAACAACGGCATACGGTTTCCCTATAAGTACGACCGGAGACACAACCTCACCTTAGTAGCCAATCACCGGTTCAATAGCCGGATCGACATCGGAGCTTCCTGGATATTTGCTACCGGTGGAACAGCCACCATTCCCGAAGAGGTGACGGCTGTAATCCGTCCCGAAGAAGATTTCGTCCGGCAAGAGGACTACGTGGAACGCCGCAACAACTACAGGCTTCCCGCCAGTCACCGCCTCAACATAGGCGTCAACTTCAACAAAAAGACCAGACACGGTATCCGTACTTGGAACATCAGCATTTACAATGCCTACAATGCCATGAATCCAACCCTGCTATACAACAACAGTGGAAGCGGTAGATACGTCTATGTCTCCAATCTGGAAACCGGAGAAATCGAATATCAATACATACCCGGGAAGCGGAAAATAACGAAGCTGACTCTATTGCCCTGTATCCCTTCCGTCACTTACACTTACAAATTCTAAGCATTATGATAAAGAGAGAACACTTGATGATAAAGAGAAAATACTTGATGATAAGGAGAGAATACTTACCGCTGCTTTTTCTGCTGCCGGTATTCATCAGCAGTTGTGAGAATGAAATCATTTTTGACAAAGAGGCCAACCCACCCAAACTGGTAATGAACGCACTCATCAATGCCGACAGTACGTACAATGTGCTCTATCTCAACAAAAGCGGGCAGACTGCAATCGGGCATGTCGCTGATGCCAGCGTAGAGGTCCGGGTGAACGGTGTATTGGTAGAGGCTCCGGAAGCATTGCCGACGTCCGAGGGGGAAGCCGGCTCCCTCCAGAAACGCTTCCTTATCAGTACGAAGTTCCAACCCGGAGACCAAGTCCGCATCGACGCCATGACCGGAGACGGCGCCCATCATGCTTGGGCGGAAGTATCTGTTCCACAGCCACCGATGCCCATCATACGGGTAGATACAGCAACCGTTTCGGTCAATGAGTACGACAATTACTATACCGACCGCCTGCGTTACCGCATCACATTCTCCGACCGCCCTGATCATGCGAGGAATTATTATCGGCTTATTCTGGAACGTCGCTACACGGTCTACGCTACCGTCTTCAGTCCCGAACGGAAAGACACAGTACTTACCGGCCGGAACGTTCGGATGCTCTCCCGCGAAGATGTAGTCCTTACCGACGGACACCCGTCCCTGTCGGGAAACGACAACGATCTGTTCGACCAAGTAGAAAACATCTATGGAGTATTCGACAACAGCCGCTTTGCCGGACAAAGTTACACGATGACTGTTTATGCCGCAGGCTATGAAACGCGGCCGGTTCTTTCTACGCCTCATTCCCTCAGACGAGAAGTCAAGGAGTGCTACGTCCGGCTACTCAGTATCAACGAAACGGATTTTCTGTATTTCAAGGCGTTGAATCTGATCGACTCCGATGCGTACGATGAAACCATGGAGCCGATTGTCTTCGCCAGCAATGTGCACGGAGGGCTCGGCATCGTGAGTATCAGCACAGAAACAAGCGCAAAGATTATCCTCACGGATAAGAAGTACGATGAATGATGAAAAGAAAACATTATCTTTGCGGCCTTAAAGCACGGAAATCATGTTTACTATTATCGGAATAATGCTCACGGGGATGCTCATCGGCTATCTGCTACGGAGCAAACGCCTTTTATGGATTCAGAAGGTAATCACTTTACTGATCTGGCTGCTGCTCTTTCTGCTGGGCATCGATGTAGGAGGAAACGGGAAAATCATCAACAGCCTGAATACCATCGGCGCGGAAGCTTTTGTCATCACACTCGCTGCCGTTGCCGGGAGCATACTGGCTGCGTGGGGATTGTGGTATCTTATATATATAAGGAATAAGGAGGCGAGACCATGAAAGGAAGCCTCATAATCGTTTCATTCTTTATCGCAGGCACCCTTTGTGGGTTGTATCATCTGATTCCGTATGACTTTACTCACAGTGACCTGAGTTATTATGCCCTGTGTGGTTTGATGTTCTGTGTCGGAATCAGTATCGGCAACGATCCGAATACCTTGAAGAGTTTCCGCTCGCTCAATCCGCGGTTGCTCTTTCTGCCTGTGATGACGATATTAGGCACATTGGCGGGATGCGCCGTTGCCAGTCTGCTCCTCCCCCACCGCTCGGCTGCGGATTGTATGGCGGTAGGTGCCGGATTCGGTTATTATTCCCTCTCCAGCATCTTCATCACCGAATATAAAGGGGCGGAACTGGGAACGATTGCCTTGCTATCGAACATTCTTCGTGAAATCATAACCCTGTTGGGCGCCTCATTCCTTGTGAAGTATTTCGGCCGGCTGGCTCCCATCTCCGTGGGCGGTGCCACCACCATGGATACTACCCTGCCCATCATTACCCGCTGCTGCGGAAAAGAATTTGTTATCATTTCCATTTTTCATGGCTTTATTGTAGACTTCAGCGTCCCTTTCCTTGTGACATTATTCTGTTCTATATAGAGAATATGTTTCAAATAGATTACATTTTAGGCAGAATCTCCTACTTTTTAATGCCCATTTATTGATATACATCAATTAATGCAGGTATAATATACATTTTATCCTCGTTTTGTTTTTATGCTATAAAACATATTTCTATATTTGCACAGGTAAAAAGAAAGATTAAGCGCTTAACTCTATTTTCAATAGGTATTAGATTTGTTTTTAAGGTTAGTTTTTAGGATTAGTTTTTAGGATTGTTTTTTTAGGATTAGTTTTTAGGTATAACAATTAAAAAAGTAGGTATTATGAAAAGAACAGGATTAACATTCGTGGCAGCACTCTGCCTGGCTGCTACGAGTTTTGCAGCAGGAAATCAACCTACGACTGCAAAATGGGAAGGAAACATCAACGTAAATAAGTTGAGTAAGTATCTGAATTTAGATTCAGAACAAAGTGAAGAGGTTTCCAATATCTGTGAATATTTCACAGTACAGATGGAACGTGCCAATGTAGCCAGAAAAGACAAGGAAACAAAATTGCACGATGCCGTTTATGGAAATCTGAAATTGATGAAAAGAACACTCACCAATGAACAGTATGCCAAATATGCAGCTTTACTGAACATTACTTTAAAGAATAAAGGCATTGAAGTGAGCAAGTAAATCCGATGAATACATAAATGTGGAATAGAGGGTGCAAGAGCCCTCTTACGAATGAAATCGCCCCTGTTACAGACAATCTGTGGCAGGGGTGATTTCATAATGAGACTTAACGGATAGTTACCAGTGTGGCCCCAAAACCATATTCCTGAAAAGAGGCATCCTGATAACGGCAAGTGCTGTATTTACGCTTCAACTCATCGATCAGGGCTTTGCGGAGCACACCGTCGCCCTTACCGTGAATGAAGACAATTTTCTGTTCGCGTTTCTTCTTATACTGCTCCATCACCTCACGGAACTTATCCAACTGATAATTCAGCATCTCGGCGTTGCTCATGCCGCGGGTGTCATCCAGCAGTTCATTGATATGCAGGTCTATCTCCACAATGCCATTCGAACCGCCCCGTTTCACAATCGGCTGCGATTTAGGCTTCTCCAGATCCTTTTTCTGCAACAGAGCCACCTGTATCTCTTCGGCCGAAACATATACCTGCTTAGCCGGAGCATCATTCGTTACAATGTCATAAATCAATGCCGGTTCTTCAAAGAAATCCGATTCGCGGAAAGTATGCAACTTATAAAACTTCACCGTATCGATGCGGAGTTCCACACTGACTGCCGGCTTCACGGAGAAAGTCTTGCTGTCTTTAAAAGCGACAAACTGTATGGAGACATGTTCCAACTCGTTCAATACGTCTTTGGCAAAATCCTCAAGAAGCAGTTTCGTATTAGGCTCTGCCAATCCGTGAGAACGGGTTTTCCAAGCCTTGCCCTCGGCGCTGAGGTAAGTGTAATAAAGATAATAATTACTATCATTCACCAAATAAGCCTCGAAAGTAGTACTGCTGATCGCCTTGACATCTTCGGGCACAAAAGCCAGGAAAACATTCAGCGTATCCCCACCACGCATTTCCGGTTGACGCTGCAAAGCAGGCATTTCCGGTTTGACAGGCTTGACAGGCTCTTCTTGTTTGGGAGCAGCCGCCGGTTTTCTTTTCAGGTTATAGTCATCCGTATCGATCACTACACACTCACGAACCTGCATCGGGATGTCAAACCCGTCTGCATCCTCCACCAATACAATATCTTTTCCTTGGAAACCTTTCACAATTCCCCCACCCACTTCACTAAGGAAGCGCACTTTATCACCTATTTTCATTTTTCCATTTACAATTTACCGTTTACAAACTACAATTTAGGGCAAATATAGTTACTTTTGCGAACGCAATGAAAGAAAAAATGAAAGAAAACCCTAAACATATCCATATTAGCGAATATAACTATCCGCTGCCGGAAGAACGCATCGCCAAATTTCCTCTTCCCGTACGCGACCGGTCGAAACTGCTCGTGTATCGCCAAGGTGAAATAACCGAAGACGTATTTACCTCGCTTCCCGAATACCTTGCCGAAGACAGCCTGATGATATTCAACAATACGAAAGTCATCCAGGCCCGCCTCCACTTCCGTAAAGAGACAGGTGCGCTGATAGAGGTATTTTGCCTCGAGCCTATACAACCGAATGACTATGCACTGAACTTCCAGCAAACGGAGCATGCGGCATGGCTCTGCATGATCGGTAACCTGAAGAAATGGAAAGAGGGTCCGCTCCATAGAGAACTGACGGTAAAAGGGCATCCGCTCACACTGACCGCCACACGTGGCGAATGCCGGGGAACGAGCCACTGGGTAGACTTTTCATGGAACAATCCCGAAGTTACCTTTGCCGATATCTTAGAGGTTTTCGGAGAGTTGCCCATCCCACCCTACCTGAACCGGGAGACTCAGGAAAGCGACAAGGAGACCTATCAGACGGTATATTCCAAAATAAAGGGCTCCGTGGCCGCCCCGACGGCAGGACTTCATTTTACTCCGCGGGTACTGGATGCTCTCCGGGAAAAAGGCATCGACCTGGAAGAACTGACCTTGCACGTAGGTGCAGGCACATTCAAGCCGGTAAAAAGCGAAGAGATCGAAGGACACGAAATGCATACGGAGTATATTTCCGTCTCGCGCCAGACTATCCGGAAACTGATCGACCATAATGCCTGTGCCATTGCCGTAGGAACGACCTCGGTACGTACGTTGGAAAGCCTGTATCACATCGGGGTAACCCTGGCTACCCATCCGCAGGCAACGGAAAAGGAGCTACACGTACGCCAATGGCAACCTTACGAGGCACACGATGAGATTCCGCCGGTCACGGCACTTCAGAAGATACTGGATTATCTCGACCGGAACGGCATGGAAACTCTGCATACCAGTACACAGATCATCATCGCCCCCGGATACGACTATAAGATAGTGAAAGCCATGGTTACCAATTTCCATCAGCCGCAAAGCACCCTGCTACTTTTGGTATCGGCGTTTGTGAAAGGAAACTGGCGGGCGATATACGACTATGCCTTGAGTCATGATTTCCGTTTTCTGAGTTACGGAGATTCGTCCTTGCTGATTCCATAACGATGTTGATGCCGATTCAAGACGAACCAAACATTTAAAAGACAACAAAGATGCAAAGCGATAACAACGAAGAGATGTTCCCCATTGTAGATGAAGAAGGGAACATCATTGCCGCCGCCACCCGTGGAGAATGCCATAACGGCAGCAAACTGCTCCACCCGGTCATACACCTGCATGTTTTCAACAGCCAAGGAGAGCTCTATCTGCAGAAACGTCCGGATTGGAAAGACATACAACCGGGAAAATGGGACACCGCTGTAGGAGGCCATATCGACTTGGGAGAGAGCGTGGACATTGCCCTCAGACGCGAAACACGGGAAGAATTGGGCATCACGGATTTTACACCGGAAAGGTTGACCAGTTATGTCTTTGAATCTGCCCGCGAACGGGAGCTTGTCTTTGTACACAAAACCATATACGACGGAGAGATACAACCCAGCGACGAGCTGGACGGCGGGCGCTTCTGGAGCCTGGAAGAGATAAAGGAAAATCTGGGGAAAGGTGTGTTTACTCCGAATTTTGAAGGAGAGATAGAGAAGGTCGTTGCACTTCCCCAATAATAATGTGCCTATTCACGTAAAGGAGAGTCCAAAGTTCTCTTATAAACTTAATCCCCCCTGTTACAGCCATCTGCAACAGGGGGGATTTTATATTTCAGGTGTTTGACACCTCTATTTTACAACACAAATTTTATTTTGTGAAACAAGGCTACTCTTCTTATTTCTTTGCCAGATCATAAACAACATCCATGATCTTCTGTCCGATCTCTTCGGCTGCTTCCATGGTAGATGCTTCGCTATACACGCGGATAATCGGTTCCGTGTTGCTCTTACGCAAGTGTACCCATTTGTCGGCGAAATCGATCTTCACACCGTCGATGTCGTTAATCTCCTCATTCTTATAGAGTTCCTTTACTTTAGCCAAAATAGCGTCCACGTCTATTTCCGGAGTAAGATCGATACGATTCTTGGCAATAAAATAGGAAGGATAAGTGGCGCGCAACTCGCTCACCTTTTTACCTTCATGAGCCAAGTGGCTAAGGAAAAGAGCGATACCTACCAAAGCATCACGTCCGTAGTGACTGGCCGGATAAATAACCCCACCGTTACCTTCACCACCGATAACGGCATTGGTAGCTTTCATCTTAGCCACCACATTCACCTCGCCTACCGCAGATGCATTGTATTCCATGCCGTATTTGCGGGTCACATCGCGCAAAGCGCGGGTAGAGCTTAAATTAGAGACTGTATTGCCCGGAGTATGCTTCAACACATAATCGGCCACCGTCACCAATGTATATTCTTCACCATACATCACACCGTTTTCACAGATCATAGCCAAGCGGTCTACGTCCGGGTCTACTACAAAAGCCACATCTGCCTTACCGCCTTTCATGAGATTCATGATATCTCCCAAATTCTTTTCAAGCGGTTCCGGATTGTGTGCAAAGTTTCCGGTAGGATCACAATAGAGTTTCTCTACATGTTTCACACCCAAACGTTCCAAAAGCTCGGGAAGTATAATACCACCAACTGAATTTACACAATCGATCGCCACACGGAAGTCTGCTTTCTTAATGGCATCCACATCCACCAGGTCGAGTGCCAGCACACTGTCGATATGCTTGGTGTTATAAGTAAGATCTTTACGGTAAGAACCGAGGTGATCCACATCGGCATAATCAAACTCTTCCGCTTCGGCAATGCGAAGCACTTCATTTCCTTCGGCTGCATTCAGGAACTCGCCATGCTCGTTGAGCAGCTTCAATGCATTCCACTGTTTGGGATTATGTGAAGCTGTCAGGATGATACCTCCGCAAGCACCTTCCATTGTTACAGCCAACTCGGTAGTCGGAGTAGAGGCAAGATCAATATCCACTACATCCCAACCCATACCCATAAGCGTGCCGACAACCACGTTCTTCACCATTTCACCGGAGATACGTGCATCACGGCCCACAACGATTTTATTACTGGTCGATTTACATGTTTTACGAATCAAAGTGGCATAAGCCGACGTGAATTTCACAATGTCAAGCGGGTTCAATCCCTCGCCTGCCCCTCCGCCAATCGTTCCGCGGATACCAGAGATAGATTTGATTAGAGTCATAAGGATTTAAATATCAATAATTAAAGTTAGTGTATCAGTGTTGCATCAGTCGATAGTAAGACTCTGTATATCATAGAAGTAAGGATATACTTTCTGTTGTGCAACCGAATGTCCGCTCTTTGAAGGAACAATCAATTTCACGTGCGCACCATCTTTTACATACTGCAAAGCCATAAGCCAGCCTGCAGGAACGGAAGTGCCATACATGCCGTCCATCGTATAATTGTAATAATAGTAAGAAGAAAGTCCCGGCTCTTGTACGAACTGCCCGTAAATAGTAGTTCCACTAACCGTATAACGGAAACCTGCCGGATAAAGATTCAAAGCATTCCAATAGGGGTTATCGACATTGGAAGCCACTGTAATGGAATCCGTAAGAATATCTTTCTCGATAAAGCGCGCCAGAATCAGGTTGTTGTTCTTAAAAGGAAGAGCTGATTCCAGATTCGGATAAGGAACCGATGATGCACGCGGAGTTCCGAAACGTTTCACAATCTGCATATAAACACCGTTCGAAAAGCTGACATATTGATTGTATCCCGGATAATCGGGTTCACATTTAGTAATGGTATCCGCCAGGAATTCATTTTCGGAGATTACCTGAATATTGTACTTATTAATAAAATCATTCACACCATCTCTCTCTTCCTCGAGCATCTCGGCATAGGTCTTTGTATCGTCGCATGATTGAAAAGCGGCTCCAATAGCCAGCAGAGAGATAAATAATAATATAAGTTTTTTCATTCGTCTGTATCTTAACTATATGTCCGTACAAATGTACCGCAATTTAGTTGAAAATAGAAAGTTGAGCGTTGAAAGTTCAACACTTTTAACTTATTTAGTTGAAAAAAAGGGAAGAATTCATTGGTTCCCCGTCAACAATGGTTTGTATTTCTTCAGCGCTTCTTCAAAGACCTGTTTGGCTTCATCCATCGTACCGAAGAACTCACCGCCTGAGGCATTCAGATGTCCGCCGCCATTGAAGAATTCCGCAGCCAACTTGTTACAAGGAAAAGTTCCCACAGAGCGCAAGGAGATTTTAATCATCTTTTTTTCCGTATCTTCCCGTAGGAAACAAGAGAAACGGACATTCTTTATCGAAAGAGGAATATTGACAAATCCTTCGCTATCCCCTTTGATATAGTCGAACTTCCCCTGCTCGTCTTTAGTCAAAGAGATCAAGGCGGAATTGTACTCACGGTAGACCTTCATGTTTGACAATACATATCCCATCAGCCTCAGCCGGCTTTCCGAATAAGTGTTGTACACCTTCCGGTAAATGTCATCCTTATCGATTCCTTTCGACAACAGTTCACTTATAATAAAGTAAATCTCACGGTTATTGGAGTTATACGTAAATCCTCCGGTATCGGTCATCATGCCTGTATAGATGCACTCGGCGCCTTCACGGGAGATGTCACTGAAATACCCCATACGGCAAATCAAACGGAACACAAGCTCGGAAGTAGAAGAGATTTCCGGATGAGAGATGGCAATCTGGCAGAAATCTTCCGGATAGAGATGATGGTCGATCAGGATTTTACGGGCAGGAGAAGCCGCTACCGAACCGGCCATATCTTCAATGCGCTTCAAAGAATTAAAATCGAGGCAACAGATGATATCCGCCTCATTTATCAGCTTATCGGCAAACTCCTTGTAGCGGTCGTAGAGCAGAATATCTTTACTGCCGGGCATCCATTTCAGGAAATCGGGGAAAGCGTTGGGCACAATGACATTGACGGTCTTATCCTGTGAATCAAAAAATTGGGCCAACCCTAAAGAGGAGCCTACCGCATCGCCATCAGGCGACACATGAGACACAATCACTATCTTATCAGCATGCTCAAACCATTTCGTGAAATGATCTATTTTAGTCTGTTCAATTACTTTAGTCAACATATACTATTTATTTTACGGCAAAATTACGATATTTCTTCGTACTTAAAGCAAAAAGCTCACAGAACCTTCATCCGACAGTGATATAAAAGGAAGATACAGCTGTCTGCACTCTTTCTCGTATGCCTGCCGACGATAGTCGGAAAGAGAAGCATCCAATATCACAGTGCGAACCGTAAACAACTCCAGCAGTTCTTTCAAACAGCCGTCATACCCCCTGCACAGATAAAGGTAATCGATGAACAGCGGCCGGGCAGCCCATTGGTTTTGCCAACGGTTGTCACTAACCACGCAAATGCGCCGGCCGGCATAAGAGAGGATACGGTCGTGATAAATCAACTGCTCTCCCGTATGATCCGTAAGTATGGCCTGTGGCGGCTTCAGATTCATACGGTTCCAATATCCGGAGACAGCTTTATGCAAGCGGGGAGCATCTGGAACGCTATCTGCATAAATCAGCCAGGAATGCCTGTCGGCAGACAGGCAGTGAACCACAGGACAGTTACGCACATTGTAAAACACGAAACCCGGTTTAGGCCGGTCATTGAGCTGCCGTACTGCATGGACGATGCAAACCGCCAACAAACAGGACAGACAGAGAAGCAAGTTCCGGGCTTTACCGGCATTCCAATAGTGCCTTAGCAAAACAAGAAAAAGATAAATGCCCAATACATCCGTACCGTAAAGCCATATCCCGTCAAACGACGCCCAAGGGAGCTGCTCTACCCAACGGACACACGCTCCCAACAGCGCGATCAGCCACTTTACCCCTATTGCAACAACCGACTGAAAGGGAAAATAGGGCGTAAACAACAGCATGACGACAGCCGCATACATAATGAACGAGACAAGAGGAATTACCAGCAGATTGGTCAGCAAAAAGTGGGTAGAGAATCGGGAAAAATACAGCAGTACCAACGGAGCCGTACCAATCTGTGCAGCAATGGAAACACTCATCAGGCCATACAGATAACGGCCGATACGGGAATGCGCCTCGGGAAACCATCCGTATATCCGCGGTTGCAACAACAAGATGGCTGCTACCGCACAAAACGAAAGTTGAAAGCCAACGTCGAACAACCACACCGGCCGACAGAGCAACATAAAGAAAGCTGCTGCAAAAAGCGTGTTCAAAGAGAAATTCTTTCGTCGGCCCAACCCCGACAAAGCAAACAAAGAAAACATAAACACCGAACGAACCACCGAAGCAGACAGTCCCGTAAAAAAAGCAAATCCCCAGAGGAATACAATAATCAATGCTGTACGCAATACCACTGCTGTCCGCCAACGTGCCGGCAACCATCGCAGACAAAACCAAAGCAATGCATACAAAAAGCCGATGTGCAGACCGGACAATGCCAACACATGACTGGCACCGGATATCGAAAAGCTCTCACGTATATCTTCGCTCAACTCTTCTTTATACCCCACCGTAAGAGCCGAAAGTATAGCAAAATCATCTCCCTGAAACCCTAAACGATGGTAAACGGACAATACCCGTTCTCTGCAATCAAGTGCCTTTTGCTGAAATGAATGAATCGCATTCCGTGAAATTCTTTTCCACTTACCCGTACGGGCAACCCCAACAGCGCAAACCTGATGCCGGAGAAGAAAACGGGCATAATCAAATTCATCCGGATTCCCATTGTTGACAGGAGCCGAAAACCCGGTATAGGCAATCAATTCGTCACCCCGGTCTAAATGCTCGCTAAGCGAATCTCTGCTCAAATAAATAATGGCCATATAATTCAGCGCTGTCCGTTGATAAGACGGATCAATCCGCTCCGTCAACCATACCCGACAGAAGACACTCCGCTCTTTTACCTGCGGCTTTTCCACAACCGCCATCCGATAAGTAGCCTCCTCATCACCCAAAGCAGACTCACCTGTCTGCAATTGAGCGTTCATCCGCATACCCCCTAAAACAAAACAGAAGACAAAAAGAGAAACGCCAAACAACCAACGCCCGGAATAACGCTTCTGAAAAGAAGAGAGCATCAAGATACCGAGAGAAGAAAAGAACAGCGGAAAAACACAAGAGGCAACCCAATCGGATTGCCCCCGGAAAATAAGTTCATCGCAACAATAAATGCCCACAATCAGCGGGCCCAACAAGCGAAAAAAAGGATAACGATGCAGCCAGGCAAAGAACATCATTTACGACAGCTCTTTCAGGCGACGGATCATTTCTTCGGGATCTTCGGCGGCAAATACAGCATTTCCTGCCACCAGAATATCTGCGCCGGCAGCCACCAGACGTGCACCGGTCTCCATATTTACACCACCATCCACTTCGATCAAGGCTTCAGAACCTGTACGTTCTATCAAGGCACGAAGCTCACGGACTTTCTCCACCGAGTGTTCTATAAACTTCTGCCCGCCAAAACCGGGATTAACACTCATAACAAGCACCATGTACACATCACGGATAATATCCTGCAGCATGGCTACCGGAGTGGCTGGATTGATGGCCACAGCCGGCTGCATACCGGCCTCCCTGATTTGTTGTACCACTCTGTGCAGGTGAGGACACGCTTCATAATGCACAGTCATCACATAGGTGCCCAATGCTTTCACTTCCTGAATAAACTTCTCGGGCTGTACAATCATCAGGTGCACATCAAGCGGTTTCCTGCTCAACTTCGTCACATACTTTAAAACGGGAAATCCAAAGGAGATGTTAGGCACAAATACCCCATCCATAATATCTATGTGAACCCAATCGGCTTCACTACGGTTTAACATTTCGACATCCTTAGCCAAATGGGCAAAGTCCGCCGAGAGGATAGATGGTGATATCATTGGTTTCATGAGTTCGTATTCTTTAAAAAATTCAGTACAAAAATAAGGGGAATAAGCGGAAGTAACAAATTTATCCCAAAATAATCCCCTGCAACCCTTGCGGCAGTTGCTGTTCTACATAATAGTTACTTGCAAAAGAACGCAGAAAAGCCAATGTCTGTTCACTGACCCGGAGTCTCTTATTTTCCGGCAAATGCTTTTCTTCGGGACACTGCTGATGAGAAGGAGTAGTTTTTTTATTCATAGGCCTTATATACTAAAAAGGTTTGTTTCCTTTAAAACGTAGGAAACAAACCTTTTAGTATATAGGTGCTTGATTAAATTTAATCTACGGTAAGAACGACTCCGTTCTTTTCTGCCATACGACGCAAGTTAAGGATGGCATAGCGCATGCGTCCCAAAGATGTATTAATGCTTACACCTGTCTGCTCGGCTATCTCTTTGAAACTAAGATCCTGATAGAAACGCATATACACCACTTCACGCTGTTCGTCGGGCAAAAAATCCATCAGACGGCGTACATCTGCCAATATCTGCCGGCTGACAATCGCATTTTCTATCGTGCCTTCGGCCAAGCCTATATTATTCAAGATGTTCACTTCCGGCTCATCACAAGATACCAGATTCTCGGATTTCTCCTGACGGAAAGAGTCGATAATCAGATTATGGGCAATACGACGCAACCATGCCGAGAATTTGCCATTCTCGTTATAACGTCCCTGGCGAATCGTGATGATTGCCTTCATAAATGTTTCCTGGAAAATGTCTTCTGTCATCTCGGAATTGCGTACTATATAATAAATATAGGTATATAGTTTATCCTTGTATCTGTTCAGAAGAACATCAAATGCCTGGTTTTCCCCCTTAGCATAGAGAGCGACTAACGTTTCGTCAGCCTTATTATTCCATGTGTCCATTACGTATGCAATTAGATATATTTAGCGTAACGTGTTCCTATAGGCATTTATATTTTAAAGATTAATAACTCGGAACAAAGAAAAGGAATCCCAATGAAAGAACCAAAAAAAAAGAGAAATATTTTTAATGCCGGGAACAATATTAACTCATAGGCCACAGTTCTTTCATTTAACCCTGTTCGATCATAGATAAATCCCCGTCCCATACAAGCCTGGTACAAACCGATATTTAGCATTTGACAATCAATAAGTTAAGCTCTTCACAGTTACCTTTTGACTCATATTACTACCTTTCTGTTACCAGGATTATTTGATGATTTCCGATGAAAGGACTTGATTTGTATCTGTAATACATGTACTAATAATAACGTGATATGAAAAATTG
>CAUEFX010000084.1 GCA_958477465.1 uncultured Bacteroides sp.
TATGCAAGCTAACTGTGTAAATTTAACATACCCACAGGGTTTTCGGACTGACCCCCATTTTCCCGGTGGTCCAACAGACCCGAACTATGTGCTTCTCCATTTCACCGGAATCGAAGCGACTATCTGGATAAATGGAGAGTTTATCAATCTTAAATGATACAACAAACGCCCCAATTTTACATTCTTGAGTGTAAAACTGGGGCGTTTGTTTTGCTGTTTGCTGATTTCCAGCACTTATTGCGGAGAGACAGGCTCTCGAACCTATGCTTTCAAGAAATATCATAAAATTGCAAATCACTGATAATCATATACTATCTAAAGCGCAGAGTAAATCTAAATCTTTCTGAATATCTTTTGCTATTCCAAATATTGGGTGTATATTTGGGTGTAGAATTTCAAACGCACCCAATTATGAATATCAAACGTAACATCATTTTTGCATTGGAAAGCCGGAAAAAGAACGGTGTGCCAATCGTAGAGAACGTACCCATCCGTATGCGTGTCATATACGCAAGCCAACGCATCGAGTTTACAACAGGCTACCGGATTGACGTAGCCAAATGGGATGCCGACAAACAACGGGTAAAGAACGGATGCACCAACAAACTAAAACAAAGCGCATCCGAAATCAATGCGGACTTGCTGAAATATTATGCCGAGATTCAAAACGTGTTCAAGGAGTTTGAGGTACAGGAAACCATACCGACCACCCAACAGCTAAAGGATGCGTTCAACCTGCGGATGAAAGACACCAGCGAAGAGCAGCAGGAAGAAACACAAATAAGTTTTTGGGAAGTATTCGATGAGTTTGTAAAGGAGTGTGGCAATCAGAATAACTGGACGGCATCCACCTACGAGAAATTCTCAGCAGTGAAAAACCACCTCAAAGAGTTCAAGGAAGATGTAACCTTTGAATACTTCAACGAGTTCGGCTTGAACGAGTATGTAAATTTCCTGCGTGACAAAAAGGATATGAGGAACAGCACCATCGGCAAACAGATGGGATTCCTCAAATGGTTTCTGCGCTGGAGCTTCAAGAAAGGGCATCATCAGAATATTGCATACGACACTTTCAAGCCCAAATTGAAAACCACCTCTAAAAAGGTGATATTCCTGACTTGGGACGAATTGAACAGGCTGAAAGATTATCGGATACCGAAAGACAAACAATATCTGGAACGTGTCAGGGATGTTTTTCTGTTCTGTTGCTTCACAAGCCTGCGATATTCAGATGTTCGTAATCTGAAAAGAAGCGATGTGAAACCCGACCACATCGAAGTTACCACAGTCAAAACGGCAGACAGCCTGATAATTGAACTGAACGACCACAGTAAAACCATACTCGAAAAATACAAGGAAGTCCATTTTGAAAACCACATGGCACTGCCTGTTATCAGCAATCAGAAGATGAATGATTATCTGAAAGAACTGGGGGAACTGGCTGAAATCAACGAGCCTGTACGGGAAACATATTATAAAGGAAATGAACGTATAGATGAAGTCACCCCGAAATACGCATTATTAACCACCCATGCAGGAAGAAGAACATTCATCTGTAATGCGCTGGCTCTCGGTATTCCGGCACAAGTCGTGATGAAATGGACGGGGCACAGTGACTATAAAGCCATGAAACCCTATATTGACATAGCGGATGATATTAAGGCAAATGCCATGAACAAGTTTAACCAACTATAAAAGTATCAATCAGTTTCATAGATTATCAGCTATTTGAATTATATTTGCGACAACAATAAACATTAGAATGGAAAATAACAGAGAATATCATATAGGAAGAACGGACTTTGACGCATTTGTTCATGCCGTCGGTTCGGAAATAGAACAGGCGCAAGTCCGGCTGATTGCCGCAGCCAATGCGCAAATGCTGTTCCATTACTGGAAAATGGGCAACTATATCCTGTATCATCAGAACTTGCAAGGCTGGGGAAGCAAAATCATCAAGCAACTGGCAAAGGCTATCCGGTTCAATTACCCCGAAAAGAAAGGTTATTCGGAGCGTAACCTTACTTATATGTGCCAATTTGCACGGTCATATCCGTTGAACGTGCTACGAAGTTTCATTGATACAGACACAAGGCTGTCTGTTCCAAGCATACAGAATGTTACAGATGAAGTATTGAAACTGAACAACGGACAATTTACGCAGGAACTTACTGCGCAAATACAATCCGCTGATTGTCAATCTTTAGAAATTACGCAGGAAGTTCCTGCGCAAATTCAGGATGTGGAGAAAACAGTTTCTGCCATTTACAGGATGGAGATTAGGGAAATAGAAAAAGTTTTCCTGAAATCCCCTGTTGCCAAAATAAACTGGGCAAGCCAAATGGTCATACTTAACGGTTCGTTACCGTTAGGCATAGGATATTGGTATATGAAACAGGCTGTAGAAATGGGCTGGAGTAGCAATGTGCTGAAAATGCAAATTGAAAACAACCTATATAACAGACAAATCAACAACAACAAGGTAAACAATTTCACAGCCACACTTCCAGCACCACAAAGCGACCTTGCCAATTACCTATTGAAAGACCCGTACATCTTCGATTTGGCTGGAGCGAAAGAAAAGGCAGACGAAAGGGACATAGAAGAGCAGCTGGTAAAGCACGTTACCCGTTATTTGTTGGAAATGGGCAATGGTTTTGCCTTTGTCGCCCGGCAGAAGCATTTTCAAATAGGTAACAGTGATTTCTTTGCCGACTTGATTCTATATTCTATTCCGCTACACGCATACATTGTTGTAGAACTGAAAGCTACTCCATTCAAACCGGAGTATGCAGGGCAACTGAATTTCTACATCAATGTGGTGGATGACAAACTGAGGGGAAAAAATGACAACAAGACTATCGGGCTGTTGCTGTGCAAAGGAAAAGATGAGGTGGTAGCACAATACGCATTGACAGGCTACGACCAACCGATAGGCATCAGCGATTATCAACTGAGCAAGGCTATACCCGAAAACTTGAAATCAGCTTTGCCAAGTGTGGAAGAGGTGGAAGAAGAACTGGCATCTTTCCTTGACAAGGACAATAATCCCCAAAATTGAAGTCTATGGCAGGAGAAATAAACAAACTGATTCCCCAATATGGAGAACTCAATAGAATATATAATGATTGGGTAACCAATTATGCTTTTTCTTTTGACAAGCAGAAATTCATCACCGACTTTTACAGGCAGCACAATGATACAAAGGCTTTTGAAGCCGCTATCCTTGAACTGGTACTTGACAAGCAGAAAGAACAATACACATTGATTCTCAATAGTCTGAAAATCGAAATAGAAAAAAATATACGGGCTTATGAAACAAAACCGCTGAATGATGACGTCATAAAGCGTGTGTGTTTTCACTACGCAGACAGGCATAATTCTGCAATTAAAGACCAGTTGGAGATTACCACCAAGTTGCACGAGCCTTTGAATGACGCATACCACAGATATGATTTCATTGGTTTTCGGGAGCATACGGACGAAGAAGAAATACAGGCAGAAAAGGAATATGAACGCTGCAAGGCTGAATACGACAAGGAAAAGAAAGAATTGGATAAACTTTATGAACTGCAAAAGCAAGACAGGAAAGAGGCTTTTCAATATATAGAAAACCTTTCCGGCAATGTTTACCGCCTAAGTCTTCTTTTTATGGAAGTCCTAAAAAAGTACCTTCCTAATGATAGGGAAGAAAAACAGCAGGATGAACCAGTCAAGCAAAACGAACAAGAAGAAGTACAGAATAGCCCGGAGGGACAACATGAATATTTTGACATGAAGCAGCTTTCGCCCATTCATGAAACCTGTGTCGGGGAACAGTTCGAAGCCATTACCATAGCGGATTTCTATGCCAATATAAACCTGTACCCCTGCAAGAATAAACTAAAAATCAAGGCAAGGGAAAAGATACGGGTGTGTTACCTGATATTCCTGATGAGCGAGAAACTATCCAAGCAATACAGGGATGAATGGAGAAGCCAAATATTAAAATTGTTGGATATTGACGAGAGCTATTACAGGTCGAAATACAAAGAACCTGTTTCCGATTTTCCGAGTGACAGCAACCAGAAATTCGCAAAGGAAATGGAAAGCATATTCGGATAATTCGTGATATAACCTGACATTCTACGAAATTACCACTTTTACCACTCAAATTAATTTTTGAGTGGTATTTTTATTGTCTGATATTTAATGAGATAGCGCAGTATCCCATTTGTATTATCCACATCCTTACCACTTACAGCCATACCTAATTTTGCATCGTTCGAGAACAGAAATAACAGCCAGTGCGCAGGGCTGATTGTTTAACGACTAAATAGATTGGACGATGACAAATCTTCAAGAGTTATTATTAAAACCCGTCTGGCAGATGACAGGCGAAGAGTTCATATTTCTAAGCAAGTACGCTTCCAACCAAACGGAAGCGCAGCCACAGCCCGTTACGGACACAGAAAGAAAGTATGTGTACGGAATACTTGGCATTGCCAAATTGTTCGGGTGCAGTCTGCCTACCGCCAACCGTATAAAGAAAAGCGGAAAGATAGACAAAGCCATTACGCAAATAGGGCGCAAGATTATCGTGGATGCGGAACTTGCCCTTGAACTGGCTGGAAAGAAAACCGGAGGACGAAAATAACGGGAGGTGTACTTATGGATTATATGAAAGATATAAAAGAAATATCGGCGGAAGAAGCCGTAATCCTTTGGCAAGCCTCACGCCTGAGCCTGTCGAAAATCTATGAGAAAGCACCTGAGATTCTAAAAGTGCAAGGTTCGGTCATTGGTACACTGGGTAATTTCAGTGCATCAATCGGCAAAGCCAAAAGCAAAAAGACTTTCAATGTGTCGGCTATCGTGGCGGCAGCATTGAAGAATGGTACAGTGCTAAGATATGTGGCGGAACTACCCGAAGAGAAACGGAAAATCCTGTATGTGGACACGGAACAAAGTCCTTATCATTGTCTGAAAGTCATGAAACGTATTTTACGGATGGCTGGGCTTCCAGATGACAGGGACAATGAGCATCTGGAATTTCTTGCTTTGAGGAAATACACGCCCGAACAGCGTATCAGGATTGTAGAGCAGGCTATTTACAATACGCCTGACATAGGGCTTGTAATCATAGACGGCATCCGTGACATGGTATATGACATCAACAGCCCCGGTGAATCGACACGCATCATATCAAAGCTGATGCAGTGGACGGACGACAGGCAGATACATATCCACACGATACTCCACCAAAACAAGGGCGATGAGAACGCAAGGGGGCATATCGGTACGGAACTGAACAACAAGGCTGAAACTGTCCTTCTTGTGGAAAAGGACAAGAGCAATGGAGATATAAGCAATGTTTCAGCCATGCACATACGGGCAATGGACTTCGAGCCTTTTTCATTTCGCATCAATGACAATGCCATACCTGAACTGTTGGAGGGTTACAAGCCCGAAACCAAGAAACCGGGAAGACCGGAAGAGGAAAAGTTCGACCCTTACAGGCATATCACCGAACAGCAGCACCGCATCGCATTGGAAGCAGTTTTCGGGCTGAAAGAGGAATATGGCTACAAGGAACTGGAGGACACCTTAATTAAGACTTATGTGTCTGTGGGGGTAAAGTTGAACCACAAAAAGGCGGTATCGCTCATCACCATGCTTCGGAACAAACGAATGATAGTGCAGGAGAACGGCAGAAAGTACACGTTCATGCCCGACTTCCACTATTAGCCCACACCTTGCAATCGCTTCACTTTATTCCGGGGGTCTATATATTAGGGATAAAGCGAAGTGGTTGCGAAATGTGGCAAAACCGCTTCACTTTATTACCGTACTCTATATATACGAAAATAAAGTGAAGTGATTATACAGACCGTACTTCATAAAGAGGTACGGGCGAAAAGAGAAAATAAACCAATTCAACTATCATTAAACCTATCGTCTTATGGATATACAGACAGCGAAACAAATCAAAATAGCGGATTATCTGCACAGTTTAGGATTTTCACCCGTCAAACAACAGGGCATAAACCTGTGGTATAAGTCACCACTAAGGGAAGAAACGGAAGCATCGTTCAAGGTAAATACAGAACGTAACCAATGGTATGATTTTGCACTCGGCAAAGGTGGGAATATCATCGCACTGGCACAGGAACTTTATTGTTCCGACCATGTGCCTTACCTCTTGCAAAAAATCGAAGAACAGACACCCCGTATTCGCCCCGTGTCTTTTTCTTTTGGCAAGCAATCATCTTCCGAGCCAAGTTTTCAACAACTGGAGATTGTACCGCTTTCTTCTCCTGCCCTGCTTGCTTATTTGCAGGAAAGGGGAATAAACATTGCAATGGCGAAAAGAGAATGCAGTGAAGCGCACTTCACCCATAATGGCAAACGGTATTTCGCCATCGCCTTTCCCAATGTGTCGGGTGGGTATGAAATCCGCAACCAGTATTTCAAGGGATGCATCGCACCGAAAGAGATTTCTCATATCAAACAGCCGGGAACAGCGAGGGAAACATGTTATGTGTTTGAGGGATTTATGGACTATCTTTCATTTCTTACTTTGAGATTGGAGAATTGCCCGAAATATCCCGAACTGGACAGGCAAGATTATATGGTGTTGAACTCAGTAGCCAATGTTTCCAAAGCAATCTATCCGTTGGGAAGCTATGAGCGCATCCACTGTTTCTTTGACAATGACCGTGCAGGAATGGAAGCCATGCAGCAAATCTATAAGGAATACGGCAGGGACTTATACATCCGTGACGCTTCGCAGACATACAGCGGATGCAAGGACTTGAACGAATACTTACAGAAACAGACTGAAAGAAACAGGCAAGTTCAATCTGCAAAAGGGGTGCGCAGCCAACCACCGAAAAAGAAAAACGGCTTTCGGTTATAGCCCACTATAACTACACGCTTCGCTTTCGTAGTTGTGGGCTCTCCCGAGGGGATTAGGGCTTTGCCCTAATGACCCACTCAGGGCGTTTCTCCCCTAAGAACCCCGAGCAAAGAGTGCCCCTCTCTTTGCAATCTCCGCTTATGGGTTGCACCCCTAAGAACCCTGTGCGGTTATGAGCGGACAACAGAAGATTTCATCAACAATCCAAATCAAATTTTAAGAATATGGCAACAAAATCAAGCATACATATCAAACCCTGCAGAGTGACATCAAGCGGGGCTCATAACCGGAGAACTGCCGAGTACATGCGCAATATCGGCGAGTCCAGAATCTACATTGTACCCGAACTGACTTCCAATAACGAGCAGTGGATAAACCCGGGCTTCGGCAGTCCTGACCTGCAGGCGCACTATGACAGCATCAAACGGATGGTCAAGGAAAAGACCGGACGAGCGATGCAGGAAAAGGAGCGTGAGCGCAAGGGAAAGAATGGAAAGATTATAAAAGTGGCTGGATGTTCTCCAATCCGTGAGGGAGTATTGCTCATCAGACCAGATACAACACTGGCAGATGTACGAAAGTTTGGTGAGGAGTGCCAGAGACGCTGGGGTATTACACCGCTCCAAATCTTCCTGCATAAGGACGAGGGACACTGGCTTAGTGGACAACCCAAAACCGGGGATAGGGAGAGTTTCCAAGTCGGTGAAAAGTGGTTTAAGCCGAATTATCATGCCCATATCGTATTCGACTGGATGAACCACGACACGGGCAAGAGCCAAAAGCTCAATGATGACGATATGATGGAAATGCAGACTTTGGCATCTGACATCCTCTCCATGCAACGTGGGCAATCTAAATCCGAGACCGGAAAGGAACATTTGGAACGAAATGATTTCATCATTGAAAAGCAGAGAGCCGAACTGCAACGCATGGATGCTGCAAAACGGCACAAAGAAGAACAGATAGGTCTTGCTGAACAGGAACTGAAACAGGTGAAATCAGAAATACGCACTGACAAGCTAAAGAAAACAGCCACCAATGCAGCCACCGCCATAGCAAGCGGAGTTGGTTCTCTTTTCGGAAGTGGAAAGATGAAAGAGCTGGAGCGAACTAATGAAGATTTGCACCAAGAGATTGCCAAACGAGACAAAGGTATTGACACCCTCAAAATCCAAATGCAGGAAATGCAAGAGCGACATGGCAAACAGATACGCAATCTTCAGAGCATACACAACCAAGAACTTGAAGCCAAAGACAGGGAAATATCACGATTGAACACTCTGCTTGAAAAGGCATTCAAGTGGTTTCCGATGCTTAGAGAAATGTTGAGAATGGAAAAACTCTGCGCTGTCATTGGATTTACCAAAGATATGATAGATTGTCTTTTGACAAGGAAAGAAGCTATCCAATGTAATGGCAAGATTTATTCCGAGGAACATAGAAGAAAGTTTGAAATCAAAAACAACATCTTCAAGGTGGAGAAGAATCCGACCGATGATAGCAAACTTGTACTGACCATAAACAGGCAACCGATAAGCGAATGGTTCAAAGAGCAATGGGAGAAACTTCGGCAAGGTTTGCGACAACCAACGGAAGAACCAAGAAAAAGTAGAGGATTCAAGTTATAATAGAAAAAAAAGACAATATAAAAGCACTCTGATAGTTACGAAGTGCTTTTATATTGTATAAATTATATAATGTTTACCATTGAAGCTTCAAAGTAAACGCAACTTAAGGAATTGCCGAATTTTGTATTAATAAAGAATATACGACCTCTGATATATGCGCAACATATTGTGATGCTTGTGATTCATTACCCTTGAAATCCTTAACAAATATCGCTAAAGTATAGCAGACATTATTAGGCAGGCATATATAGGCAACATCATTGTGAGCTGCAAGAATACCATTTTCATTGACATAACCAGAACCCGTCTTATGTGCAATAGAAACCCTTTCTTTATCAAGAAGCGGAGCGACTATTCTATCTGTACCTGTCACACATTCTTTTAATGTATTCTTAATGAAACTTTGCTTCTCACCACTGACAATACTTTCGGTAAACAAACGGTTCATCAACATTGCGGCACCAAGAGGAGATGTATAATTAAAGTAAGCCCTATCGTGGTCAGCCGACATTTCCTCTTCTGTATAAGCTATCTGAAAACTTGAACGAGGAATAAGTGTGGCTATAAAACTGTCAGTTTGAGCAACATTGACCATATCTTTAAACATCAGATTGCTTGCATTATTATCACTTTGAGCAATAGTATAACGAAGTAAATCTCTCACGGTTAATGATATAACCAACTCGGAATAATCTTTCATCATAGGACTCCAAGTCTTTGAATCAAGTCTATTCCTATCTATCTTTACTAAGGTATCAAGTGAAATCCCTTTGTTATCAAAATCATTGCAAAGAGCTAATGCCTGATGAACCTTAAATACACTCATCATAGGATATACACTCTTATCATTAACTTTAACTGTATCTGTGTTATTAATAATAATTGCCACTCCAATTTCACCAGGACAAGCTGATACTATCCGAGAAATGCTATCAGTCAAAACATCTGTCAAAGGTGGATTTGTACTATTATTAGAAGTTGATTTAGAGAACAATAAAAAAACTAAAACTATGATACAAACTAAAGCTATACACAAAATTACAAGGCGTTTTCTTCTACTTTTTTTCATACTACGATTTTTAAACATTATATATTATCATGACAGACCCTGATTTATTATTTACTGCAAAGATACGAAATCTTACGGAAAATGAATTGGTTGTTTTTTTCGTTTGTTCTGTTTTTTATCAAATTATTTTCCGAGCGAATATGATTCGTCTTAAATAAAATAAAAACACCCAACTTTACATTCTTGGGTGTAAAATTGGGTGTTTGTTTTATAATTTGCTGATTTTCAGCGTTTATTGCGGAGAGACAGGGATTCGAACCCCGGGTACCTCGCAGTACAACGGTTTTCAAGACCGCCGCAATCGACCACTCTGCCACCTCTCCAAAACTTCTTCTCTTGCTTCTTTTTACAAGCCTCATCAGCTATTCTTTTCAGCTCAAATCAGAAGTGCTTTCCGTTAAAAGCGGTGCAAAGATACAAAGAGAATTTAAAATACCAAACGTTTTTGCAGAAAAAATGATGCAGTCCTCTTTTTTCTATTCCCTATTTATAGGTATTTTATGCTATTAAACACAAAATAGAGGATCTTCATACATACAATCTGAAAAATGATTGTACCTTTGCGTGCTCTAAAGAAGATGGATAACCCAACCACTAACTAAATATTTTATTATGGAATTGAATAAAACCTTTAAAGACGGACTTTGGAGCAAAGAAATCAATGTGAGGGACTTTGTCAGCAACAATATCACTCCCTATTACGGAGACTCCTCTTTCCTGCAAGGCCCTACCGAACGAACAAAAGCTGTGTGGAACTGCTGCCTTAAAGCACTCGAAGAAGAAAGGGCAAACAACGGCGTACGTTCACTCGACCACAAAACCGTATCAACAATAACTTCGCACAAAGCCGGATACATCGATAAAGAAAACGAGCTTATCGTCGGTCTGCAGACAGATGAACTGTTGAAACGTGCCATCAAGCCGTTCGGCGGAATCAATGTGGTGGCTAAGGCATGTCATGAAAACGGCGTGGAAGTAGACGACCGTGTTCGGGATATATTTACTCATTATCGAAAAACGCACAACGACGGGGTATTCGATGTATATACCGAAGAGATCCGCTCGTTCCGCTCATTGGGATTCCTGACAGGACTTCCGGACAACTATGCCCGCGGACGTATCATCGGTGACTATCGCCGTCTGGCCCTCTATGGCATCGACCGCCTGATTGAAGCGAAACAGAAGGATTTGAAACAACTCACAGGTCCGATGACTGAAGCCCGCATCCGCCTTCGCGAGGAAGTGGCCGAACAAATCAAGGCCCTGAAAGAGATGAAAGTGATGGGCGAATATTACGGACTCGACCTCAGCCGCCCTGCATACAGCGCTCAAGAGGCTGTTCAGTGGGTATACATGGCCTATCTGGCAGCAGTAAAAGAGCAGGACGGTGCAGCAATGTCACTGGGCAATGTATCGTCATTCCTTGATATTTATATCGAATACGATCTCGCCCACGGAAAGATTGATGAAACATTCGCACAGGAGTTAATCGACCAGTTTGTCATCAAACTGCGTATGGTACGCCACTTGCGTATGCAATCCTACAACGATATTTTTGCAGGAGACCCCACATGGGTAACCGAATCAATAGGCGGACGCTTCAACGACGGACGTACCAAAGTTACTAAAACGTCTTTCCGTTTCTTGCAGACCCTATACAACCTGGGACCGTCACCCGAACCTAACATGACCGTATTGTGGAGTCCCGATCTACCGGAAGGTTTCAAAGAATTCTGTGCAAAAGTTTCCATCGACACCTCTTCCATACAATACGAAAACGATGACCTGATGCGTGAAGTACGCCAGTCGGACGACTACGGTATCGCTTGTTGCGTATCCTATCAGGAGATCGGAAAGCAGATACAATTCTTCGGTGCACGCGCCAACCTTGCCAAAGCACTGCTGTTGGCCATCAACGGCGGACGCTGCGAAAACACAGGTACGGTAATGGTAAAAGACATTCCGATGCTGACCGGTGAAGTGCTGAAGTTTGAAGAAGTAATGAGCAACTATAAAAAAGTGCTGACTCAGATAGCCCGCGTATACAATGATGCCATGAACATCATTCACTATATGCACGATAAGTATTACTATGAGAAAGCGCAAATGGCATTCATCGATACGAACCCACGCATCAATCTGGCTTACGGTGTAGCCGGTCTTTCGATTGCTATCGACTCGTTGTCTGCCATCAAATATGCCACGGTGAAAGCCCGCCGCAATGATATCGGACTAACGGAAGGTTTCGACATCGACGGCGAATTCCCTTGCTTCGGTAATGACAATGATAAGGTAGACCATCTGGGCGTAGACCTTGTGTATTACTTCAGCGAGGAGTTGAAGAAGTTGCCGGTTTACAAGAATGCCCGCCCCACCCTTTCATTGCTGACCATCACCTCCAATGTGATGTATGGTAAGAAGACCGGTGCCACTCCCGACGGACGTGCCAAAGGCATCGCCTTTGCTCCGGGTGCCAACCCGATGCATGGCCGTGACAAAAACGGAGCAATCGCTTCTTTGAGCTCGGTAGCCAAACTGCGTTACCGCGATTCGCAAGACGGTATCAGCAACACCTTCTCGATTGTTCCGAAATCACTGGGTGCCACTGCAGAAGACCGGATAGAGAATCTGATAACGATGATGGACGGATACTTCACCAAAGGTGCACATCACCTGAACGTAAATGTGTTGAACCGTGAAATGCTGGAAGATGCCATGGAGCATCCGGAGAAATATCCGCAACTCACCATCCGTGTTTCGGGATATGCTGTAAACTTCATCAAATTGAGCCGTGAACATCAATTGGAAGTCATCTCACGCAGTTTTCATGAACGCATGTAATTGTGATAAACCGAATCGATAAAGAAAATGATAAACGTACATTCATACGAAAGTATGGGAACATTCGACGGGCCGGGTCTTCGGCTCGTCGTTTTTCTACAAGGTTGCCACTTCCGCTGCCTTTACTGTGCCAATCCGGACACGATTGCCGCCAAAGGGGGAACTCCCACTGATCCGGAAGAGATTGTCCGCATGGCAGTAAGTCAAAAACCGTTCTTCGGAAAGCGCGGAGGAATCACATTCTCCGGAGGCGAGCCTACCCTGCAGGCGGAAGCATTATTGCCTCTGTTCCGCAGGCTGAAAGAAGAGGGAATCAATATTTGCCTCGACAGTAACGGCGGGATATGGAACGAATATGTAGAAGAATTATTGAGGTTGACAGACCTCGTATTGTTGGACATCAAGGAATTCAATCCTCTGCGTCACCAAAAACTGACCGGACGAAGCAACGAACAGACATTGCGTACGGCTGCCTGGCTGGAAGAAAACGAACGGCCTTTTTGGTTGCGCTACGTATTAGTGCCCGGATACAGCGACTTTGAAGACGACATCCGCGCACTCGGCAAGCAGTTGGGAAGTTACCGGATGGTTCAGAAAGTGGAGATACTCCCTTATCACACTCTTGGCGTACATAAATATGAAGCGATGGGACAAGCCTATCAACTGAAAGGAGTCAAAGAGAATACACCGGAACAAACCGAACGTGCTGCCGGACTATTCAAAGAGTACTTCAAGACCGTACAGGTAAACTAAGAGGAGTTCGATATACCTATCATCCTGCACGGCTTGAATGTGGCGAAATACTTAAACCGTGCAGTATGATCCATTCTATCGGGTTACAATAAACGACACGTAATGTCAGGGCGAATCACACGTAACGTCAGGATGACTCACACGTAATGTCAGCCTAATTAACACGTAATGCTACAATGCTTGGAAGCAACTCCCTCAAAATTTGGCTTTTTGACGGTATACCGTATTCCTGATGATACAAATACACTAATACGTAAAACGAATCCCCGCTTGAAGATTGAAGTTGAAAGGAGTATCTTTACGAATCGTCTGCACGTCGGAACCATCGTCAAAGAAGTAAGCGACTCCCGGTTCTACATAAACACCGACATGCTTCGTAGCATTAAACTGTGCGCCTACCGCACCGAAAACAGAGAACTGCAACGGATTTACCGTCAGCTTGTCATTTCCTAACTTGCCATACACACACTTCTCCACCATTCCACCGGCAGCTACATACAACGTGAAGCGGTCTTTATCAAAAAAACTCCAGTCGGCACGAACAGGAATACCGATATAATGCAGCTTCTGATCAATCCAAGCATCACTGACCACCGTCTGCACATCGGAAGAAAGCAAGGTGTACGTCACA
>CAUEFX010000085.1 GCA_958477465.1 uncultured Bacteroides sp.
TACATATAACCGTTATAGTGTGTATTGTGATGGAACCCTGTTCCGTCAGGTTTCAGAACATCGCCCTTGCCGGGAATATATGAACAGAAGTTTTCAAGTAAGTGCTTGAGGATTTTGGCTCCTTTTACTGCTTCTGCATCATTCGGAGCCTGTACAAAAACAGCGGCGATGTTTTTAATGCAGTTGTACACAAAGTCTGAACTTTGTTTTGTCGCTGCTGTTTCGTACGGTGCACATGCCTGGTCGGCTTCCAATAGCCAAATAAGAGCCTTACGTATTTCCATTTTCTGGTCATCGGTACAAGCAGACATGGCATCCATGAAATTGTTCGGAAGAGTACGTGTCTCTCCATAACCCATCAGGTCGCCTCCTCTGTAATTGTAGAAAATACCTTGGTCGATAATCAGGTCGATCCATTTCGGGAAAGCCTCTTTCACCCATGTAGGGCTACCACTGATATAGGCAGCAGCCAATGCTTCTACTTTTTTGGAAAGGTTGACTACGAAGTCTGTATCCACATTCTTAGGGTCTACAATTTGCTTACCCTTTACCGTTCCGTCGGCATTGCGGACGATTTCCAGGTCATTGATTTCTTTCTGGATCTGACGTACCAATATAAGATTTGGGGTAGGCGTATTGGGCTTGGTCGCTTCACGAAGTTTTTCAAGGCCTTCCAATTCTTCAGTTGTAGGATCCGTGGCTTCTACTTCTTCACTGTAAGCATAACTACCCAAGAAACGTGCATTAGTCTTACTCAAGTATTGCAAATCCTTTGCCATCATGTCCGGATACTGTCTGTTGGCATCTACCGTCGTATTCAGGTTCATATTATCCAGATAGACTTTTGCGCCGGTGGTATTACCGTCCTTGATGCTATAAGTAAAACGTACGCGGACAGCCGTCTCGTCACCGGTATTCTCATACTCGTTGTATGCACGGTTAAATTCGCGCCATCCTTTGAAGTTCTGCAGCAGGGTAGCTTTCTTCACGCTTTCACTTTTGTCGTTTAGGAAATCCACATAAATCACGTTTCCGGTGGCATCCGGAGCATAGATGTTGAAGAAGGCTGCATTGCGCGAAGTCAGCTTCATACCATCACCTCCGATCGGGAATTCCACAGTAGCATTGTTTTCGTTGACTGTCCATTCCAAAGACTGTGCGCCGCTCGTATAATGATCGGTGGAAAGGGCCAATTTTCCACCTTGGGCTTTCCAGCCGGCAGGAACGAATGTCTCCTCGAAATCGTATTTTACGATAGCCGGAGCGTCTTCAACGTCGCTGACCTTTACCAACTGTACATCGTCAATCAGAATCTCAGAATTGTCCTGGTCATTGTAGAAACAGATGGCCATATTGGTACGGTCGGATTCGGTGGCGGCAACTACATTCTGGTTATAAGTCATGTCATATTGAGTATCGGACACCTGTGTCATGTCATACTCCACCTGATAGGTAGTCCATGTGTCTGTTAACGGGAGTTTTTCATATACACCGCGCCATGCCTCATCCGGATTTACCGGCGCTCCGTTGGCTTTTACAAAAAAGTGACCGGCGAATTCCTTATTCGCTTCATCCGTACAACGGGTATACACTCTTACAGCACCGGCATTCGGGCTTTTTGCCTTGAAAGACAAGCGGTAAATGGCTTTATCCAAAGTACCGGCAATGCGCTGCGCCACTACGGTAGTATACCATGAGGCTGCCTTGCCCTCATAAGCAAGTACCTTGCCTTGTGTAGCGTCGTCCTTGATCGATATCCTGATGTCTTGATTGGTCTCATATTGATCGCGGCAAGCCGACCATATACCGGCATCCGTCTTCCAAACCTTATCGGTAGGAGTCACATCTTCAGTAGTAGTAGCGTCAAAGCCCGGGTCCTTCACCAGATTCTCAGTTTCCGGTTCGGACAGATCTTTGATAAGCTCCAGAGTGATGTCATCTACCAGAATGGTTTTCAAATTATCCATTCCCTGTATTTTCAATGCAACGTTCACCAAATCGTCGGCTGTTGACTCTTCCGTCTCCGTCCAAGGAATGTTATAAAGCGATTTGGCAACCTGTGCGAAATTGAACTCGGCTGAATACTGTTTCCATTCCGGTGTCAGAATCTGATCATGAAAACCGTAATAGGCTTTGGTCGTTTCATCTGTCGGTGTCTCTTTAGCTACCATGTACCGACCCTCATCCGCATTGGCGGCATTGGTTGTATTGAAGAAGAACTTAACCTTGGCTTTATCATCGGATTTCGCCCAGTAAGTCAGCCGGTAAATACCCTTCTTCATCGTACCTTCAATACGTTGGCCTACATAGGAAGTATAATAAGATTGGGGACGCCCGTAGAAAGAAAGTACCTGGCCGCGTGTCTCATCGTTTACCAGTTCAATCTTTACGAGAAAATTATCCTTATCCTTATCGGCATTATAGTGCATCAACCATTTGTTGAACACGAACGGTTTCTGAGTGTATTCTCCTATGGAAGAGATTTCCGTGAAGTCCGGTTTCGGAATCAGATTTCCATCAGACGGTTCTTCCGGTTCTTCCGGTATTTCCGGTTCGGACAGGTCTTTGATAAGTTCCAAAGTGATATCATCTACCAGAATGGTTTTCAAATTATCCATTCCCTGTATTTTCAATACGACGTTCACCAAATCATCGGCAGTCGATTCTTCCGTCTCCGTCCAGGGAATGTTATAAAGTGATTTGGCAACTTGTGCGAAATTGAACTCGGCTGAATACTGTTTCCATTCCGGTGTCAGAATCTGATCATGAAAACCGTAATAGGCTTTGGTCGTTTCATCTGTCGGTGTCTCTTTAGCTACCATGTACCGACCCTCATCCGCATTGGCGGCATTGGTTGTATTGAAGAAGAACTTAACCTTGGCTTTATCATCGGATTTCGCCCAGTAAGTCAGCCGGTAAATACCCTTCTTCATCGTACCTTCAATACGTTGGCCTACATAGGAAGTATAATAAGATTGGGGACGCCCGTAGAAAGAAAGTACCTGGCCGCGTGTCTCATCGTTTACCAGTTCAATCTTTACGAGAAAATTATCCTTATCCTTGTCTGCATTATAATGCATTAACCATTCGTTAAACACCAACGGTTTCTTGGTGTATTCTCCTAAAGAGGAGATTTCTGTGAAATCCGATTTTGGAATCAGATTTTCACCGGTAGTGTCGACCGAGCGTACGGAAGCCCAGACGGCTTGTATCCCCCATAAGGCTACGGCACACAACACTACACTCCAAAAAGTCTTTTTCATGTTTTTTACTTATTAGAATTATAAAATATAGTGGTTTATCAAATCTGTCACCTTCTTTTTTGCCCGTTTACAATTTTACCTTCAGTCACTGACACCGGTTAATGCTTCTAAAAGCAAAACTGCAAACAACAAAAAATAAGTTTGGATAGACTTCGAATAATATCAAGACACTTTTCCGCAAAAATCAATTTGTAACTGTATCAATAAGCAAGAATTGTTACGACCTCAAAGGTAGAAAGATCTAAATTCCAGCCGCTTTTGTATTGTTCAAAATGAGTGTACTTTTGTTCAATGCCAACTGTTTTTATCCTTGTCGAATGGATACGGAGAAGACTGTTCGGATTCTATTATGGGATAATCGGTAATTCATCCCATTCATGGCTTTATCGAAGCTGGTACAAAGCGTGTGGATAAAAGATGCGATAAAGGCGAATACTCTGACATAATTCTTTTATATTACAGATTTTGCTAACAGGTACTTTGATTAAAAAGTGGCAAATAGAGAAAAAAGTGCATAAAATACTGTATAAAATGCACTTTTTCCTGCATATTTCTATGAAAAAGAGGATGAATATGCACTTTTTCCCCGACAGATTTACTCATGTTTCTCCGGGAGAAACGTTCAGTTCCTCGTAGAGGAACGACTCGTTCCTCTACGAGAAACCATAAGAGTCTCTACGGGGAAAGTTGTCGGGGTCGCTTTTTACGCTAATAGCAGTCGGATTTCAAACTGTTTTGAAATAGAATATAGAATGCTATATGCTTGTTTGGAAGATAAATTGCAAGCAGAATGCAAAAATAGCACTCCGGATAATAGTCAATCGTCCACATAGGTAGCTTTTGGATATATCCAAGATGGAAATGCGGGAGATTTTCAGCGTCAACCCTATCTCTTGCTTTAATAAATGGATTCTACGCAAATAGAAATGTCATATTGACATTTTGCTAAAAGTACTTTTGTCTTTTGGACGAAGTCCGGTGTGGTATTCCGTATGGTTTTCAATGCACCTCTTATCTCATTATTAAAAGCGTTTTGAATAGAAGAATTGTGGCTTTAAGTGAAAGAACCGGGGTACAAAACATAAACATAGGGGGTGAATCGTATGATATGTTACTATTTTAATTACCTTTGTAAATACAGTATTGATTCAAAAGAATATGGTGACCGCTTTTAAGCAGATTTTAATTTTTGAACTATTTTACAATGAAGAAGATTTTCATAACTTATGGTGATCAGAGATACCTGGATTCGTTGCAACGAATAAAAAAAGAGGCGGAGTCATTGGGCTTTTTTGATGAAATACAGCTTTATAACGACAAATTACTTCCGGATTTGTTTCAAGAATATACCCGGCGGTATAAAAGAGGAGGAGGGTACTGGTTATGGAAACCGTATATCCTCTTTGATGCTTGGAACAAGGCCGAAGAGGGGGATATAATTGTATATGCCGATGCCGGATGTACTTTGTTGAAACATAAGGATTGGGAGAGATATTTCCAGACGCTTAAAAAGAAAGACGCCATCTTTTTCATTACAAAGGGCAAAAACAAAAGGTGGTGCAAAAAAGAGGTCTTTACCTTTTTTAATCCGAAGAATAGCCTTTGGAGATATGCAAACCAGATACAGGCCACTTTCTTCATGATAAAAAAGACAAAAAACAATGACGTGGTAAAGCGTTGGTACCAGTTGGCTGCTACCCATCCTCACCTGTTTTTTGATATGAATGAAGAGGAGCGTTCAAAGGAGAATCCTTCCGTAAAAGAGCATAGGCACGATCAGGCCGTACTGACCGGTTGCATCTGTATGTCGAAAGATTTGTGGCGGTACTATCTGACACCGGAGAGAATGGAAAAAAGGCTTTCACGCGGACAGGCAGTGTTGGCATCACGGATTTCGGCAGAAGGTACCCGCGGGGCAGGCATGAACAGTCCCGTTGAGAAATCATTCGTAACTTGCATTAATGAACTGACGGAAAATCCATTGCGGAAATTCAGAACATTGCTGTTTTTCTATTTAAGCCGCATCTCTGTATAGCCGGAATTCCGTTCACCGGATTAAAGCCGACTGAGCTTCTTCTCCTGCACTTCCTTCGGGTAGAGTTGGTTGTATACCTCCCGTGTCCGTTTCCAGCGTTTATGAGACCAAAGCCAGTATTGAGGAGCACGTTGAATTGTCTTTTCCAATAAACGGAAATACTGTTCAGTGACATAAAATTGAGGCAAGTCTTTCGGTGAGTCGGTTATTTTCAGAAAACGAGCCTCGTAATACCCTCTTCGGGGACGGTATACGTCCAGATAGAAGATTACACAATCCGCTATCCTGGAGATCCGTTCGGCACCGGTAAACACTGGTGTGTCATGATTGAGAAAATCTGTCCAGTAGTGAATATTGTTGTATCCGGGAACTTGATCTGATATGTAACCCACGATACTTCTTTGCCCTTTCTTTTTCCATCCTAATATTGTCCGGAATGTATCATCCATCTGTATGGATGTAGCCCCAAAACGTCCGCGCATGTACAGAAAAAGCTGGTCAAACGCCTTATTCTCCAAAGGGTGATAAATCTGGCCGCTGATCTCGTCGTTGCCCAAATGCATAGGAAGTGAACTGATCCATTCCCAATTACAATAATGCCCTAAATATATCGAACAAGAACGGCCTGCCCGGAAAGCCTCTTTGACCTGCTCGACTCCTTCAAAGCGCATCCGTTTCTGCATCTGCTTCTTACTCATGGAGAACAATTTCACCGTTTCCATCACATAATCGCAGAAATGAGAGTAGAATCCTTTTTCAATGTGTATAATTTCATCCAGGCTTTTCTCCGGAAACGAAGAGAGCAGGTTTTGCCGGACAACTTTTCGCCGGTAACGGATGCAATAATAAAGAGGGAAATAAAGTAAATCAGAGAATATATAAAGCAGTCTCAATGGCAATAAAGAGATGATATACCAAAAGGCAAAAACCAAGTAATATAAAAGAGATTTCATACAGCCAGATTGATCCATAAAATTTCATGCTTTCGTTTGAATTGGTCCGGTAGAACCAAACAAATGTAACCGGAACTTAAAATATTGAACAAAACTAAAGAAATTTTCCTATACGGACAACCCTTTCGTGTTTTTATTGGCTTTAATTCACGGCTCTTTTATTTGAATACACTTCTGTAAATACGCTTTTACCAATATTAAGAGCCTGTTTAAAATTCCCCCTTTTAAGTTTTATCCGCTTATTTTGAGTCTATTTTAAACAGGCTCTAAAAGGTCTGTTTTCCTTTTTATTTCTTTTCTGTACTTTCAAAAAGGCGTTGTTGCAGTTCCACCTGTTTCATCTCATTGATACGTTCTTGTTCTTCTTTGGCAAGACGTTCTACTTCATTCATATCGATTTCACCTACAGCCTCTATATCGAATCTTTCCGTTTCTGCCGGTATGCGTAATTCTTTATAAATGGCAGGACGATCAGCCGGAATGGTGGTAAATTCGATAGTAGCTGTCGGATGAATTTGGATGCCGGGGTGCAATAAACGGGCAGTGACTTTTACTTTTCCCGCTTTATTGGTGGTACGTATCAGAGCCGGTGCCGTTCCCCAACGACTGACTCTCGGGTTGGCCTCGATGTCACGGCCGCCTATTAATTCTCCCTCACCTTCTACCTCAAAAACAACAGTTTCCTGTGAAAGACGTTTTACATAGCCATCCTTGTCGGTAATAGAGGCGATGACTGTAACGATGTCTGAACCGTTGGTTTGAAGAGGAAGTCCGGAGTCAATAGTCAATACTATCTTTTCATTTCGTTTGGACGGCATGTTCTTGGCTGTGGCTACTACTTTTCCACCGATGAATCCCTCGGCTACAATGCTGCACTGTTCCGGTTTGTTTGCCCGGTGTAGTGCACGTATTTCTACAAAATTATACGCATTTCTGAATATGATGGGAGGATGGCGGATGCCTTTTTCCTCAAGTTCAGGTGCTTGTGTCAGGCTCGTTTTTCCATTGACGGTGATACGGACACTGTCACAGTTGGAATAGACCACAATGTCTTCCGGAGAAAATGGAGTCATGGCATTGGCTATATATACCATTGGTCCACTGTCTGCCTGAGAGAGTTTAACGGCTGGATCACGCTGGCTCATCCACATGTAGTAAGAGTATTTGGGTTGGCGGAATGCATCCATAATACCTCCCCAGAACGGATCGGGGTGATAGCCGCGCTGGTGGTCGAAAGAGTGCCATAAAGTTCCGCCAATATGCCCTTTGGGAGCCTTGTAGAATTGATCAATTGTCAATGAACCTTCATATTGTTTGCGTGCATAGTGCTGTGCTTGGCGGATTTGAGGAACTTCTCCCCACTCACGGGCCACACGGCTATAAGAATTGTGTGAGTTCCAGTCGTCCACGCAGTCTCCGAATTCACGAGTGAAACAAGATTTTCCTAAATTCAGATAGTAATCTTCATTTTTGGGGGCTGTATAAATAACATCATATTTATAAGCTCCTTTACTTTTGTCGTCAATGCTTGCATAACATCCCGGATACGGATATTCTTCATGGGTAGCATTGTAAGCATTCAGGGCGAATGATTCTGGGAAAGCCGTTTCGTTCAGAATAGGTTCCCACATGATAACAGAAGGATGGTTACGGTCACGGCGTATCATGTTGCGTATATCGGAGATAATCCTTTTCTCAAAAATCGGATCGGGATTCCAGTATTGCCATCCCGGAGTTGCTACAATGATGAACATACCTAATTCGTCGCAGGCATCCATAAAAGCAGGATCTTGCGGGTAGTGTGCCGAACGTATGATGCGACATCCGGCATCACGCAGCTTTTTCACATCCAACCATTGCAAATTGTTGGGTACGGCATTGCCGATGTAGGCATAATCCTGATGGCGGTTTACTCCCATTAACTTATCTTCAAACGGCTTTCCATTGATATACAGTCCGTCTGCTCCGCGAAATTCGATAGACCGGATACCGATACGCGAAATGACCTCATCGCATACTTTGCCATTGCAGTATACCACTGTTTTAAGTTGATGCAAATTGGGACTGTCCGGATGCCAAAGGGCCGGTCTTCTGACAGATAATTGTTGTATTACATCACCGGATTTCCCTGCTGCCAGTCGCAGGCTGGTCTTGCTGGAAGCGACTTGCTTCCCGTTTGCATCAAGGAGAGTATTTTCGATTTCTATTTTTTCTCCTGTAAGTCTTTCATTGGCTATGTGGGTTTTGACATTGACTTTGGCTTTCTGTTCGGATATATCCTCATAACTGACAAATATACCTCCGCTTGCTGTTTGTCCGGCAGCATTTGCATCGGTGATATGAATGTCATTGGTGCTGATAAAGTAACAATCACGATAAATTCCTCCAAAAACAGAGAAGTCCATGGTATACTGTTTGCGTCCGGGAGGAAACGACGAATCATCGCTGTTATCGGCACATACAGCTATTACTACATCATCACCCGCCTTTACACCCGCTTGAGTCAGATCTATTACGATAGGAAGAAAACCACCGAAATGTTCTTTTACTTTCAGTCCGTTTATGTAGAAGCTACTTTTCCCCATGATGGCTTCGAAATAGATGGAAAGGCGTTTCCCTTGATATTGGCTACCGATGGTAAAGTGTTTGCGATACCAGGCAGGGCCTTGGTAATTACGTGAACCGCTGGCTTCGGATGGCATAAGTTCTACGGTGTGAGGAAGATTTACAATCTCCCATGCCTGATCATTGAATTCTTTTAGGAAGGCATCAGTTTGAGATCCACGATGGAATCTCCAACCTGGATTAAAATCAAGAATATTCCGTTCGGAATTGCCCGTGGAAAAGAATCCGGCGGCCGAGAATCTTTCCAGGGAATGTACAGTATGGCATATAACCAAAAGAATGAGGATAAGGAGTGTTTTTCTTTTCATATTGTTTTTATTCAATAGTATTATATAATGCGGATGCGGGGATGCATGATACCGGATTCAGAACTTATTCGGCCTGAATCCGATCTTTAAACCGTTCTCTTCCGGATAACTTATGTTGTTTGTTAAAAGAGAGGCCTTTTACTTTTGCGACAAATCGAAATACAGGACACCATTTCCTGCTGTTGCTACATAGATCCGTTGCTGGCCGACATTGGCAACAACAGTTAGGAACCGGGCACAACCGATGGAATAATCATAAATGTTGTTCCAAGAACTACCGTTGTCATCGCTGATCCATAAGGCGGTATCAGTATCTCCTAACGGATGATTGGAGCAACCCACTGCCATCAGCTCTTCACCTTGCTCATTGCGGTTTATTGATATGGAAGATGCATTGCAGATTGGGCTGTTGCCTAATTCTATTTGTTTCCAAGTGTTTCCAAAGTCGCTGCTTTTCCATAAACCTTTATTCCAGAAACCGGCATAAACGACTCCCGTACGGTATGGATCAGCATAGACAAATTGCAATACCTCATTCTTCTGCTTGTTAAAAGGAAGCCCGCTTCCTATGTTTTCCCAACTATGGCCTCCATCGAGTGTACGATAGATACCGGTGGTCCATTCACCGGCATATAATACACCGGCTTGCTGAGAGTCGATAGCTAACATTTGTCCCGTACCACATCCGTTCTTGTACTGGTGATTGACAATCGGAGTCAGGTCTCTGTCTATCTTGAATTCATCTTCGGGAACCGACTTTAATTTGCCGAAAGAATTGGCTTCAGTGGCATTCCATGTCTCTCCCCAGTCGTTGGAAACATAGATGCCGGGACGGTATTGCGAACGGGAATCTCCTTCCACATACGCCCAAAAACGCCCTTTGACAACGGGATCTTCTTTGATGTCCTGAATAAAATTTTTATTCTTCATCTCCCATGTTATTTTTGCTGTTTTTCCGTTGTCATCGCTTTTGTATAACCGGATGTATTCTCCTTTTCTTTCGGCAACAAATAGCAACAGGTCCGGATTAGAACGGGACAGGCATATCGTGCGTGCCGGACTGTAATTGGCTGAAATGGTGGCAAATGTCTTTCCACTGTCGGTAGATAAAGCAGGAGCGTGGTCACATACTCCGGAAATGAGCTGATTGGGGTGTGACGGGTGTTGTAATAGAGTCTCACAACAGATAATTCCGATTCCTTTAAAATAGTTGCCACAGTAGTTTTTTCCCAGATCTTCGGTAATTGTTATTCCCCACCAGTTGGCAATATACAATTTGTTCGGATTGGTATTATCCGGCAGAATATGTGATATGCGGGAATCACCCAATCGTTTCGTGTCATTTCCATGCCATGCGGGGAAGTTGGATAAGTTCTCCGAACTGCAATCCGGAGAGATTAACTGCCAGGTGTTTCCTTTGTCGGCAGAACGGTAAATGGGTATATCCGCCTCTCCCGATGGAATCATTTCGGCCGCATAGAATACGGATGGTTCGAGAGAGGATTGCACTAAGGTACGATAACAGTTTTCGGAGGGGAGGTCGGGGATGAGCTTAAATGATTTTCCACCGTTCACGCTGCGATAGACTCCAGCATCAGCAGTAAACAATACCGTGTTTCCATGATCCGTGACAATCATTTCGTAGATAGCTGCCAATTTATTATTCTCGTATAGAACCTGCCAGCTTTTTCCACAATCATCCGACATGTATATACGGGTTTTGTTATGCCTTCTGAAATCCTGCAATGATCTGGGGTCTTTGCTGAATCGATAAGATTTCGGATCCCTGCTGTATTTATCGGAGATCGTACAAACATAAATACGGTTGTCGCAATATTGCACAGAAGACATACGTTCTCCTTCTAATCCTTTACATTCCCATGTCTTGCCACTGTCATGGCTTATCCAAAGGCCTTTGGAGAAAGTTCCGGCAGCGACCTCGTTTTTCTTATCCGGATTGAAAACAAGAAGTTCTCCAAACATACGCGTCGGGCCATTGCCATAATAATCGAGTCCGTCTTTTACCAGATACCAACTTTCTCCACCGTCATCGGAGGCATGGATACGACCGGTAAAATGAAAGCTGCGCACGTCACCGGACGCCCGTAACAGATGCTTGTTGTTGAATGGGTCTATGGCAAGAGAGTGGCAGTAATGGTCGCTCATCTTTGTCATACCGGAGTTTTTTACAGTCCAGCTTTTTCCGCCGTCCACACTTTTAAAAATACCGGCCACATCACTTCGGGCATATAGAATGTTGCTGTCTTGGGAATCTTGTACGATACCGGTTATGTATCCGCCGCCACCCATGTCGGACTGGTAAACGGTAATATTTTGATCTCCTTTATTATAAGAACTTAGTTTTACGGATGAAACCTGACTGTAAGTTGCTGATGAATAACATGCAAATAATGCTACCGTTAGAAATAGTTTGTTCATTGTAACTTTCATATCTGTTTTTTGAGTAATTGGGTTTATCATAAGTTTAGATTGAACGTCCATGGCCTGTTATCTGGCAATCGGAATCACCATGTTCCATGAACAGGTCGCATTCTCAAATCCTCCGGGACCGTCCATTGTCGCGAAAAATATATAGGCAGGCTTGCCATTCTCAAACAGGATAAACGGGCGTTCCAATTGTCCCTGAACCGTGACTGTGCCGTCTTCCCATTCCACGGTTTTGGAGTAAGCCTGTGCGTCTTTGTCTACAGTCCAGCGAATACCATCTTGGGAGTGTGCCATCGCTCCGGCTTTGGATTCAATGGTATATTTCCCCACATGGTCTTTGAAAATGATGTGGTATCCGTCTTTATCTTTCCATAAGAACGGATCTTCGGCTTCTCCCTGGCCGTTTACCTGAAAGATGGGCTGATTGTTGTTCTGTACTTCGTAAGGGCCTTCTATATGCTTTGCTTTGGCAATTCCCAATGCCATGTCGGAATACTTGTCATTGCCGATATATTCCCTTCCTTTAAATATCATTGTCACCGATCCGTCTTCTTCTACAATGGGAGAGGGGTTTGAGGTCAGAAAACTGTAAAAAGTGTTGGGTTTCGTCTTTAATATGGGTTCGTCAAGGCGTGTCCAGGGACCGTAAAGTGATTTTGATTTGGCGATGCCTATTCTCTTGTTACTACGGGCTACGATACACCAGGGGCTGTCCAAGGTAAGTTGCTCGGCGGTAGGGGTATCAAAGGGGTGAGTCGATCCCATATAGATCAGGTAGTAAGTGTCTCCGTATTTTAAAATTCGGGGATTATGAGCCGAACGTCCGTCCCAATATTGGGCGCCTCTCTCTTTTAATGCGATGTCCGACAGCCGGTAGGGACCTTGCGGTACATCGCTGGTGGCATGCACAATCTCCGAGGCGACCATCCATCCCGGATGGAAAGGGAGAGACTTGGGAAAACGGGATACGAATATATGGTATTTGCCATCTTCTCCTTTGATGACAGAACTGCCCCATACCCACCAGCCTTCACATTCGAAGGCCGGTGTTTTATAGGCTTTCCCGAGTTTATGGAACAACGGGTTCTGTGATTCAGCTTTTTTTTGTTGTACCTCTTGTAAGGTCTGGGCATATAGGGGCGTTCCTATCAGAAGACATAGGATGAATAGGATTCTGTTTTTCATGTCTTACTCCATTTGTTTTTATCTCTTGTGAAGTTTTATTTCCAGGCTTGCCGCATCCGTACAGGTGAATTCCAATACGGTTTTCTGCTTATCTGCGGAGAGTACCTTACAGTAAGGAGTTGCGTCCGGTTCCCATTTCCCTTTCAACTCGATGCGTACCGGTATGGGCTGGCTCGGGTTTCCTATCCAGGGACGGGAGTAGATACTGCGTTCGATGCGTTTCCCCTGTTCGTCGTATATATCGTCAGAAGCCCCTCTGTATAATGCCAGATCCGGCTGGCATACGGTGAGTACC
>CAUEFX010000086.1 GCA_958477465.1 uncultured Bacteroides sp.
CACTTAGAGAGTATGCTCAAACGGCTTGAATTCCAAATCCGAAACTTGAGTTCTTATTTCACATGGATTCCTTTTGTATTTCTCATTGTTTCCATCACGGCATGTGTGTCTATTTGGGCCTTTTCTTGTATAAACTCCGGGAGGTTGTAAGTCCACAACAGGTCTTTATAATATTTTACGGGATTTCTTTGCGGCAGGAGGAATGGTTTATGGGCCGTACCGTTATCATCGATATAGGTAAAGAACGGGCGCGTATATAATCCATCTAATCTGCGACTGCTGAATACCAGCCAATGGTTGTTGCGGCTCCAAGAATGATAGCTTTCCCCTTCAGGGCTGTTCGCCTCGGTCAGCGGGTATGTCTTTCCGTCGGATAGGCGGATCATATATAGTTCGGCATCTTTATGCCAAACCCCGAAGCCGCCATATTCCTGTAAGGTGAAAGCCAGATATTTACCATCCGGAGAGATCCGAGGGAAGGATACGCTTTTGTGATTGGCCCGGCCATTGTATAAAGTATCTACTTGCTGGCCTAGGGTGCGGGTTTCCGGGTCAAAGTCGACACGGCATAGGCTGTAGGTCATTTGTCTGAAATTCTTAGAAATAGAATCTACGGCGGCGGTCGAACTGAAATAGAGGCTCTTCCCGTCGGGAGAGAACGCAGGGAATATTTGCCATGCGTCTTTGGAATTTAACGCTTCGCAAGAGAATACCTCGTTCTTCTTCACGTCGTAGATCACGATATCGGAGTTATGATCCAATACTTCCAGCGTATTGGGATTATTGATGAAGAAGTTTTGGTAGGTATCGCATACGGTGGCCGCCAAATAGTTACCATTCGGATGCCAATACATGTAGACAAAGTTTGAGACGGTCTCGGGTGTCTTGGTGTTTAGCTTAGTGATTTTCTTTCCATCAATCAGTACGGAACCGGCGTGTTTGCCTCGCATATGGAAAATCATTTTATCCGGGTTCCCCGAGGAAAACGTGTGGCAGTTTACGCAGTTATAGTCGGTTAGGCTATTCTCGTAAATCACGCTTTGGTCATAATTCTCCAAGTTTCGTTGATAGATACCCATCCTGTTCCACATATCATTGCTCAAGGCTAATAACCGATAGGCTATATATTTATCAATGGAGTCATTTACGATGTCCATATGAAAAGGTGTATAGGCGTTCCATTCACCCTGTATGCGTTTGGCGATAGTCAATTCTATTTGGTTTCCGGCATTCTCTTTCAATAAGGCTTTCCATCTCTTTTGTGGGATCTCAAAGAGTCCCTCATCACTATAAACTTGGAATTGAGTCTTTTCCCCTTTAATGATAAGGCAGTGCTCACTGCTATCGGCGATAGAGAAATTGAGCGGGGCGATGTTCACAGGGATGGTCACCTCCTTGTAATCCGGATAAATGGTTATTTCCTCGTTTAGGCTCTTGGCGATCTGTATGTCGCCTTTGGAGCATGAAACCATCAAGGCGATGAGAAAAAGGAAAAGATATCGGTTTGTATTTGTGTAAGTCTGTCTTTCCATACGTGTTTTATTTAGAGAGTATCAAATAGTACCAAAAAGTAGAGCGATAGTCGGCTATTCCAGTCGCTACATCTTGTCGGGCATGCCTTAATCCCAACACACGTTGCTTGAATAGCGAGAACTCGGACAGGGTTTTATCGGTTACCCCATACTTGCGGCAATAATCCGGATCATGCTCCGCGTAAGAGATCACGGCTTGTTGCAAAGGCTCGGGTAATGCAGGGAGCGCTTCCGTCCCGCTGAATCTCTCGACAAACCTTTTTATAGCGGGCAGGTCTTTCGATAATAATAATGTACCGATCGTATAATCCAACGCGGCTTTATTCTGAGGATTCTCCTCCAATATAATCATCAGGTTATCCAACAATCCGATTATATTGGCGAAAAGGTCTTTGTCGCTGGATAGGCTTTTCCTTTTTGTGCCTAATTCGGGGTCGCTCTCCACCGCTTGGTCATTATATAAGAACTTTCGTCGCGAGGAGGCCCATTCGTGATAGGCCCATGTCTTTTCCAATAAGGATATAAACTTCTCAGCCACGGGATACTGTCCGTATATCAAATGGGATTTTATTAATAATTTAGTCATGACGGGACTGCCGTATGTAATTCCTACCGAGGTACCAAAAGCGAAATTGTATGCCAAGGACGTGATTCCTACATGGTAGTATATCTGGCTGAACAGGAAACTTTCCTCTATATGCGCTTGGTACTTTGAGACCAAAGATTGTATTCCGCTTTGCGGATATTTGAATAAATCAGTCTGCATGACACCCTTGTGGGATAAGGCAAGGTTTAAGCAATTCAGGTGTAAGTAGTTATTATAGTTTAGATCGGCGGACGAGATTATGGCGTCCCATTGCTCGGTATCTATGTAATGAAACATTTGCATCAACGTATAGAAATCTTTATTCCTCTGTTCAAGAGCCGTTTGTGTATAATACATACCGGATAAGGCAAGTAATGCTACGGCTACTAAAGCTTTTAAATAGGTTTTTATGTGATCTAAGTAACGTGATAGGAAGAATAGAAGCATAACGAGTAGCGCTACTTGCCAAGAGAAGCCGTAGAATGGTTCCAGCTCAATGAAATACTCTACGTAATCTTTCATCCAAAATACATAATCATAATCGGGTTTACTGCCTCCTAGAACGCATAGAGAACCTACGATAAGCAGCAGGAGCAACGGGATGAAGCTTGTGTACCAACGTTCGCTTTTTTGTAATACATCAAATAGTAAAATGCTAAGGACGAATAATATAGCTACAGATCCCATCGTGTAAAACAACCCGATCGCCAGCAAGCAACCGATTAAGGTACGGTACGTCCAATTAAACCTTCGTGCGCTGTAACTATATATGTTAAGCGCCAATGACCAAAACAACATGGCTATCAGCCCTTCATAATGATAGCTATCTTTCATCAGGTAAAGATATTGGAATAGGATGGGGAGAAAGGCCAAGGGCAGAAGGTACAGTGACGGATGTATCTTTCGTAAAGTCAGCCAGAATAACCACCCGGAGACTCCACCGATCAATGCCGTAATTAGCGATCCGATAAATGGGAGCCTGAAAAACTGTATCAAGAACTGAGCGATCAAAGTAGCCAATCCGCCTATCTGATTGAGTATGCTGGATATATAGACAGAATCGAATAGGAAAATTTGCTGTTGCTCCCGATAAAAAAAGATAGGCTCTTGTAGAGTTTGCAAATGCAACCATAAGACGCCGGTCAATAGTATGAATAGAAGGGGGGATAAGATCTTCTTATATAAAGTACTCATGTGATTGATTCTATTTACGATAAGTTACGTCAATTCCTTTATCCTCTTTGGCTAGCGTGCTAAGCGCCCGGATCTTGGAGGATACTTTTCCGGTAATAAACTCGGGTATATTATAAGATTTCATGAAACGGTGATAGTAGTCCGTGTCTTTCTGAGGCAAAAGGAAGGGCTTAGACGCATTTCCTTCTTCATCTATATAAGCAAAATAAGGACGTGTGTATAACCCGTCTATCCTTCGACTGCTGAAGACGATCCAGCGGCTGTTGCTACTCCATGAGTGATAGCTCTCCGTATCCGTGCTATTGGCGTTTTGCAAGGAATGGGAGATTCCGCTCGCTATATCCAGCAGATACAGATCAGCGTCTTTATGCCAGATCGAGAAGTTACCGTAGCCGGACAGCGTATATAACAAGAATTTCCCGTCTGGGGAAACCCGGGGAAAAGAGGCGCTCTTCCCATCTTTTCCGGCATTGTATAAGGTATCTATACGAGAGCCGAAACTCCGGGTTACGGGATCGAACGCTATGGAGCAAAGGTTATATTTTACTTCTGAATATTCATGCGGCATAGAACGTGCCTCTGCCGAGCAGAAGTAAAGAGTCTTGCCATCGGGAGAGAATGTCGGGAAAGTCTCGAACGCTTTTGCTGTCCGAATGGAAGGCGTACTGATAATCTCATGCTTTTCCGTATCGTATACAACCACGTCGGATTGGCTGTCGAAGACCTCCACCCGGTTTTTGTCGTTGGCATGAAAGCTTTGGCTGGTCTGATTGACAGAGAAGGCTACGTATTTCCCCGATGGATGCCAAGAGGGATAGACCAAAGGTGAGATCGTCTGATCGGTCTTCGTATTTAATTTCTCGATCTTGTCTCCGTCGATCAGATAAGTACCCGAATACTTATCCCTCATATGGAACAGCATTTTATCCGGGTTTTGCATACAAAAAGAATGGCAATTCATACAGTTTTGACCGCTGTATTTGTTTTCCATGATAGGACTTTGCTCATAATCTTCCAGCTTCCGCTGGTAAATACCCATTTGATTCCAAAGCTCGTATCCAGGCTCGATCAATCGATAAGCCAGATAGGAATCCATGGGTTCCGGAGCGACGAATAGCGAGAATTCCGGATAGGCGAGCCATTCTTTGTCTTTTGCGTAGAGCTTTACTTGTATCGCTTTTCCTGTCGCCCTTTTCAGCAATTTTCTCCAATCGGATGCGGGAAGATAGAATTGTCCCCCTTTTTCCTTGACTTGTATCTTTTCTTCTCCGAATCTGAGTACGGCGAAGGCTTCCGCATGTGGATTTTCTATCTTGAAATTTAAGGGTGCGATATTATAAGGGATCGTTACATCCGCATAATCGGGAAATAATACGGGTTTCTCCGAGGTCTCTTTGCTAACCGGGATGGTGCCCGAGCAGGATATTCCCAGTAGGATAAGGCATAAACCGATGATATATCGAATATTTCTTTTCATGGCTGTTGATCATTTTAACGTATAATAAGACCAATAAGTGTCTCCAAACGAGTTTTTTATAAGTTGAGGAAGCTGTGGGTTATTCCGATTCTGTACGACTAAGTTCCGATAACCGGCGAATTTGCGGATCACATTTCCGGATACGTTAAAACGCTTCCAGTAATCCACATCCTTCTCTGCCAATAGGATAACAGCCTCTTGGAAACTCACGGGGAGAGAGGGGAGTACCGGTGTTCCATAATACTTTTCTATCAGCGTTTGGAAAGCTTTCATGTCTTTAGACAGCAGATAGATAGCCCCGGTGAATTGGATAGGGAGCTGATTTTCCGGATCTTGTTCCGCACGGATAAGTAAATCATGTTCCAGTCCGTTGATACCGGATAAGTTACTTTCCTTCGGAAGAGCTTTTCGTTTAGGCCCTAATACCGGATCAGCTTCAATCGCTTTGTCGTTATATAAGAAGCCTCTATGCCGTTTGCCCCAATCATGATAGGCATATGTTTTTTCTAAGATACGGATATATTTCTCGGCGATAGGATACGTTCCGTAAATCAAGTTTGTTTGAACAAGCCGTTGCATGTTCCGGGGATTACCGGCACCAATTACGGTGACATATCCTTCAAAAGCCATCTCCTGTGATAACGCGATTTCCCCTAGCGTAAAATAAGCGTCGCTTAACAGGGTGGAGACCGTAAAGGTCTTGTTCCAAGAGGCGAGTAGTCCTTGAGGGCCGTGTTGATCAAAAGCGAACATCCGGTCTGCCAACTCTCCTTTTTCCGCAAGTGCCCTATTTAAATAAGTTAAATATAAATAGTTTTTGATCGGCCCGTGACAATGCCGGACGATCTCGTCCCATTGTCCGGTACGGGCATAATAATCCAAAACCTTTAGCGGATAGGCTTTCTGGTCGTTATACCGTGGAATCGTTATCCAGCAAAGGAATAGGATTAGGATGAATTGAACGGCAAGCTCTATCCCTGTTTTTTTCTTTGATTGGTTTTTGCCTTTAGGATATACGAATGCCACGATCAAGCTAAGCGGTAAACTGACCCATGCGAAATAGATGAGATTAGGAGCCGCTAGAATCGGGTGATAAAAAGCATCCGGTAAGAACGCGAAGCGATAACTGGTGATGGTAGTTGACCAGACACTTCCGATCCCGATAAACAGGTATTCAATTAAAACCGCTAAAAAATAGAACCCCTGTTTGGAACGGCTTATCGCTTCCTTGAGAACCACACTTAATGAGAATAGCCCGGCAATCGGTCCTCCTATCCAAAAAAGTAGCGGGGTGATTACCAATGCGGCGGATAGCCGGTAACGGGGATCTTTTATGCGCATCCATGCGTTCAGGCTAATCAAACAAAATAGGAATGCGATAGTGCCTTGTACTAAATAATTGAAGTCGTATTGAATCAATAATAAAGATAGAACCGGAAGTAAGTAAAGCAGGAAGAGTTCTTTATCCGGATTGATTTGCCGGATGATCGCTCTCATTGTCAATCCGATAGACGTAAGTATAGCTGCGATAATGAAAGGCCCTGCATAAGGCGTAATAAAGAATTGTGTCAAGAATTCCCCGATAATCAAAGAAAAACCTCCCGGATTGCTGATTTTATCCGCAAGATAATCTCCGGAAAACTGGAATAGTTGAAGCTGCTCGATATAAAAGAAATGAAACTTGCTGGTTATTTGCAAGAATCCCCCTAATAGGACAAACAGTATCAAACTGAAGAGTATTTGTTTATATCTCATGGCTAGAGTATACGTCTCGTTATGATTTAAATTCAAACAAAGATAATGATTTAAAATGGAAAAAAGCGAATAAGCATTCGCTTTTCGCTTTTTGCGAGAGGGTAACCATGCATATCACATGCTTGGTTACCCGATATTTAATGTTAACCCACTTTTTTATTTCCAATTTTCATTTTGAACCAATAGGCCATCCATCTTTTGAATCTCATTCAATGGAATAGGTAATACGCACCATTTTGCGTTGTAAACACTATTCGCATATTTCAGTAAGAATTTCTTTTCATAGGAAGCATAGCTGTTCAACTCATCGGCGATGATACCCCAGCGAGCCAAATCATACCAGCGGTGACCTTCAAGAGCCATCTCAATCTTACGTTCCCAACGTAATGCTTGCGTCGCGGAAGCTTTGGAAGCGAATTGAGAATCGGGATATAAGCCGATACGGTAGTTAGCCGCGGCATTCGGTTGAGTCTTTCCGTTTACCTTGTCCTCTAATACGTATGAGGATGTCGTCTCTGCCATGCCATTATTCGGATCGGCAGCCTTTACATATCCATTAGCGGCACGGGCGCGGACTTGGTTGATGTATTTACCGGCCTCCTTATGGTTGCCTGTTTCAATCAATGCCTCGGCGTACCATAGTAATACGTCTGCATAACGGATCAGGTGGAAGTTCTTCGCAGAAGAGTTCGTTACTGTTACGATAGACAAGCTACCCTTGTCTGCCTTACGCGGGATGTTCTTCTTGTTCAGGTACAAGCCACCATTACTATAATCACGTACCCAACCATCCAAAGAAGAAGGAACTGTCCAATCCCAGAACGGAGTATTGAAACGTCCGGTTGAAACATCCAGACGCGGGTCGGTGTAAACCGTTAGATCCGTATGAGGAATGTTGTTTGCGTCTAGCGTCGTAAGCGCAGGGCTGTTTTTATACTGACCATCCATCATCGGCAGACCGTTTGCGTCAACGATATGTGAGTTTACCAAATCGTTGGAGGGCTGATAGAATCCCCAACCTCCTGTACCTAACGCACCGTTAAAACCGATGTGCCATGGGCCGTTGATGCTGGAAGTTTCTTCCACAGTACCAGTGATTGCCATTTGGATATCAAATACAGACTCGCCAGTCCAATCGGCTTCACCTGCGATGTAAAGCTCCTCATATGTGTCAGCCAATTTATATTTTGTGCCGTTATTGTCTTTACCGTTCGCCATGACTTCCTCCAAAAGGCTCTTTACCTCAGTCCAACGGTTTTGTGAGCCATTCTTTCCATCGTATGGAGAAGATTGATACATTTTTACTTTTGCCAATAAGGCACCTGCGGTCCATTTGTTTATACGCCCCTTGTCGGTAGTCCAGCGATCTGGAAGATTGTCGTACGCAAATTGTAAGTCATCGATGATCTTATCCCAAATATAAATGTAGTTACCACTCTCGTCTACATTAGAAACCTGCGGGTTTACGTTCTCTTTCATTGCCTGATCGTCCACGTAAGGAACAGCGGCTCCAAATAATTTTACAACCTCGAAATGCCAGAAAGCACGGAAGAAGCGTGCCTGTGCGATCGTTTCCGTATAGTTGTCTTTCGCCTCTCCGTTGATCGCGGACATTTCTTCTTTGGCCATGTCTGCCAACTTGATTACGTTGTTTGCCACGAAAACACCGTTATAGCATTTTTTCCATTTCACGTTTAGGTAACCGTTGTCTGTGGTAAACGTATAGGTCTCCAAGCTTGTGAAGTCCGGTTGGTCTTGATACGTGGAGCCCTTATTGGCACTACCGCCCATCACATCGCCATATACATAGTTACTCAATGTTGCCTCGAAATAGGAGTTGTCGTGCATTTTTGCATACATACCTGTCACCAGTTGTTCTACCCCTTTCGCTGACACGAAATCTTGCTCACTTACTGAACCAGCGGGTTTGACCTCTAGAAAATCCGAACAAGACGTATTTCCTAAGGCTAGAACTGCCGCCATTGCGGAATATATAAATATTTTTTTCATTATTGTTCTACTTAATTGTTAATATAATCAGATTTTCATTCCTAGTTTTAGAAAGTAACATTAACTCCAAGGATAAATTGACGTGGCATACCGTATGAACCATAGTCTGTACCCATGTTACGGTCTTTAGAATTACCGTTACCATCATCCGTACGAACCTGAGGATCCAATCCGGAATAACCGGTCAATGTGAATACGTTAGAGATCTGACCATAGATACGGATCTTGTCGAATTTGATCTTCTTCATCCATGCTTTCGGCAAGGTATAGCCCAACGTTAATGTTTGCATACGCAAGAAGGAACCATCCTCTATGTAGCTGGAATTAGATTCGTTAGCCGCAATCGTACTTTCTCCTGTAGCGGTTGCCCACATCGGGTAGATTCCGTTTGGATTCTCCGGGCTCCAAGAGTTGTCGCGACGATCTTTTGAATAAGCAGATTGCAAAGAACCGTAGTGTGTATAGTATTTATACATGGCAAAGATGTCATTACCTACGGAGAAGTACAAGTAAGTGCTCAAGTCGAAACCTTTCCAGCCTACACTTAAGTTAGCACCACCTGTCAAGTCCGGATGCGGGTTACCGATGAATGTACGGTCACTTGCGTCGATCTTACCATCGTTGTTCACATCTTTCACCTTGAATTGACCTACGTATTGAGACGGATTTAACGAAGCGGCTTCTGCCGTACCGTATGGTAATACTGCGCCTCCAGCATCATTCTTATAGTTGCGAACCTCATCCTCGCTCTTGTAGATACCATCCACCTGATAACCGTGGAACATACCAACCGCATGCCCCTTCATCATGACATTCATGTTGGAGATACGAGTACCTTCGAAGATACCGGCTTCCGTACCGATCTCTGTCAATTTGTTCTTATAGTGAGAAAGGTTCACGCCAATCGAGTAATCTACCTCGCCAACCTTGTCGCGCCATGTCAAATTCAAGTCAACACCCTTATTTTCCATGTCGCCGATATTTACTTTAGGCTTGTCTGCGTTACCAGCCAAAGCAGACCAGTTCGCATCGATCAACATATCGGAGGTCTTCTTTATGTACCAGTCGAAGTTGATGCCTAAGCGTTGGTCGAAGACTGTCGCATCGAAACCTACGTTCAACATCTTAGAGGTTTCCCACTTCGCATCGATATCACCTAAGGCCGTAACACCGTATCCTGTCATTACGTCCGTATCACTACCGGTGATGCTATAGAGCCACGTGTTACCTGTACCGTAGCGGAATGCCCAGTTGTATGCTCCGATATTAGAGTTACCCGTCGTACCGTAACCGGCGCGCAACTTGAAGTCGTCTAACCATGTACGAGTCTTTTCCATGAAATTCTCGTCTGACATACGCCATCCCAAAGATACGGAAGGGAATGTACCCCAACGGTTTTTCTCGGAGAATCGAGAGGATGCGTCTCGACGAACGGTCACGGTAGCCAAGTATTTGCCTTGGTAAGCGTAATCAGCACGTCCGAAGATACCAAACATGGTGCTGGGTGAGTGCATGTAACCACTGTTACGTAAGTTGGCGGCAGAACCGTTGTCGATTTGCCATGTGTTCGGGTCATCCTCGAACTGGTAATCAATACGGCCGGCCTGTATCACGCGACCTAAACCCTCGCGGATAGCTTCTGTTCCTAATACTACGCCGATTGAGTGGTCTTCGTTGATTGTCTTTTTATAAGTGGCCGTATTCGTCCATTGGTAGCCTAACCAATAACTGGCGTTCTCGTAGAACTCGTTGTTGTTACGTCCCTCCTTGTTGGTCATGATAGTACGCTTGTTCATCCAAAAGTCCCAAGCACCACTTAAACGGGCACTGAACTGCGTACGGATCGTCAAGTCCTCGCCAATGCTTTCCAATGGTTTGATCTCCGCATAGATGGCGGATTGCGCACGCAAGAAACGACGGCGGTTATCCTTACCGTGGTTAACAGACATCACGGCACTTTCCGCACGTCCACCCTCATTGTTCACAGATCCCGCATAGTCTCCACCTACCGTATAAATAGGTACCCACGGCTGGATGGAGAAAGTCTTACCGAATGTGTTGTCGTCACCTTGGCGTCCCCGCTCACCGGAGTTCTCTATTATGGCAAGATTCGTATTTTGTCCGATGTTGAACCACTTGTTTACGAAGAAGTTGGTATTTGCACGCAAAGAATAACGGCGGAACCAAGACTCCTTGATCGTACCCTCATGGTTCATGTAGCCTAAACCTACCGAGTAGGTAGCCTTCTCGCCACCACCTGTTACTGAGATCTCGTGGTTCTGCACCTTACCGGTCTGTACTACCTCGTCGTACCAATTTGTACCTTTACGAGCTTCTTCTTCTGAATAACCATCCTCCAGCATTTGGTAGTAAGCGGAACGAGACCATGTGTTTGTTCCGTCATCCTTATAGGATTTTATCCATGCGTCAATTGAACCAAACTCTTGAATGACTTGATCCTTACTATAACCAGCAGGTTTCAGTGCGTAAGGCATTGTTAAATGGCCCGAACCATCTGCTCCGATTGAGCCGAACTGTGCGTGAGTCGTGGTCAAACCGCGATATTTCAACAAGTTACGTTGACCTTCTTCTTGGAATTCCATCGCTTCCCATGCGTCCAATAGATCATAACCGTTATTAGCCATCTTGGCCACACCGAAATAACCGTTGTAAGAAACCTTTACACGGTCATCTCTCTTTCCTTGTTTGGTGGTGATGATGATAACGCCATTCGCTCCTTTCGCTCCATAGATGGCGGCAGCGGCGGCATCCTTCAAGATCTGCATGGACTCGATATCATTCGGGTTCACGGCATCAATATCTACACCGGATACACCGTCCACGATCACTAACGGGTCGGAACCATTCACGGAGCCTACACCACGGATACGGATCGTAGTCTCACCCAACGGACCGCCACCAGTCTGTACGAATACACCGGCTGCCTTGCCTTGCAAGGCCTCGGCGAAGTTAGATACCGGAGTCTCTTTCAAGTCGTCTGTAGCGACAACTGCCACGGATCCGGTAATGTCTTTCTTCGCTTGGGTGCTATAACCCGTTACGACTACCTCGTCTAAGGCTTGAGAATCTTCCACTAACGTAATTTTGATAGAGGTTTGGTTCCCTTTAAGATGCACTTCTTGAGTTACGTAACCAATATAAGAGACTACTAAGACTGCGTTTGCGGGCACATTGTTGATTATGGCACGACCGTCCATGTCTGAGATGTTTCCGATAGTAGTTCCTTTTACGATTACGTTAACTCCAAGGATAGGGCCAGATTTGTCGACGATAGTACAGGTTACTTGCCGTCCATTTTGCTGTACGCTCATAAGTCCTGTGCTGGATGTTGGATACAAATGATCTGTTCCTGTAGCTAAAGCCGTTCCGGCTCCGTACAGAAGAAATGAAGCTCCTAAGACTAATGGCTTCCATGATACAACATTTCTCATACAAAAATAGGATTTAAGGAGTAATAAACTAAAAAAATACAAACTATTAACAAAATAAATTCACTACTATTTCAAACCTCTAGGGTATGTAACCTCTGTTTACATCTTAAAAATAGGCTAACATCATTTTCCCTTTCTCAGCTTCTTCTCTGTAGCTTCTTCATTCTCATGATTTTATTTATGAAAATCGTTTCTCGTCTTTTTTACATAACGCTAAAAAACGACTAGTGAAAACGAACCTTTATTTGCAACAATTAATACTTTCGATTTTGACGAATTTCAGATACGTTATCTAAACGGGTAGGTTTGTCCTCAATTTTAGGGAGTGTTGATAAGAAACTGGGTTTGTTGATAAAAAAAACATCATGATTATTTGCTGGTGTCAAAAAAAGATTTACCTTTGCAATGCAATCGTGTCGAGTAGAATCGTTCGTTTTTGACAACATTTCAATGACCTCTTTAGTGTTTTCGAACCAGCTTATGCCGGTTCTATTGTTTAACTTTTAATCTTTCGGTAAAAATTTACCGAAGTATTGAACAGCATAGTCCATAACATTCTCATTGTCCCGGTATATTTTCAGGGCAACCTCGTACTCAGCCCGTTCCTTCTTGTTCATATTGGCAATACGTGCCAATTCTTCCAGACGGTTAAACAAGGCTTTCTGACCTTTGAATGATAAATGTTCCAACTGTTCCATATGTTTCA
>CAUEFX010000087.1 GCA_958477465.1 uncultured Bacteroides sp.
TATGCAAGCTAACTGTGTAAATTTAACATACCCACAGGGTTTTCGGACTGACCCGTTTTCGGACTGACCCGATTTTAGAACCTACACTATTAGTACGCCTTATAGAAAGAGGAAACCCTGACAATCGGGCGATTATCAGGGTTTCTAAGTACCCAGACCCGGGGTCGAACCGGGATGGAAGTGAATCCACTGGTGTTTGAGACCAGCGCGTCTACCGATTCCGCCATCTGGGCATTGGTTTCAAATGCGGTGCAAAGATACGCCTTTTTTCTAAACCTGCAAACGTTTTAATAAAAAAAGAAAGAAAAGATATAAAACATTCTCTAAAAGCTTCCCTGTTAAAGGAATATATTGTACATTAGCAGAAACTTTTAAAACAGTCTATAACATGACAAGTAAAGATAATTATTGTGTAATCATGGGAGGTGGCATTGGCAGCCGCTTCTGGCCATTCAGCCGTAAAACACTTCCAAAACAATTCCTGGATTTCTTCGGTACGGGGCGTTCTTTGTTGCAACAGACTTTCGACCGCTTCAATAAAGTGGTCCCTATGGAAAATATATCCATTGTAACCAACGCAATATATTCAGATCTTGTAAAAGAGCAACTTCCGGAATTGAATCCGGAACAAATTCTATTGGAACCGGCAAGAAGAAATACAGCTCCTTGTATCGCTTGGGCAGCATATCACATCCGTGCGTTAAATCCAAATGCCAACATTGTAGTAGCCCCTTCGGATCATTTAATATTAAAAGAGGGAGAATTTCTGGAAGCAATTGAAAAAGGACTTGATTTCGTCTCCCATTCTGACAAACTGCTCACATTGGGAATCAAGCCTAATCGCCCGGAAACAGGTTACGGATATATTCAGATAGCCGAGCAGGAGGGCGATAATTTCTACAAAGTGAAAACATTTACGGAAAAACCGGAGCTCGAACTTGCAAAAGTCTTTGTAGAAAGCGGTGAATTTTATTGGAATTCCGGATTATTCATGTGGAATGTCAATACCATCATCAAAGCGGGTGAAACACTACTGCCGGAACTTGCCTCCAAACTGGCTGCCGGAAAAGATCTTTACGGAACACCGGGAGAAAAAGCATTCATTGAAGAGAACTTCCCCGCTTGCCCCAATGTATCGATTGATTTCGGCATAATGGAAAAAGCCGAAAATGTATACGTCTCTCTCGGAGACTTCGGATGGTCGGATTTAGGAACCTGGGGGTCTCTTTATGACCTTTCCCAAAAAGACGAGAACGGGAATGTCACTCTAAAATGTGATTCACTGATATACAACGGTAAAGACAACATCGTTGTACTCCCTCAAGGAAAGTTAGCTGTCATCGAAGGACTTGAAGGTTTTTTGGTTGCAGAATCAGACAACGTATTGCTCATTTGCAAAAAAGACGAAGAGCATGCTATACGCAAATACGTAAATGATGCACAAATAAAACTGGGAGACGATTATATTTAAGCAAGAATAAAATCAACAAGAGAGCATCAAAACACCTAAGACCTAAAAAAGGTGTTAAAAGGTCTCTTTTTAACAGAGAAGGTGTGTCAAAATGAGCAAGACTTAGAAGTCACTCCTGCCACAAATGCTTGCAGTAGAGGTGAATTCTTTGAAAAGGATATTTTGACACACCCTCTTCTATATTTCAGGCCTTCTGAGTTTACCTTATTTTGTTAATAAGAGAGTTTTGGCACACTCTTATTTTATCATTGCAATCATTCATTTCACATTTCTCCAAAGATATCAGTTTTATAACAACTATTTCTTTATATTTGCCGTCAAGAGTCTGTTTAAATTTTGCTCTGCATTATTTTAAGAGGAAAATTCAAACAGACTCTTCTATTTTTATCACCATTTTATTTATTCGCCAATAAGAAAACAATCAATTAGAATGAACAGACCTCTTCAAATGTCTTCCCGACTGGATGTAGTAGATGCACTCCGCGGTTTTGCCTTATTGGCAATTGTATTATTACACAATTTAGAACATTACAACATTTACTTCATCCCCGACTCTCAGCCGGAATGGTTACAAATTATAGACAAAGGCGTGTGGGATACATTGTTCTTCTTATTTGCCGGAAAAGCATACGCTACGTTCTCACTTCTATTCGGATTCAGCTTCTACATTCAATATCATAATGCAGAGAAACAAGGGACAGACTTTCGGAGGCGTTTTGCCTGGCGAATGGTTCTATTATTCTTATTCGCACAACTTCATGCATTATTCTACAATGGAGATATTCTCGTCCTCTATTCGATTGTGGGGTTCACCTTGATTCCCGTTTGCAGATTGAAGAACAAAACTGTATTCTGGATTGCATTAATCCTGCTACTACAACCATTTGAATGGGGAAGGATGTTTTATGCAATATGTAACCCCGATTATGTGATCAACGGAAACAAATTCATGCCTTACGCCTTGCTTGCCACAGAAGTGACAAGTCAAGGTACATTTCCGGAAGTACTGAACAACAATATATGGAACGGGCAATTATACAGCAATATCTGGCAGGTAGAAAACGGACGTCTGTTCCAAACTGCCGCCTTGTTTATATTTGGCATGTTACTGGGACGCAAAAAATATTTCGTCAAAAACGATGCCTCCATCAGAATCTGGAAACGCATCTTAAAACTATCTGTTATTACCTTTATCCCACTACATATCCTGCGCACGTTTGTGCCGGAATATATCAGCAACCCTTCCATACAGACACCTTACAACATCATCATCTCATCGTTAGCCAATTTTTCCTTTATGGCTATCCTGGTGTCAATCTTTACGCTGCTATGGTTCAAAAGGGAAAATGGATATAAGTGGCAACAAGTCATCATTCCATACGGACGTATGAGCCTGACAAATTATATATTCCAATCCGTCATAGGCACCTGCATCTATTACGGTTTCGGCTTAGGGCTTTACTCATCTACCGGAGCAACGGCAACTTTATTCATCGGACTTTTCATTTTCACGATCCAACTGATATTCAGCTATTATTGGCTATCCCTGCACAAACAAGGTCCGTTGGAATTCTTATGGAGAAAAGGTACATGGATAAAATTATAAAAAGAAGCAAATCATAGAAAAACAACAAGGCGTACGATCCAACCGGACAGTACGCCTTTCTATTTATTAAAAAGAAGAAAAGATCATTTATTATTCCAAGCCTGGTGAATCCGTTCGGCAATCTCCTTAAACTCATCACCGGATAACGTTAACTTCGGATTAGAGATAATCATATCCGACTCTTTGTTGATAGGAATAAGATGAATGTGAGCATGAGGAACTTCCATTCCCATAACCGCTACTCCCACGCGTTTGCAAGGAACAGCTTTTTCAATGGCACGAGCTACAGATTTGGCAAAGACATGCATAGCAGCCAGATCATCATCACTCAAATCGAAAATATAATCAACCTCCTGTTTGGGAACCACCAAGGTATGCCCTTTCACCAGCGGATTGATATCAAGGAAAGCAAAGAAGCGTTCATCTTCCGCCACCTTATAGCAGGGAATCTCACCTGCGATAATTCTACTGAATATTGTTGCCATAATCTAAAATATATGTATAAAATAAGGCAAGCCCTTCTACAGAGACTTGCCTTTGTGTTAAATCGAAATATTTACTACTTCCAGATTGATCTTACCCTGTGGCACCTGAATTTCAGCAATGTCACCAACCTTCTTGCCGAGTAACCCCTGTGCAATCGGTGTGTTTACTGAAATTTTTCCTTCTTTCAGATTTGCCTCACTTTCGGAAACGATGGTATACGTCATCTTCATACCATTCTTTACATTCTTCAGCTCCACTTTGCTAAGAATCTGTACTGAATCTGTTTTCAACTTTGACTCATCAATAATCTTCGCATCAGCAATCACTGATTTCAACTTATTGATTCTCATTTCAAGCATACCCTGAGCCTCTTTAGCTGCATCGTATTCTGCATTTTCCGACAAGTCACCCTTATCACGTGCCTCGGCTATAGCAGCAGAAATTTTCGGTCGTTCTACAGTTTCCAGTTCTTTCAGTTCTGCCATCAATTTTTTGTAACCCTCTTCTGACATATAAGCCATGATTTTTTCCTCCTTTATTTTAAACGGTCATATAAAACAAAAAAGAATTCCAACATGAACCATGCTGGAACCCTCTTCTCATTATTCCTGTGCAAAGATAAGCTTTTAAATGATATGCGTCAAGCGAAAAACAATGCTATGTAACATACTTTAAAGGAAATCTTCTTATTTATAACAACTTAAAGCAGCGATTTGATCGCGCTTTCCAGATCCTTCACCTCTTCACCACGCGCACTCAACTCATTGTTCCGGTTGATAAGGAAGTAGGCAGGAACCTCACGGACATTATATATCGCAGCGTTGGTAGAGTACACACCATTACCGTCACGCACGCAGATCCAAGGCAAATTATCCGCCGATGTCTTCCAGAAATGCTCATCGGCATCCAAAGAAACCTGATAGATTTCCAATCCCTGCCCTGCATACTTGTTATAAAGCTCGCGCAACATCAAATTATGAGGCGCTCCTGCCGGCGTTTGATAGACTGAAAAATCCAACAATACGACTTTTCCTTTCAGTTCCGTCAGTTTACGGACGTTTCCTTTTATATCACGAAGACTGATATCTATAATTCCCGTCTCAGCTATTTTATCTTCCGGTATATCGATTGTTTTTTGTCGGGGAGTCCGAGTATTCTTCATACCTTTTATAACGATATTATACAGATTCTTGGAACGAACGGCATGAGGATAAGAATTATTCAGGCTGGTAGCTACAGCAGCAAAACACTTAATATCTTCCTTACTGTTTAAAGGATCGAAAATCAGATAATCATTCACCTTCTGAAACAAAGCAAAATAGGCCGCTGCCGTATTGGGCGCTGCAAAAATATAGTTGACCTTCACGTCATCCTTGTAATTTTTGATCAGTACCGACAGACTGTCTTCAAAAATATCGTGCCTCATTTTACCGGAACGAACAGCCGACAACAAAGCATTTATATCATTCTGCAAATGCGCCTGCTTCAAACTGAGTTCTTTAATTTTCCGACTGTTTTCAGACCCTTCTACCGTATAGCCTGTTGCAAAATCAACATAAGGTGCTTTGATCGTAACAGTCTCAATAGAATCTACAGAAAAATTAATGACTTTATCTTCCACACGCAACCGGTAAAACTCCGGAGATTCGGGACGGGGCTGTGTAAAGTTAAACGAACCGTTTCCTTTTATCCTTACCGAATCCAAAGGTATAATTCCCTCCAAAGCCGATGATTCCAAATAAAGCATTTTTCCATTAGCATCCGAAACTTCTCCGTTTACCTTAAATTGAGAACCGGAATTGCAAGAGCTCAAAGCTAAGGCAGCAAGTGCTACAAAAGTTATTTTTTTCATATTTATGCGTGTTATTTTTCGAACTGCAAATATACTTCTTTTCAAGACTCATCAAAGCATTTTGCCGCGTTCTTCACCTTTTTTGGATAAAAAAATCAAATAAGCAATAACTTTTTATCTCATTTCCACTGTATTAGAATGATAAATGTGTATCTTTGCAGGAATTTTGAAAGAAAATATAGATAAAACAATTTTTATGATTAACCCAATTGTTAAGACAATCGAGCTGGGAGATGGCAGAACCATCACGCTCGAAACGGGAAAGTTGGCAAAACAGGCAGATGGTTCTGTAATGCTGCGCATGGGAAACACCATGTTGCTTGCTACTGTTTGTGCCGCTAAAGATGCAGTTCCCGGAACAGATTTTATGCCGCTTCAGGTAGAGTACAAAGAGAAATTTTCAGCATTCGGCCGTTTCCCCGGTGGCTTTACCAAAAGAGAAGGAAGAGCTTCCGATTATGAAATCCTCACTTGCCGTCTGGTAGACCGTGCTCTCCGCCCTTTATTCCCCGATAATTATCACGCAGAAGTTTACGTAAATATTATCCTGTTCTCTGCCGATGGTGTCGATATGCCTGATGCACTGGCAGGGCTTGCCGCTTCGGCCGCACTTTCCGTTTCAGATATTCCCTTCAACGGTCCGATCTCAGAAGTACGTGTAGCACGTATCGACGGTAATTACGTGATCAACCCGACTTTCGACCAACTCGAAAAAGCCGATATGGATATCATGGTTGCCGCTACCTATGAAAATATCATGATGGTGGAAGGCGAAATGCACGAAGTATCAGAAGCAGAATTACTGGAAGCAATGAAAGTTGCCCACGAAGCCATCAAGGGTCATTGTAAAGCTCAGATGGAGTTGGCTCAAGAGGTTGGAAAGACAGTGAAACGTGAATACAACCACGAAGTCAACGACGAAGATCTCCGTAAAGCCGTTCGCGAAGCTTGTTATGACAAATCATACGCCATCGCAGCTTCCGGAAACAAAAACAAGCACGAACGCCAGGATGCCTTCGATGCAATCCGCGATGAATTCAAAGCACAATTCACAGAAGAAGAGCTGGAAGAAAAAGGAGCTTTGATCGACCGCTACTACCATGATGTAGAAAAAGAAGCGATGCGTCGTTGTATTCTCGATGAAGGCAAGCGTCTCGACGGACGTAAGACAAACGAAATCCGTCCGATTTGGTGCGAAGTCGGTTATCTGCCCGGACCTCACGGTTCTGCAATCTTCACCCGTGGTGAAACTCAATCACTGACTTCTGTGACATTAGGAACCAAATTGGATGAGAAAATCATAGATGACGTATTGGTTCACGGAAAGGAACGCTTCTTATTGCACTATAATTTCCCTCCATTCTCAACAGGTGAAGCCAAAGCACAACGTGGTGTAGGACGTCGTGAAATAGGTCACGGTCATCTGGCATGGCGTGCCTTGAAAGGAATGATCCCTGAAAACTATCCGTACGTAGTTCGTGTAGTTTCCGATATTCTCGAATCAAACGGTTCTTCTTCTATGGCTACCGTATGTGCCGGAACACTGGCATTGATGGATGCCGGTGTGAAGATCAAGAAACCGGTATCAGGTATTGCCATGGGATTGATCAAAAATGCAGGTGAAGACAAATATGCCGTACTTTCGGATATCTTAGGTGATGAAGACCACTTGGGAGATATGGACTTCAAAGTTACCGGAACCAAAGACGGTATCACTGCCACTCAAATGGATATCAAAGTAGACGGTCTGTCATTCGATATTCTCGAACGTGCATTGGAGCAAGCCAAAGAAGGACGTATGCATATCCTCGGTAAGATACACGAAACTATTGCAGAGCCACGTGCCGAACTGAAAGACCATGCTCCGCGCATCGAAACTATGACTATTCCGAAAGAATTCATCGGAGCCATCATCGGCCCGGGCGGAAAGATCATTCAGGGAATGCAAGAGGATACCGGTGCTACTATCACTATTGAAGAGGTAGACGGTGTAGGCCGCATCGAAATTGCAGGTACCAACAAGAAATCTATTGATGATGCAATGCGTATGATCAAAGGTATTGTTGCTGTTCCGGAAGTCGGAGAAGTATATAAAGGTAAAGTACGTTCGATCATGCCTTACGGTGCATTCGTTGAATTCCTGCCGGGTAAAGACGGTCTGCTGCACATTTCCGAAATCGATTGGAAACGTCTGGAAACAGTAGAAGAAGCCGGTATCAAAGAGGGAGATGAAATCGATGTGAAATTGATGGATATCGATCCTAAGACAGGAAAATTCAAACTGTCAAGAAAAGTATTGCTTCCGAAACCGGAAAAGAAATAAACAGAATACAATTCTTATATTTATAAAAGATGGGGGTGTGCCGTTTTGACACACCCTCATTTTTTATTTCTTCAATAAGAACTGCTCCGCACGACCCGGAGTGAACAACTCCCACAAAGAAGCAACTGTCCAACCCGGAGCGAAGATATTGTTGTAATATCCCTTTCCGTTGCGTCCGTAGTCCCAATTGGTATGCTGCACTACTTCCGGGTAATAGCCAACTTTAGCAATACCGCACATGTGTTCTTCATAAGGCAACAACTGGCGCATGGAAGTGGAAATCACTTCTGCAAAGTCAGAGAAACACGGTTCGCTACACTCCTTGGAAAGCCAACGCAGCACATCGGCAAATTCAAAGACAAACACATCAATGTGGTTATTCTCCACCGACACATTGCCCCAACCACGGGTTTTCAAGCCGATATCTCCCAGCATCTGACCTTCGGCAAAAGGAACATCCCAGGTATAATACCATGACAAGGCAAAATAAGCGGCTTTCTTTGCCAATCCGGCATAGTGCGCACGTTCATCCCCTTTGGTGACCAAAGCCAGATAATAAGCAGCCGTAGCAGCATACAAGGAGGCTTCCTTGTCCTCACAGTTGGCATCCAGCGTAGATGAGAAATAATCTGCCTTGGATATAAGTTCCTTCTCCAGATAATCCACCGTACGCTTGGCGCTTGCCAGATAGCGTTTGTCCTTGAAGTACTTGAATGCCATTACCAAAGGCAGCGTTGCCGAAGGCGTACTGCCACCGCTGGCATCTACGATAGAGAAATCATCCTTGAACTTGCGCGGGAAGCTACCGTCCTCATTCTGCAACCTGAGGAAGCTGTCCAACATACCTTTGATGCGTTTCTCCCATTCGGGATGTTTCCGTTTCTGTTGTTTCTCATAATCCAAGTAGTTCAGAACGGCATATACACCTTCGGACTGGCGGCGGATGCTGTGTCTGGTTTCCTTAAAGCCACGGTTGTAGTGCACCACTTCATTGAAGAATCCCGCAGGCGAGAAACCGTTCTGAAGATAAGTATCGAAGATCCGGTTGGCATTGTCCACCAAATCCATGCGGTTCTGTTGCTTGCCGTATTCCAGCGCATTGAAAGCGTTCAGCAGTGTACGTCCCACAAAGCCCACCTCGGCAACATCCGTATTGGCACAAGTAGCAGTCTCCAACTCTACACCGGAATAATAATGAGTGGGGGTATTGTTGACATAGCTTTCCACAAAGAAGTTACTCATCACCTCCTTCATGCGATCCACCGTATAAGGCGTGTCAACCGGTTTCGGGCGATTCGTGTCATAGCAATATTCCCAGGTGCGTTGTACGCATTCCGAAAAATCTGCGGCGTCCCTTTCGGACAATTCCCAACTCATGGAGATACTGTCGCCCTTACGAAGTAACTGGAAAGCCTCAACGGCAGGAGCCAGCGTCAATTTGCGGATGTATGTCTTCGGCGCTTCCTTATAGGGAAAACCGTATGCCAAGGCGGTCATGCCATCCACATTCAGAAAGCCGGTATATCCGATGGAAGTTTCACCGGACAAGACAACCTCTCCTTCTTTATGGGTGGTCAGGGCTTCCTTGTCGAACTTGTCGATACGGATGACCGACATCGACTTACCGCTTGCCGGATTGAAAGCAGCCGTCAGCGGAGTACTCAAACGGTCTTCACGCACCAGCCAACTGTCTGATGTATGGAAAGAAGGTGCTTCCTTCGGTGAACGTAGGTTGCGGCGATACCAAAAGCCCGGCATGTAGAACTGGCAGTCCGAATGTCTGTAACCGGTTTTTATCTGCTCCCCGTAGTTGAAATACACATTTTCCAGTGCCTTGAGTGTGACGGTGATGCGCTGTTTGCCATCTTTATCCACCACCCGGCGGATGATTTCCAATGGCAGCTTTTCCGAAGCCCGGCAACTGTACACACCCTCCTGCATCTTCTGCAAGACCAGCGGATATTGTCTGGCATCATTCCCCGGCACTTTCAGGGAAATAGAGGCTGAGATGTCTTCCGGAGCAATATTTACCGCTCCCGCACCTGTAATGCCCGCAAAGAGCATTACCCCCAAAAACAATCTTTTTAGTCTCATAATTACATCTGTTTTTATTGTTGTTAGAAATTTGGTCTCTTCGATTCTGTGGATGCAACAGAGCCTTCTACCACCGGCCATCCGTCTTCCCAGCTAATCTTATCCAGCATCAATACGCGTCCTTCGGGCTTCTTCGTACTCACCGCATGATAGAAAAACCAGTCATCACCGGCATTGTCCGTCACAATCTCAGAGTTATGACCGGTACCCACAAAGGAATTGCTTTTCCTAATCAGTACTTCGTGCCTGTTATCCATCATACTGCCGCCATTCTTGTCGACGTATGGACCGAAAAGCTTGTCCGAACGCCCTACAACAGTAGTATAGGTACTGTTCAGCCCCTCACAGCAACTTCCTATGGAAGCAAAGAAATAGTAATACCCGTCTTTCTTATGAATATAAGTGCCCTCGTAAGCTGTTCCCGCTACTTGCTGCGGCGTAGCGCCATCTTTCAGGGAAAGACCGTCATCGGATAGTTCAGCCGCATAGATTCCACGGAAACTGCCCCAAAACAGATACTTCTTTCCTCCCTCCTCTATGTAGAAAGGGTCGATGGAGTTCTGCACATTGATTTCATTGCTGCGGAACATCTTTCCGTGATCAGTGAAAGGTCCCTCCGGCTTATCGGCAGTAGCACAACCGATGCCGCAAGTCCACTCGCCTCCCCAAACGGACATGGAATAGTAGAGCACATATTTATCACCGATCTTGTTGATGTCCGGTGCCCACAATCCTCCGTTTTCCTCAAAATCAGGGCGAGTACGGTCGGTGAAGGCCGTACCTACATATTCCCAATCCACCAGATTCTTGGAACGATGAATCGGCAGATTGCGTATGTCCTCGGTGGCATAGAGGTAAAAATAACCGTCACCACCCTTTATGACAGAGGGATCGGGCAAGCTGTAGTTTATCACCGGATTACGATAGACATCCTTCTTCGGCTGTTCGTACGGTTTGTCCGATGATGAGCATGCTATCAGGCTGTATAATAACACAGATAATACAAGAAACTTTTTCATAACATATTTTTTACGTTAGGTTGGTAAATCGAGTTACTCTGACAAATCATTTTGCTTTTTCAGATGATGTACTGCCCGATACCCGCGGACGGATAAGAGGACCACCGATAGAAACCACTCCCCGGTCGGAAATGGCAAAATCCTTAATATACGAAATGCGCGGCTGCACGTTCGAGGAATCCCAGTGTGCATGGAAAATGTATTTCCAACTGCCATCCTTGCAGCGGAAAGGCGCTCCATGACCGGTACCCGTCAAGCCGTCCGCACGTTGAAGAATCGGATTTCCCTCGTATTTTTTCCACGGCCCCATCGGGCTATCCGAAGTAGCATAACCCACTCCGTAATCCTTGCTCTCAAAGTGATTGGCCGAATAAACCAAATAATAAACACCCTCTTTTTTCAAGACAGAAGGACCTTCGGCCACCTTGGCGGGCTTGTCTTGCGCGAGTTCCCAAGGTTCTCCCACCTTGATACACTCCGTCAGCGTTTCCTGCTTGATGCCGGTCAGGTCATCATTCATCTCTGCCACCCAAATGACATTGCCATCCGTGAAACGCACGAAATAAAGGTAAGGCGTACCGTCATCGTCAATGAAAAGGGAGGTGTCGATACTCTTCTCTTCCCAGATCGGTTGCTTCACTTCTTGGCGGAACGGCCCTTGGGGTGCATTTGCCGTTGCCATACAAATGTGCTCGTCTGCAGAGTAATACATATAGAACTTTCCGTTCACTTCGTAAACCTCCGGAGCCCAAAACCAGCGATCGGCCCAGACATCCTTCTTTTGGAGCGCCATGCCCTCATACTTCCAAGTCTCCAGATCGTCAGATGTATAAACTTCAATGCCATCCTCCGCATGGGTGCCATAGGCATAGTAAGTGCCATCGTGCAGCATGATGAATGGATCAGCCAAAGGCAGCGGTGTTTCAACTCCATCTACAACGATATCATCCACATCCTTATAATCGGAGGAGCAGGACTGACAAGAAGTAAACAGAGCCAGTAAAAAGGTGAAAATACAAACAAATTTCTTTTTCATAATTCGTGTTTCAATATTAATTAAAAATGAGACAAACGACGCACATTATGCAGTACGCATATTTTACCGCACTGCACCATCTCCTATGTGATAGTACAATGTACCCTTATAGGCCGGAGTACCGTTCTCCGAACAGAACCCGATGCGGGATGCAGGATAGCGGACATCCAGAGCCCCCAATTCCCTGCCGTCCACAAACAGATACAACTTATCTGCACGACGTACTGCACGGAAATTATAGGTTTCCTTCCACAATTCATGTACACCGATTTTATAAATATGACGTTCCAAGTCTCCCGCATCCTTGTTGATGAAGCGGACACCTTCAGCTTTCACCGGAGTAAAGGTACAATAATTATAAGCAGGATGTGCAGCTATTCCCTTATCCTCACCTGTTATCGGATGCCATTCGCCACCATTCAGATATTCGATGTCGAATTTGCCGAACATATCATCCGTAAATTCGGATTTGTTGTCCGCTTCATGACGATTCAGGTATAGGGCATCCAGCCATGTAGGCGCAGCAAAACGATAACCTTTCTCTATGAAGTCGGTATAC
>CAUEFX010000088.1 GCA_958477465.1 uncultured Bacteroides sp.
CCACACGGTCACCCTTACGAATGCGCTGAGCGAGCTCTACCTCTTCTTCTACAGTGATGAGATCTTCACGACCTATTTCCTGCAAATACTTATCAAGAGAAGCGCTCTCTCTGTTAGTGATACTTTTGGTAATCTTTAGTTGTCTCATTCTTATAAAACAGATTTGGAGTGCAAAGTTACAACAAATAATTTGTTAACTTATTATCTTAACGTAACTTTTTCACCATTATTATTAAGAACCTGTTTAAATTTTAATCAGCATCATTTTGTGACTCCTCCCCTTCCGGAAGAAGAAACGGTACAGCACGGTCCGTTATATCGAACTGGGGTTAGGAAAATTTAAACAGACTCTTCTACGAAACAAAAAAAAACACCGACAAGTTGTCTGCCGGCATTCTTTTTAGCTGATATACAATCTTCTTATCTTAAATTAATCATAGACATTTACTTATCCTGAGTATGATTGACTTAGCCATGAGGTAAACCGGCTTATCCTTGAGGCTGGCCGACTACCCCATGAGCCCGACCGGCTTATTCCTGAGTCAGATCAACGGCGTAGTTGGCACGTTTTCCTGAGGGGAATATTCCGGTGAGGAACAATACCTGATCAGGTGACTTAGTGGCAGACTTGAGCACTTCTTCCAGATCACTGACTTTACGTATCTGCTGGCCATTAGCTTTCAGGATAATGAAACCTTTGCGGATACCTGCATCTTTCATTTTTCCATTGGAAACTCCTGTTACCTCAACACCATATCCTAACTTGAGCTGTTTCTTCAAATCAGCAGGAATCTCTCTGAAAGCTGCACCCAGAATTTCCATTCCGGCGTTCTTCACCACTTTTGTAGTTCCCTGTTCGTTCTTCAAAGTCACCTCTACACTCTTCTCTTTCTTGTCACGGACCAACTTCACACTTACCTTATCGCCCGGACGATGTTTGGCCAGTGCTTCCTGCAAATCGGCAAAGTTGTGTACTTTCTTTCCATCGATACCGACAATGACATCGTCTACCTTGATATCGGCACCGGCAGCAGAACCGCCTTCAACGACTTCACGAACCCAAACGCCGTCTACGACACCGAATTCTTTTGCTTTATCACGAAGTGTAGTACCCGATTTGTCGATAGGCTGCTGATCTTCCATGATGCTGGTTCCCAAAGAAGCACCTGCAATGCCTAACATTGCACGCTGCACCGTACCGTATTCTTTCAAGTCAGCGACCACCTTCTTCATGATGCTGGTCGGGATGGCAAATCCATATCCGGCATACGCACCTGTGGGAGATGACAGTACAGAGTTGATTCCGACCAATTCACCTTTTGCGTTTACCAACGCACCACCACTGTTACCTTGGTTGATTGCAGCATCTGTCTGAATGAATGATTCGATACCGCCGTTGTAAACGCCCAATGTACGCGCCTTTGCACTTACGATACCGGCAGTTACGGTAGAGTTCAGGTTGAACGGGTTACCTACTGCAAGTACCCACTCACCTACTTTCAGAGCTTCAGAGTCACCCACCGGAATGGTAGGCAGATCGTCATCCGATTCTATTTTCACCAATGCAAGGTCAGTACTCGGGTCCGTACCGATGATACGTCCTTTGAATTCACGGTTATCGTTCAACTTCACAGCTATTTCATCTGCTCCGTCGATTACGTGATTGTTCGTTACGATGTATCCATCTTTGGAGATAATGACTCCCGAACCGAACCCTACACGTTCCGGAGTTTGCACTTGGCGCTGTCCGCCACGTCCGTCACCGAAAAAGAAATCAAAAATATCGGGGGCTGTCTGCACAGTCTGCGTTTTTGAAGCCTGGGTTGATTTTATATGGACTACAGCATGAAGCGAATTTTCTGCTGCCTGTGTCAAATCTACCGGTTGTGCATTGATCGCATCAAAAGCAGCCATTTTCACATTAGGGTTCTGCTGGAACACCTCATTAAATGCAACCGACTTATCGGACTCCTGCCCCTGCATCATCTTGTAGGTCGTTATGCCTGCAACTCCTGAGCTCAGCAGAACGATAGCTCCCACTCCTAAAATGTTTTTTGTTGTCTGTTTCATACTATTCTTTTTTATTCTTTAAAATGTTAATATTCCGTTTTGTTTTAACTTTATGACGTTAAAATAACGACAAAATTCATTCACTTATTCCACTTGTCACTCTTTTTTGTTCTCTTTTAACAGAGAATATTTACTGATTAACAGCGGTTAACGGCATGAACTGACAAATTTACATTCATTACATGACATCCCTTTTAACATGTGTTTCTCCTACATGAAGCATGCCAAATAGGCAGTATATCATCCATAATAAGGTTACGAGCTATTCTACCATCCCTTTATCGATACCGAATTTTTCACCTGTCTGGCATTTCCCGGCAGGTTCTACATGCACCAGAATGTCATAAACGTTATCGACCGAGCCTTTGATGCTCTTTTCTACAGAATCGGCAATCTCATGTGCCTGTGTTATGGTTATTTGCGGATCGACCTCTATATCGAGGGTGATCAGATACAGGTTTCCGATCATTCTCGACCGTACGCGATGTGGATTTCCCGCACCGGGTACCTGCTCCACAGCTTTGAATATCTTGTTGTACACATTGACATCCTTAACGCCATCCATCAGTTCTACATTGGAATCCATAAAGATACTCACAGAAGACTTTATAATAAAGAGACTGATTATCAATCCGGTGATAGAATCGAGTATAGGCAGTTTGAATATAAACGTAAAGACCAATCCCAGTAGCACTCCGGACGAGATGACCACATCATTACGCATATTGACTGCATTTGCCGTAAGCAGCGAACTATCGATTCTCTTTCCTTGTCTATATTGATAAGCTGCCAGCAACAACTTGCCGACAATAGAAAATAAGGTGACATATATGGCAATGGAGGAAGGGATTTCTTTGGATTCATTCGAGAAAATACTCTCAACGGCAGACAGTAACATCTGCGCACCGGCATAAAAAATCACAAGTGACAATATTTTAGTTGCAATGCCCTCGGCTTTTTCATAACCGAACACATACTTTTTGGAAGGCGGCCGGCTAATGACACGTGCCGTGAAAATCATAACGATGGAAATAATCACATCCGTTGCCGAATCGATACCATCGCCAAGTACAGCCAAACTACCCGCCCACAGACCAATTGCAATCTTCGACACAGAAAGCACCGCATTACCAATCGTACTTATCCATGAAGTTTTAATCAATATTTTCTCCCGCGACATCTTTATAATAATTAAATAATTTGCCAATTAATCAATGTGCCAATGTAGCAATACGCCAATGTAGCAATGTACTAATACGCCAATACACCAATGTGCTGCGCTGTTATATCCCAATAATAAGCTGCCAACATATCTATTCTTTATATTACTACATTGTTCAATTGACATATATTATACTGATTGCTCATTCTCCAATCGGCACATTGACATATTGGGATATTGGCACATTGGCACATTATTCACCTCTTTCCGTAGAGTTTATCAATCAGATCTTGCCGTCCGATACGCCGCAACTCATTTATGATATTCCGGCGTTCTTCCGGTTTATACCAGAAAAAGAATTGTCGCTGCGCCAACTTTTCTTTTTGCGTTTTAGCACTAAATACCGGCTCCAAGGTATATGGATGAAATCCGGTATACCAAGCTTCAGTAGCCACCGTCATAGGCGTAGGAGTAAAATCCTGTACCTGCTCCAAATGAAAATCCAGACGCTTGGTGATAACTGCCAGTTCTGCCATATCCTCCTCCTTACAACCGGGATGACTGGAAATAAAATAAGGGATAAGCTGCTGCCGCAATCCTTTCTCGTTATTAATCCGATCGAAGATCTTCTTAAACTCTCCAAACTGACTGAACGGAGGCTTACGCATAATGGAAAGAACACGATCACTGGTATGCTCCGGCGCTACTTTCAACCGTCCGCTCACATGCTTTTCAATCAACTCACGGGTATATTCGGAAGTGCTTTGATTGACAGCAGGATCTTTACTCCGGTGCAACAACAAGTCATAGCGTACCCCACTTCCGATAAACGACTTCTTAATGCCCGGCAACGCATCCACCGCATAATAGATATCCAGCAGAGGACGGTGATCGGTATTCAAGTTGGGACAAACTTTAGGATGGATACATGACGGACGTTTGCATCTCCGACAAATATTCTTATCTTTTCCTCCCATTTTGTACATATTGGCCGATGGACCTCCCAAATCACTGAGATATCCTTTAAAATCGGGCAACTGCATCACTTCTTTCACCTCTCTCAGAATGGACTCCTTACTGCGGCTCACGATAAATTTTCCCTGATGTGCCGATATTGTACAGAAAGCACATCCTCCAAAACATCCGCGATGAATATTCACCGAGAACTTGATCATATCGTAGGCAGGAATACGCTTCCCTTTATATTTCGGATGCGGCAGACGCGTGTATGGCAAATCGAACGAGCCATCCAGCTCCTGCTGCGTCATGGGAGGATATGGCGGATTAACCACCACCACCTGCTTATCAACCCGCTGCAGTATACGCGAAGCAGCATACTTATTGGATTCTTCTTCGATATGCCGAAAGTTAGCCGCCTGTTTCTTTTTGTCTTTCAAACATTCTTCATGAGAAAAAAGTTCGATGTCCTCTTCCGTACGGATGGACTCCATCTTTGCAGCATTACACAAATAAGCCGTTTGCAGGATGTCTGTCGGAATCTCCGCAGATGACTGCATGCGCTTGCAAAGCTCCACAATCGGCTTTTCGCCCATACCATAGATAAGTAAGTCCGCACCACTGTCACAAAGAATGCTTTTCTGCAACTTATCCTGCCAATAATCATAATGACTCAACCGACGCAAGCTTGCCTCGATTCCACCTAAAACAACAGGAACATCGGGATAGATTTTTTTCAATATCCGGCTATATACAATCGAAGGATATTCCGGACGCATATCCGGACGGCCGTCCGGAGTATAGGCGTCTTCACTGCGAAGGCGCTTATTGGCAGTGTATTTATTCACCATCGAATCCATACACCCTGCCGAAATACCGAAAAAGAGACGGGGGCGGCCCAGCTTCTTGAAATCGCGCAAGTCGTCACGCCAATTCGGTTGAGGAACAATAGCTACCCGTAATCCTTGCGCTTCAAGGATACGGCAAATCACTGCCGGCCCGAATGAGGGATGGTCTACATACGCATCTCCGCTAAACAGGATAACATCGAGTTCATCCCAGCCGCGCAGTTCTACTTCTTTTTTTGTGGTGGGTAACCAATCGGTAAGCCGGTATTCTTTCATGCCGCGAAGATACGGATAATTTTGCTATACCAGTGCATGGATAAAGCAGAAGATGAACCATCCGCATACGGCTACCTTAAGCACTGTGCCCAAAAGGAAGCCTATAAAAGCGCCCAATCCGGCTCTCAACGCGTGCCGGGTCTCTTTGCCACCCAACAACTCGCCTATGAATGCGCCGATAAACGGACCTATAACAACGCCCAAAGGCGGAAATAAAAAGAGTCCGGCAAACGTACCGATAATACAGCCCCAATTTCCCCAAGACGTACCGCCAAACCGTTTCACTCCAAACACCGGAACAAGATAATCGAGTATCTGAACCAAGACGACAAGAAGTAACCAAAGTAAGAGTTGCATCGGGGTAAAAGCGGCCTTACCGGTAAGCTGAAGCAACACCAAAGCCACGTAAGCGACAGGCGGACCCGGCAACATAGGGACAATGCAGCCGATCAGCCCAGCCAACAGACAAATGCTCCCCAGAATAATGAGAAAAACATCCATAATTTATCCGATGCGTTTGACGATACGTATTTTTTCACTCAGCCTGCAATAACAAACTGCAAAGTCATCTGCTCACCATCATAAATTTCGCGAAAACCGATACCTTGCTCCGACAAATATTCTTTCAAATCCTGAAACGCGTTGGCATTATCCATAATAATCTCCACGGTTTCACCTGGCTGGGCACTGCATATAACTTTCATAGCCGGAATCAGAGGGCTGTAAGCAGTCGTCCCACGAGTATCGACAGCAATCATGCCTCCTCCTCTTCTGCTTCTGTCTCCTGCGAATTGAACCAGGAGAGATACAACTTGATAAGCTGCTGCAAGCCGAATGCCTTCATATTATTGTGGTAAATGACATCGATACAAAGATCGAGCAAGTCTTTGCTGTCTTCCTCCTGACTGGCTATAAGTGAACGGATATTGAGCTTGAGTTTATCGAGAACTGCTTCATCGACAATACCGTTGCTGTCGATAAGATGACGAAACAGTGCATATTTTTCAATCGTTTTCAAGTTCTCTTCCGAAACTTCCATGGTACGTGTACCACTGGGATTTGCTTGTATAGTATACATAATCTTTTTGTTTTAGAGTTAATGATAGCGACAAAGATAGAATTTTTTAATGACTAATGGTAAACGATGAATAATTAATTGCTGCCTGTTTATGAATCATTCATCATTTAACATTCACCGCTCTCTACCAAGCAACCGGATAATACCCCTGTTTTATTTCTCCTTCTCAAGATTTCATCCACACAGTTTCCGTTTCCAACTATTCTCCAACCCCGGAATTCCACAAGACAAGACCAGTATCCCCCAAAAAAGAAAAGAGTGGAAAGTCATCCGACTCCCCACTCTTCTCCTTTATGATTATTTGCTGATTATTATAGCGGAATATACTCTACGAACGCCTCCATCGCCTCGTATGAAGCAAGTCCCAGGCTATCGTAAAGCGCAGCCGTAGCACGGTTACGATCTTCACTACGTTGCCAGAACAGACGCTCGTCGTTACCCAAGAACGGTGCACTCTCCATCTGCGACTGATGTTTCAGGATGGAATTACGTTTAGCACGCAACTCTTCCGGGCTGATAGGCACTGCCATCTCTATATTTTCGATTTCCCACTCTGCCCATGCGCCACGGTACATCCAGATACGGCAGTCTTTCAGCCACTTGGCACCTTCTTCTTTTTCCAAATCGATGGCAGCAAACACTGCATCCGTACAAACGCGGTGTGTGCCATGCGGGTCGGCCAAGTCGCCTGCCACAAATATCTGATGAGGTTTCACCTCACGAAGCAGATTACGTACGATTTCCACATCGGCTTCACTGATCGGATTCTTTTGAATCTTACCTGTCTCATAGAACGGCAAATCCAGGAAATGACAACGATCCAACGGAATATTATTATATGTACAAGCCGTACGGGCTTCACCACGACGAATCAATCCTTTGATAGTCAATATATCGCGTGAATCCATGTCACCGTCTTTCTTTTCCTTGAGGAATTTGCGTATTTCCGCATACTTCTCATTGATCACCAGATCTTCGCTGTTATTGAATATCTGATTGAAACCATTGATAAAGTGCAGGAAACGGATCACTTCCTCATCCCCTACTGCGATGTTACCTGATGTTTCATAAGCGACATGTACCTCGTGTTTCTGCTCTACCAGACGACGGATGGTACCTCCCATAGAGATCACATCATCATCCGGATGCGGAGAGAATACGACAACACGTTTCGGGAACGGTTTGGCACGTTCAGGACGGTATGTATCGTCAGCATTCGGTTTTCCACCGGGCCATCCGGTAATAGTATGCTGCAAATCATTGAATATCTTGATATTCACATTGTATGCCGATCCGAAGAGAGCCAGCAATTCGCTCAATCCGTTTTCGTTATAGTCTTTATTGGTAAGTTTCAGAATCGGTTTACCTGTCAGTTGGCACAACCAAACAATGGCACTACGGATCAGTTTGTCGTTCCATTCGCAGGAAGTCACCAGCCACGGACGCTGGATACGCGTCAGGTTGCTGGCAGCCGAAAGATCGATTGCCACATGTGCATTGTTATGCGTCTGCAGGTAAGAGGCAGGAATCGTATCCGTGATGGAACCTTCCACGCATTCTTTTATCATGCGGGCCTTGTCTTCTCCCCATGCCAGAAGATATACTTTCTTGGCACCCAAGATAGTAGATACACCCATTGTAATAGAACTGATAGGTGTATTATCGATCGCTCCGAATATTTTGGCAGCTTCATTGCGTGAAGCACTGTCCAATAAGATCAGGCGCGTGGTAGAGTTCAAACGTGATCCCGGCTCATTGAAAGCGATATTACCTACACGGCCGATACCTAACAGGGCAATGTCGACCCCTCCGAAACTCTCGATGCGTTGCTCATACAAACGGCAGTATTCCAGAATCGTATCTTTTGCGATGCTTCCGTCCGGACTGAACACATTCTGCTTGTCGATGTCCACATGATCCAGCAACATTTCTTTCAGCGCATTGAGATTGCTGTTGATAGCATCGGCAGAGAGAGGATAATACTCGTACATATTGAATACGATCACATTGCGGAAGCTCAAGCCTTCTTCCTTGTGCATACGGATCAATTCCGAGTACACATGACGCGGAGAATTACCGCCCGGCAATGCCAATACACAGAAGCGTCCTGCTTTTTGTTTATCGCGTATCGTCTGTGCTATTTCACAAGCAATGTGATTGGCGCCTTCTTCTACGGATTCATAAATATCGGTAGGGATTTTTTCAAGTCGGGTTAACACCGACCGTTCAAATGCATTCTCCGGTCTGTAGTATCTGGGGGAGACCCTATTGAGAGTGATTTGAGAACTTAAGTTTGTTTTCATAAATTCTTTAATTAAGTTATGTTAGATTCAAGTCGTGCGACTGTTTTTCTGAACGACAAAGATACAAAAGAAGTTTATTATAAAACCTACCTTATTGTAGGTATTGTTACCAAAAAAGAACAATTTTAACGTTTGTTTATTTAGAGTCTGTTTAAATTTTCTTCAAATTGTATCTTCAGTTTCTTTTAAGTTTGTTTCCGGGCTGTTTTTCTGTTTTCAGTCGTTACATAGCCCTATCCGGAAAGCATCCGCATCTTTCCACACAGGAAACTTATCGCGCAATTGCCGCAAAGCCGTCAAGCTGAGCGAAACGGTCTCAATGCCCTCTTCCCCATCCGGCACAGAAGCCAACGCTTCTCCCTTGGCAGAAAAAACTACGCTTCCTCCGTTATAAGTAAGTTTGTTCCCATCCGTACCTACGCGATTCACTCCGCATACATAGCATATATTTTCCAATGCACGGGCGCAAAGCAGAGTATCCCATACCGAACGCCTTGTCTGTGGCCAGTTCGCCACATATATCAGCAGGTCGTATTCATTACCTACATTCCGACTCCATACCGGAAAGCGCAAGTCGTAACAGACCAGCAAGCAAATGTTCCACCCACGATAAGAAACGATAAGTTTATCGCTTCCGGCAGAGAAATGTTCCGCTTCATTCCCCATGCGGAAAAGATGGTGTTTGTCGTAATAGTACGCTTCCCCTTCCGGAGTGATAAAGAAAGCGCGATTGTAACAATTACCCCGTTCGCTACAAATAAAACTGCCGCAAAGTGCCAGCCGGTATTCATCCGCCAACTCCTTCAGCATACGTACGGTAGTTCCGGACAACGGTTCTGCAAGTTCCCGGCTTCTCATGCTGAATCCCGTAGAGAACATCTCCGGTAAAACAGCAATCTCCGTTGTCCCGCGAAGAGCGTTCAGCCTTTCGCGAAGCATACGGAGATTTTCCTGTTTATTTTCCCAGACTATATCTGTCTGGACGATTGAAATATTCAATGGATGCATCATTTCGTCAACACATCAGCCTTTCGGTTTCCGATCATTACCTTATTACACTTCTCCTATGGAGAAATTTTCCGGATGTTTTCCTTTGAAATCCTTGAAATAGAGTTTGATTTCGCGCATATCCTTTTCAATATCTCCCGTAGGCACAACGGCTTTGGTGGAAGATATTGTTTTGGTCGTATAATCTATGCCGATAAGCACAATAGGTACTTGCGCCTTCAAGGCAATATAATAAAATCCTTTCTTCCAATTCGGATTTCGTTTGCGCGTACCTTCCGGTGTAATCGCCAAATGAAATTTCTTGCTATTGGCAAATTGCTGCGCCATCTGGTCCACCAATGACGTTTTACGGCTCCGGTCTACCGGTATGCCGCCCACCGCTCTAAAGATGAGTCCTAAAGGGAAAAAGAACCACTCCTTTTTCATCATGAAACTGGTCTTTCGCCCGATGGCTCCATAAAACAGTTTGCCGATAAATAAATCAAAGTTGGTAGTGTGCGGTGCCGCACAGATAACACATTTATCATAATTGGGCACCGTCACATTGGTTTTCCAGCCTAAAAGCCGATAGTAAATAAAGCTATAAATTGCTTTTTTCATTCTCAGTTTAATTTCGAGATAGCATCAATAATTTCATTTACTTTTGCATTGAAGTCGGAGCGGAATTTCTTATAGAATCCTTTCACATTACCCGGCTCAGTATGACTGATACGACTAACGAATTCATCCTGCATCTTCAGGATTTCGGCCATCACTCCTTCTGCTTTCTCCTTGTCCGTTCCCGGAACGAACATGCTATTGACCAAACACTCTGCAAATAATTCTCCCGAAATATAATTTACTGATTTTTTAAGTCCTCTTCTACTTGCCATAAGTTCTTCTTTTTTTATTGTGAATATTGAATATACGAGCGGTAAAGATAGGGACTTTCTTCGGCTTAAACAAATAAATAACTAAATAGTTTCCATTCTTCAGCCGAACATAAACCCTAATTATAATATGGATTCGTAAAGGTCGTATTCAACTCTTTCACCTTATTTATATAAGGTAAGAAGCGGACAGCATAAAGCAACCGCCCCGCATTGAATGCATCGTATTCTTTATCCTCCGGATTGAAACTGCTGACATGCACATCGCCCAACGCATGTATAAACTTCCTATTACCCAGATAAATACCGACATGAGACACATTCTCCTTCTGTGCCACCGTAGCCTTCCTGCCAAAGAACACGAGATCACCCGGTTTTACATTACTGAAATCAGGAGCAATATCGACATGCTGCCCCACGCAAGCCTGCTGCGAAGCGTCACGGGGAATAATAATGTCGTGCATAAAGAGTACCGTCCGCACCAGACCGCTGCAATCGACTCCTTTCGAAGAAGTACCTGCCCATAAATACGGAATCCCCATCATCGTATAAGCCGTGCGGATAATGCTTTGCACATCCGTTTTCAATTCAGAACGCCACGTTGTTTCCGGTTTGGCTATCGACTTGGAGATATAAGCCAACCGCCCGTCGGGGTAAGAGACCCGATAAAAATGTCCTTTGCTCCCCTCCCATTTCAAACGATTGCCCGCCACTACATCCGATACCGTCTGCACATGCTCATCCGGCTGCTCGTACGTAAAGCCATAATGAGCTGTCACAACAATTTTTTCCGCCCGGTTCCACTCATCGTATTTCTGTTCGGACATCGGTACGACCACCATCCGGTGCACCCAGCCGGTATAATCGTCCGGTGTCTGAATCTGATACCAACCGGTATATTGCAATACTTTCACCGGCATTCCCAGCAAAGCCTGAGTAGTCATGCCGGAAGTAAACCGGCCTTCTCCCCGCATGCTGCAAACGGAGACATTAACGACAGCATAAGCCGAATCAGCGGAGATGGAACGGACTTCTCCCGCTTTCATGCCCGAAATCATGAAGCACGACAGAATGATAAGAAGAATGTGTATTTTCATTGAATGCTACTTGCTACTTAACCAATAATATATTAATTGCCATAACTTGTTACAAAATTAGATATAAATCCCGATTTATATGCCGGTATGATAAGAAAAAGAGAAGAATCACCCGAACAATAAAGAAGAAGTTTGTGTTTGTTTTTTTAGCAAAACACAAATAATTGACGTACTTTTGCAGCCATAAAGCAGTTGGCCGGCTTGTCGCGTGCGTTTCGGCGCAGGAGGAAAGTCCGGGCAACACAGAGCATCCTACTTCCTAACAGAAAGCTGTCCGCGAGGGTAGAGTAACGTAGAAGAAAATAACCGCCCCTTCTTTCGGGGAGAGGTAAGGGTGAGAAGGTGGGGTAAGAGCCCACCAGCCGCATGGTGACATGTCGGGCTGTACGTCTTAGGAGTTGTAAGGTCATGTA
>CAUEFX010000089.1 GCA_958477465.1 uncultured Bacteroides sp.
AAGCCATTATTTGATTTGAAAAAGTTTTTTGGGTGACGCATTCCCGAAGTCGGGAGAAGCTGACACGGCATTTTCTTGCAGATAGTTGTATTTAGCAGATAACCGATTGGCAATATCCGCTTGCTGTATACAGGAAGGGACTGTGTCTTTAGGCATGCAATATGCAGACAGAGTGTATACAAAGAAAATCAAGATTTGAATTATACGCATGATTCTTGTGTTTTTATATTAGCCATGTATGACTATATATTCTTCCCATATAGCCACACATGACAATACTGTTATTACTATTCTATCTGAACCTTCAATTGGTCAATTGCAACATTATTTACATCATAACGTACAACATACACTCCATGTGAGAGGTTTGAACCATCAAGAATTATAGCATTATTACCTTCTTGTATTTTACTCAAAACCCTTGTTGTGCCGTCCATTATGGAGGTAACAGAAATAGTTGCATTTTCTGGAGCATTTTCATTCAAATTAACTATAATTCTATTATCAACAACTGATGCAGATTTCATACCATAGTCTAAAGATATACTTTGTGTTGCAACCTTCCCGTCATCCTTCATCGCTATAACAGTAAAATCGTTTCCATCGATTCGTGGTGTCACACTAAGAGTCTCTTTATATCCTAAAGTTGTACCATTTTTATTAATCCATTTTATATTGTCAAACTCCGAAGAATTATCCACTCTTAGTTCAGTCGCTCCCCCCTCTACAGGAAAAGTAATTATGATAGGTTTGTCTATTGGCAGGAAAGAAACTTCCGGTGATTCAACTATAAATGTCTCACCCCCTATAATATTTCCATCCTCATCCTTTTGGACCAAATCAAAAGTATAGGTTGATTTTGGAAAAGCATAGTTATTGAAGTTAAACTTAAGCTGTACCACATCAAACTCATCTCTATTAAGAGACACATTCTGTATTTTACTCTGTGAAGATACAAATTTTACTTTACGCAGTTCTGATGAATTTGATTGCGTGTATACCGGTTCTATATCATGTGATTTGAAACCGCCACGCTCCCAAGCATTATATATGGGGCGACTCATTGTCATCTCAACCTTTGCTCTTGAATAAAGCATTGCATCAGCATCGGTCTGAGGTATGAGTTCAAGTGTATATGCTTTAGCCGTTGGAGACACATTTCGCACATAAACATAAAAAGCTTTTTCAACGTCCTTTGCGCTAATAACCGTCACATTCTTTTGTGCTTGATCATTACTGCCTCGTATATCAAAATACGCATGTCCGTCAACATACCCATCGTCATACGGAGTATCCATTATTTTTGCCAACAGACAGAAATGGAAATTTCCATCTGGATAGTCGTCCAACATGTTTGGCAAAATCCAACGAACCTTAACATCTACATATCCTCCTGGTTCTATTACATCTTTTATAGGACTGGCTTCCATGTGCCCACCTGTTGCATAAGCATCATTGTAAAGCTCACGACCTTTCCATGCTTCTGTTGTCAGTCCGGTGGACGCTTGTGACCAGTATGCCAAAATCCATTTACCTTTTCCTTCAAATTTTTCTTTTCCTCTATTGTGAACACGAACATAAACAAATGCTATTTGATGGGTTAGAGTATATTCCGGGTTTTGATGCAAATAAATTCTATCATCTTGATTACGGACCCAAATTGACGGACTCTTCCAAAACTCATTAGTAGTTATGTTCGGTTCCTTACCAGTATCTTCTATATTGTCTTTTATATAAAGGTCTATAGATGGTGCGAGATAAGTAAACGCCAAGTCTTCTCCTACAGAGGCAGGCGTGGAAACATACATAGGGTGTTCAGCAGAAACCCGATCATGGGTTTTCGCATAATCGAAGGCTTCTTCCATTGTTACTCGTCCGTTGTTATCAACATCTGATTTTACAGGGCGATTGGTATGAGTTGCTTCATTGACGGCACATGTCCACTGATAAACAAATTCATCGTAAGGTATATCGGAACATGCCCAGGATGACTCACTTCCCGTAGAAGCTGAAGCCACCACACACCCCACTTTGGTAAGGTTGTCATTGAACCCACCGGAAAAACATTGCCCAAGCACAACATTTACATTTATATATTTGGATGTGAATGGGTCAAGCATGGTAGCCAATTCATAATCATACAAACTTTCATTGTTCCAAAGGCAAATATATGAATTTGTTTTATAGTCAGTAGTACCACCATGATCTATTACAAAGAAGAACAAGTGGTCATCTTTCTGCAATTTGTTTGACAAGGAGCTGAGTGCCCTCTTAACATTATTCTTCGTCGCAGCAAGTTTGATTTCTTCTATACCGTCAAAATCAAGGTCAAGAGATTGCGATTTGTATTCACCGGTCACACACCTCATGTCTGCCGCAGGATCATTTCCATCAGACATGAGAGGATAAATATTCTCCTTGGGCACCCCATATTTGTTGACTAAAGTCTGATAAATGAACGAACAGTCATTCCAATATCGTTCGTAATTGGAATTTTTATTAATACCACCACTTAGAATGATTGCATAAGTCCTTTGTGCAGCTTCGCTAACTTCATTAGAAGAGATTACCTTTTTGACTTGCGGTTTAGAATTGGCATTATTACCATAACGATTCTTGACAAGAATCGGGAAATAGTCTTCTTGCGGTGGAAACTTTCTTAATATTTTCTCAGGAATCAACCAATTGATATTGGAGGTTGTAGACTTTGGAATTATCAGAATATAACAATCATGTTGCCAACCTTTCATCGGTTCCGCATCCACAAAAATGTTCCACACCTCAGAAGAGTTGTCATTAAGCATGTAATAATCAACATCTTTACCCAAAAACTGTCTTTGAGCAATGGCCAATGCGTCACTTTGCGACACATCTCGAGCCTGTGCGAATAAAGCCGTCGGAAACAGACAGCTAAAAATCAAACTCACTAAAAAGATTACATGCTTCATAATGTGATTCTTTAAGGTTAATACAATTGTGAAAGAGCTCGTTGTACCATAAAATGGTTTACGCCGATAATATACACTATTTTTTCGGATATACTCTATCTATAGTATTAAAATCAACCCCAAAAATACATTTTTTGCATATATTTCATTCTTATTGTGAAAGTTGTTGATTATAAGCCCAGTTAATGCCTTTCCTTCATTTATACAAATAGATACAAACCGGACCTTTAGTAAATTCCATATCCGGTATATAATTAATTGTAATATGCAGCAATTCGCCTGCCTCACACCGTTGTGGTTCCGTATAAACGGTCGTACAATCCGCTTCACGCTTCAAAGCAACGTTCAGACAGACGGCATCGTATCTATTCCCGTCAGCATCACCCAGCAAAAACTTGACGCCACTTCCGATAGTGACATCTCTCAGCATAATACCATAGAAGCAAATGCCAAATGACATCGGCACAGCATTCTTTACCACGAATATCGGTTCTCCATAACCCGGTATGGAATATTGGGAATTATCCAATTTACTTATATCGACTTTTGCCATTTTACTGAACTTTTACAAGTGAAAGCTATATGTAAGAAACTCTGTCTGCATTCTTCCGGATTCAGTTCTATCCTATACAGTCATTCCTTGTCCTTTATAATCATTCGGAGTCCTGCCGACAACCTTCTTGAACAGCCGCGTGAAATGCTGCGGATATTGAAAGCCCAATTCATAGGCAATCTGACTGATCGACTTCTCCGGATTTAAGATACGTTCTTTGGCTATATCCATTATCTTGAACTGTATGTACTCTTGTGCCGATTTTCCGGTTTCCTTTTTTATCAGGTCACCGAAGTAATTGGGCGACAAGCATAGCTCGCCTGCAAAATAGCGGACTGTCGGCAAACCATCCTGTTGGGCTTTTCCCGACTGGAAATAATCGTCGATCAGGGTTTCAAAACGGGCCAGCACATCATGGTTGAACGGTTCCCGTGTGATAAATTGCCGTTCATAAAAGCGCAGGCAGTAATCCAGCAACAGTTCGATATTGGTCGCAATCAGCCGTTTGCTGAGACGGTCGATGGTATGCTCCAACTCATCCCGGATTTTTTCCAAGCAGTCGAGAAATAGTTTCCTCTCACGCTCTGACAAGTGCAGGGCTTCATTCACCTCGTACGAAAAGAAGGAATACTCCCGGATATTACGGCCGAGCGAAGTGCCCCGTATCAATTCCGGATCGAAACAGAGCGCCCATCCCCGAGGCTGAAAAGTCTCTCCCGTATCTTCCACCCCGATTATCTGTCCGGGAGCAAGACACACGACGGAACCTTTCTGATAATCGTAACGCCGGCGTCCGTAAACCAGCTCACAGTTCTTCTCATCTTTTAAAAATACGACATAAAAGCTGAAAGTATGCCGCATGTGCTTCATGGGTTTTGCTTTCGACAAATCAATCACGCTCACCAACGGATGCAGCGTTTCCACACCCAACAGTTCATTGTATTCGGTGACGGTTGCAATATTCAGTAGCTCTCTATTCATGATTATATCTTTTTCTTTTTCTGACAGCAAATATAGAGAATTAACTCATTGCAAATATCATAAAAAGAGCAGAATCCGTAATTTCGGTAAGAGAATCTGTAATCGGATTAAAGCCATGCAACCGGTAATGCTGTATTTTTGCACCTGAAATCCAAAAGAGAATATAAAAGAACTTATTCTTAAAGACAGGAGATATTGAATATGAAACAAGATGTTATGATATTGACCGGAGCCGGTCAGATCGGCATGGCAATAGCCCGTCGCCTGGGCTATGGAAAGAAAATGATTGTAGGCGATAAAAAAATGGAGAATGCGAAAGAGATTGTACGAATCATGGTTAATGCCGGATTCGATGCAGTGCCCGTCGAAATGGATCTTTCGTCAAGAGCGTCCATCCTGGACCTGATTGCCGAGGCCCGGAAATACGGTGAGATTTCGACACTCATCAATGCGGCAGGTGTATCACCGTCGCAGGCCTCGATAGAGACTATCCTGAAAGTGGACTTATACGGAACAGCCGTTTTGCTCGAAGAAATCGGTAAGGTCATCCAAGAGGGCGGTGTAGGCGTTACGATCTCCAGCCAGTCGGGACACCGCATGCCGGCACTGACTGCCGATGAAGACGAACAGCTCGCCACGACCCCTACCGAGAAACTGCTTTCGCTCGATATTCTGCAACCTCAAAATATCCGGGATACATTACACGCTTATCAGATGGCCAAACGCTGTAATGTGAAACGGGTAATGGCCGAAGCCGTAAAATGGGGCGAACGAGGCGCCCGTATCAATTCCATCTCTCCGGGTATCATTGTCACGCCGTTGGCAATGGACGAGTTCAACGGACCGAGAGGAGATTTTTACAAGAACATGTTTGCCAAATGCCCGGCAGGGCGTCCGGGCACAGCGGATGAAATAGCGAATGTGGCCGAATTGCTGATGAGCGACAGAGGAGCGTTTATTACGGGAGCCGATTTCCTGATTGACGGAGGTGCTACGGCATCTTACTATTACGGACCGCTGAGACCTTCGAAATAAAACGAATTAATTTTAACAATATGAGAAATATAACACTAATTCTAACAGTACTTTTCGCATGTGTGTTTACCGCCTATGCGCAAGGTAGTACATCTCAAGTAACGAACATGAAAGATAACAAGAAAGTTCTTGTGGTTTTCTTCTCCCGAACGGGTGAAAACTATGCAGTGGGAAATATTAAGAAAGGAAATACCCACATCATCGCCGAAATGATTGCCAATGAGACCGGTGGGAAACTGTTTCAAATAGAAACGCTCAAACCGTATCCGGATGAGTACAAAGCATGTGTGGACATAGCAAAAGCGGAGAAAGAAAACAATGCGCGTCCGGAAATTAAAGGCGACACGACCGTAGAAGACTATGACATTATCTTTTTGGGGTATCCCAACTGGTGGGGAGATATGCCGATGGCAGTCTATACCTTTATCGGGAAACATGACTGGAATGGGAAAACTGTCGTTCCATTCTGTACACACGAGGGCAGCGGACTGTCGGGTACAGAACGCAATATAGAGGCTGCCTGTAAAGGTGCGACGGTTGTCAAGGGACTCGCCATAAAAGGAACGCTTGCACAGAATTCGCAACCGCAGGCATTGAAGGCTGTACAGACATGGCTTAAAAAGGTAAATGAAAGGCAAGAATAGATACAGGTTATAATAATACAAGCAAAACAACCGTTGCTGTTTTCGCGTGCAGTCTCATTAAATTTGGCGATTTTAGAGACAAGAACCAACTTACGCCCGTTAACCGATATTCATCATGTCTGAAAACAAAAAAACAGCATGAAGACCATCTTCATTATTCATGCAGACATATATTCATGCTGCTAAAAAAATTGTTCTGTACATTATTCCTCAATTTGGCGATTTTGGAGACAAGAACAATTCATTTATTAGTTTTCAAAATACAAACACAAGCATTAAAACGCTATAAAAGTATAACAAAAATAAAACATAACAAAACAGGATTAAGGCAAAACATACCTAAACAGTCGAAAAGAGCGACCAAGCATTCGATATTGATGTATATAATGCAAATATTTATTTTTATACCTTTCTCTTTCATCAAATAAGAGAATTAAAAAGGATAGTATATGAGGCTCTGTCACAATCTGATAGCAATGGCTATAGGCAAAAGAGATGGGATATGTTGCGATTTCAGACATATACAAACACTCTAAAAAGAGAATAAACAGCCTATTGGAATATTAAAAAAACAAGACATTATATATATTTTATAAATGATTGATTATCAATATATTAAATAGTGCATATTTTTTCTCGTAGAGAAACGGGGTGTTCCTCGTAGAGAAACCTATCGTTCCTCTACGAGAAACGACCCGATTCTCGTAGAGGAATAATACGAACATTCGTAACATTTGACAAGAGGTATATATGCAAAAAATCGAGACAATGTCCATTTGTAATAAAAAAGAAACAATATTCAATTCAAAGCCTATCACGTTTTGATGCAATAAAGGTTAAAATCATTAAATATTCACTTTTTTTACCTATAAACTTTCAAACCGGAAGAGTTTACAACACCCGCAAGTAATTAATAATCATCACTTTTAAAACATTGATCTTCATTAGTTCCAGCCATTGATTTTAATGTATTCTCCACAGGTAGAATAACACCGATTTAAAATTAGTTGTATTTTTGCATAGCAGAAAAACATTTTGAGAAACAACTATGATACATTGAAGATTATGTTGAAAAGTAAGTTCATACCCTTGGCATTAAGTTTTCTATGTTTTTTGCCTGTGCACATTTTGGAAAAAGAGGAAAGCCATTATGTGATTGAAGATTCACAATACGGCCACCGTCTTGTGAAATGGGAAGGAAAAGACTCTGTCGTTGATTTAAGCAGCGACCCCAAGCTAATGACGGTGAAAATAATCGGTGAGAAAGCATTTGAAATGAACAAGTTCATAAAAAGAGTCATTCTTCCCGAAGGTTTGGTAACCATCGAAAAACGTGCTTTCAATACATGCGAGAATTTACGGTCGGTAAAAATCCCCGAAACAGTCAGATACATAGGAAACAGCGCTTTCAACATGGACCATAATCTTGAGTTATATGACTTGCCGGACAGTTTGAGAGAAATAGGCGAATGGGCATTCTGGGATTGTAATAAAGTAGGTATTTCCATAATACCGGAACATGTGGAGAGAATAGGACGGCAGGCTTTTACTTGTTGTGAAGGCATAACCGATCTTGAGTTTAAAAACCGTCTCGAAATCATTAACGACCGGGTCTTCGCCGGTTGCAAAAACATAGAACACATCGTCTTTCCCGATAATCTGAAAGAGATTTCCGATTATGCTTTCGCGCGTTGTTCCAGCCTGAAAAGTATCGATCTACCTGCCTCTCTACAGAAAATCGGCCATCGGGCATTCGGAAACTGCGAGGCATTATCGTTTGTGAAGTACAACTCTACCCCAACGGTTGATTCATCGGCATTTATAAATTGTGCTGTCAGCAATGGGAAATAAATACATATCTCTAAACAATTTGAATATGATGGAAATGAAACATTGGTTATTATCATTGGTTGCCTTCGGCCTTGTATCGGAATCACACGGTCAGAAAGCCTCCACTTCCGACTCGTACGTTGATGAGTATGAATGTCTTTACGAGTATCAGGTAAAGAATGCAAAAGGTTCATTGGATGCAAGTCCTACGATTCTGCAAATAGGCCGGAACAATGCCCTGTTTTCTGACTACACGGCATTTCAAGCCGATTCTGCCATTGCCAGCAAAGCATCCGATGCTGAAATTCAAAAATACAAGACTCAAGAAATGAGAAACGATTTGTTTTTTGACCAGACTGTTGCTCAAAATGTGCCCAAAGGAAAGATGACGGTTTACAGTGTCATCACTCCCAACTACTACAGCTATACAGAAAATGCCAATCCGACAGTTTGGAATTTGACGGAAGACATGGATACGATTTGCGGCTATATCTGCCGGAAGGCAACAGGAGAATATGGAGGACGAACTTGGACAGCCTGGTATTCTACGGAGATACCGGTCACTTTCGGACCGTGGAAATTGTGCGGGCTTCCCGGATTGATTTTAGAGGCTTCTGACTCAGAAGGCATACACCGGTTCAAGGCTATTGCATTCCGCAAAACCCATGTTCCCATGAATATGAAACCGTATGCCAACCCTGTCAAAACCTCAAGGGAACAATTTATCAAATCCAAGAACAAGTTTGAACAAAACCCTATGGAAAACATCCCTGCGGAGTCTGTCAGCGAGATGACGGTTCAAAAATATGAGGATGGCGGACACAGTGCCATGATAAATGGTGTGCTGCTAAGAATACGTCCCAATGGATATGTTCCGCTCGAATTAAAGTAACTTCAGATGCCGGGCCATGAGACTGTTTCTTTTATTCATTTTGGTCTGTTTCTGTAACAATGCTTTTGCCCAAAGTGTTATCACAGGAATCGTTCGTGACACCACAGGTACGGCCGTGGAAGGAGCCATTGTACAAGTAAGTGCCAACCAGTCACTCCTTGGATATGCAAGCACAGAAGAAAACGGGCATTACAAGATTGCCTTAAAGAACGAAGCGAAACAAATTATCGTCACCGCAGAAGCGATCGGATACGAGAAAGCCATAAAAAAGATCAAAAATATCTCCCAGGAATGCGACTTCTGCTTAAAGGAAAAAATCACTATCCTCAAAGAGGTGGTAATCAAAGCTCCTGCCATATATCAGCGGGGAGATACCTTGTCTTACAACCTGTCTTCCTATACCGGTAAAAACGATTATACCCTGAAAGATGCCATGAAGAAACTCCCCGGCATTGAAATAGGCGACAAGGGACGTATCAAGTATCTGGGCAAGGATATTTCCAACTTCTATATCAACGGCATGGACCTGCTGGGCGGGAAGTACAACATAGCCACCACCAACATTCCGGCTTCTTTTGTCAACTCCGTGCAAGTCCTCAATAACCATCAGGCCGTCAAAGCCGACAAAGATGTATTCTCAGACAATGTAGCCATAAATGTAAATATGAGCAACAAGGCGAAGTTCAAGCCGGTCGGTTCTTACGGAGCGTCATTCGGAGCCGGTGAGCATGCCTTGTATGAAGTCAACGCCGCAGGGATGCTTTTCAAGTCCAGCCTGCAAGTACTGGCTTCACTGAAAGCAGGAAATATCAATCAGTTTGCAATAGACGAAGGCACCAATCTTTTTGACAGCAAAGAACCGGGTTCGTCAGTATCCAATCTATTGGAGAACCTGTCAGCCTCTACTCCACCGATTGAAGTTGACAGATATGCCTCACCGACCGACAGGTCACTGTCATTCAACATACTGAAGAAGATAAAGCAAGATGTCACTCTAAAAGGGAACATCGGATACAGCTACGCCAAAAGCCAATACAATTATAGCCTGACGAGAAGTTTTGAAGACGCAGAAGAGAATATCGTCATTGCTCAGGAATACTCCCCCTCATCAAAGTTACACCGTCCAAGCCTTTCTTTGGAGTACAAGAACAACTCAGCCAAGGCCTATCTGAATAATACACTATCGGGTACAGGCTCTTTCCTGACATCAGAATTGCCAACTGCAGAAAACGGGATGCTCTTCAACCAAAAGCAGACAATGCGCGAATTTTGCATAAACGACAAGTTCTCTACGCTTTGGTATCATAAAGGCTGGCGCTGGTCTGTCGCTTCTTCCCTTCTCTATCAAGGTTCGCCGATGGGAAAACTGACCCTTGGCAAAGAGACGGACAATGATGTAATTCAAAATGCCAACGGCAGAAGTTTTCGGACAGAAAACGTTATTTCCGCCTCCAAAAAGCATCTTAATTCACGCATCTATCTGCCTGTATTACTGGATTATTATATGGACAACATACAGACAGCCCTGCATCCTTCCGGTGAAGCCAATGATGTGACCATGCAGAATCTCAAAATAGCAGTAGCACCTCAATATGAATATTCTCATCCGCAATACAAATATGTATTCCGGCTGGAGGTTCCCATGCGGACAGACTACATTGCTACAAGAAACCATACCGGAAATACACCGTCTGATTCCTGGTATTACTCTATTTGCCCGAGTGTCTACTGTAATTACAAAATCACCTCCCGTTCGGTGATCCGTACAAACATATTCTATGCCCGTACATTTGGAGACATACTCGATTTCTTGAAATCCCCGGTCCGGATCAATGACATATCCGTAAAAACGGGTTCCGGCATCTTGGCAGATACCAAAAGTTTGAATGCAGCATTGCACTATGACTACAAAGTCCCCCTGAAAATGTGGTTCTTTAATGCCGATATGCTGTATAGCCAGGAGAGAAGCAATCTACTGGCCCATCAGGAGGCAAGCACTTCTCTCATTACAATGTCGAAGATTTACTCTCCCAATACAGCACGGAATTTTACAGGCCAGCTTGGTATTACCAAATTCATTGAGCCTATCAAGACTAAAATCTCATTAAACGGAGGCTATTTATGGAGACGCCAAATGATTCTGCAAAATGACAATCAGCAAAAGTACACGTGGAAATGCGGAACACTATCGCCATATCTGACATCTCAGCCATGCAAATACATCGAGTTGGATTATAAGGGAACATTCGCAAAAACGTTCCTCTGTTCTGGGTTTCAAAATAACAACTATTTGAGCCAGCAGCATCAGGTGTCTCTGAAAATCATGCCGTTTGACGGTTTAGTATTCAATGCCTCCACGGACATTGTAAAAAACGAGCTGACGGAAGATGTAACCAAGACAATGAATCTGCTGGATATGAGTGTTGCCTATAGCAGGAAAGCCGTAAGGGTTTCGGTGAATATCAAGAATATTCTCAATCAGCACCAATATGACTATACCCTATATAATTCAGTGAATACCTATACATACAACTATCGGCTAAGAGGCAGGGAATGTATCGGTTCCGTGACAATTACTTTATAACATAGAGGTGTGTAAAAACATAGAAGACATAGAAACCACCCTCGTTACAGACTTCTGCAGCAAGGGTGGTTTTGTTAATGAGAAGATTTTGGCAATGCCTCAATAAAGCAGTCCGATCACCCGACTTCGGGAATGCGTCACCCAAAAAACTTTTTCAAATCAAATAATGGCTT
>CAUEFX010000090.1 GCA_958477465.1 uncultured Bacteroides sp.
CTGTGTAAATTTAACATACCCACAGGGTTTTCGGACTGACCCGGTTTTCGGACTGACCCAATATTACTCTGTGTTACTCTGTGTACTCTGTGGTGATTATCTTAGGACAAAAAAAGGTTCGCCATTATGACGAACCTTTTCTGCTCTTCCTCTTGGACTTGAACCAAGGACCCTCTGATTAACAGTCAGATGCTCTAACCGACTGAGCTAAGGAAGAATGTTTTGCAATTGAGAATTTTGAACTTTGCTCTTCCTCTTGGACTTGAACCAAGGACCCTCTGATTAACAGTCAGATGCTCTAACCGACTGAGCTAAGGAAGATTGTTTTCTCAATTGCGATGCAAAAGTAATAGGATATTTTGAAATATGCAATATCTTTGCAAAAAAAATATTGAAATGGACAAAATAATTGGTTTGGGCAATGCCCTTGTAGATGTACTTGCAACCTTGAAAGATGATATCCTGCTCGATGAAATGGGCCTGCCGAAAGGGAGCATGCAACTTATTGATGAAGCTAAGTTACAGCAGATTAACGAAAAATTTGCGAATATGAAAACCCATCTTGCAACCGGTGGATCAGCAGGAAATACCATCCTCGGACTTTCTTGTCTCGGAGCTGCAGCCGGTTTTATCGGAAAAGTGGGAAATGATGATTATGGGAAGTTTTTCCGCGAAAATCTGCAAAAAAACAATATAGAGGATAAGATTTTTCTCTCCGATCTGCCTTCGGGGGTAGCTTCTACTTTTATTTCTCCTGATGGTGAACGTACTTTTGGTACTTATTTGGGAGCAGCCGCTACCCTGAAGGCCGAAGACTTGTCTTTGGATATGTTTAAGGGATATGCCTATCTGTATATCGAAGGCTATCTGGTGCAGGATCATGATATGATTCTCCGGGCCATTGAATTGGCGAAAGAAGCCGGCCTGCAGATATGTCTCGACATGGCAAGCTATAATATCGTTGAGAATGATAAGGATTTCTTCTCCTTATTGATAAGTAAATATGTGGATATCGTGTTTGCCAATGAAGAAGAGGCGAAAGCATTCACCGGAGAGGAACCTGAACAGGCTTTGGAAACGATAGGCAAACAGTGCAGCATTGCCATTGTTAAAATCGGTAGCAGAGGGTCTTTGATCCGTAAAGGCACGGAGGAGGTCAGGGTGTCTGCCATTCCTGTGGAGAGAGTAATAGATACGACCGGAGCCGGTGACTATTTTGCCGCAGGCTTTTTGTATGGCTTGACTTGCGGCTATTCGTTGGAGAAATGTGCAAAAATAGGTTCTGTTCTTTCGGGAAATGTTATACAGGTTATCGGAACCACTATCTCAAAAGAACGTTGGGATGAAATAAAGTTAAATATTAACGACGTTCTGTCTGAATAAGCAGATAATGAGTTACTTTTGTTTCTCATTTTAACTAAAAGTGTATGAAAAAGTTTCTAAATAGGCGAAATGGTATCGTTGTTGTGGTTGTATTGATTGCTGTTGCGTTCTTTAGTTTTAAAAGCGGTGACGACCGTAATTTTCAGATCGCTAAGAATCTGGACATATTCAACTCCATAGTCAAGGAACTGGATATGTTTTATGTAGATACGATTGATCCTAACAAGACGATCCGTGAGGGAATCGATAACATGCTGTATTCTCTCGACCCTTATACCGTGTATTATCCTGAGAACGATCAGGATGAACTGGAAATGATGGTGAAAGGTTCCTATGGCGGTATCGGTTCTTTAATCAGATACAATTCCAAAAGCCAATATACGGTGATTGCCGAGCCCTATGAAGGAATGCCGGCTGCGGAGAGCGGACTGAAAGCCGGAGATTTATTGCTGGAGATCGATGGAAAGGACTTGAAGGGGAATTCGGACGTGAGCACGTTGCTTCGCGGGCAGGTAGGTACCAGCTTTAAACTGAAAGTGCAGCGCCCCGGTGTCAAAGAACCGATCGAATTTAATATCGTACGCCGCTCTATTCAGATGCCTACCATTCCTTATTATGGAGTCATGGACGGTCAGGTGGGGTATATTAACCTTAGTAGTTTTTCCGGAAATCCTTCCAAAGACTTCAAGAAGGCTTTTCTTGATTTGAAAAAGCAGGGGATTACCTCATTGGTGATCGATTTGCGCAACAATGGCGGCGGCTTGCTGGATCAGGCGGTGGAGATTGTGAATATGTTCGTGCCGCGCGGAAAGACGATTGTGACAACAAAAGGTAAAATCAAGCAGGCAAGCAATACCTATAAAACCTTGCGTGAACCGTTGGATACCGATATTCCGATTGCCGTGCTGGTAAATAGCGGTACGGCTTCTTCCTCGGAGATTCTCTCTGGATCATTGCAGGACCTTGACCGGGCTGTCATTGTGGGCAACCGTACTTATGGAAAAGGATTGGTGCAGGTGCCCCGCTCTTTACCTTATGGCGGTAATTTGAAGATTACGACTTCCAAATATTATATCCCCAGTGGCAGATGTGTGCAGGCCATAGATTATGCGCACCGTAATGAAGATGGCAGTGTGGCGCGTATTCCCGATAGCTTGACAACCGTGTTTCATACGGCTGCCGGACGTGAAGTGCGGGATGGAGGGGGAGTAAACCCCGATATTGAGGTGAAGCAGGAGCGACTGCCCAATATCCTGTTCTATCTGGTACGTGATAATCTGATTTTTGATTATGCAACGGACTATTGTCTGAAACATCCGGCGATTGCTTCGGCAAAAGAGTTTGAGTTGACGGACGCTGATTACGAAGAGTTCAAGAATAAAGTGAAAGGGGCGGATTTCAAGTATGATCAGCAAAGTGAGAAGATCCTGAACACACTGAAAGAGGCGGCTGAGTTTGAAGGCTATATGAATGATGCCTCTGAGGAATTCAAGGCTTTGGAGAATAAGCTGAAGCATAATCTGGATCGTGACCTCGATTATTTCTCTAAAGACATAAAGAAGATGATTGCAGAAGAGATAATCAAGCGCTATTATTATCAGAAAGGTGCCATTATCCAGCAGTTGAAAGATGACAAGGAGTTGGATGAGGCTGTTCAGGTGCTGACGAATCCGGAACGTTACCGGCAGATATTGAGTGCAACTGCCGCTACTGCAAAAGAAGAGTGACAGACCAATGTATAGGTCGCGTGACGGGAGTTGTTTTTGAGGAAAATTAAAACAGTTTTTAGTTGATGATAGATTTTATGCGAAAGTTTTTTAGTTTCTGCCTGTTGTGCCTGCTGGCTGTCTCAAGTTGGGCACAAAGGAGCTATCAAAAAAAAGAATTTGTATCTTCTTCCGGTGATTCATTGCCATACCGCCTGTTGCGGCCGGAAAATGAGAAAACCGGTGCCAAATATCCCCTTGTGCTCTTTTTGCATGGTGCCGGAGAGAGGGGAAATGATAATGAGAGGCAGCTTGTACATGGTGCACAGATGTTTCTTAATCCGGTGAACAGCGAGAAACATCCAGCGTTTGTTTTAATCCCGCAATGCCCGTCAGATGCTTATTGGGCGTATACATCCCGTCCGGGTTCGTTCTCTCCGGCGGAGATGCCTGTGGGGCAGGAGTTGTCTCCGGTGTTCAAGTCATTGAAAGAACTGCTGGATACTTATCTGGCTTTGCCACAAGTCGATAAAAACCGTATTTACGTCATCGGGCTTTCGATGGGAGGGATGGGAACCTATGATATGGCGATCCGCTTTCCGGAGCTCTTTGCGGTGGCTGTCCCTATTTGCGGTACGGTCAATCCGGACCGGCTGGCAGATGCCAGGAAAGTGAAATTCCGCATATTTCATGGGGATGCAGACAATATAGTGACGGTGGAAGGTTCCCGTATGGCTTATAAAGCGTTAAAGACGGCCGGTGCTGATGTTGAATACATAGAGTTTCCAGGATGTGGCCATGACAGTTGGACTTCCGCATTCAACTATCCGGGATTCATGGACTGGCTGTTTGCACAGAAAAAGAAGAAATAAGGATAAAGGATAAAGCGGGGGCATTAACCGAATATAGAAAGGAGATATCGAACCCCGGTTTTATTCTGCCGAAAGAGAAAGAGCCGTATCAAACTCTGTTTGGAGTGATGATACGGCTCTTTTAAGGTTAATAGGGAGTTCAGATTCAGAAACACCCCGAAGCGGTTCTTTGCTACCGGCCCGTTATATCGGATTCAGTTTGGTGCTGTCCGGTGATTATTTCTCTGTATAGTCGCCGTTCCTCTTGATTAGCTCGATCAGTTTTTCCACGGCCTCTTCTTCCGGAATGTTTTTCTCTATGCATTCCTTACGTTTATACAGGCTGACTTTTCCCCGTCCAGCCCCTACATATCCGTAATCGGCATCCGCCATTTCTCCGGGACCATTGACTATGCACCCCATAATTCCTATTTTCAGACCTTTCAGATGCGAGGTAGCCTCTTTGATGCGGGCAATGGTGTGCTGCAAATTGAATAAGGTACGTCCGCATCCCGGACAAGAGATGTATTCTGTCTTGGAAGTACGGATACGACCCGCCTGCAGGATTCCGAAAGCGGTGGCGTCTGTCACGGCATGACTTAACGAACCTTGGTTGAAAAGGAAAATGCCGTCGCACAAGCCATCGAATATCAATGCTCCCATATCGGCGGCGGCCTTTATCTGCAGATCTTCGGCAATATCTTCCTGATAGTGCTGGAAGAAGATTACCGGATTTTCCACTCCTTCGGACATCAGCTGGTGTACCAGTGCGCGGTGTTCGCCGACCCGGTTGGAGTGATTGCTTTGAGAGACAATAACGACTTCCGGATGTACTTTAAGACAGGCGATCACCTCATCGGTCTGTGCCATATAAGGCATAAACAGGAATTTCAGCTCTGCCTGGCACATGCCCATCAGTGGTAGTTGGGCATGGTTGAATGCCGGCCATGTTCCTGCTTCGCCGGTCCATACATCTGCGTCCAGGATATATTCGACATTGGCCTCACGTACGGCAGGAAGTTCTCTTCCGGCATAGATATAATCGGGAGTGAATTGCGGATTCACTTCTGTGTTGTCGTCCATGCGGTCGGCCAGAACGACCGGAAGATGATCACCTCCTATATTGCGGACGGCATTTGTCTTCCTCCGGGAAGGAGACAGGTAATTGAATCCTGCCGCTTCTATACCGGGGATATAAGGGTGATCGCGGCGGGCAGTGATATAATCGACCAGTTTGCGCGCTACCGGAATTTCAGCTTCCGGCTCTTCGCTGAGCGACACACGGATCGTATCCCCCAATCCGTCTGCCAACAGGGCGCCGATGCCTAAGGCCGATTTGATACGTCCGTCTTCTCCGTCTCCGGCTTCGGTGACGCCTAAGTGCAACGGGAAAGCCATTCCCTCTTTTTCCATGACAGCTGCCAGCAGGCGGACCGTTTTAACCATCACCACGGTGTTGGATGCCTTGATGGAGATGACCACGTCGTGAAACTGCTCTTCCACACAAATCCGGAGAAACTCCATGCACGATTCTACCATCCCCTCGGGAGTGTCACCGTAACGGGACATGATGCGGTCGGACAGTGAGCCGTGATTGACACCGATACGGATAGCTGTATGATTCTCTTTGCAGATGTTCAGAAAAGGGACAAAGCGATGGCGGATTTTCTGCAATTCCTGTGCATACTCTTCATCCGTATATTCCAATTGCTTGAAAGTGCGTCCCGGGTCTACGTAGTTGCCCGGATTGATACGTACCTTTTCGGCATACTGTGCTGCTACATCGGCTACTTTGGGGTTGAAGTGTACGTCGGCTATCAATGGAACCATGTATCCCTGACTGCGCAAGCCGATGTTGATATTCATCAGGTTTTCCGCTTCCTTGACACCCTGCGTTGTGAGACGGACATATTCTCCGCCTGCATCTACGATACGTTTGGCTTGTTCTACACATGCTTCCGTATCTTGCGTCGATGTGTTTGTCATCGACTGGATGCGAATAGGATGGAGACCGCCCAATGGGACGGCACCGATATTTACTTCTGACGTCTCTCTTCGGGAGTAATTGAATAGATCCCTTTCCATTTACTGTTTTCTATTTGCAATCTACCATTCGGACCGTTACAACTTACTTCTTTGCGATTGCGGCAGATATAGATGGTTGTGACGCAGCCGGATGGTAAATTGTAAATCGTCCGATTGTAAATTTAGTTGGTTTTATATTCAAACTTAACTTCTTTCAGCTCTTCATTGGCTTTTACGATTTTCTTCTTCAAGCCTTCTTTGTAAGCCGCAAAAGCGTTTGCAAGTTCTGCATCGCTCAAAGCCAGCATCTGTACGGCCAGGATGGCTGCATTCATCGCCCCGTTGATTGCTACGGTTGCTACCGGTATTCCGGGAGGCATCTGGATGATGGAATAGAGTGCATCTACACCGTCGAGCACAGAGCCTTTGATGGGTACGCCGATAACCGGAAGTGTGGTGCTAGCTGCAATAACCCCCGGAAGCGCTGCCGCCATACCGGCAGCGGCAATGATTACTTTTATGCCGCGTGAGCGGGCATTCTTGGCAAATTCTTCTACTGCCTCAGGAGTGCGGTGGGCAGAGAGGGCATTCATTTCGAACGGAACATGCAAATCATTGAGCAACTGTGCGGCCTTCTCCATAACAGGAAGGTCGGAGGTGCTGCCCATGATGATACTTACAATTGGAGTCATAGAATAAATATTAAACAAAAAGAGTGTGTGCCAAAATACCTGAAACATAGAAATCACCCTTGTCACAGATGCCTGTAGCAAGGGTGGTTTTGTCTGCAAGAGAGTTTGGGCACACCCTCACATTAAACTTATATTATTAGCATTTCTTGCTTACGTTCATTATCAGCATTTCTTGCTTACATTATTTTACTGCCTTCTTATCCATTGACCATCGCCTTATATGCTTCCGCATCCAGCAAATTGTCGGTGTCTTTGGCATCGGCAGGCTTCATCTTGATGAGCCAACCTTCACCATAAGGATCTTTGTTAACCAATTCAGGATTTTCTTCCAGGCTTTCATTCTGTTCGAGCACTTCACCGGCTACCGGCAAGAAAAGGTCGGAGATGGTTTTTACCACTTCAATCGTACCGAAAGTCTCGTTGGCCTCCAAGGTCTCACCTACTGTCGGGATGTCTACGAATACGATGTCGCCCAGTTGTTCCTGCGCATAATCGGTTATACCTACATAAGCTACATCTCCCTCTACACGAATCCATTCGTGCTCGTTGGTGTACTTTAAGTTTTGTGGGAAATTCATAATAATTAGTTTTTAAGAGTTTATATTTGATGTTTAAAATAAAAAGATTCGAAACAATACATTGCTCAACGGATGCAGTACAAGCAATGCACATACCAGTCCGACGGCAAAACCGGATAATACTTCTCCCAATGAATGGTGCTGTAAAATGATTCGTGCCGATCCCAATACTCCGGCAACCAGGATAAACAGACAGAGCCACCACACCGGGTTATACCCGAAGAGCTCGCTGAATGAGACGAGTCCGCCTATAATCCCGCCTATTCCGGCCATGTGCTCGCTCAACTTCCATTTCAGATTGACAATGATGCAGATGATCTGCATGACCAATGCAGCCAGTATGATGCCGGTCATGTACCAGGGAATATTCAATTTGTGCATCATCAGCAGACAGAAAACGTATGAGATGATGGTAAGTGCGAACGGTATATAGCGTTTCTTGCGTTCACTCAGCTCCTGCAAGGCAAATCCGTTAATCTTACGAAACAGGAAAATGGTAATGGTAGGCATCAGTATGGTAAAACAATATACGATTCCCAATACAATCAGTTTATATTGTATGGGCATAATGCGCAGGTAAGAAAACAGAAAAAGAACCAGAAAGGCTAAGAAAGGGATAGAGAACGGAGTCAGTATCCACGATGTAATCTGCGCTGTTCTGATAAGCGTTTTATCTGCAATGATATGTTGTTCTACATTTACTTCTCCCATACGACGGGTGCTTTATTTAAATTTTAATTATTAATCCTCGTTACTTCCTCAGCCTTGCCACCGGTATGTTCAGTTGTTGCCGGTATTTGGCTACGGTACGTCTGGCAATCGGGTATCCTTTCTCTTTCAGGATATCTGCCAACTCGTCGTCTGTCAGCGGTTTCTTCTTATCTTCGTTGTCGATACATTCCTTTAGTATTTTGCGTATCTCACGGACAGACATCTCTTCGCCGTCTTCGGTGGTATATCCGTCACTGAAGAAAAATTTCAGCGGGTAGATTCCGAAATTGGTTTGTACGTACTTACTGTTGCTGACGCGCGAGATGGTCGAAATATCCAGTCCGGTACGTTCGGCAACATCTTTCAGAATCATGGGGCGAAGCAAGGATTCGTCTCCTTCAAGGAAGAACGGACGCTGGAGGTCGATGATAGCCTGCATAGTGGTCATTAATGTATTCTGCCGTTGTTTGATGGCGTCGATAAACCCTTGTGCTGCATCCATCTTTTGCTTTAGAAACATCATGGCTTCTTTGGACTCTTTGGACTGGTTGGCTTTGTTTTTCGTATGTTCTTCCACCATTTCCGTGAAATCACGGCTCATGCGGAGTTCCGGTACGTTCCGGTTGTTGAGGCTGACATTGATGCTGCCGTCATCATAAGTGTCTACGATGAAGTCGGGAACGATCTGCTGCAGGTTGCGTCCGATGGCCTCTCCTAAAGAGGCGCCGGGGCGTGGGTTCAGTTTCGTGATTTCTGCAATAGCGGCATTGAAATCCTCTTCGTTACAGCAGAGCTTTTTTATGATTTTATCCCAATGTTTACGGGTGAATTCTTCGTAATAATCTTGGATAATCTTAATCTCCATCATCAGCAGCTCGTTGGGTTTCCCTTTTTTTATCTTCCGGCGAAGTTGTATCAACAGGCACTCCTGGAGATTGCGTGCGCCCAGTCCGGGCGGATCGAAACTCTGGATAATATGCAGGGCGTCTTCCAATTCTTTTTCCGTGGTGTCGATGCCGGCGTAAATGGCCAATTCGTCGCCGATGCTTTCAAGGGATTTGCGGAGCAGACCGTCGTCGTCCAGTGATCCGATAAGGTATTCGGTCAGTTCGCGCTGATGTTCCGTGAGATTGCGTTCACTCAATTGCTCTTTCAGTATCTCATAAAAAGAGGTGGCATCGGAAAAGGGGATCTCTTCCGCCTGTTCGCCTTTCGAACGGTTGTTCTCCTGCAATTTATAATCGGGTATGTCGTCTTCGTTCAGATAGTCGCTTAATGAATCGTAGTCATTGCTGTCACCTTCTGTCTCGTTTTCATTATCAGAGGCATTGTTTTCACCCGGTTCATCGGAAGGGGAGTCTTCTTTCCCTTCTTCAAGTGCCGGATTTTCCAATAGTTCGGCGTGTATGCGGTCTTCCAGTTCTACGGCAGGAAGCTCCAATAGTTTTACTACCAGAATCTGCTGCGGAGAAAGCGTCTGTATCTGCTGCTGCGCCTGGGATTGTATTTGACGGGAACCTTGTGCCATACGGTTTTTGTTTTCTATATAGGGTTATTTCTCGCTACAAAAGTAGCTTTTTCACCACAGATTACACATATTATGAAGATTATTTTTATTTGTATAACGCTAAATTCTCTATCTTTGTTGCACGAACTTAAAAAATAGAATATTATGTTTGGCAAAGAGACGTATATGCAGCGACGGGCCCTGCTAAAAAAGAGATTAGGCTCCGGGGTATTGTTATTTCTTGGCAATGACGACTATGGGTTGAATTATGAGAGTAACACGTTCCGTTACCGTCAGGATTCTACTTTTCTTTATTATTTCGGATTACCGTTTGCCGGGCTTTCTGCCATCATTGATATTGATGATGATAAGGAGATTATTTTCGGTGATGAGCTGACGATGGATGACATTGTGTGGATGGGTGTCCAGCCCACGTTGAGGGAGAAGAGCGAACGGGTAGGAGTGACACAGACCTTGCCGTCGGCGGAAATTGTGAATTATCTGCATAAGTGTGTTCAGAAAGGGAAGATTATCCATTATTTGCCTCCTTATCGTGCCGAGCATAAATTGAAACTGATGGATTGGTTGGGCATACCGCCTGCACATCAGGAAGGGTCCATCCCGTTTATCCGTGCCGTAGTGGCCCAACGGAATTATAAATCTGCCGAGGAGATCGCTGAAATAGAAAAAGCGTGCGATGTTACCGCCGATATGCATATTACTGCTATGAAGGTTCTTCGTCCGGGGATGTATGAATATGAAGTCGTGGCGGAGATGAACCGGGTAGCGGAGGCGAATAATTGTGAACTTTCCTTTGCCACAATTGCCACAATCAACGGACAAACCTTGCACAACCATTATCACGGCAATAAGGTGAAACAGGGTGATCTGTTTCTGATTGATGCCGGTGCGGAGGTAGAGTCGGGTTATGCCGGTGATATGTCGTCTACGATTCCTGCCGACAAGAAATTCACTACCCGTCAGCGGGAGGTGTACGAAGTCCAGAATGCAATGCATCTGGAGTCGGTAAAGGCGCTTCGTCCGGGCATCCCGTATATGGAGGTGTATGAATTGTCTGCCCGTGTGATGGTAGAGGGTTTGAAAGCGTTGGGATTAATGAAAGGCGATGCTGCCGATGCGGTACATGAAGGTGCTCATGCTTTGTTTTATCCTCATGGACTGGGACACATGATGGGCTTGGACGTACATGATATGGAGAATCTGGGTGAAATCTGGGTCGGTTACAACGGTGAACCGAAGAGCACACAGTTCGGGCGCAAGAGCCAGCGCCTTGCCATCCCTCTGGAACCGG
>CAUEFX010000091.1 GCA_958477465.1 uncultured Bacteroides sp.
GAATTTGGCGTTGTACTGAATGCGATAAAGTATAAACTTATACAGAGAATGTTTGCAGTCGTAAAAAGAGGGACACCGTTTGTACAACTGCAAACATATAAAAGTAACACAACTATAAACTAACATTACGATTATTAACAATAAAACAAGGAGGATATACTTGCTAAAGTATTAGAATCCAAGTTGTTTATATTAAGAGAAAGTGGACAGATTCTTATTTTTTCATTAGCAGATAACTTTCTCCGGCTACCGTTTCTATATCATATATATAAGTTTCAGGTCGCACGGTCGTATTGATCGGAGCATCGGCGGCAATCAGAGGACGACGTATCGGTTGACTTTTCAATAGTGGGTTGTCACATTCGGAACGCTTTACCGGTTTTAATTCAATGCCGTTAAGTGATAACGGGGTAGCCGTACAAATTCGTAACGTCCCTCCTATGGATGAGGTGATACGGGCTGTTTGGAGTTGATTGTCTTCCCAGTTCAGTTCGTCTACTGTAAATCCGCCACGGCAGCGAAGTCCTTTTACGCTTCCTTTCTTCCACACATCGGGCAGTGCGGGTAGCAAATGTACGCTACCGGCATGACTCTGTACCAGCATCTCGGAGATTCCTGCCGTACAGCCAAAGTTACCGTCTATCTGGAAAGGAGGATGGGCATCGAATAAGTTGGGATAAGTTCCTCCGTTCTGTCCTTTTTCGTCGGTAGTCGGGTGGAGTTGCTCGGTAATTAGCTTATAAGCATGATTCCCATCGAGAAGCCGTGCCCAAAAACAGACTTTCCATCCCATAGACCAACCGGTGGAATGGTCTCCACGACCTTCGAGTGTGCGTTTGGCTGCTTCAAAAAGGATGGGAGTTTCTTGGGTAATCTGGCGTCCCGGATACAATCCCCATAAATGAGAGGTGTGGCGATGATGGTCTTTCGGATTATCCCAGTCTTCCATCCACTCTTGCAGCTGTCCCCAGCGTCCCACTTGCATAGGGACCAAGTTTTGAACGACTGTTTGCAGACTATCCATGAAAGCGGATGATTCGTCCATCAGGGATGCGGCTTCCAATGTATTATGAAAAAGGTCGCTTACCATCTGGTTGTCCATAGTAGCACCTGCCACAACGACAAAATCGCGTTTCCCGTTTACCGACGGACGGTTTTCGGGAGAGTAGGAGGGCGATACTACCAACCAGTTGTTTTGCGGTTCACGTATCAGGAAGTCCAGATAGAATTCGCAGGCACTGCGCATCAGCGGATATACTTCGGTAAGGTAATCGCGATTGCCGGAGAACAGGTAACGATCCCATAAATGCTGGCAGAACCAGGCATTGCATGTAGGCCAAATGCCATATCCCGGACCATCTACAGAGCCGGTGGAACGCCAGATATCCGTATTGTGATGAAGCGTCCATCCCCGGCAACCATACATAGCGGCACTTTGCCGGCCTTGCTCGGCTACCTCCTTTACCAGTTGCAGGAAAGGTTCGTGCATCTCTGCCAAGTTGGTAGGTTCGGCAGGCCAATAGTTCATTTCCACATTGATGTCGGTGGTATATTTTCCATCCCAAGGGGCGCGTAGCTGATAGTTCCAGATACCTTGAAGATTGGCGGCTTGTCCGCCGGGTTGGGAACTGCATATTAGCAGATACCGTCCGAATTGGAAATACAGAGTGGCCAGTTGCGGATCAAAAGACGAAGCGAATTCCTGTACCCGTACATCGGTCGGCTTGGCGGCTTGTGCATTGCTACCCAGATCGAGAGAGACACGGTTGAACCACTTTCCGTAAGCGACGCAATGGGCTTCTTTGGCTTTCAGGTAATTCTTTCCGGCATTTTTCAGATAGGCTTGAGCGGTTTGCAGGGCATCGCCTGATATATCTTTATAGTTTATGAAGTTGGTGCCTATCGATACATAGATAGTTACACTATTGGCATTACGAACCCGGAGCAGCGTGTCCGAAACGGCTTCCGTATGCCCGCCGTTCCGTTCGATACGTGTCAGTGCGGTGAACTGCACTTTTCCTTCGATGCCTTCGTGGTCATTGGTTTTCCCGTCCAGTTGAAGCTCTTTCCGGGAGGAGATGCTTTTAACGATATTCTTTTGATAAGGTGTACTGTAACGGGCAGTGAAAGAGAGCTTTCCTTTTTCCGACGCCGTCAGTCGGATGATCAGTAACTGATCGGGGAAAGAGGTAAATGCCTCCCGGGTATAGGTCACTCCTCCGGCTGTGAAGCGGGTGGTGGTGACAGCTTTTTCAATATCCAGTTCGCGGTAGTAATTGGAATAGCTGCTGATTCCTTCGAAATCGAGATGCAGGGAACCTACTGTTTGATACGGCATACCATTGGCAGTCTGCGAACAGATATTGGGACCGCAAAGTGCTTGTGCCTCTTCGTTTCGGCCTTCGAAGATCAATTGCCGGATTTGCGGCAGGACTTCTTTGGCCTTCGGGTTGGTATTGTTGTATGGCGAACCTCCCCATACAGTCTCTTCGTTTAATTGAAATTCTTCATGTATCGGGTCACCGTAAACCATGGCTCCCAGACGTCCGTTGCCTAATGGCAGGGATTCCACCCATTGGGTTGCAGGCCGGTCATACCATAGCTTTATTCCGGTTTCTTGGGGGGATACATTGATTTCAGTCTCTCGGGCTTGTAGACTGTTGGCCAAAAGTGTAACAGCGAAGCAGGCAATAACCAGTTTTTTCATATTTCTATTGTATTATATCAATTGTAAATCCTCGACTCCGGAATTGCTACCATATAGTACTTTGTATTCGCCCTTCATGGAATACATGGGTGGGGGTATTAAGACTTTTTATAGTATCTTGTTTTGTGATTTCTCCCAACAAAAATAAGGAAAAACACCCTATTAAAATAGCAATATCTTTTTAATAACTAAAAATACCCTCTTTTGCCCAGTTTTTCCACAGAATCGTCTTTTCTCTATGAAGTATCACAGCTTTTTTCTTGAAAGAACCGCGGGCTTATACTGTTTTGATTTTGGTCGGGCAGTAAAATGAAGTTTTTATGTTTAAGCACAGCCTGTGTTTTTCTTTGTGTCTTCTGTATTATCATTATAAAAAAGTGGCAAGGAACGCTTCCTTGCCACTTAATAAGAGCCTGTTTGAAATTTCCTCCTAAAATAGTACTGGGCAAAATTCAAATAGGCTCTTCTAAAAACGATCACTATTGTTTTTAAATAGAAAGTTCTCTTAGTACATTGACCAATTCTCTCTTGATCGGTTTATCATTCTTTATTGCTTTGCTGAAAGGCACATAAACAATTTCATCATGTTCGATACCGATCATCACATTACGCTGGTCTTCCATGATGGCATCGATGGCTGCCGCACCTAAACGGCTTGCCAGAATACGATCGTGTGCCGTAGGACTGCCACCGCGTTGAAGATGTCCTAAGATTGTTACACGCACGTCATATTGCGGATATTCATTTTTCACACGCTCTGCATAATGCATGGCGCCACCGGTCAGTTCGCTTTCCGCTACCAATACGATACTACTGTTTTTGGATTTGCGGAAACCGCTTTTAATGAATTCCTCCAGTTGGTCGACCTCTGTACTGAATTCCGGAATGATGGCTGCTTCTGCTCCGGAAGCAATGGCACCGTTCAAAGCGAGGAAGCCGGCGTCACGCCCCATCACTTCTACGAAGAAAAGACGTTCGTGTGAAGTTGCCGTATCGCGTATCTTATCCACTGCATCCAGGATGGTGTTTAATGCCGTATCATATCCGATGGTGGTATCTGTACCATATAAATCGTTGTCGATAGTGCCCGGTAATCCGATACACGGTACATCGAATTCTTGTGCAAAAATACGGGCGCCAGTCAGGGAACCGTCACCGCCGATAATAACAAGGGCATCGATGCCTTCTTTTTTCATATTTTCATAGGCAAGCTGACGGCCTTCCGGTGTAGTAAATTCTTTGCAGCGTGCTGTCTTCAGAATGGTACCTCCCAGTTGGATGATATTACTTACATTCTGGCTTTTGAATTCGCTGATCTCTCCTGTTACCAATCCTTTGTATCCTCTGTATATGCCCTTAACTTGCAGCCCGTTATAGATAGCTGCACGTGTTACTGCACGGATTGCAGCATTCATTCCCGGAGCATCTCCTCCGGAGGTTAAAATACCTACACACTTAACTGTTCCCATTGCAATCTTGTTTTATATTTGACGCTGCAAAGATAGCAAAAAGTGTTAGGATATGGACCGGATTCGTGTCAAACTGACGTTAGTATTAATAAATAACGTTAAAGGCATTCTTTCTGTGATTAAAGACTTTCTTGTCCGAGACGGGCCTTTATTTCCATGTAAATTTGTTCCATCAGCCATTTGGGGGTAGAGGTCGCTCCGCATATACCGATTGAATCAATGTCATGAAGCAGGGAATCGTCTATTTCTTCGACACTGTCTATCAGATGAGAGTTCGGGTTTACTTTAAGACATTCGCTGAATAACATTTTACCGTTTGAACTTTTCTTCCCACTGACGAAGAAGATCAGGTTGTGCGAAGCGGCAAACTTACGCAAATTGGGCATGCGATTGGCTACTTGCCGGCAGATGGTGTCGTAATATTCGAATGTGGCATCGGGAGAGATGTGTGCCTTGATATAGTCGACAATCTCCCAAAATTCATCTAAAGATTTGGTGGTTTGTGAATAAAGGCGGATGTTTTTACTGAAATCGAGCTTTTTGGCTTCTTCCAGTTTCTCAATAACAATGGCCCGGCCTGTGGTTTGCCCCACTAACCCCAAAACTTCGGCATGTCCGTTCTGGCCGTATATGACGATTTGTTTCTCCTTATTGTCTTCCTGTTGATATTCCTGCTTGATACGTTTTTGCAGGCGAAGCACTACCGGGCAGGTTGCGTCGATGATTTCAATATTATTCTTGTTGGCTGTTATATAAGTTTCAGGAGGCTCACCGTGTGCGCGAAGCAATACTTTTGCGTTGTGCAATTGCTTGAATTCTTCATGGTTGATGGTGATGAGCCCCATCGATTTAAGCCGTTCCACTTCCCGGCTATTATGTACGATATCCCCCAGGCAATAGAGGGTTACCCCTTTTGCCAGCTCTTCTTCTGCCTTGTGGATGGCGGTTACTACTCCGAAGCAGAAGCCGGAACCTTCATCTATCTCTACTTTTATCATTCTTGGTTTTCAGAATTAACAAATAGCTAAAATCCCAATAGGTCTATGCTTTTATAACTCGATTGTATTGGTCGAACAACCACTCTTTTTGCTGTGGAATCGTCAGTTCCGTGTTGTCCAGCAATAGGGCGTCGTCTGCTTTCTTCAGCGGACTTACTTTCCGGTTTTGGTCGATGTAGTCACGTTGTTTTACATTCTCCAGAATTTCCTCAAAACTGGCTTCCTGCCCTTTGGCTTTCAATTCGTCATAACGGCGTTGGGCGCGGATTTCGGGAGTGGCTGTAACAAATATCTTCAGTTCGGCATCCGGAAATACTGTCGTACCGATATCGCGGCCATCCATGACAATCCCTTTTTCACGTCCCATCGCCTGCTGTTGCTCTACCATGGCAGAACGCACGAAATCCAAGGCACTGATCGGGCTTACTTTAGAAGAAACTTCCATTGTGCGGATTTTGTTCTCTACATTCACGTTGTTTAAGTACGTATTCGGACGTCCGGTCTCCGGGTCGATACGGAAAGATATGTGGATGTCTTTCATCCGGTGCTTTAGCTTCTCTGTATCGATTGCATCTCCATTGAAGATGCCGTTTTCGATGCTGTAAAGGGTGACGGCACGATACATGGCCCCACTGTCAATGTAAATATATCCTATTTCGCGTGCCAGATCTTTGGCCATTGTGCTTTTACCGCAAGAGGAAAACCCATCGATTGCTATGGTAATCTTTTTCATCTTATTTATTTTTATTGTTGTTATAGTGTCATAGAGAGATTGAACAAGAGAGACGAGGTGCTAAGGTGGTATTTAGCATAGGCGGCTCCCAATTTGAAACGTTTGATTTGTAAGCCGGCTCCTGCTGTAAAGCCTGCCCAGTGACTCGAATCGGCAACTTTCATCTCATTTGTCCGACGGAAGTTATACCCCAGTGAAACGTAAAAATTATCAGTCGGCAAAAAGTCAATGCCGATTACGGCATGATCAAAGAATTTGGAGTTTTTCCAATCGGTGAGATTATATAAGGTTGCGGAGATCCGGAAAGGAGCATGTGACAGACGCTTGGTGATACCCACTTGTACGTCTACCGGCAGTTTCTCGCGTTTATCTTCGAAAGCGACAATTTGCCCTCCTAAGTTACGGGCTACCATAGAAAATGAGAAGTCACTGTTTTGGTGATAATAGTTTAATCCTAAATCGACACCGATGGCAAAAGATGAGAATTGGGCGTATTTGGAATAAATCAGGTTGGTTTTCACCCCTCCACTCCAATAATCGCTCAGGTCATAAGAATAAATGCCGGAAAATGCCATGTCTTTGGCTGAAAAGGTGCCTGTTATTATGTTTTCATTGGTGGTCTCTTTCATTGTACCATAGTCCACGAACTGGGCTGTTACCGCCCAGGTGGAACGGTCGCCGATAACACGTGAAAATGCTGCACTGGCCGTATTGACCCCTGCAATATATAAGGTGTAATTCAAATTAAGCGTTTTATCCGCTACACATGATAACAGGGCCGGATTGTGGACAGCCATTGTCAGATCGTCCTCGATGATCGATATGTTTTCTCCACCCAAAGCGGCTGCATGTGAAGAGAACGGTAATTTGAGGAACTGGAACACGCTATTATCTTCCTGAGCCTGTATCCGGACCCAAAAAAGTAGCAATAGTACTATGAATATATTCTTTTTTAACATTTTAGCAGAAAAAACTGTTCAAATATACTGTATTTCTCAAATATCTGCGTTATATTTGTGGCAGAAAAGCACGTGAGACTCAAAACACTGGGAAACACATCTGATTAAAAGAACGTATTATTAATATTTATATTATAATTTATGGAAGTTAAAAAATCACCAAAAGCAGACTTGGAGAGCAAAAAGTCTACATGGCTGCTTGTCGGATACGTGATTGTGTTAGCTTTTATGTTCGTAGCGTTCGAATGGACCGAAAGAGACATAAAAATAGACACAAGTCAGGCTTTATCCGATTTAGTGTTTGAAGAGGAAATGGTTCCTATTACGGAACAAGAGCAGAAAGTTGAAGTTCCACCTCCACCCGAGGTGCCGGCAGCTGCCGAAATCCTGGACATCGTAGATGATGATGCGGATGTGGAAGAAACGATTATTGCATCAAGTGAGGAAGTCGGACAGGCTGTCGAAGTAAAATATGTACCTGTACAGGTGGTTGAAGAAGAACCGGAAGAACAGGAAATCTTCGATGTAGTAGAAAAAATGCCTGAGTTCCCGGGCGGAAACGCTGCCTTGATGTCTTATCTGGCTAAGAATATCAAATATCCTACGATTGCACAGGAGAACGGAACACAAGGCCGTGTTATTGTGCAGTTCGTTGTAAACAGGGACGGTAGTATCGTAGATGCGACAGTGGCACGTAGTGTTGACCCGTATCTGGATAAAGAAGCTCTCCGCGTGATCAACTCCATGCCGAAATGGAATCCTGGTATGCAGAGAAACAAACCGGTACGCGTTAAGTATACAGTTCCTGTAATGTTCAGATTACAATAATATTTGTGTGATATACTGAAAAGGCTGCCGTAAAAGCAGCCTTTTTCATTAGTTTTCCTTCTATTATTTCTTTTTTCTTAATCCAATCCGCTATGTTTACTGCATTCCAACTGCTTGATAAAATTAATGCTCACATATCTGAATTACAGTTTACCCGTACTCCGAAGGGGCTATATGCACCGATAGAGTATGTGCTGTCTTTAGGTGGAAAGCGTATTCGTCCCGTGTTGATGTTGATGGGCTATAATCTGTATAAGGAGGATGTCAGTCGTATTTATGGACCGGCAACGGGGATTGAGGTTTATCATAATTATACCTTGCTTCATGATGACTTGATGGATCGTGCCGATGTGCGCAGGGGAAAGGCAACCGTGCATAAGGTATGGGATGACAATACGGCAATTTTGTCGGGAGACGCCATGCTGGTGCTTGCATACCAATATATGGCCGATTGCCCGTTGGAATATTTGAAACCGGTAATGGATGTTTTTAATCTTACTGCGCTTGAAATTTGTGAGGGGCAGCAGATGGATATGGAATTTGAACGGCGTAGCGATGTCAGGGAAGAGGAATATATTGAAATGATCCGCTTGAAAACAGCTGTTTTATTGGCCGGCAGTTTGAAAATCGGTGCTATTCTGGGAGAAGCGTCTCCGGAAGATGTAGAAAAACTTTCTGATTTTGGCGTGCAGATCGGTATTGCTTTTCAGCTGCAGGATGATCTGCTGGATGTATATGGGGATCCTGCTGTGTTTGGCAAGAAAATCGGAGGAGATATTCTTTGTAATAAGAAAACCTATATGTTGATTAAGGCACTGGAACGTGCGGATAAAGCTCAACTTACGGAATTGAACGGTTGGCTTGCGGCAGAATCCTTCTCTCCGGAGGAGAAGATAGCGGCAGTCACTGCTCTTTATGATCAGATTGGCATAAAAGCGGTCTGTGAAAATAAGATGAGGGAATATTATACCCGCGCAATGGAGAGTTTGGAGGCTGTGTCTGTAGCTGAAGAAAAAAAGAAAGAATTGAAGGGTTTAATGAAACATCTGATGTATCGGGAAATGTAAATAAAGAATTGTCGGATGCCTTATAGACGATTACCAAATACTGATCAAGCCCGGATACGAGCGCTGAAGGCTGCGGTTGCTAAGGGGGATGTGTACAATGTGAGTGAGTTGGCCATCACTTTGAACTCCCTGACTGAAGCGCGGAACTTCCTTTCGAAGTTTGAAGTTGCTCATAATTATTACCTTCAGTGTTATAATAATCAGGTAAAGGAGAGTCCGCGGCATCAGGCAAATGTAAAAATGGCCCGTCTATATATTTCTCATTTCATTCAAGTCTTGAATCTGTCCGTGCTCCGTTCGGAGATCAAATCGGTATATAAGAAACTTTATGATCTGCCGGTTGATAATGCTACAGTTCCGGAATTGGCATCTGAAGCAGCGTTAGTGGATTGGGGAAAGAGGATTATAGAAGGGGAGCGAAAGAGGATTTCGCAAGGTGGAGTACCTATTTATAATCCTACGATTGCTAAAGTGAAGGTGCATTATGATATTTTTGTCGATAGTTATGAGAAACAAAAGGCACTGCAGGCGTTGACCAACCGCAGTTTGGAGGAGCTGGCTTCCATGCGTGCCCGTGCGGATGAATTGATATTGGATATCTGGAATCAAGTGGAAGAAAAGTTCCAAAATATGTCTCCTAACGAAGCCCGTCTGGATAAATGCCGTGATTATGGACTTATCTATTATTACCGGACGGGAGAAAAACAATCTGAATAAATTGGAGTAATTATGCTTGTCGATTCTCATTCACATCTTTTTCTGGAAGAGTTTGCAGATGATCTTCCTCAGGTTATGCAACGTGCCCGTGAAGCGGGTGTTACTCATATTTTCATGCCTAATATTGATAGTACTACGATTGAACCTTTGCTTTCGGTATGTGCGGCTTACAAAGATTTTTGTTACCCGATGATAGGGTTGCACCCTACTTCGGTGAACGGGGATTATGAAAGAGAACTGGATATTGTTGCCGGGCAGTTAGCCTCTGCCAACAGGTATGTGGCGATTGGCGAGATTGGCTTGGATCTTTATTGGGACAAGACCTTTCTGAAGGAGCAACTTTTAGTTTTTGAAAAACAGATCGAATGGGCATTGGAGTATCATCTGCCGATTGTTATTCATGCCCGCGAGGCTTTTGACTATATATATAAGGTATTGCAGCCTTATAAAGAGACGGAACTGACCGGAATCTTTCATAGCTTCACCGGTACTTCGGAAGAGGCTGCCAAGTTGCTCGATTTTCAGAGGTTCATGATTGGGATAAATGGGGTGGTTACCTTTAAAAAATCCCAATTGCCGGAAGTCTTAAAAGAAATTCCATTGTCGCGTATTGTCTTGGAGACCGATTCTCCTTATCTGACGCCTGTGCCCAACCGCGGAAAGAGGAACGAAAGCGCTTATGTGAAAGACACCTTGGCTAAGGTTGCGGAAATTTATCGGAAATCTCCGGAAACGGTTGCTGAAGCCACCTCAGAAAACGCTTTAAAAGTGTTTGGAATGGGCAAATAAGTTTCTAAAGGATTTAAAATATATTAATTTGGAGTGTTTCTTTAAGATTAAAAAGGGATAATGCTTTAGAAGAAGAAAAAAAAGGATACATTTGTAGCTGAAAATGTTCAAACCCGTTTAGGGAGAGATGCTCGAGTGGTTGAAGAGGCACGCCTGGAAAGCGTGTATACGCC
>CAUEFX010000092.1 GCA_958477465.1 uncultured Bacteroides sp.
ATGGCGGAGATTATCACAAGGGATTCGGAAGAGTTCAAGGAACTGGCCGGATGGATAAAAAAAGCGGGGAAAGCGGTGGAAGAGGCTACGGCACGGATACGCCCGACAGTTGCGGACGAGCATTACATGACGGGAGATGAGATATGCACCCTATTGCATATCTCACGACGGACGTTGCAGACGTTGAGAGATGAAAGGCTGGTGCCTTATACCACTATCGGGGGGAAACTGCTCTACCCGGAGAGTGCCCTATACGAAGTGTTGAAAAAAAATTACAGGGATTTCAGACGGTTCAGAAAATAAACAAGTAAAATAAAAAACGTCCTTCGGCTTATCGGCTTCCGGACGTTTTTTTATTGCCGTGTTACATGGCAAGTTTGTAAACGTGACCGATTTTCTCGCTAATTTTGTCGGTATCCTCGCCTACCTTCGGGTTAATCAGTTCGGCATAAACCTGTGTGGAGAGAATGGACTTATGCCCCAACACTTTCTGAAGGGTTTCCAACGGCATTCCCTTAAGTATAGCCAGAACGGCAAATGTGTGGCGCCCGATATGCGGAGTGACCTCGGCCCGGCAGTTGCATTTCCTGCCTATGATTCCAAGACTGAGCCGCATGGCATTGTATTCGCCTACCGGAAAGACACATTCGGGAGAGTCTTTCTTTTCATCCGCACCCCTGTATTTTTCAATCAGCTCGATGGCAATGGGTAATAATTTTACGACATACGCCACTCCTGTTTTTATACGGTTGCCCATCAGCCATGTACCGCCGTCGGAGTCGGTATGAATATTATCGTAGGTTATGGCTTTCAGGTCGGCGTAGGAAAGACCGGTGAAACACATAAATAAAAACATATCGCGCATGGCACGCTGGCGCTTGTATCTCAGTTCCAGACGGATTATCCTTTGCAGTTCCTCTTCGGAAAGGAAAGAGCGCCTCTTGTATTCGGGCATACACTCGAATGATGCGAACGGATGAACCCGTATCCAGCCTTTTTCCTGTGCGATATACATCAGCCATTTTAGGGTATTGACACGCCCGAAGGCAGTGGAGTTCGCCAGAGCACAGGTACCGAGCATCCAGTTGTAGTAATCCTCGATGAAGGATTTATCAAGTTCTTCAATGACAATATCCTCTGTATTCTTTTTGCTTTTCATGAAAAGCAGAAGGTTCTTGTAATCGGCAACCAGACCGCGATAGGTGCTTTCGGCCTTTTCTTTGCCGACTTTCTCTTTATACGATTCCAGCTGTTCCCTGAAAAGACTCATAAGGGTATGGTATTCCTCTGAGAAGCCGACATAGCGGTTATAGACTTTTTTGGCTGTGACAAAACTGTCGTGGTCGCAGATATACTGGTAGTGCCTGGTGATTTGTGCCTTGATATTGTCAAGTTCCTGATTGAGTGTACGGGCTTCTTCGGACTTGCCTCTGGCCCGGTTGGCTTTGACATCCCACAATGCGAGGGATACTTCTTTCTTACAACTGAAACCGGCTTGGGTTCCATTGATGGTGATACGGCCCATTATCGGTGCCTTTCCGCTTTTTACAGACTGTTTCTTCACGTAAAATAATACTTTGAATGTACTTTTCATAACTCAACTTTTTTTAGTTACAAATTTAATTACTATTGAGTTATTAAAGATTATGCAAAGTTGTGCAAGTCGCTGTAATATAATATATTAATAGTGTATTTGACGCATTTTGGGCTGAGTTACGATTTGGTAACTTAACTCTCACCCAAATATGCTTTTTCTTGCTTCCTTTTCTACCCTTGCTAAGAAAATATGTTTTATAACCATTTGATTTTTAGCAAGGTTACATTATCTTTGCGCATCTGTTTGAAATATTTAGTTTCTATCCTAGGAACGACTCGTTCCTCTACGAGAAACCATAAGAGTCTCTACGGGAAAAGTGTTTTTCTCCTTGTAGGGAGTGCTTTCCACGCTAACTGCCAACAGAATTTAAACTATTTCAAAACAGAGGAAAGAAGAACACATACTCATTTTTAAGACAAATAGCCAATAAAGTACGGAAACAGCAAGTCCAATGACATCTAATCACTCAGATTGGTATCTTTTTGAAATACCCTGTTTGTGAATGCAGAAGTTTTTCAGTATCAACACTACCTCTTGATTTAATAAAGGGATTCTGCAGAAAGTAAAATACCATATTGACATTTTGTAAGAAGTGCCCCTATCTTTACGGAATCCGGCTTGAGGATAGGTTCCAGCGCCATTCCATCTTTATCAGATAGCAATAAAAAACCGACTTCTTATGGCAATTTGAAAGCCAAAAATCAAATATCACCAATTTTTGTTTGTTTATCTAAATATATTTTATACTTTTGCACTCAGTTTTAATAGGTTGATTAGTTATTTATTTCATCACCAAACACAGAAAGAGAAACATCATTAGTAATTAATTCAATTAATATGGACTATGCGAGACTAAAATCAGTTACGCAATTTCTCAGAAGTCATTGCGAACTAAAAAAGCCACTTTTCTTAACAATGCTTTTATTAGCAGGAGTTTGCAATGTGTCAATTGCTATCCCAACCCTGACAGAAATTACACAGCAAAACCGAAAGGTGAGCGGAACAGTTATCTCTAAAGAGGACAATATGGCAGTGGTAGGAGCTACTGTATTGGTAGAAGGGACCAGCATCGGAGTTACTACAGACCTTGATGGGAAATTCACGCTAAACAATATTCCTGCAGATGCAAAGAAGATCAAGGTTTCTTTTGTCGGATTAGTGACACAGACTCTTCCCATCCAACCTAACATGACAATTGTTTTGGAAAGCGAGACTCAGATGATGGATGAAGTCATCGTGGTGGCTTACGGTACCTCGAAGAAAAGCTCATTCACCGGCTCCGCCAGTCTGATAAAGGCAGACAAGCTTGAATCAAAGCCGGTAACAGCTATAACCAATGCCCTGGTGGGTGCCACACCGGGAGTGCAAGTGACAACCGCTAATGGTCAGCCCGGATCAACGCCTTCTATCTATATCCGTGGTGTAGGGTCATTCGGAGCCAGCAATAGCCCGTTAATCGTTTTAGACGGTATGCCGTACGATAATTCCATCAGCAGTATCAACCCTAACGACATCGAGAGTCTGACAGTGCTGAAAGATGCTGCGTCTTCTGCGCTTTACGGTTCGCGTGCCGCCAACGGTGTGATTATGATTACCACCAAAAAAGGACATAAAGAGAGAATGAGTGTCAACCTCAAATTCAATCAAGGTATAACCGCCAAGCAAAGCAACGATTACAAGAGAGTCGGAGTAAACGACTATGTGACACTTTACTGGGAAAATCTTCGCAATCAATATGTACGCGATGGAAAAAGTTGGGAAACAGCAGGTGCAGAAGCAGCTGCAAACCTGTTCGACAATCTCTCTTACAACCCATTCAACGTACCGCGTGACCAAGTGGTCAGCAGTACGGGAGTCGTAAATCCCAATGCACAGCTTTTGTGGGCGGATGACACTGATTGGGAAAATGCCATTCAACGTCTGGGCAACCGTACGGACGCCTCCATTTCTATCAGTGGGGGTACGGAGAAAAGTGATTATTTCACTTCTATCGGTTACACGAATGAACAGGGTTACATCATCGGTTCGCAATTCAAGCGCTACACCGCACGTGCCAATGTCAACTCACAAATCACCAAATGGCTGAAAATAGGAAGCAACCTGTCGGCTAACTTGAGTTATAGTGACGGTAATCAGAATGAAAATCAGGGAAACAATCTTAACCCTTTCCGATTTGTACGCTATGTAGGTCCTATCTACCCTATCCACGTACACAATCCGGAGACCGGTGAGTATTTGAGAGATGCCAACGGTGATCTGATTTACGACTTCGGAACCGGCTATTCTGTAAATGGAATAGAAGTGCCTGCCCGCGACTACATTTCGGGTAACAATCCCGCATTGGAACTGCAGAAGAATTATGATAGTAACAAGCGGAACACCATCAATGCGAAAGTATACGCCGAGGTCTCTTTCTTAAAAGATTTCAAGTTTACTTTTAACGGAGGCGTGGGAGCCAATTCCTACTTATCTTCCTCTGCAGCTATCGTCTATCCGGAAAAAGGAAATACAGGAACTGCCACAAAGAGCAATTCATTCACCACAACGTGGACTTTCAATGAGTTGCTGACCTATACCAAAGTAATAGACAAACATCATTTTGATATTTTGCTGGGACACGAAAGTTATGACTATGAATACAATTATCTGACTGCTTCCATGAAGGAACAGAAGTTTGATAATAACTATGAGTTGGGGAACTATGCCAATTTGAATACGACTCCCAACTCCTATACGCACAAGTACGCTACCGAAGGTTATCTTTCACGTTTCAATTACGATTACGACAGCAAATACTTCGTATCCGGTTCTTTCCGCCGCGACGGATCGTCACGCTTCTACAAAGATTCCCGTTGGGGTAACTTCTGGTCAGTAGGAGGCGGATGGCGCATTGACAGGGAAAAGTTCATGAGCCAGTTCAAGTTCATCGATTTATTAAAGTTAAGAGCTTCCTACGGTGAGGTAGGAAACGATGACATCGGAGGTTATTATCCGTGGAGAGCCACCTATGAAAATGCCCAGAATGCAGGGGAAGCCGGATATATCCAAAGTTCATTAGGCAACAAGAATCTGCAATGGGAAGTATCGCACAACTTTGACGTTGCATTGGAATGGGGTTTCCTCAACAAAGTCAGAGGTAGCATAGAGTATTTCAACCGTAAGTCAAGCAATTTGCTGTTCTCTGTTCCGTTATCTTTCTCCACGGGTATGGAGTCTCAGGACATGAATGCAGGAAGTATGTACAACCGAGGCATAGAAGCAGATATAAACATCAACATATTCGACCGGAAAGATTTCACGTGGGATGTGAATGTAAACGCTACCCACATCAAAAACAAGATTACATATCTGCCCATCGATCCTTTCATCAGCGGCAAGCATAAGGTAGAAGAAGGACACTCCCGTTACGAATTTTATCTGAAACAATGGAGGGGAGTTGATCCGGCAACCGGAAACAGTCTTTATCTGCCTAATGAAACAGCCTTGAAAGAATCCGAATCATTGGTCGATGTGAACGGAACCACTTACACCACCAATATCAATGAAGCGCTGGAAGATTACTCCGGTGATGCCATGCCAAAAGTTAGCGGCGGTATCAGTACCAATCTGACCTATAAAGGGTTCAACCTCGACCTGACATTCTACTATCAGCTAGGTGGCAAGATGTATGACACTGCCTACTCCACCCTGATGTCACCGGGTACCGGGTCGTTATCTTACTCCACCATGCACGTAGATATATTGAAACGCTGGCAGAAACCGGGTGATATTACCAATGTGCCCCGGGTTTCCAATGGCAATGATGCCAATGACCTGACCGGATCGTCTACCCAATGGCTTGTTTCTTCCAATATGCTGGAGTTGTCCACTATCAACTTTGGATACACCTTCCCAAAAACCTGGATCAGCCGTTTCAGCCTATCGGGACTGAAGCTCTATTTCTCTGCCGAGAATGTGTTCCAGATTACAAAGAGACAAGGTATATACCCACGTAAAAATATCTCAGGCTACGCCAGCAACGGAGATGTTTATCTGCCGTCCAGAGTATTTACAATGGGGCTTAATCTGACATTCTAAACGTTTTTATTCACTTAGAAAAAGACTCAAATGAAGAAGATAATAATAATTGCAGCACTCTCTGCATCCATGATAGGGTTCCATTCATGTTCGGACGACTTCATGGAAACCAAATCCACCCAGACTGTAGATCAGTCGCAAATGTTTGAAACCACAGCCGGAGGAATGATGGCTGTCAATGGTCTGCATAAATTGATGTATACTCCCTCCCTCTCCAATTCGTATGCACAAGGAGGATTCCAGACCTTCATGATATGGATGGACATGATGGGAGAAGACCTTGTATATACCCGCTCCAATGCCCAATTCCAATCGGCAGCCAAATGGACTTTGCACCGCAATGTATCGTCCAGCCATTTGGAATATCACTATAAGCTGTTCTACAGATTCGTATCCAATGCCAATATGATTATCCAGAATATAGACAACGCTACCGGCACACAAGAGGAACGGGATTATATCAAAGGGCAAGCTTTGGCCTACCGGGCGTTTGCTTACTTCAACCTGGTGCAATGCTGGGGCGAGCGTTATAAGGCAGGAGAAAGCAATGAGCAATTGGGCGTTATCCTGCGTACCGACAACTCGACTGAGAATCTGCCCCGTTCCAGTGTAGAACAGGTGTATACCCAAATCAATGAGGATCTGGACAACTCCATCGAATTGCTGTCGCACGTAACGACTATCAAGAAGGTGAATAAATCCCATATCGACGTACATGTGGCACGCGGTTTGAAGGCACGTGTCCTCCTGACGCAGGGTAAGTGGTTGGAAGCCGCTAAAATGGCCCAGCAAGTGGTTGAGAAGTCCGGTGCCAAGCTGCAAGACGATACCTATACCACTATCAAGAACCGCATGAGCGACCAGAGCAATACCGAATGGCTTTGGGGCAAGAAAGGACAAGAAGACCAGGCGGGTACATTAAAGGATTTCCATAGCTTTATGTCAAACAAGAATGTAAGTTACAACAAAAATACGCCACGCGCCATTTATAACTTGCTATACAATAAGATTTCAGATACTGATGTCCGCAAAACCTTATGGTTTCCTCGCGCACAGGATCCTCAAACAACTCCCAAGCCAATTATTCCCAGCAACGGTTATATCCGTAACTATATGGCGAACAAGTTCTTGTTGACCGATGAGAATGCCAAGTGCGGCGATGTACCTTGGATGCGCCTGCCTGAGATGATGTTGATTGAAGCCGAAGGCTATGCCCGTGCCGGCCAATATACCGAAGCAGCCGAAGCACTCTATCCGCTGGCTCATCACCGCGACCCGGAATATCAGCTATCCACTAAGACCGGTGAGGAACTGATAGAAGAAATCATGTTCCAAAGACGTATTGAATTGTGGGGAGAAGGATTCCGCTTCCTCGACTTGAAACGCCTGAACATGCCGTTGGACAGAGGTCCCAAGCCCCGTACCGAATTGGGATACAGTGATGCTCCATGGAACAGCAACACCACCATGCCGACCAACGTGGATCCTGAAGCGTCTAATTACAATATGTACGACGGTCATTCAATGGGTGAAGAAAACCGTTACAGAGAAGCCGGTCTCAAAGAGTGGCAATGGGTATTCCCAAAAGATGAATGTGCTGTAAACCCCGAATGTAAACAAAATCCATTATAATGAAAAAATTATCTTTTATATGCCTGCTGCTTCTATTAGCGGCAGGCATCGCTGCACAACCGCAGCCCGAGAAATATACCTACGATTTATCCTACTTCCTGCCGGAGGGGAACTATACGTATGAAAAGAGTATTCCGACTCCCGAAAGCGTGCTCGGTTTTCAACTGGGACAGCAACACGCCGACTGGGGGCAAGTGGTGAAATATATGGAGGCTCTGGCCGCAGCCAGCAACCGGGTCAGCGTAAAGGAGATGGGCCGCACTTACCAGCACCGTCCGTTTTTGGAAGTTATCTTCACCTCAGAAGAGAACCAGAAGGAGATAGACCGGATAAAAGAAGAACACTTCAAGTTGAGTGATGTCAATCAGTCCGGTTCATTATCATTGAAAGATATGCCGATAGTAGTGAATCTCATTTACAGTATCCACGGAAATGAGCCTTCCGGAGTCAATGCCGCTCTGGCCGTTGCCTACTTCCTGACGGCTGCCGAAGGAGAAGAGATAAAGAACTTGTTGGACAATACGGTTATCGTAATGACTCCCGGAGCAAACCCGGACGGTATCAACCGTTTTGCCTCCTGGGTAAACAGTTCCCGAAGTCTGACCGATGTGAGTGATCTGAATTCACGGGAGTTTCTGGAACCCTGGCCTTCCAGTCGTACCAACCATTACTGGGCAGACTGCAACCGTGACTGGTTGATGGCACAACACCCTGAAGGTATCAACGGACTGAACACTTATTTCGACTGGTTGCCCAATATTGTAGTGGATCAGCACGAACAGGGTTCTGCCCGCCCCTATTATTTCAGTCCCGGACATCCCAAACGTACACACCCGTTCACCCCTCAACTCAACCAGGATCTGACAGCCGAGATCTCTTCTTACTGTGCAAAAGAGTTGGATAGAATCGGAACAGGATATTATTCGAAAGAAGGATATGATGATTATTACTATGGAAAAGGAGCTGCTTACGGTGACATTCACGGTTCAGTCTGCCTGCTGTATGAACAGGGAACATCCCGGGGACATCTCCGAATGACCGTAAATGGTATCCGCTCTTTCGCATGGACCATCCGCAACCAGGCATTGGCATCCTACGCTACCCTGATAGCAGGATACAACATGAAAGACCGTCTGCTGGCTTATCAGAAAGAATATTATGAAAAGACAAACGCCGATGCCAAGAAAGAGAGCATCAAAGGGTATGTATTCGACACACGCGGTTCCAAATCAGTAGCTTTCCACTTTCTTGAAAACATGGCACACCACCGTATTGACGTATATCATCTGGCCAAAGATTTTTCTGCCGACGGCAAAGATTTCAAGAAAGAGGATGCCTACATCATTCCTGTAGATCAAAAATACAGCATGATGGTAAAGACGCTGATGGAGAACAGTCTGGAGTATATCGACAGTACCTTTTACGACATCTCCACCTGGACCGTTCCGTATGCTTTCAACCTGAAATATGCTCCGGTAAAGAGTGTTGCCGGACTGACAGGCGATTTAGTAACAGAAAACATCTTCCAACCCGGACAGGTCATCGGAGGAAAGAGTGACTATGGATATGTTTTCGAAAGCAAGGAATTCTATGCTCCCAAAGTAATTTACGAATTGCAGAAGAAAGGTTTATATATCAATGTCAGCGGCAAGCCATTCACATTCCACTCAGGCGATGTAAAGAAAGAAATGGGATGCGGAACCGTGCAAGTCATGGCACAGAACCAGCCGGTTTCTTCGGATGAGATTTATGCCATGCTGCTCGACCTTTCCAAGGAAACGGGTGTAGACATCTATGCTGCCACTACCGGATTGATGGAAGATGTAGATTTGGCAAGTCCCTCCTATATGCCTATCAAGCAACCCAAAGTCGCTATATTGGTAGGACGCACAATGGGTATCCCCGACTCCGGAGAGATCTGGTATCTACTGGACAAACGATTCCAGATGCGTCCTGTATTGATAGAAGACAATCTGCTGACTGCAAAAAAACTGCAACCCTACAATGTCATTGTGATGGCTAATGGCGTTCCTGCATTCAGCCAAGCAAGTACTGACGCCCTGAAAGAATGGATTGGCAATGGGGGTACTTTGATAGCCACAGGTAAAGCTTATGATTGGGTAAACAAAGCCGGTATCCTGACTATGAAAACCAAGAGCACTGCCATCAAAGCAGATTCAACCGCCTATCTCGCTTATGAAGACAAGAAGACTGCCAGTGCCGGAAACATAATCCCCGGTACCATCCTGAACTGCCATCTGGATAAGACACATCCGTTGGCATGGGGGCTGGATCAGGACGAGATAGCCGTATTGAAAAAAGGAAATATCATCTTCAGAAAAGACGCTGACCCCTATATTTCCCCACTACACTATACCTCCCAACCTTTATTGTCAGGTTTTCTCTCCGTCAAAAACCAGGAGCTGCTGAAAGACACTCCGTGTGTTTTTGCCAAACCTTATAAAACAGGTTGCGTCATTGTATTTGCAGATGATGTGAACTTCCGTTCTTACTGGTTCGGTACAAGCAAACTATTTATGAATGCCGTATTCTTCATCGAATGCATTAAATAAAACAAGTTATGACAGTTTTCACTCCCTGGACACTTTTTGTCGATGTAGGCATCATCTCTGTGCTGCTATTGATAGGCAAGCTCATGAGAGTAAAAATAAAGCTGATTCAAAAACTATTCATCCCGCCCAGCCTCTTGGCTGGGTTCATGGGATTGGCTTTAGGCCCCCACGGTTTCGATGTAATCCCGCTTTCCACTCAAACCGGAGTCTATGCCGGAATACTGATAGCCTTTATTTTCGGTGCCCT
>CAUEFX010000093.1 GCA_958477465.1 uncultured Bacteroides sp.
GTAAAGATAGGACTTGGAGACATGCGGGACAATATGCCATCGTGGACGGTTGTACGTTGGCTGTAACATTTCGGACTACATCATCAGCCGGTTATGAGTCCTTGAGAAAAGACACTATATCTTTTAGAAAAAGACATAACATCTTTTTTTAAAAGATGCTATATGTTTTTTAAAAAGATGTTATATGTTTTTTTGAAAGATGTAGTATGTTTTTCGAAGGCGTAGCAGACTGTGAAAAGATCTTGATTAAGCCGTTGTTTTTAAACAAAATTATCTTTGAATTGTTTGAAAGAATAAAAGAAATCTCTATCTTCGCACCAAATTTAAAGTTGTATTGATTACAATTATGGAAAGGGAAAAGAATGAAGTCGTATGATAGATTATTAAAATACGGTATAAAACCTTCTGTGCAACGCATTGCTATAATGCAATATTTAATGGATCATCGTACGCATCCGTCGGCAGATGAAATATATACGGCATTATCTCCTATAATGCCAACACTTTCGAAAACAACCGTTTATAACACATTGAAATTGTTTTCGGAGCAAGGGGCCGCTCTGATGCTTACGATTGACGATCGGAGTGCCAATTTTGATGCGGACACTTCACAACATGCACACTTCTTGTGCAAAGAGTGTGGGGAAATTTATGATTTGGCTTTCCCGAAAGAAGTGAAAGAGGTGGAAGAGACTCTGATAGACGGGCACAACGTGAAAGAGATACATTATTATTATAAAGGTATTTGTAAGAATTGCTTAAGAAAAAAAGATACGTATTGACTAATTAATTAAATTTGAAGACGAAAATGAAAAAATTTAGATGCACTGTCTGCGGTTACGTTTATGAAGGTGACGCAGCTCCTGAGAAATGTCCTTTGTGTAAAGCTCCTGCAAGCAAATTCGTAGAAGTTGTTGAAACTGAAGGTGGTCCTCTTACTTTTGTTGACGAACACGTAATCGGTGTTGCCAAAGGTTGCGACGAAGAGATGATCAAGGACTTGAATAACCACTTCATGGGTGAGTGTACAGAAGTTGGTATGTACTTGGCTATGAGCCGTCAGGCTGATCGCGAAGGATATCCGGAAGTAGCTGAAGCTTTCAAACGTTATGCTTGGGAAGAAGCTGAACACGCTTCTAAATTTGCAGAATTGCTGGGCGACTGCGTATGGGATACCAAAACCAACCTTGAAAAGAGAATGAATGCCGAAGCTGGTGCTTGTGAAGACAAAAAACGTATTGCTACACGTGCCAAAGCATTGAATCTGGATGCTATTCATGATACGGTTCATGAAATGTGTAAAGACGAAGCCCGTCACGGTAAAGGTTTCGAAGGACTTTACAACCGTTATTTCGGAAAGAAATAATCAGCATAATCCATAAATGGATGAAAGGCTTGTATCTTCAAAAGGGTACAGGCCTTTTTTATTAAACTTTCTTATAGGATGCAAAGAATCAATCGGATACGATTATATTTGTGCATCAATTTTAATTTCACAGATTATGAGAAAAGTACAATTGTTGTTATTGTGTCTATTGGTTTCGGCAGCTACTTTTGCCGCTGAGAAAGTGATCCAACTATCCAAGCCCGACATGAATCGTTCGGGATCGGTAATGAAAGCATTGTCCGAACGCCGTTCCACCCGGGAATATGCAGCCAAAGCATTGACTCTTGCCGACTTATCGGATCTGTTATGGGCTGCCAATGGCGTAAACCGTCCGGCGGATGGGAAACGTACAGCACCGTCGGCGCTGAACAAACAGGATGTGGATGTGTACGTTGTGTTGCCACAGGGCACTTATTTGTATGATGCCAAAGCACACCGGTTGAATCTGGTTGCCGAAGGTGATCATCGTGATGCCGTAGCAGGCGGACAGGCTTTTGTGAAAACTGCTCCGGTTTCTCTGTTGCTGGTTAGTGATTTGGCACGTTTGGGTGATGCAAAGAATGCTCAGACTCGATTGATGGGAGCGGTGGATGCCGGTATCGTCTCACAGAATATTTCTATTTTCTGTGCCGCTGCTAATCTGGCAACTGTGCCGCGCGCCTCGATGGATACAGCGAAACTGAAAAGCGTTCTGAAATTGAAGGACAGCCAATTGCCGTTGATGAATCATCCGGTGGGGTACTATAAATAGCTATAAGTGAAGCGATTAATGATAAGCGATTGGTTGTCTGCACTGTAATCCGAAAGGCGCTAATCGTTTGTCATTCATCGCTTACCTCTACTTATCATTACTTATCTCTACTATCTCTACTATCTCTACTTATCACTACTTATCACTACTCTTCAATAAGAATTCGTCTATTGCCTTTTGATACGTGGCTTTATCTGCCGCACCGCGGAAAAGCTGGGGTGCTCCGTTCATGGGGATAAATACAAAGAGAGGGATACTTGTTGCATTGAACAAGGCTGCCAGTTCTTTTTCTTTATCTACATTTACTTTATAAATCACAATTTTCCCGTCGTATTCCTTGGCTAACGACTGCATGATAGGAGCCGTCATCCGGCAAGGACCACACCAGTCGGCGTAGAAGTCGATAATGGCAGGTTTGTCACCTTTGTATTTCCACTCTTCGCTTTTTTCGTAGTCGAATACATCTTTGATGAACATCTCTTTATTCATCACAATGACTTCACCGCTCTTTGTTTCTTCTTTACCTTGTTGATTTACATTCTTTCTGCTTTCGTCATTGAAAGCGTAAACGATTACGCCGATCATAACGAAAGCTACTATCGCTAATACTTTCTTCATTTTTAATTTTTATGTGAATACTGTTCTATGACTCCTGTCAGTTCACCGGCATGCATCATTCCGGAATGTCGCCATACGGGTTCTCCGTTGCTGAATAATATAAATGTAGGCACAGACTGTATCTTGAATCTGGCTGCCAGTTGTTCATGCTGATCTACGTCGATTTTTACAATACGCGCCGTATCTCCTACTTTAGATTTTACCTCTTCGAGTATAGGCTTCATCGCCTTACAAGGACCACACCATTCTGCAAAGAAATCCACCAGAACGGGAACCGGAGACTGTATCAATTCATCAAATTTTTCCATGATTTTTCCTTCCTTAAAATGAGCTACCAGCCTTTTCAGACTGCGAATATAATTACTATTTTTAGATATATAACGGTGGAATGCGGATTTTGTTCATAAAATAGTAATCTTACAGACATCCGGTTGTAATACCGAATACTGATTTTTGTATATCGAAAAATTCAAAGATTATGTATTTACGCACGTATTATCCCACCGTTGTCCTTTCGGATATTCATCTGGGGACTCAACACTCCAAAACCGAGGAGGTGACCCGTCTTCTTAAATCAATCAATTGTGACCGTCTGATCCTGAATGGAGATATCATCGACGGATGGCATCTGCAAAAAAGCGGTTTAAGCAAATGGAAGGCGAAACATACGGACTTCTTCAAAGTAATCATGAAGATGATGGAGAACTTCGGAACACAGGTTATTTATGTCCGTGGCAATCATGATGATTTTCTTGATAATCTGGCACCGTTGAACTTTTATAATATACAGATTGTTAAGGACTGCATTTATGAGAGTCATGGCAAACGCTATTATGTGACGCATGGAGATATTTTTGATACGGTGACTACCCACATGAAGTGGCTTGCAAAGTTGGGGGATACCGGATATACATTTTTGCTTTGGCTCAACAATATATACAATGCCCGGAGAGCGAAGCAGGGGAAACCTTATTATTCGCTTTCCCAGTCTATCAAGAATAGGGTGAAGTCGGCCGTTTCTTATGTTTCTGATTTTGAAAAGGAGTTGGTGACGTTGGCAAAGAACAGAAAATGTGACGGGATAATTTGCGGGCACATTCATCATCCTGCCAATACATATTACGGTGACATTCGTTATCTGAATTCCGGTGATTGGGTAGAGACGCTTTCGGCTTTGACGGAAGATGAGGAAGGGAACTGGAGCGTGCGTTATTTTGATAGTATGTTGATGCCCGACAGAGAGTTGGAAGAAAAAGAGAATGAACAGATAACGATAGCGTCATGAAATATCTATTTATAGTGCAAGGAGAGGGAAGAGGGCATTTGACCCAAGCGCTGACTCTCGAAGAGATGCTGCGGCGCAACGGGCATGAAGTGGTGGAAGTACTTGTTGGCAAGAGCTCGTCGCGTACTTTGCCGGGGTTCTTCAACCGCAATATACAAGCGCCGGTGAAGCGTTTCCTTAGTCCGAACTTCTTGCCTTCACCGGATAACAAACGGGCTGATTTGAAAAGAAGCCTTGTCTATAATCTCATACATTTGCCGGAATATTTCCGGAGTATGTGTTACATAAATCAACGGATCAGAGAGACAGGGGCGGAGGTAGTGATCAACTTCTACGAGCTTTTAACCGGCCTCACCTATGCACTTTTCCGTCCCTCCGTTCCGTATATATGTATCGGTCATCAGTATTTGTTTTTGCATCGTGAGTTTGAGTTTCCGAAAAAGAGCCCGTTGCAACTGTTTTTGCTTCGCTTTTTTACCCGTATGACGAGTTTGAAAGCAGAAAAAAGGCTGGCTCTTTCTTTTCGCAAGATGGCCGGAGATCCGATGAATAAAATCGTGGTCGTTCCTCCTTTACTCAGACAGGAAGTGACGGCTATCTGTCCGGAAACGGGACATTATATTCATGGCTATATGGTGAATTCCGGATTTTCGGACAGTGTGGAGGCTTTTCACTCGGTTCATTCGGAGATACCCTTGCATTTCTTTTGGGATAAAGCTGATGTTGAAGAGGAGATGCGTGTAGACGAAACACTGAGTTTTCATCGGATCGATGATGTGAAATTTCTCAATTACATGGCAGGGTGCAGAGCCTATGCCAGTACGGCCGGCTTTGAATCTGTCTGTGAAGCCATGTATTTAGGTAAACCGGTATTGATGGTGCCTGCTCATATCGAACAGGACTGCAATGCATACGATGCCGTTCGCTCCGGTGCGGGAATTATGAGCGACTCCTTCGATTTGGAATCACTGCTCCGATTTTCGGAAACCTATTCTCCTAATCGGGAGTTTATCTATTGGGTGCGTAGTAGCGAACGCCACATCATCGGGGAGTTGGAAAAGTTGGCAGATCATCGATCATCAATAGTAAATATACCCACATTAACCAATTATTTATCGATATGAAACTGAAGAGAACAGATTATGTACTTGAACGTACCTTTGACGGCGGTTATTACGCTTGGCTTACCGTGAATATGCAATGTAATGCGTATGGAGATTCTCCTGAAGAAGCTGTAGATAATTTGCAGCAGACAATGGAAGAACTGCTGGATGAGATGTATTTGGTGGAAGAGTTTATTTAGTGATTGCTGATTTAGAGATCGTTACCGATTTGGAGATTGGCTACTGGTTTAGAAATTAGCGATTAGTGCACTGGGCTATTGCCGCATGGCACTAATCACTAATTACTTATTTCTGATCTCTAATCACTGGTTTCTAATTACTGGTTTCTAATTACTAAACCGCTACTCACTAATATCCATTTCTTTTATGATATGCGAAGCCCCCGCATATTTTTCGATGATGAAGAGGGTGTAGCGGATGTCTACACAGGCAGCACGTTGAGAAGAAGGGCGAAACGCAATATCACCGGTAAGACCTTCATAGTTACGGTCGAAACCGGTACCTATCAGTTGCCCTTTTCCGTTGAATACCGGACTACCGGAATTTCCTCCTGTATTATCTGTGTTTACGATAAAGCAAACAGGCATTTCGCCATTTTTCATGGCATAACGTCCGTAGTCTTTTGCTTTGTATAGCTGTTTCAGTCTGTCGGGTACGACAAATTCCCAGTTGGCCGGATCTTCTTTTTCCATGACCCCTTTCAAGGTAGTGTAGTATCCGTATACGGCTCCATCGGCCGGTTCATACGAAGCTACTTTGCCATAGGTCAGTCTCAGCGTGGAGTTAGCATCCGGATAGATCGGAATACCTGCTTCCCGGCGCATGTCCATCATTCCTTTTACCCATACTTTGTGGGCGGCATCGTAGTTTTTATTGGCATCATACATGGCTAATGCCGTCTGCATCAATCCGTCAGTGATGGAATAATTGAAGAGAATCATCCAGTCCTTGTCCATCTTGTTCAGAGTCGGCTTTTTGAGGAATTTCTCGAAGTTCTCTTTATTCCCGAAAATAGAGTATTTGAAGCAGGCATCTATAAACGCGTCGCTGTTTCCTTTGAAGCGGGTGTCTATCACTTTGAATATACCGATACGCTGCTCTTGTGGTATATAACTCATGTAGGTCTTCAGCATCTGTTTGCCTACCAACTTCTCCACTTCCGGAAAGGGTACGGAAGCAAAGTATTCCTCACCCTTTACTTTTAACTCATCAAGAGCCTGTTGGACTTTTTCTTTGTCTTTTTTCTCCAATGCCTCAGTCAATGCCGCTGTGGATGGTATTTTCATGAAGTCCAACGCATTAACCAACGCCTCGTTGATAGCTTGCTGGTGGTACATGGCATCTCTGCGTTGAGCAACGATGGAACGTATCTCGTCGAATGCTTTTTGGTAGGAGTCATCTCCTTTTTCACGTCCGCGTGCCAGGAGTTGTTCTTGCTGGGCACGTTTGGTGTCCAATACTTTCAGACGGACCAGACCTTCGTTCATACCGATTGCGTTTTTCCAGTAATTGGCAGAAGAAGCGTATTTGCTGGCATAGTGAATGCGCACGGCCGGATTATTCAGCATTTGTTCCATCAATACCTTCTGGCGTGCACCGCGAACGTGTTGACGCATGAAGTTTGTGGTCTGCATGCGTTCTTCCACTTCATCGGAAATCATATAACGCCAGTTGCGTCCGGGAAATCCCATCACAAAGGCAAAGTCGCCTTCCTGTATGCCTGCAAGACTGATTGTCAGGTGCTTCTTTACTTTCAAGGGGACGTTCTCTTTTGAATATTCTGAAGGCTTTCCGTCTTTGTCGGCATAGATGCGGAACAGAGAAAAATCTCCGGTATGGCGCGGCCACATCCAATTGTCCGTATCGGCACCGAATTTACCTATCGAAGAAGGAGGGGCTCCTACCATGCGGATATCGCTGTACACTGTCTTTACAAAAAGATAATAACGATTGCCGCCATAGAAAGCCTTTAACTCCAAATTGGTGGACGGGGTTACTTCAATATTTTCTTTTTGGGCAAATCTGTCGGCTACTTTCTCCAGATATTTGGGAGAGAGATAATTGGTCCCGTCCGGATCTTCATCTATTTTCAGTTGCTCGTTCACATAAGGAGTAATGTCTAAGATACGGTCGATAAAGGTGACTGTCAGATCTTTGCATGGCAGTTCTTCGTTTCGGTTCATTGCCCAGAATCCATCTGTCAGATAATCATGCTCCACACTGCTGTGTTGCTGGATGTGTTTATAGCCGCAATGATGATTGGTCAATATCAGACCTTCTGCCGAGATGACTTCACCGGTACAACCGCCGCCGAAGTGGACAACTGCATCCTTGAGGGCGATTCCGTTGGGGCTATATACTTCTTCAATCGGTATTTCCAGTCCCAGTTCTCTCATGACAGCGGCATTCTGTGCCTGTAAGTCGGTCAGCATCCACATACCTTCATCGGCACGGGTTGTAAGAGCTGCAAGAGAGAGGGCTGCTATTAATAATTGTTTTTTCATTAATAATAACGGATTTATTCTACAATAGTCATTTCGTTAATCAGATGTCCGCATCCACCCAGTTTCTCAAGGATGAAGAGTACATAGCGGATGTCTAAGTTGATACAGCGCTGCAAGTCACGATCGAAATTGATGTCTCCACTCAGCGACTCCCAGTTGCCGTCGAATGCACAACCGATCAGTTCACCGTTTTCGTTCAATACCGGGCTTCCGGAGTTACCGCCGGTAATGTCATTGGTAGACAAGAAGCAAACCGGCATGTTACCGTCAGGCATGGCATATCTTCCGAAGTCCTTTTTTTCGATTAATTCTTTCAATTTGGCAGGTACGTTGAATTCCCTGTTTTCGGGGTCTTCTTTTTCAATGATGCCGTCCGTTGTCGTATAGAATTTATAGAACACACCGTCTCTCGGGCTGTATGGTTTTACGTTACCGTATGTCAGGCGGAGGGTGAAGTTAGCATCGGGATAAGAGGGGGTAGGAAGTTTCATCTCTCCCAGACCACGGATGTAAGTCTTATGCAAGGAAGCCAGTTTCTCGTTTTCCGCTTTGAGTGAAGAACCGAGCGACATCAGGCTTTCGTATTTTGCACGCGAATATTGGGTAGCCAAGTCTTTTTGGATGGCTTTTACAGTCGGCTTTTTGATGAACTTATCGAAATTGGCCTGATTAGCCATGATAGATGAATCGTACATGGCATCGATGAACTTGTTGTAATCCCCTTTGTATTCTTTTTCAATCGTTCTGTAGAAAGCCGGACGCTGCTCTGCAGGAATCATTTCAGCATAAAGCGGGAATAGTACTTTGGCTACCTTACGGTCTACTTCATGGTCATAATCCTTGTTGTGTATATTGGCAAATGCTTTTTCCAGGGCTTTGGTATTGGCATTGACAGCCGAATCGTTTTTCTCTTCCAATGCTTTTTCCAGTTCCTCCATGAGTTGATAAGGACTACCGAACTCGATGGCGGCGAAGAATGCTTCTGTCAGACAAGTGGCCTGATACATCAGAGGAGCAGTGACGGCTACCGCATCATCTATCTCTTTTACTACATTCATGTAAGCCGGATTATTTTTTTCTTTGGCAAATTTGGCGAAACGTTCTTCCTGTTCAGCTTTTGTTCCCAATACGTCATTATCGATGATGGCTTTGTTCATACCGATGGAATTTTTCCAGTAGTTGGAAGAGCCTGCGTATTTGTTGGCGTATTGGATACGCGTCTTGTCACTGGCATTCATCACCTCTTTTAGCACATTGAGGCGGGCTGTACGTATCCGTATGCGCGGTTCGTTGCTTGAGTTCATGCGCTCCTTTACTTCCGATACGGTAAGATAGCGGCTGGTGCTTCCCGGGAATCCCATAATCATGGCATAATCACCTTCTTTCAGACCTTTCAGGGAGATGGCGAGGTGCTTTTTGGTTTTTAGAGGTACGTTACTTGTACTGTATTCGGCCGGTTCGCCATTCGCATCGGCATAAATGCGGAACATGGAGAAGTCTCCGGTGTGGCGCGGCCACATCCAGTTGTCCGTTTCACCGCCGAATTTACCGACAGATGAGGGAGGAGCGGCTACCATACGTACATCGGAATATACTTTCTTATAAAACAGGTAGAATTTGTTGCCGGCATAGAACGGCAGAGCTTGCGGCACAATCCCCGGTTTGCCGTTCAGATCGCTTTTCTCATAAAGCTCTTTTGCCAACTTGCCGAGGAAGTCTGCCGTAAATGATTCGGCTTCTGTGATCTCTTTGGATTCTATCTTCTGATTTACCAAATCGGTAATGTCTTCAATCCGTTCGATGAATGTGAATTTTAAGCCCGGAGTAGGCAGTTCCTGGTCTCTTGAAGTAGCCCAAAAACCATCTGTCAGGTAATCATGTTCTACCGAGCTGTGTTGTTGGATAGAGGCGTATCCGCAATGGTGATTGGTCAGAATAAGGCCTTCCGGAGAGATGATTTCTCCTGTACAGCCTCCGCCAAAGATACCTACCGCATCTTTTAGGGATACCCCGTTAGGATTGTAAAGATCGTTTGCTTCTAGTTTCAATCCTTGTTTTTTCATCATGTCGATGGAATTCTGCTGTTGCATTAATTGTAACAGCCACATTCCCTCATCCGCTTTAGCGGAAGCGACAACCAACGCTATAAGCGCCAGTATCCAAAGTCTTAGTTTATTCATCTTTAGTTTATAATTTATGATTTCTAATTGGTTTACGATTAATTGATTTATACTTGGTTTACGATTGGGAGTAGCTCCTCCTTCTCTTTTTAATATTAATATCCTTATCTTTATTATTATCTTTCTTCCTTTT
>CAUEFX010000094.1 GCA_958477465.1 uncultured Bacteroides sp.
TAAACATAAAGAATGGTATATCTCCGACTCCCCTAAACTGTGTTCTGAACGCTTTTTTATATGCCCCGGTTTTTATGATTCCAAAAACATACTGGCAAAAGTATTACTCTGTGCACTCTGTGGTAATCTGCCCATCCGCAGGCAAGCAATCATGGATATTCTTTACTTAGGCGCTTTCTTATACAGATAGAATGCGATAAACGCATACAGTATATTGGGTATCCAGACAGCAATGAAAGGAGGCACATTGCCATTCACCGCAAATGTAGAAGTAATGGTCTGAAAAAGAATATACGAGAAGCTCAGTCCCAATCCGATTCCCAGATGAAGCCCCATTCCTCCCTTTGTCTTTTTTGATGAAAGCGACAGTCCGATTACGGTCAGGATAAATGAAGCAAAAGACATCGCAATGCGTTTATGGTACTCAATCTCAAACTCCTTGATATTGGCAAACCCACGCCGGCGCTGCTTGTCGATATATTCGCTCAACTGGGGACTGGTAAGCATCTCCTGCTGATTTTTCATGATAAGGAAATCCGTCGGATCCATATCTATAATGGTGTCCAGCCTGTCTCCCTTAATAATGTGCTCCTTCATTCCGTCCAACTCACGTATCATATAGTCGTGAATAGTCCATTTGTTTACAATAGTCGTGTCATAAACAATCCGGCGAGCCGTCAGGTGGGATACCAGTTTTTTATCAACAAACTTGTCAAGAGAGAACCGGTTACCGGTTTTGTTATAATCCTGATACCGGTCGATATAGGCAATCACACCGCTATCCACCTCGAGTTGTACGTTTGTCGCACTGCTTTTCTTCTTCGACTTGACATATTTATCTTCAAAATTCAGACGGGTCACACTGCCCTTCGGAATCACATACGACCCCAACATAAAAGTGGCGATTGCAATAACCGCTGCGGAAATCATATAAGGACGCATCAAACGCTTAAAGCTCATCCCCGTAGAGAACATGGCTATGATTTCCGAATTCTCCGCTAATTTCGATGTAAAGAAAATGACAGCAATAAACACAAACAACGGACTGAACAGATTCGCGAAATAGGGAATAAAGTTCATGTAGTAATCAAAAATGATTGCCGACCACGGGGCTTCACGTTCCATGAATTTATCCATCTTCTCATTGAAATCGAACACCACGGCGATGGAGATGATCAATGCAATGGCAAACACGTACGTCCCCAAGAATTTCTTGATGATGTACCAGTCCAGCAGTTTGATAAATCGATTGCTTTTCATTTTATAATCTTGTTGACACTTTTTTTACCATCATCGGCTTCCAAGTGGAAAAATCTCCTGCAATAATGTGTTTGCGCGCTTCACCTACCAGCCAAAGATAGAAAGCCAGATTGTGAATAGAAGCAATCTGCATAGCCAACAGTTCCTGTGCATGAAACAGATGACGCAAATACGCCCTACTGTACAAAGTATCTACATAAGAAGCGCCATCGGCTTCAATAGGAGAGAAGTCCGTTTCCCATTTCTTATTGCGCATGTTCATGATACCGTCTTTGGTGAACAGCATTCCGTTGCGCCCGTTGCGCGTAGGCATCACACAGTCGAACATGTCGACTCCGCGCTCAATACCTTCGAGAATATTGACGGGCGTACCGACTCCCATTAAATAACGCGGCTTGTCTTTCGGCAGGATATCATTCACCACCTCGATCATTTCATACATCTTATCTACCGGTTCGCCCACAGCCAAACCGCCGATCGCATTTCCGTCCGCCCCCTTGGAAGCGACAAACTCCGCAGATTGCTTCCGCAGATCAGTATATACACATCCCTGCACAATGGGGAAGAGAGACTGGTTATAACCGTATTTGGGCTCCGTTTCGTTAAACCGCTGAATACATCTGTCGAGCCAGCGATGTGTCAGTCCCAATGACTTTTTGGCATACGCATAGTCAGAATTTCCCGGAGGGCACTCATCAAATGCCATCATAATATCCGCACCGATCGTACGCTCGATATCCATCACCTTTTCAGGAGTGAAAATATGTTTGCTGCCATCGATGTGCGAACGGAACTCGGCACCTTCCTCACGCAACTTGCGGATACCTGCCAATGAGAAGACCTGAAATCCGCCGCTATCGGTCAGCATCGGACGGTCAAAGCCATTGAATTTATGCAGTCCGCCGGCTTTCTCGATGACGTCCAATCCGGGGCGCAAATAGAGATGATACGTATTACCTAATATAATCTGTGCCTGAATATCCTCTTTCAACTCCGTCAAATGCACTCCTTTCACTGTACCCAGAGTGCCTACAGGCATAAATATGGGAGTCTGTATCTGCCCGTGGTCCGTTGTAATCAAACCTGCACGGGCATTACTTTTAGCGTCTGTATATTGTAGTTCGAATGTCATTCCCGGCCGGCTTTCTTTACAGATAAATCAATAGCGTCAGTTACCTTCTCGTCAGTCAATGCAATGGCAAACACCTCTTTCACATCCGTTACATAGTGGAAAGTCAGGCCCTTCAAATAAATATCCTGAATTTCGTCTATGTTCTTCTTGTTTTCGGCACTCATAATAATCTCCTTGATACCCGCACGCTTGGCTGCAAGGATTTTCTCTTTGATTCCGCCCACAGGAAGCACCTTGCCACGAAGCGTTATCTCTCCGGTCATTGCCAGATTGGCTTTCACCTTGCGTTGCGTCAAAGCCGAAGCCAGTGAGGTAGCCATGGTGATACCTGCCGAAGGACCGTCTTTTGGAATTGCGCCTTCCGGAACGTGGATGTGTATGTTCCAATTGTCGAATATCTCTTCATCCAAATCCAGTAATGAAGCGTGCGCCTTGATATACTCCAACGCCAGCATTGCAGATTCTTTCATCACATCGCCCAGATTACCCGTCAATGTCAGGCGACCGCCTTTACCGCGGCTCAAGCTGGTCTCCACAAACAGAATCTCGCCACCGACAGCCGTCCATGCCAAGCCCGTCACCACACCTGCATAATCATTCCCCTGATATTTGTCACGGGTATATTCAGGCGCTCCAAGAAAATCATACAAATCGGCCGGTTTAATTTCCGCCTTTGCAAAATAGCCGTCAGTAGCATACTGGCGTGCCGATTTACGCAAGATCTTGCCAATCTTCTTCTCCAGCTCACGCACGCCGCTTTCACGGGTATACGACTCAATAATGGCCTCCAATGTATCTTTAGGGATCTTGATATCCGTCTTCTTCATCCCGTTTGCCTCCAGTTCTTTCGGCACCAGGTGCTTGCGGGCAATCTCGATTTTCTCTTCCGTGATATAGCCACTGACTTCAATCAGCTCCATACGGTCCAGCAGCGGGCCGGGGATCGTGTTCAGGTTGTTGGCTGTGGCAATAAACATCACCTTCGACAAATCATAATCCACATCCAGGAAGTTGTCATGAAATGCCGTATTCTGCTCCGGATCAAGAACTTCCAATAAGGCAGACGACGGATCACCCTGGCGATCTGCAGTGACCTTATCAATCTCGTCCAAGATAAACACGGGGTTGGAAGAACCGGCTTTCACCAGACTCTTGATAATTCGTCCGGGCATGGCGCCAATGTAAGTTTTACGATGTCCGCGAATTTCGGCTTCATCGTGTACACCGCCCAAAGACATACGTACATATTTCCGCTTCAAGGCGGCGGCAATGGACTTACCCAAAGAAGTCTTACCGACTCCCGGAGGGCCGTACAAGCAGATGATAGGCGATTTCATATCCCCCTTCAGCTTAAGCACAGCCAAATGCTCAAGAATACGTTCCTTCACTTTTTCCAGACCGTAATGATCTTTGTTCAGCGTCTTCTCGGCATTCTTCAGGTTCAAGTTATCCGTCGTATAGATTCCCCATGGCAAACTAAGCATTGTCTGCAGGTAATTCAGCTGCACGCTATAGTCCGGAGATTGCGGATGAGAACGTTCCAGCTTAGCCAGTTCCTTCAGGAAAATCGCCTGTATTTCCTCACCCCATTTCATTTCATACGACTTATTGCGCATCTCTTCTATTTCCTGCTCCTGACCGCTGCCGCCCAATTCATCCTGAATGGTCTTGATCTGCTGCTGCAAGAAATATTCGCGCTGCTGCTGGTCGATATCTTCGCGGGCACGCATCTGAATAGATGCCTTGATCTCGGCCAGTTGCACCTCTCTATTCAATATTTCCAACAAACGGTATGTACGCTCCCTCAGAGAGTCGTAACGTAGCAGTTCTATCTTTTCATCCTTCTTCAAAGGCAGATTCGTGCAGATAAAATCTACCAGGAACATGTGGTTATTGATATTCTTGATAGCAAATGCAGAATCCTGATGCAAGGAGTCCGAGGACTTTATATATCGTATCGTCAGATCTTTGCACGTTTCTACCAAAGCCTGAAATTCCTTGTCCGCTTTATCCGGAATCTCCTCGTTTTTAATTTCAACCTGTCCCTTCAGATACGGATAAACGTCTGTGATGTTCTTCAATTCCAGACGTCTCAACCCCTGCAGAATCACAGTGGTGGTCTGATCCGGCATTTCCAGAATACGCACAATTTTACCAACGGTGCCAATGGTATGCAAATCTTCAAATTGCGGTTCGTCTATTTGGGCAGCTTTCTGACAGATCACTGCTATATTCATACCTTTTTTTTCAGCCTCGCGTATCAGTCTCAACGAAGATTTCCTGCCTACGGAAACAGGCATGAACACTCCGGGAAACAAGACCATATTGCGAAGGGGGAGGACCGGAAGAATATCGCCTGACTCTATTTTCACATCGAACATCTGTTCTTCATTCCCCTCAAAATCTGCAATCAGTGAAAAGGCATTATCATCTGAATCTTCCATAAAATATTTTTCTTTCATCATCTCGTTTAAATTAGTTTATGTCATTTATATGGGCATAAATTGTTTGCAAAGGTAAGCGATTATTCATTAATAATAAAGCCCATGTACGATAAAAACACAAAAACAATGCCAAATATTAGCAGTTGTCCACCGTTGTTTCATAAAAATTATTTATTTTTGGCAATTCTCACAATACAGGCTAAAATGGCGAACTCATATTTTCAATTCAAACAATTTACCGTATGGCATGATAAATGTGCTATGAAAGTAGGAACGGACGGGGTGCTTTTAGGAGCATGGACCAGCGTCGATGGCGCACAGAGAATACTCGATATCGGGACCGGAACCGGCCTGGTGGCCTTGATGCTCGCCCAGCGCAGCAGGGCTTTTATCATTGCACTGGAAATAGATGGCGCCGCCGTAGGGCAGGCCATGGAAAATGTATCACATTCTCCGTGGCAGGACAGGATAGAAGTAGTAGAAGCCGATTTCAGACATTATACTTCCACCACGCTGTTTGATGTCATCGTTTCTAACCCTCCTTACTTCGCAGATTCTCTAAAGTGCCCTGACCGACAGCGGAATACCGCACGGCATGACAATGAACTTACCTACGAAGATTTGCTGGAAGGGGTGTCAAGGCTTCTTTCCGCCACTGGCGAATTCACCGTCATCATTCCCGCCGATGTATCAGAAAAGGTAAAAGAAATCGCGCTCGATTACTCCCTGTATCCTTACAAACAACTGAATATAATAACCAAACCGGGACTTTCTCCCAAACGTTGCCTGATAACCTTCAAATTTCAAAACCAGAAGTGCCTGACAGAGAATATGGTAATTGAATTGGCACGGCATGAATACAGCCCCGAATATATCGAACTGACAAAAGACTATTACCTGAAAATGTAATAACAAAAAAACAGCTACATGAAACCATGTAACTGTTCTCTTTTTCTTGTCGGGGTAGCGGGATTCGAACCCACGACCCCCTGCTCCCAAAGCAGGTGCGCTAACCGGACTGCGCTACACCCCGAAAACTTTTCAAATAGAACTCCTTCCTGTCGGGGTAGCGGGATTCGAACCCACGACCCCCTGCTCCCAAAGCAGGTGCGCTAACCGGACTGCGCTACACCCCGAAAAAATAACGTGGTGTTCTATCGAAAAGCGGTGCAAAGATAGGGAGTATTTTCTAATTAACAATATTCAGACTTAATATTTTCATTATTTATTTTTCAATACATTGGTCTTCATCCACTTACCGTCTCCTTATTATTTAAGGGGAAGCACTGAATTATTTAAGGGGAAAACACTGAATTTAGGGGGAAGCACTACATCTAAGGGGAAGCACTGCCGGCAACGAGAATGAAGTCGGACAAGCTACCGGATGCGTGATTTCAACCGGAATTAAGGAATTTAACGGAATCAAAGACAGAAAACGCGGTATCCGGTGAACCATAAAAGAGCCCGTTCTGTTTACAAAGGGATTAAGAGGCAGTTTTAAATTCTCCTCTTTAAAGTATTTATCAGTCTATTTTGAGCAAAAATCAAACAGACTTCTAACTTAAACCTCAAAGATATGGATACAAAGAAAAGAAAATCTTCTAAAAAAGAAAAAGTACAATTGGAAATTGAAAGCAAGAAACAGGAGGTATTGCCCGGACAGCAAATAGCCGTTTACAGCGAAGCCACCAAGAAAGAAGTTCGGGAAGTGGTTAAGGAGCTGAACCCCGACCGGAACAGTCTCGGAAGCAGAGGATAACACAGGAATCACCACTCCCCGCAGATCCGTAGCTTATACAAATCCATACAAGGACAAGTGAGGGAGGACTTTTTGTGTAAAAACAGAGAATCATTATAAAAACAGAAAATTCATGAAGAAATTTTATTCATTTATTATCATGGCATTAAGTGTCACCGCAATGTGGGCACAGCCGGAAACGGGGAAAGTTCCCGAAAAGCATAACGTAAACCGGCTTTCGGCCGATTACTTCATCCCCGGCAGGTTTGAGGGGAAAACCATATTCATCACCGGAGGAGCCAGAGGCATCGGCAAATGGACTGCCATACGCGCAGCCAAAGAAGGGGCCAATGTAGTGATTATGGACTGGTTGGACAAAGACGGGCAACATGTGGCGGATTCGCTGAATGCGCTGGGACTAAAAACACTGTTCGTTTACGGTAACATCCAGAAAGACGAAGACTGCCGCCAAGCCGTGGAAAAGACCGTCAGTACGTATGGCAAACTGGATTATGCCTGCCTGAATGCAGGAGTCATGGACGGTGTATTCTCCGGAACTCCCTTTAAATATGACGAAGCGCAACGGAAGCTGATGCCGAATGTCATAACGCAAGCTACGGACGAATACTGGGACAAAGTGTTTGCCACCAACACCGCAGGTACGTTCAAGTCAATGCGCGCCGTACTCAACCAAATGATAGAACAGGATAACGGGGGCGCTATTGTCGTAGTCGGCTCCATTGCAGGAATGACGGGGTTGTCCGGCAATCCGGCTTACGTTGCCAGCAAGCATGCAGTAAACGGCCTGGTGCGAAATGCCGCCATCGACTATGCGCCTTACGGCATCCGCATCAACTCTGTCAATATGGCGGAAACACGGACTCCCATGGTAGAACGTGCCGAAGAATTTGTGGCAGCGCAACAAAAGGCCGGCATAGGATTCGGCATGGGCAGAATAAAGACGATGAGCCTGCTGAAATATTGCGATTCCGAACACCGGGGGTCTTTCCCTTGGGAACAAGCCTCTACCATGTTGTATCTCATTTCGGATGAAGCATCCGCCATTACCGGTTCTATCATCGCAACCGATGGTGGATGGACCGACTATTAATAAGATGAAGTATTTTATCATCCTGCTGGCTATAGGGATACTCGGCTGTACCCGGATAATGGCTCAAAGCAATAATGCACAATCCATTTACGAGGGAGAACGCATACAGTCCGTACAGTTCATATACAGCGGACTGCCAGCCGATTCGGTTGCGTCGCAGCGGATACGGAATCAGGTGGAACAGACCTTTCCGGTGTATCCCTATACCCATTTTAATGAGTTTCAGACTACATACTACCTGTCGCAGATCAGGAATCTTCCGTTTGTGGAAGATGCAACTTTCCTTGTAGAACCTTCCGGAGAGGGAGGGTTCGATCTGCTTGTATCTGTAAAACTGGCGGATAAAGACCGGACCACCTTCCGGAAAAGTAATCTGTTCAAATCTTTGAATGCCTTTCCGGTCATTTATTCTGCCCCCCATTCTTTGCTTACCTTCAAAATGGCTACATCCGAAATGGCTTACAGCAACAGCAATGCATGGTTTTCACAGCCCGCCCCCTTGCTCACAGGCAACCCGTTGGCCGACAATCCCGCAGGAAAGGGGTATACTGCCTGGCTGGAAGGCTTTGCCATGGGAGGTATTTACGGCATTGCACGTATCATTCCGAAAGGGAATCTTCATCTATATGGTGGCGCCAGTTACATTCTTTCGTTCAGCGCAGGCAGGGAACTGTTCACCGACCGTTCCCGCTTTCACGGAGAAGTGGAAGATGCATTTGCCGGATTCATCGGAGGAGAACGGTTCGGCAACAAGCATGAATATTCATACAGCATACTGTATGGCAGGAAGCAATTCGTCTTAGGCAATGGATGGCTCATCATCAATACCTCCATGAACGGACAGGAACGGGCTGCTTTACAGATAAATCCCCGTTGGGCGGCACGAAGGCTGTTTCTTGCGAGCTTTCATTTAGACAAATTGAGTTTCCAGGCCTTTCAGTTGCGCCCCAATGAACTGCCCATATTCTACAGTCATACCGTTCTGAACGGCCTGAACCTGGAGCTCGGCAGCAGCGACCGCATGCAGATAGGCGCCAGCGTGCTCCACTCTCCACGTTCGGAAGTGAAATATTACCTTCCGGATGGTACTATCCTGAACCGTAAAGGATTATGGGTCTATAATCTACGCCTTTACGGCAACCGGCCTGCCGGAAAGCCGGGTCTGTTTTATAAGGCCGAAGGGGGATATCAGACGAACAGCCATTATAAGATGAGGGCATACGCATGGTACACGCAATTAGGATGGAACTTTGCCCGTACTCCCGGAAAACCCACATTGAGTTATCGGTTTGCTTATTTTTCGGGAGACAATCCCAAGACGAAAGCCTATGAGCGATGGGATGCCTTGTATACCGGAGGTACAGGCGAGCAATGGGTTCAGGGAGCCAATATGTATAAAATCGTGCAAAACTCCAATGAAATGTCGAATCTGCTGCAACTGGTTTATTCTCCGGTAGCCAAACTGCAGACAGTCACCCAATTCTGGGCGTTCATGGCACCGCAGACCAATAACTTGGGGGGTAACCCGGGGTTGTCTGTCATGAAATCCCGCTATTATGGAACGGAGCTAAACCTTACCATCAAATATTTTCATTCGCAACATTGGTATTTCCATCTTAATACCGCCCTTACTTTTCCCGGAAGCGCTATTAAAGAAACGATAACAGGAAATACCAAGAACTGGTTCTGCCTGATGGCGTTTGTAAGATATTCTCTTTAACCCGAATAGGTTTCGAGCAGATGTATCCGAAGTTGTCAAGATGATAAATCCGATAGGGAAAGAGGCTTTTTTTTCGAATCGGAAGGGGAGGGGAAAAAGACTTAAGTCTTCCGGAAAAACATATAGCATCTTTTAAAAAAAGACTTAACATCTTTCAAAAAAAGATATTAAGTCTTTCGAAAAGAGGCAAAGAAAAGAGCCGTATCATAACTCAAGGCAGAGTTTGATACGGCTCTTCAGCGTTCATCATCTATGAAGACTATCCTTCTGTCGTCTTTATCCAATATGTTTTTACCCCCTTCACCGCCTTCACCTTTTTCAAGCAAATCCTTTATCCATCGCAGGTACAGGGTGAAGCCCCCTCAGAACGGTCGTCACGGATCATGAATACGGTTCTTACGAACCGTCAGCATACATGCTGCCGACTGTAAGCACGGTACATAGTAAGACAGGATACCCCCTTCACCCTCTATTGCCGATGAACAAGCCGATTGAGCAAAAAAGGTGAAGGGGGTGAAGGGGGTAAATTAATATTC
>CAUEFX010000095.1 GCA_958477465.1 uncultured Bacteroides sp.
CTAACGGTTTGGTAACTGAAATAACTCAATATCCTGCTCGGCTTTGCTTTGCAGACAATTGGCAGAATTATGAAATATTGCTCATTCTCAACCACTTACAGTTCATTTCTCTCAAATTCACTTTCCGTTGCTTTTGCTTAAATTGTGCATGTCTCAAGACACACGAATGCCACCTTATTAATATATAATGGGGTGAACATTACTACCGTACAAAAACTATTGGGGCATAAGAGCGTAAAAACAACACAGGTATACACGAATGTCATGGATATGACCATTGTCAGAGATTTGGAAAAAGTCAAGAGCGGTAAACACTCCATGTAACGATTTCAGACAAAGTCTTAATCTGAGTAAGAAGCCGTTTTTTGGATACTTTACAAGCGAAAATATGTGACAATTAAATAGTGAGTTATCTACCTGATTATTAGTCTGTTATACAATGTACTATTTTTCTCGTAGAGAAAGGGAGTGTTCCTCGTAGAGAAACATATCGTTCCTCTACGAGAAACGACCCGATTCTCGTAGAGAAAAAATGGGTTGGTTACAAGATATGACATTGACTCCGGTTGCATTAAAAAGAAAAAGCGGTCTTCGGGTTGCAAAATGTACTGATGTTTGTACAAATACAATAAAGTGCCACCTTTTTCCGGTATCACCGGAGCGTTTTTTATTCTCAAATAGTTTTTTTATCGGCAGATAGTTTGACTTGAACAATATCGGATACAACCACCATATTCTTACAAGACCTTGGAGTATTGATCCGATATAATGGCTCTACAAGTCATTGCAGCCCATTTATCAACTACTATAATAATTGTTGACTTTGTGATGTATCGATAACCGGCCGGTAGCAAACCGGTACTTCCGTATGTAATATATATGTATGATTAGTGATTGATTTTAAGATAATTATATTTTCTTTCGGGCGAAAGGAAGGTAAACGAATTGTGTGATAATATTTGTATAGTCCATCTATAATATATTGATTCCTAACGAAATAATATTAGGACTAATAATCTTGGAAAAGTACTGATGAAATTTTATAAATATCTAATAATGAGTAGATTAAAATAAGATTAGTTCTGCAAAGACTTTGCAGATTTCGTTTATTGGTATGCAGGCACAGGAGGTGGATATCAAACCATCGGTGAAGGTTACATTAAAGTCTGATTCGCAGGCGATTGACGAGATTGTAATTGTCGGGTATGGTACAGGCAAAAAACTCGGTGCCGTAGTTGGATCGGCAACAACGGTATCCGCAAAAAAGTTAGAAGCCAAGCCGACAATGAATGCAGCAGACGCTCTTCAAGGACAGGTTGCCGGTATGCAGGTTTTCTCATCTTCCGGTGAGCCATCGTCTAAATCAACTATGCGTGTACGCGGTGTATCGTCATTAAGTGCAGGCACTGCACCTCTTTACATATTGGACGGTGCTCCTGTGTCAAATGATGTATTTACCTCCATAAACTCCAATGACATAGAGTCCATAACCATACTTAAAGACGCTTCTTCGACATCTATCTATGGAGCACGTGCCGCCAATGGCGTTATCTTTATTACTACCAAAAGGGGCAAGACAAACGAAAAAGCCAGTGTCACGATCCGCGGCCAGTATGGCATTTCACAACTTCCTAACTTCAACGAAGACATGATGAATGCAAACGAGTTCTTGCAATTCAGCGAGATGTATAATCCTAATTTAGCCAATGACCAAAGTTATCAGACTCGTAAAGCACTTATCCAAAAGTATGGACTGAATATGGATTGGAAAGATTATATTCTGAAGGATAATGTACCGGTTTATTCATTAGATGCCAATATCTCAGGTGCTGTCGGTTCTACAAATTACTATATCAGCGCCGGGCATTTTGATCAAGAAGGTATGGCACCTAATTCCAACATGACAAGAGAAAACTTCCGAATGAATCTGAACTCCAAAATAAATGATTGGATAAGCATAGGTGCCAATGCGGCGGTTTCCTACCATGATTACAGTACTACAAGTGCGGCTTCAAACTCTAACGGAGAGGTTTTGTTGGGTTCTCCGTTTGTGCTGGCACAATTCGGTCGTCCGGACGAATTCCCTTATGCAATTATAGAAAATGCGGACGGAACCTGGAGTCAGGGAGAACGGTACAACGCATTTCCCCTGTCGGGTATTCATAATCCTTGGGTGCAATTTGACAATAGCAATGTTAAGAGAGAACAGATTGTAGGCAACTTAAATACCTTCGTTCAGCTTAACCCGTTGCCGGGTTTAACGATCCGTGCCGCCCAGGCTTTCGAAGGGTATGTATATAAAGGACGTAGTGTAGAGGATCCCCATGATTTTCTGAATAAAGAAAACGGTAGCGTAAGCGAGGCATTCCAAAGAGGAGGCTCCTGGACTTTCACCAATACAGTGGAATATAAGAAAAATTTTAAAGTAGATCACTCCATGACGTTGCTTGCCGGTCAGGAAGCCATCACCTATAGTGCTGATAACTTTTCAGTCGCAGGTAGCGGCATTACCGACTCACGCTTAACTCAGGTATCCAACATCTTGACTTCTACTCTATCCGCTGCAGGAGCCAAAGAAGAATATGTCTACAACTCATACTTCGCACGTGGTGAATACAATTATAAAGAAAGATACTACATCGACGCTTCTATCCGTACAGATGGCTCTTCCAAATTCAGTAAGAACCATCGGTATGCCACGTTCTACTCCGTAGGTGCAATGTACAATATTACCAATGAAGAATTCATGAGTGATATAGACTGGATCAACGATTTGCGCGTAAAATTCAGTTATGGTACTACCGGTAATTCATCTCTACCAAGCTATTATCTGTCTTTGGGTACCATTGCAGGAGGTAGCAAATATAATTATGGTGGAAACTCAGGCTGGGTTATCGGCAATGTAGGGAATCAGGACTTGAGCTGGGAAACTGTCAAGAATCTGAACATCGGTTTGTCTACGACACTGTTTGACAGGCTGGATTTGAGCATTGAATATTATCAGAAAAAAACCGTTGACATGCTGATGAAAGTTCCTTATTCTTATACTACCGCACATGCATCCGGCTGGGGAAATGTAGGAAGTATGATGAATAAAGGTATTGACATAGAAGCAAGCGTGAAAATCTTGGATACGAATGACTTTTCATGGGATGTATACGCAAACCTGAACTATAATAAAGCGGAGATTTTAAGTCTTTTCAATGGCTTGGATGAGTATGTGATACCGAATACGGGATTGAAGTATAAAGTTGGACACGATCCTTATGAGTATTACACCGTACTTTGGGCAGGAGTGGATCCTCGTGACGGCGCAGCCATGTGGTATGATTTGAATGGCAATAAGACAAAAACATTCAGTGAGTCGAACAGTCAGTTTTCGGGACTCAACCAGATAGCACCTTGCAGTGGAGGATTCGGTACCAATTTCACGTGGAAAGGTTTATCGGTAGTTGCCGACTTCTCATGGATCGGAGAAAGATATATTTTGCGCAATGAACGTTTCTTCACAGAGAATCCGGCTAACGGTTCTACGATCAATCTGTCAAAAGAGATGTTGACAATGTGGCAGAAACCCGGAGATATAACCAACGTCCCGCGCAAAGGAATTGAGCCTCAGTTTGATAGCAAGTATTATGAGAATGCGGCTTTTGTACGGTTGAAGAATCTTACCATATCATATACATTACCCAAAAGTATCATGAAAAAGACCAAAATCATGGAAAGTCTAAGGGTTTTCGCAACCGGACGTAATCTGTTGACCTTCACTAAATTTGAAGGAATCGATCCGGAAGTCGATAGCAATATTGCTCTGGCAAACTACCCGAATCCGCGGCAATATACTTTTGGTCTGGAAATCAAGTTTTAATTAAAAACAGCAAAGAACAAATATGAAAACATTAAAATCAATCATAACCGCAGTGACCCTTGTGCTGGCATTGGTATCATGTGACATGGATAAATATCCATACAATGCGATTCCGCTGGACAAGGCCGTCCAATCGCTGAAAGATTGCGAAAACTTACGCAATGGCTTGTATCGCGACTTACGAATCGTTTCTTCCGGAGGAAATCTGATCGCCTCGGAAATCCAGTGCGATCTTTTTAACCCGCTGATTGATTATGGAAATGATTACGGTCCTATTTATCGTTGGTCTGCACAGGCTCAGGAGGAAACTTTTGAAACGGCATGGTCCAATGGCTATATCATAATAGGACAGTGTAATTTATTGATTAACGGTTTGTTGGACTTGGAGCAGGCCGGAGTATTTTCAGAAGAAGAAAAGCTCGCCGCCAAGAATATTTTGGGAGAAACTTATCTAATGAGAGCGATCGCCTATGCTATTTTAGCAGACAAATTCTGTGTGGCCTATAACCCGGAAACTGCAGCTGACGAGTATGGCGTTCCAATTGTAACTACATACAATCCGACGGATGATAACTCCAAATACCCTTCCCGTTCTTCATTGAAAGATACCTATTCTTTGATTAAAGATGATATCCGGAATGCCGAAAATAATATAACTGCCGAGGGAACACAGTCGTCTATTTACTTGACGAAAGATGCCTTGAAAGCCTTTAAAGCACGAATAGCCTTGTGGATGCACGAGTGGGATACGGCGATCAGCAATGCGGAAGATATCATAAAATCAGAAAAATATCCATTAATCACTGACGAGGATGAGTTTGTCGACATGTGGCTCAATGATAACAGCACCGAAGTCATTTGCCAACTATATAGTTCCCAACAGGAATTAGCTCCTGCGATGGGTGGATTTCTGGACGAGAAGAATGATCGTCCCACCTTTGTGCCCACGCAATCTGTCATAAAGTTGCTTATGGAAAGGAATGCGGATATTCGCACAAATGCTTATTTCGGAGTATACAATGTAAATACCTCTGTAGGCAGTGGACAGATAATCATGATGCACAAGTTTCCCGGTAATCCGGAAATGTACACAGGAGACAACAACTATGTCAACAAACCAAAGATTTTCCGTATAGCCGAATTGTATCTGATTGCCGCAGAGGCATATTACAGTAAAGGTGGCAAGGACCAAGAGGCTTACGACATCCTGTTTAAACTGATGTCTGCCCGCGATGAGACACTGACCTCATCACCGGTTACAGGTTTATCGTTGCGTACATTGATCCGCAATGAACGTATCCGTGAATTATTGGGTGAGGGTTTCCGTCTGAATGACTTAAAACGCTATGGAGAAGGATTTACACGCGGAGATGCACAGATTCCGGCAGCTACCTATCCGCTGGCGATCGACTTGCAAGTGGAGCCTACCGACTTCCGTTTTGTTTGGGCTATTCCTAAGACCGAATTGGATACCAATCCGCAATTGAGACCTCAGCAGAATCCAGGCTATTAATTGTCGAACTTAAAATTTATTGAACAATGAAATATATTAAAATATTAGCGATGTTGCTTTTGCCGTTCATTACCATGGCTTGTGATGAAGACGAAAGTTACAATAGTGGAGCGGCAACTGTAGAATTCAGCAAAGCCGAGGTGACATTCAAGGAACTGACGACTGCATATAACTTTCCAATAGTGGTGACAGGAGAACATACCGGACTCATCAAAGTATCCGTTGCGCTGAAAGATGTTCAGGGAGACTTTGAAGATGACAAAAATATCATCATGACACAACACGACTTGCTGATACCGGCAGGTACGGAAACGGTAAACGTTGAAACGGTGTTGTCTTTGGCCAACGATGAGATCACTCCCAATCGGCATTTCTCTCTGGAAATCGTGAAAGTGGACGGTGCCACTATAGGAGAAAACGCAGTCTGCAAAGTAAATATTGAAGAAAGCAATCCTCTGGAAGGCATGTATTCACTGACCGGATATGGACTGTTGCAGAGTTCGGCCGGTGTAGAACAAATCGATTGTCTACTGACGATGGTTGAGGGCAGTACCAACCAGATGTATCTTGATTTTGGATATGGCAACTTGGCTATGGTTGATCTGGAAGAGGTGGTTGCCGGTAAAAAGTATAAACTGTCAATCGCTGCCAATCAACAGCTCGGCATCCATTCATCATACGGTACAATTGTATTGATACACATGATACCGGTGGACCGGAGGTGGACTTTGGTTACAGCTCCCATCACAGGTACTTTCGAAAATAGAGTCGTGACTTTTGAGGGTGAGCATGCATTAGGGATATATTTACCGGAAGCCGGTGGATATTTTAGCCTTGTAGGCTCTTATTCGGATGGAGACCAGCCTGTGCCCCTTATGATGATAAAACAATAATCAGACACCTATTGTTATATCTGAGAGTCTGTTTAAATTCGGTTCAGAATTCTTTTTGAAGAGAATTTAAACAGACTCTAAAAGGTCGTTTCATTCGATTGGGATGACCTTTTTATGTTTTTGTAATCTCCTAACTAATGACAGATACCTATGATTCGAAATAAAATATTACTATCCCTTATTCTGTTCTTCAATGTCTGTATAGGAATATATGCCCAAAAACTTTCCCCGAATACGGAAGCGTTCTTGCTTCGCCCTGTCAATCCGGTAACAAGGGCTACACTCTCCGACGGTCATGCTTCGGAAGAATTTGTAAAAGCATATATTTCCATCAATCATGCCGATGCCATTTCAAAAATGGAAAGTTCAGGTGCCAAAGTCTATTTGGTATCTTCAAATCTCGTAACCGCCGGGGTGCCGAAAGATCAGATAACGGTAATTGCAGAAATGCCAGAGGTGAATTACATCCAGTTAGCTTCTAAAGTGTATCCAACGATGGATGTAGCGAGGGACAAGGGGAATGTAAACAGAGTACATGATGCAACGGATCTGGGAAAAGCCTATAGCGGCTCCGGAATTGTGATCGGTATTATCGACCAAGGGTTTCAGTACAATCATGTCAATTTCTACAGTTCGGACAAGAAAAGCTATCGAATAAAGCGGGTTTGGGATCAAAACGGAACAGGAAAGACACCGGGCGGTTCTTGGGGCTATGGAGCGGAATACGCGACTGAAGCCGAAATACTTGCTTTACAAACCGACACACGCGCAACCGGACACGGTACTCATGTGGCCGGAATTGCCGCCGGAGGTGACAAGAGCAAAAATTTTCACGGTGTGGCAACCAATGCCGATATCGTGCTGGTTTCGTATGCACAAGGTGATGTCGATATTACCAATGCCATCAAGTATATTTACGATTATGCTGAGTCGGAAGGTAAACCTTGTGTGGTCAATATGAGTTTGGGAAGCCATTACGGTCCGCACGACGGAACCTCAATAACGGATCGTCTGGCCGATCAGTTTCAAGGCCCAGGGAGGTTGCTGGTTGGTGCTGCGGGCAATGAGGGAAAAAATCAGATTCATCTGGAACATCGCTTCACGCCTGCCAATAATACGCTTAAGACAATGTTGGCTTACAACAGCACCGATTCGAAAGTAGGCTTGGTTGACATTTGGGGAAACAAAGACGGGAATTTCACGGTTCAAGGTTGCATAGTCAGCACTACAAATGGAGAAGTTATAGAGACCACGGAGCTATTTTCAACAGATAAGGCAAATAGTAAAAGAACTACGTTCCGTAACGGTACATCGCTGGATTGCTATATCACTATTGCTGTAACAATAAATCCGGAAAACGGACGTCCAAATGCTTTTGTAGAAACAGTTGCATCCGCCATGCCCTCCAATAGAGCCGTAGGGATTATTGTCACGGCAGAAGACGGCAAAGTAGACATGTGGCATGTATCGGGTGGATATTTTACAAACAAATCAAAAGCCGGATGGCAAATAGGAAACTCCACGTCCACTTGTGGGGAGATCGGAGGAACCGGTAACCGGATTATTTCCGTTGGTGCTTACATCAGTAAAGACAGATTTACTACGTTGGAAGGACAGACTTACACTTATCCGGACGCAAAGCCGATAAATGGCATTGCCGGATTTTCGAGTAGAGGCCCTACATTGGACGGGCGGATAAAACCGGATATCACCGCTCCGGGAATGGCTTTATCTTCTTCCGTTTCTTCGCTAACCAATGGATTCAACAAAAATGAAGCTACGGCGACATCCAACAAAGGGATGAAGTCTTATTATTATGGAATGATGTCGGGTACTTCCATGGCTTCTCCTTTGGTGACGGGGACACTGGCTTTATGGCTGGAAGCCAACCCTAAACTGACCCCTGAAGATGTGAGAGATATTCTACAGAAAACTGCCATAAATGATAATTATACGGGAAATGTAGCAGAAAAAGGCAGCAATACTTGGGGATGCGGAAAGATTGACGCATACGCAGGTTTGCTGGCTGCCATAAATACAGTTAGCGGAACCGAAGAAATGAGTCGGGCGGAAGCTGGTATACGCGTTTCTTTGGATACGGATAGGAAGAACCTTGTTTTACACTTCCCGATTGAAGATAATGAGGTCCGCATACAGGTATTTCATGTCTCCGGCACAATGGTAGCCGAGCAACCGGCAGGAGATATTATATCCGGGCAAGCCATGACTTTACCTGTTTCATCATGGGAATCAGGCATGTATGTACTGAAAGTGACAGGAAAGAAGTATAACGAATCTGTAAAAATAATCATTTGATAGAGCAGTAAAGAATATTCGGATTGTTCGAGGGTAAATGGATGTAAATATGGCTATGTGATAGTAGAATCTTGTTATTTTTTGAAGCTGCCGAGATTGCCAAGTTCACCAAGACGGAATTGAACGAGTATTGGGACAGCCTGAAGAATTTTCGTGACTGGCATAGTGTCTTGTCTACAGCGGAGAAGAAAGGGATGGAAATGGGGATGGAAAAAGGAATAGCGGAAGGGATGGAAAAAGGACGTATTGAGGAAAAAAGAGAAAACGCTTGTAAACTAAAAAAAATGGACGTATCTACAGATATTATATCTCTGGCAACCGGACTTTCAAAAGAAGAAATAGATAATTTAATGTAAGCCTTGGTCCATTTGTAAAAAGATACAGTTGCCAGTTCTTTGCAAGAATCGTGGTCAAATTGAAACAGTCTGCATTCAATTTGACAGTTTTTTATGTTTTCTCCCTTTTCCTGTTTGAAATCACAAAGGTATTTACATAAAGCAGATTGTTTACATTACGACCGAATTGAGTTTTGCCCTCTCTCCTAATCACATCAGCCCTTCTTTCAATATTCCCACCAGAATCGGTTCCAAACCGCTGACAAAACACTCTACAGCAATTACCATCAATATCAATCCCATCAAACGCATCATCACATTATTGCCGGTCTCCCCCAAGATTTTAACCAGACGGGTAGAGGCACGAAGAATAAGAAAAGTGATGAAGTAAATCAACGCAATCATCCCGATCAAAACACCCTTCATCTCAAATGTATGAGCATCCTGCATAAGTACAATGGCATTGGCTATTGCACCCGGGCCACACAACATAGGGATGGCCAAAGGAGTAATTGAAATATCATCGGCATAGGTTTTAATCTCCTCATCTTTCAGCTTCATGGGTGTATACCGGGCCTGCAACATATCAAAGCCAATCTTAAAAATAATAACTCCACCTGCTATACGGAAGCCGTTAGTGGATATTCCGAAAAACTTAAATAAAAACTGTCCGGCAAAGACAAAAACCATCAAAGTGATAAAAGAGACAATTGTAGCACGCTTCACCACAGATTGCCGCTCATCTTCTGTCATTCCCTGCGTCATCGTAAGAAATACAGGCATGGTACCCAAGGGGTTTGTCAATGTAAAAAAGGAAGTAAAACAAAGTAGAGCAAAAGGTAATATCGTATTATCCATAGCAGTTATAACTTTATGTGTTATTTTCGTACGCAAAGTTACTACAAAAAAGTGAAATGCGGAAAGATATAGTGATAGAATTGAGT
>CAUEFX010000096.1 GCA_958477465.1 uncultured Bacteroides sp.
CAACTCCGGACAAGGAAGATTCGATGGCAAAGGGAACAAGTATCTGTCCCTCAAATTCTGCCGGAAGTTGCTCGCCTTTGTTTATAACGGCATAGTTCCACAGCCCGTTCAGGTTTTTCCAGTCGCTCCGCTCCATGATGGGACGGGGATATTCCGGCAACACATTGGCAGGATCAATCTGCGATGCCCAGTCTGTTTTGATTTTATCACCGGCCGGCTTCCATTGCGCCGAGCTTCCGATTGCAAACAACGTCAAGAATGACGATATGAGGAAAAATCTTCTCATAGTATTATATTTTTTATTAGTTCTACGGAAACAAAGATAAGCCGATTCAGAGAAAAAGAATAGAAAAATCGAACCAATAAATGATATTATTATGGCATCTCAAGACATTATCTTCTCATAAAGAAAGAAAGGGCACATCATAAGGAAAAAAAGACACACATGAAGTTGCCCCAAATTCATTTACCTACCTAAAAAAAATCATTTATCCTCTAAAAAAAGGAATCGGAAAGTACCCCCATACTTTCCGATTCAAAACAGTCAAAAATCGACCTTAATCAATTTATTAACTTAACACATCACAAAGATATGAGAAAATTTTCTTTGAAAGGACATTTATGCCCAAAAACTTTAGCATCAAAACAAATATTACTTACTGTGAAGATTCCTCTTTTTCTCTTTTATTCGTGACATTCAACGTTTTGAGGACTAATTGATAAACTCTCCCAAAAACGATAAACAGTATCATCAACCACCAAAAACCGAGCGTAGCAAATTGGCTGTCAAAGCCTCAAAGAGCTACCGTTCTAATCCATCTCTTTCTCATGCAACCACTTCGACAGATGGTCTGCTACCTCCACATTATTCAGATCGGAAAAGGGGAAGTGTGTGTTCCCGTGCAGACCTATTTCGGGCAGGTGTATCACCGTTGCATCTCCACCATATTTATTAATCAAGGCTGCCCATTTGCGCATCAGATGCAGGCGGCGTGTCCATTCGTAAAGTTCAGGACGCTCATCGGTTTCGGGCAGGTTGTCGCCATAATAGATAATGATGGGAATTTCGGTAAACCTCATAAATACCTCCATCGGGACTTCCACCCCTTCGGTTTTCCTAGAAAGTGTCAGCACTTTACCTTCCTCCGGCATCTGTCCGGCAGGAAAAGGCACATTACCACCCGGCTCGTATGCAACGATGGCACAGATATTCTTTGTCTGCGGCAGGGTAAGCCATCCCACACCTCCACCCTGTGAGTGGGTGACAAAGACGGCCGGGCCTATCTTGTCGAACAGCGCAGCGTATGCCCTGGCATAAACCTCCAAATCGGCAGAGCCGATATTGGGTGTCATCTGACGGAAATATTGATTTAATGCTTCCTTGTCACGACTGAACTGCACACCATCGAAATAATCCGGCCAGATACCTACACGAAAACGGTTGAACCATGTCTCTTCATCAAACTCCGGAGCGATGGTTACACTCTCCGTACTCCGTCCGGCATTGCCACGCCGTGGCTGGTCTACCACATAGGTAGAAAAACCGCGTCGCAGGAAGATATTCTGAAAACCTTCCCGTCCGTCGGGAGTGGTCTCCCAGGTCTTGGAGAACTGTCCGACGCCATGTGCGAACACAAGTGGATATTTCCGTGCATCAACCGGCTTTTGATAGAACACGTAAGCATGGTCACCATGATACCGGTGCCCCAATGAATCTGCGAGCACGATTCCCCCTACGGCAAAACTACCCTGCGATTCAATCCGCATGATGTTCCTATTTCGAGTATCACAGCCTGTCAACAAGGCTGTTACAGCCATTACTATAATGAGTATTTTTTTCATACCTGCCTTATTTCTGAATTTTCGACTCCTGCAACGCATCATAGCGACTGCCCACAACAGGGATGGCTGAAACGGCATCTTCCAGTTCTTTCATCTCCTGTGGTGTGAAGGTTATTTCTGCTGCCCGGAGATTTTCCTCCAAGTGCGAAAGTTTGGTCGTTCCGGGAATGGGAACGATGAACGGATGTTTATTCATCAGCCATGCCAACGCGACCTGTGCCGGGGTGATTCCCCGCGTCCTTCCGAAAGCATTCAGCACTTCCACGATACGGTAGTTGGCACGTATGGCTTCGGGCTGAAAACGGGGAAGCGTCTGGCGATTGTCGTTTGCCGGATCGAACTGGGTGTATTCGTTAATCATACCACCGAGAAAGCCACGGTTCAGAGGACTGTACGGCACGAAACCGATGCCCAGTTCCTCGCATACAGACAGGACACTCTCTTCCACTGTACGGTGCATAAGATGATACTCGCTCTGGATAGCCGTCACCGGATAGACTTCATGTGCCCGCCGGATAGTCTCGGCATTCACCTCACACATTCCCCAATGCAGAATCTTACCCTCCTTTATCAACTCGCCACACGTCTCAGCCACCACCTCTATGGGGGTATTCGGGTCGATACGATGCTGGTAGAACATGCCGAGTGTCTCCACACCGAGATTACGGAGCGAGTTCTCGCACACGTGACGGATATTCTGCGGTGTACTGTCCTCTTCCGCCTTCACCTGCACACCGTTTACGAATTTGTGTCCGAATTTCGAAGAGACAAACACCCGGCCGGTGTATCCTTTCAACGCCTCGCCCACCAGCTTTTCATTCACATGGTAACCATAACTCTCTGCCGTATCGAAGAGTGTGACTCCACGCTCTATCGCCTCATGTATGAGAGCAATTTCTTTATCGCGCGAAGGATACTGGCTACGGTTGTGGTTCAGCCCCATGCAACCGTACCCCATAGCCGAAACGGTAAATGCGGATTTTCCACTGCCCAATGTACGCTGCATGCGTACTGTCGCCATACCTGCCGGAAGGTCCTTAACCATTTGCTTCTGTCCGTTCAATGTACGTTCGGCTGCCGTCACCTTGTTCAAAGCCGGGTCGATACACATTGCCACTCCCGTCAGTGCCGCCGCCTTGAGGAACCCCCTGCGGTTCATTTCTGTCTCATTTCTCATATCCGTTTGTTTATTAATTATTTCCGATGTAAAATTACGCCTTATCCGCATCCGTTCCTGTATCACAATCACAGATAAAATTACCACTTTCATCGGACGCTCTCGAACAGTTCCTTATATCTGTGAAAATGGTAAGACGGTCTGTGATTCGGGTCATACCATTCTGCATAGAACAAGCTACTTTTGCATACAATCTAAAAAAATGTACTACACAATGGAAGACAAGAAACAGTTGTTGCCCGAACAGGAATATCGGGCTTGGAACAAGACAGAGACAGACGAACGGATACGCACGATGGCATTGCTGCTAAAGTTCAACATGACCGGTGACAAGTGTATATTAGAAGAGGTGTTCGGCAGGAAGATGGACGGCGTGACCATCTTCGCCCCGTTGCATTGCAATTATGGCGACAACCGGGTTAAGTTCGGCAGCCGTGTCTTCATAAACTATAACTGCACATTCCAGCCGGCAGGTGGTTTGGAGATAGGAGACGATGTGTTCATCGGCTCGGACGTACGCATCTACACGACCAATCATCCGCTCGACCCCGAAGAGAGAGCCGCCGGCAAAGCGACCACACGTCCGGTCAAAATCGGTTCCAAAGTGTGGATTGGCGGCGGAGCCATCATATTGCCGGGCGTGGAAATTGGCGAAGGAACCACCATAGGGGCAGGAAGTGTAGTGACACGGAGCATCCCGGCACGCTGTGTCGCAGTGGGCAATCCGGCCAAAGTCATAAAATATCTATAATAAACAATCAAATACCAGAATAAAGGAATACTTTTGTAAAAAACGAAAGAACGGACATGGGAAACATAGCAAGGATAGACACGGTGCAGCAATACTGCGACCTCTTCGGTATCGAAGCGTTACACCCGTTGGTAAGCGTGGTAAACTGTTACGAAGTACAGCCGATAAGGCACTCCAAAAAATTGTATAACATCTATGCTGTGTTGCTGAAAGATACCGACTGCGGCACGATGAACTACGGACGGAGCCTGTATGACTACGAGAAAGGCTCGATGTTGTTCGTCGCTCCGGGACAGGTAATGGGTTCTGATGATGACGGCAACCTGCACCAGCCTGCGGGGTGGGCATTGATGTTCCATCCCGAACTGTTGCGTGGCACGCCCCTTGCACATATTATGAAAGATTATTCTTACTTCTCGTACAATGCCAACGAAGCACTCCACCTCTCGGAACTGGAGCGTAAGGTGGTCATCGAGTGCATGGAGAATGTGACGGAAGAACTACGGCATCCCATCGACAAGTACAGCCGCTCATTGATAATCGACACCATCAAGCTCTTCCTCGACCGCTGCATCCGCTTCTACGACCGCCAGTTCATCACCCGTGAAAATGCGAACAGCGACCTGCTGTCGCATTTTGAAGTATTGCTCGATAATTATTACAATTCTTCTTTACCCACAACAGCAGGCGTTCCCACCGTACAATGGTGTGCCGAAAAGCTCTGTCTTTCTACCAACTATTTCAGCGATTTAGTGAAAAAGGAGACCGGTATGTCCGCCATCAAGCATATCCAGCAGAAAGTGATGGACATTGCCAAGGAGCGCATTGTCAATACGCAGAAGAGTATCAGCCAGGTATCAGACGAAATGGGTTTCCAATATCCCCAGCACTTTACCCGATGGTTCAAGAAGATGGAAGGGTGTACCCCCAATGAATATCGCAATGGCATGACAAACGTAACGGCAAGCTAAGGTTGAAAGATATATTTCAGCATGAGTTTAGCGCATGAAGTGCACAATGCGACTACAACACAACAAAGGGCTATCCACATCCCGATGTGGCACCGGGCAACCATGTCCGTAAGATCATCGCTTGCTGCCACCATCAATGACAACCCGAAAGCACCGCCCACCTGATGTGCCACGTTTACCAATCCCGATGCGGCTCCGGCATCTTTATGCTCCACTCCCGAAATTCCGAGGTTAGTGAGCGGACTCATGGCAAATCCCTGCCCGAAACCAATAAAGAGCATGGGTAAGGCTACCCCTATGAAATAGGAGCTCTCCTGACTCAACAACAGCAGTCCGCAGAAACCTGTCGCAAGCAGGGACAGTCCGAAAACCAGTACCCGCTTATTGCCGTATCTGCCCACAAGTGCAGGAACTTTAATCGCTCCGATGAATGTAGTAACAGTCATTGGCAGAAATGCAAGCCCCGCCATAAGCGGAGTAAAGCCGAACACCTCCTGCATGAATTCGGATATGAAGAAATTATAGCCCATCAATGCGGCAATAAGCAGAGCACGGACGATGTAAGCACAGCTTCTGTCCGTGCTTCGAAACAAGTGTAACGGCATAATAGGCTTATCGCTTTTCCGTTCAGCAAAGACGAACAGAATCATGAGAACGATTCCGGCAAGGAACCAAGTTTTCATATCGGTTGCCCCATCGATAGCATAGAGCAGACAAAAGACACCCGCTACGGAAAGCAGCGTTCCACGCACATCAAACTTCGCCTTGTTCATTTCCTGCCCTTTAAGCGACCGTATGGAGAGAAACAGCATGACGGCTATAATGGGGATATTTACAAGAAAGCCGTCACGCCACGAAGCATAACTTGTTATTGCGCCGCCGACTATCAACCCGACACACAAACCCAAACCCGACACAGAGCCATACCACGCCACTGCCTTTACCCGCTCGTCACCCTCAAAATAATCCATGATAAGCGCCAGCGAGGTAGGAGCAAGTACGGCCGAGCCAAGCCCCTGTACGAAGCGTGCGGCAATCATCACTCCTGCCGACTGCGCCATACCAACTCCCAATGACCCCACCCCGAATAGGATGAGCGAGAGATTGAACATCCGTTTCCGACCGAAGGCATCACCTAATCCGCCACCCATCAGCATGAAACCTCCGAACGAGAGCAGGTAGGCGTTCTGCACCCACGACAGCTCCTCATGGTTTAATTGCAAATCGGCAGTGATCCGTGTCAACCCTGTGATGACAATCGAGCCATCAATAGCAGTAATAAAATAGCTCAGCAGCACAAGGCTTAATATGATTCTTTTTCTTACCATCACCGTATCACCTGTGACAAAAACGTCCTGCTTCTGAATCATTAAAGAAGATTTGCCATGGGTATTTTGTACAGATATGCTTGCCATCACCTTCCGCAAATATAGCAACAACCGACAAGACAGAAGATAAAATAGTGCTTTTACTCTTCATCATGTATATACTTTAGAAACTGTTTTGTTCTTTATAGGACACCTTTGGAGTCCCTCTCTATTTCAGATTGCAAAGTTATCGGGGTTTATCCGGAACTGAAGTAAGCAAATCACAGATAAAAGTAGGCAAATCACGGTTCTCGAGGGAGTACCTCCATTTTCAATCAACGTTTCATGCCGGATTTCCTGCTTTTAACCGGAGTCTGTTCAATTTTGTCCTCAAAACGGGCAGATGCTTTATAAGAGGAAATTTCAAACAGCCCCTTAGATACTGTTTGAATTTTACGGGATTCTTTTTTGTTTCCCGATTGGGATCTGATGAAAATGAATAATTTTGCAGTATAAATATAGGAAATCTGGTTGCAGACAGGTTCATACGTCAATCTGGACAAGACATAACATACGGCGTCCGGAGCGACCGCAGCAGATTGACAGACATTAAGCAGTAAACAACATGACAGAAGACATAAAGGCCGTAAAACATATCAGCGAGTACGATGCAATGGTAGGTGCGGAAACACTGCATCCGCTTGTCAACGTGGTGGACTTCTCGCGGCTACCACCGATACGCAATATCAGTTTCAAACGGTTGTTCGGTTATTATGCAGTCTACTTGAAGGGACGCAAATATTCTGAATTGCACTACGGATGCAACACCTATAATTATGAGGAGGGAGCACTGGTCTTCATGGCTCCGGGACAAGTAGCAGGAGTTGCAGACGATGGAGTACCGCACCAGATGACTACCCGCGTACTGATGTTCCACCCGGACCTGTTGCGCGGTACTTACCTCCAGCCCCTCATGAGACAGTACACCTACTTTTCCTACAACACCCATGAAGCACTTTTCCCTACGGAAGAAGAAAAGACACTCATCATTGACTGCTTCGGGCATATAGAAAACGAATTGAGGCACTTCGATGAAAGCAGCATGCCGATTGTCATCGACTACATCAAACTGGTGCTCGACTACTGTACACGCTTTTACCGCCGCAGATTTTCGGCCGACCAACCGCAAAGCCAAGATTTCCTCGCCCGGTTGGAACAGTTACTCGATGAATACTTCCATTCCGGCACCTCCCTTACTGAAGGTGTCCCTACCGTTACGTATTGTGCCGATAAGCTATGCTTCTCCACCAACTATTTCAATGACCTCGTACGTACAGCTACAGGTATCTCCGCACTGAAACTGATACACGGAAAGATGTTGGAAATAGCCAAAGAGAAATTATCCGATTCTACGAAACGTATCAATGAAATAGCTGCCGAAATCGGTTTCCAACAGCCACAGAGCTTCAACGTATGGTTCAAGAAAACAGAAGGATGTACGCCTTTGCAGTACCAAAAAGCGGTTATAAAAGGAATGGACTGATCGTGATTGGCGATACACTGGGCAAATATGGAACGATACCGGCAGGAAATGATTCCCCCAATCGTTGCATCCGATTCACAGCTATAGCAATTATCTGTAAAATAGGTAATAAAATCTGTAATATGAACATTGCATGGCATTTACATTCTCAGTAATTTTGCCATAGAAAGAATAACTTAGAGTCTGTTCAGATTTTGCCCGGTATTATATTATATAAGAGTAAAATCCGAACAGGCTCCCAAAACAATAGATTATGCAGAACATAACATTAAACAACGGTGTTGAGATGCCCCAAATGGGCTATGGTGTTTATCTGGTCAGTCCGGAAGAGTGTAAACGTTGTGTACTTGATGCCATCAGTGTGGGTTATAGGCTCATCGATACGGCACAAGCCTATTACAATGAGGAGGGCGTGGGTAAAGCCATCACCCGATGCGGTGTGCCGCGCAACGAGCTTTTCATCACCACCAAAGTATGGATAAGCAATGCCGGAGAACAGAAAGCAGCCCAAAGTATTGACGAATCTTTGCGTAAACTGCAGACCGACTACATAGACCTCCTGCTTATCCATCAGCCGTTCTCTGATTATTACGGCACCTATCGGGCAATGGAACAGGCTGTACGAGCTGGTAAGGTGCGTGCCATCGGAGTAAGCAATTTCTACCCCGACCGCTTTGTAGACCTGGCAGAAAACGTAGAGATAAAGCCTGCTGTAAACCAGTTGCGCACCAATGTATTCAGCCAGCAGTGGGACATGGAAAAGGAAATAGGCAAATACGGCACTAAGATCATGGCATGGGCCCCGATCGCCCAGGCAGGCGAAGAGTTGTTCAATAACCTTGTACTGAAAGCCATTGCCGAAAGCCACAACAAGAGTGTCACACAAGTAGCATTGCGCTACCTTATCCAACGTGACATCATCGCCATTCCCAAATCCACGCACATCGAGCGTATGAAACAGAATCTGGATGTATTCGACTTCGAACTGACCGATGCCGAAATGCAGTCCATCCTACCGCTTGACCAGCCGCAGGATTTCCAATGGTCACACCGCAACCCCGAACTGGTACGCTTCCTGCTGGAGTACGACAAGAAGTTTAACCCGGGCAACAAATAACCGGGAGACGGATACGCAGTACTGATCAGTGAGTCATCCTTTTCGGCAAAAACAGTCCGCCAGATGGTCATTGATAAACCCCGAAGCCTGCAAATGAGCATAGCAAATAGTCGTTCCGAAGAATTTGAAGCCCCTTTTTTTCATATCCTTGCTCATGGCATCGGATTCGGGGGATGACACCGGAATCTCACTCAATGAATGAAAAATGTTGATAATCGGTTTTCTGTCGGGAAAAAACGACAATGTATATTCATAGAAGCTACCGAACTCTTTTTGCAGGCCGAGGAACAGTTTTGCATTGGTGATGGTCGATTTGATTTTCAGGCGGTTTCTCACAATGCCGTCAAACTGCATCAGCCGTTCCACATCCTCATCGGTCATTTGTGCCACCAATCCGGCATCGAAGCCACAGAAAGCCTTGCGGTATCCCTCCCGCTTCCTGAGAATCGTAATCCAGCTCAATCCGGCTTGCGCACTCTCCAACACAAGAAACTCAAACAGCGTCTTGTCATCAGTCACTAATTTCCCCCACTCTTGGTCGTGGTATCTCACATACAATTCGTCAGTTCCGCACCAACCACAACGTCCGTTTATCAGATCTTGCATAATCATAACATTTATAATATTTTACTCATAAACAGCAACCGGCAATTCTCCCCGCAAAGCGCCCAATGCATTCTGTGCCAAAGCCTCCAGTTCATCTTCACCCGGGTAGACATGTACCGGTGCCAGAAAAGAGATACGCTCCGTAAGGCGGGAAACCACATACTCGGAATGTGCTATTCCGCCGGTCAGCAAGATAGCGTCGACTTTGCCGTAAAGGGTAACAGCAGCTGCACCGATGCCTTTGGCTACCTGGTAAATCATGGCATTCAATATCAGTTCGGCTTTCCGGTCTCCCTTTCCGATAGCATCCACGATAGCGGGAATATCGGTCGTACCCAGATGGGCGGCCAGTCCGGCGCGACCGGAGATGCGTTTCTTCAATTCATCTTTTGTGAAACGTCCGCTATAACAAAGATCGATCAACGGTCCTGCCGGAAGCGTGCCGGCACGTTCGGGAGAAAACGGCCCTTCACCATCGAGGGCATTATTCACATCGATAGCACGGCCATGTTCATGCGCACCGATGGAGATACCACCGCCAAG
>CAUEFX010000097.1 GCA_958477465.1 uncultured Bacteroides sp.
CGTACAAGTGCCTTTTGTGAATGCGGCCACAACCAATCACTGGCTTGTGATTTATAAGCATTCGTTGCTGAAACCAGACATCGAACTGACTCCTGTCAGTGAAAACCAGAGGAGGGATATGCAGTTGATAGAGAAACGTTTCCGGGATATGGTATACACGCCTTCTGTGCTGACGCAGAAAGAGATCGGGGCGATCCGTCAGAAGTATGAGTTTTATAATATCTCTTATAAAGACGGCCAAGTGACGGGAGTTCCTATCTTTATGGTGCGCGCCTCGGAGGCCTATGAACGGATGATGCCCGATTGGGATAAGGATATGCTGACCAAGCAGAGAGTCGAGATGAGAGCCTATTTTGATCTGATGAAGCGGATAGCTGTTGCCTACAACAATGCTGAGGAGGCGGCTGTCAAAGCAGAGATGAAAGACAAATTCCTCGCGATGTACGATCATATCACCGATCAGGGGGTTGCTTATGGCAGTTGCTGGGGGAATATTCATCATTACGGCTATAGTGTCCGGGGACTTTATCTGGCCTATTTCCTGATGAAGGACGTGCTCCGTGAAGCCGGCAGACTGAGTGAGGCGGAGGCCACTCTGCGCTGGTATGCCATCACGAACGAGGTCTATCCGAAACCGGAGGTGGACGGCATCGATATGGACACTTTCAATACTCAGACCACGGGACGTATTGCCAGTATATTGATGATGGAAGATACACCGGAGAAACTGCAATATTTGAAGTCTTTCTCCCGGTGGATTGATTACGGTTGCCGTCCGGCTTTGGGACTTGCCGGTTCGTTCAAGAAAGACGGAGGTGCTTTTCACCATCGCAATAATTATCCGGCCTATGCGGTTGGCGGACTGGAAGGGGCTACGAACATGATTTATCTGCTGAACCATACCGGGTTCGCTGTTTCCGGGTTGGCTCATCAAACCGTAAAGACGGTTTTGCTTGCCATGCGTTTTTATTGTAATAAGCTCAACTTCCCGCTCGCAATGTCCGGCAGGCATCCGGATGGGAAAGGAAAACTGGTTCCTATGCAATATGCCATGATGGCCATTGCCGGTACGCCCGATGGAAAGGAGGATTTTGATGCTGATATGGCTGCCGCCTACCTTCGTCTGGTCTCTGCGTCCACTGGCACTTCGGGTGAGGAACCGGAATATGTGCCTCAGTTTACCAATGCGCAGGAGCAGCAGATGGCAACTCTCCTTTCTGATAAAGGATTCCGTCCCGAGGGCGATCCGCAGGGAAATCTTGCTCTGGGATACGGATGCGTTTCTGTACAGCGCCGTAGCAATTGGGCGGCAGTCGTACGCGGGCATTCCCGTTATTTCTGGGCTGCCGAGCATTATCTGGGAGCCAATCTTTACGGACGTTACCTGGCGCATGGGAGTATGCAGTTGCTTACCGCCGCTCCGGGAGTTACAGTGACACCCGCCACAAGCGGATGGCAGGAGGCGGGATTCGACTGGAACCGCATCCCGGGAGTTACCTCTATTCACTTGCCTTTTGACGAGTTGCAGGCAAAAGTCTATAATGTAGATACTTATTCCGGCATGGAGGAGATGCTTTATTCGGACGAGGCCTTTGCCGGAGGTTTGTCGCAACAGCGTATGAATGGTAATTTCGGAATGAAATTGCATGAGCATGATAAATACAACGGTTCTCACCGCGCCCGTAAATCGTTCCATTTCTTCGACGGGACAATCGTATGCCTCGGTTCGGATATTGAAAATACAAACCGTGAGTATCCTACGGAAACCACTGTTTTCCAACTTGCCGTAAGGAATGATGACGACCGCAACTTTTGGAAAAACTATCAGGAAAACAAGAAGTATTGGATGGATCCCATCGGAACGGGTTATTACACTCCCGTAGCAACCAGATTCGAGAAGAACTTCCCGCAGTATTCACGTGCCCAACATGTAGACAAGGAGACCAAGGGAGATTGGGTCTCTTTGGTTGTCGAACACGGAAAAGCACCCCAAGGAGCGGAATATGAGTATGCCGTACTTCCGCAGACCACTGCTGCCGCCATGAAGGCTTTTGCCAAGAAACCGACTTACAAGGTGTTGCAAAAAGACCGGAATGCCCATATTGTAAAATCATTGCCGGATCACATCACTTCGTATGTCCTGTTCGAAACTCCTTCTGCCGTTCTACCCCAAGGATTATTGGCAAAAGCGGATACTTCTTGTCTGGTGATGATACGTGAGGAGAAAGAGAAGGCGATACTGACCGTGGCCCAACCGGATTTGGCTTTCTACCGTGGCAGCAGCGATGAGGCTTTTGATGAAAACGGCAAGCGGATAGAACGTAGCATTTATTCCCGCCCTTGGATTGACAACGATAGTGGCGAGATTCCTGTCACAATTACTTTGAGAGGGCATTGGACTGTCGAAGAGACCCCAACCTGCCGGATCGTATCATCAGACAGGAAGCAGACGGTTCTTCGTTTTGTTTGCAAGGATGGTGAAAGCCGGGAGGTGGAGCTGATCCCTTATAGGTAAACCGCTTCGGGCATCGATTGAAAGTCACAACCATCGTTCCGTCGGACTGAAGTCGGAATAACGGCATCGCATGTTGTATAGAAGGGAGGAGTGTCTATTCTATAAGGCCTAATGCGGCATTGTATTTTGCCAGAGTCGTACTTTTATGGATTGCTTTCCATGCTTTGTGCCCGATGGTTGGCTCAAGATATTCCCAAAAGGTTTTTATCTTATTAAGCAACTGCTCTTCTCCTCCCTGCAGTTGCTCTTCATAACAGGTGAATACGACTTTATGCATCCTGAACAGCTTCTCTTTCATCTCTTCGGCAGAAAGAGTCTTCCGTTCTTTGTATTCTATCGCCAGAGCAGGGTTTTCCAATAACCCTCTTCCTATCATGATTCCGGCTAAAGAGGGGAAACGGGAATGGATACGTTCTATGTCTTCTGTGCTTTTTATGTCCCCGTTATAGATCAGCGGATGCCGGCATGCCTCTGCAAAAGCTGCAAATCCCTCCAAGTCGACACTTCCTTTGTATTGCTGCTTCCCCAATCGCGGATGCATGGTGATGTGCTTGAGCGGGAGTGCATTCATGATCGGAAGCAGATTCAGACATTCGTCTGCCCTTTCCCATCCCAGACGCATTTTCACGGAGAACTTTATCTCCGGATGTTTTTGTACTGTTTCCAATAATCTCTTCACTTCTTCCGGAAAGGGTAATATGCCGGAACCGTTGTGCCGTTTCGCCAGCATCGGAAACGGACATCCCATATTGATGTCTGCTTCTTTGTATCCCCTTTCGATGAAAAGGGCTAAAATAGCCTCTACCTTTTCCTCCTCATGCCCGATAAGCTGGGGAATCAGATGGGGAACTTCATTCTTCTCCGGTTCGATGTCCCGGATGTCTTTATTGCGGAACGTCCCCTTTTCAAATCGGACGAAAGGGGTGTAATAGGCTTCTACTCCACCGAAAATGGCGGCGTGTGCATTGCGGTATACGGCTTCGGTATAACCTTGCAAAGGGGCAAAGTGGATAGGTAGTATTTTGGGCATAAATGTTTTGTTTACAACGTATGGAAATGTTTCTTAGTATAGGAACGCTTCTTAGTGGTATATTATTGGACTTGACTTCTCTTTTATTCGGTTGCTTGAGCACTATTCTGTTTTTCCTGCGCTTTCAATCTGAATTGATTGGGCGATGTGTTGAACTGTTCTTTGAAGAGACGGCAGAAATAGTTGGGGGTATTGAATCCCAAGGCATCTGAGATCTCTTTGATGGACAATTGCTTATTCTGTGTGAGCAGTATCATGGCTTGTTTCAACTTATGTTTGATTATAAAATCTTTGGGTGACATGCCGGTCAGGGATTTGAATTTGGTATAGAATGAGGTACGTCCCATATTCATGTTCTGGGCAAGTCGGTCAATGTTAAATTCCGGGTCGGATATGTTTTTGTCGATGATTACGGTGACTCTGTTCAGGAATTCTTTATCCAGTTTGTTGGTTGCCAGTAAAGAAAGGTCGATCTCCGCTTTTTGGGCGAATCGATTGTACAGCATTCTGCGCGAACGTAGGAGATTGTTGCATCTGGCCAGCAGGATTTGCGGTCTGAAGGGCTTACTGATATAATCGTCTGCACCAGTCAATAATCCCTTCAGGTGTTGTTCCGGCATATCCAATGCAGTGAGTAGGATGATTGGAATGTGGCAGAATTCGATGTTGTTTTTCAGTATGCTGCACAGCTCCGTGCCCGTCATGACAGGCATCATGATGTCGCTTATGATTAAATCTGGATTTACTTTGCGGATTATATCCAACCCTTCTTGTCCATTGGTAGCAGTCTTGACACAATAAAACGGGGCGAAGATACTTGTCAGAACATCCAGAAGTTCTGTGTTGTCTTCTATCAGGACGATGACAGGCTTTTCCTGATTGGCTGATGAGGCAGTCTCGGGGATGTTTTCTTCATTGGGAGACAGCGGTACATCCGGCAGCAAAGGGAGGAGATTGTCCGGCTCTTCCTTGAAACAGACATGGGGATGGTTGATCAGATGTTCTTTACCCAACGGCAGACTTACCGTGAAGACAGAACCCTGTCCCGGTTGGCTTTTGACGGATACGGTTCCTTTGTGTTCTTCTACGATGTTTTTTACTAACGCCAGGCCGATTCCTGCCCGGAAGGGTTGTCGCTGATCCTGTACTTCGTTGTCGGCCTGATAATAGCGTTTGAATATATGGGGCAAGTCTTTCTCCTTGATGCCTACACCGTTGTCGGCTATCGATATATGCAGTTGGTTTGTGCTTTTGTCGGGTGTTAAAGTGACGCTGACCGTTCCGTTTTCGGGGGTATATTTGAAAGCATTGGAGAGGAGGTTATAGATTACTTTTTTCATCTGTTTTCCATCCATCCATATCTCGGTCTCTTCTTCGCATGGGATGGTCTTGAGAGAGATGTTGCGCTGGGAGGCGAGTTCCCGGAAACTGTTGCAGATGTCTGTAATATATGGGTTGATAGGATACGGGGATACATGCAGCGTATGGTGTCCTTGCTCGTATTTCCTGAATTCAATCAGTTCGGTCACCAGATCGCTGAGCAGTCTGCATTGCCGTATTACTTTGGCGAATCTGTTGCGTGCCACTTGGGTCAGTCCGCTCTCTTGTTGCATGATTTCCAATTGTCCGATAATTAGGGTGAGGGGAGTCTTGAATTCATGGCTTACACTTGTGAAGAACTTGAACTTTACCTCATCCAGCTCCTTGATACGCTGCTTTTCCATCTGTTCTTTTCGGATGGTATATCTTAGTTTCTTGCGTATGTATAGCGTACGATAGATGAATCCGGTAGTTGATAAAAACAGGATTGTCCACAGTGTCCATCCCCACCAGCTGGTATACCAGGGGGGACACACGATGATTTTCAGACGGGCCGTATTGGAGGGGGCTTGGTAGGGATTGTCTCTCTGTACCTCGAGTGTATAACTTCCGGGAGAGAGGTTTGTGTATGAGACTGATTTCTGGTTCGTGTGGTACCAGGTTTTGTCAACCCCTTTCAGACGGTATTTGTAGAGGCTCTGATTGTTGCTGACAGGAACCGTGGAGGAAAAACGCACTTCGATTTTATTCTGGTTGTGATTCAACCGGATCTCTTGGGTAAACGGCAGGTCAACGGATAAGATCCCGGTGGGATCATTGGGGGCAACCGGATTGTTATGGACATAAAGTTCGGTAAAGTATAGTTGGTCGTTTGCCGTAGAGCTTGCTTTTTCCTTTTCTTTCATAACGACAAGGCCGTTGGTACCGCCAATATAGATTAGACCTTCTTGGCTGACTGTCAGTCCGCAATCTGCAGTAAAGGCATCTAACGGAAGAGAGGGACTGCCGATGGAATAGACCTGTTGCACCGTCCCTTTTTCATCGATGAATGCGATTCCGTTATTACCTGTGACGACCAGGTTGTGTTCCGGGGTTTCGGCAATCCGGTAACTGTATTGGTTAAACAATGGAGAAGATGCTTGAGAAAGAGGTTCGAACAGTCGGGTTCTGCGGTTCAGTCTCATCACACCGCACTGCGAGGTAGCGATGTAAATTTCTTTTTGAGAGGATTCGAATACTTGTCTGATTGAGCAAGGCAAACCTTGCTGGCGGAGATTGTACTCGGAAAGTTGCTCTCCTGTTTTTATATCAAATTGGTAGAGCCGTTCGTGAACCGCTATCCACAGGCAGGTATCCGTACCTAAAAGGATTTGTGAGGTCATGCCCGTTTTGTAAAACAACCGGGCTTCTCTGCTCTTAAGAGAATAAGTGTAAACTCCTCTGGCTGCAGAGAGGAAAAGCCGGTCTCCGGCCCGGACGATGGAATTGATGATGGGAAGTTCGGAAGCTGCGTCTTGTCCGATTTCCGCTTTGAAAGTATGGGTAGATGGGTTATAGGTGTATAGCCCTTTGCCATGAGTGCCTATGTATAATAACTTTGACTTCGGATCATATAAGACCGATTTCAGATTTGTGTGAGGCTGGAAGAATGGAGATTCGGGCGAATTGAAACGGGTGATTGCTCCTGTTTTCGGATTGAGCATGTTGAGTCCGCCGCCTTCTGTGCATATCCAGATGTTTTTCTGGTCATCTTCTGTCATACAGCCGATTACCGGATGGGATAGGGTATTGGGGTGATCGGATGCATTGTAGTAGTTGAACGAGCTCTGGTCGATGGAGGTGTAGTTGACGCCGCCGAAATAAGAGCCGACCCATAAAACACCGGTTTTGTCAACAAACACAGAATAAATCGAAGCATCTGTAATGCTTCCCGGCTTGTTTTCTCTGGTATAGTGGGCAAACTTGTCGTTTTGCAGATCGTATTGGTAGAGCCCGGTGAATGTTCCGAACCAGATATTGCCGTATGGGTCTTCTGCGACTTTTCGGATTCTGTTGTCATGCAAGCCTTTGGATGACGAGTTGGAGGTGTTGTAGGTCGACACCGTACCATCCGGCTGTATACGGAATAACCCGTCATTGGAGCTTCCTGCCCAAATATCGCCGTTGCTTGAAAGGAACAGGCTTGTCATATTTATCTTACTGATAATATACTCGAAGTGCTTGTTGTCTTCTGTATAGAAAACTCCGTTATAATAGGAAAACCATTTCCGGCCTTTGTTGTCGATCACAAGAGCCCGGGTGTTGGCGGTTGGAAGTTTTTCTATTTGAGGAATGAGCTTTTCTTTATGATCATCCCAGCGATAAAGTGTATAATCAATCACTACCCATACGGTGTCTTGCCGGCTGTATAGGGGCAAACCTCCTCTGTTTTGAATGGATTGAAAAGTCTTTTTGCGTATATCGTATTTAATAAGCTCTTCGGATGTCTGGAAAAAGATGTCACCCTTTGCATTGCATACGATGTTGTTTACAATGCTTCCCTTGAATGAGTTGTTGTTTGTATCTGCTCCCGGTTTGTAGGAGGTGATGGCGTTGCCGTCATAAACACTGATGCCTTCTGCTGTCCCAAACCATATTCTCCCTAATGAGTCTTGGGTAATGTCAAGTACGGATGGATGTGCCAGTCCGTCTTTGGTATTTAACTTATCGAAATGTATGGCTTGTATTTGTAAAGGAACAAATAAGATCAGGGAAATTACAAGGATATATATTCTCATCTTTGGGGAGTGTGTTTAAGTTTTCTGAGTTTTAATGAAACGTGTTGCAAGTTTATGAAGAAAATATAGAATATGCAAGAAGGTAAATGCATGATTCATTATCTATTTCCGGAAGGAGGAAAAGTTGTACTGTACGATTCGTTATACCGGGGAATACTTTATTTCATGATCTCATGGGCACTACAGTGCTCGTATTGTACAAAAGTCCACTTCTTTTGAACAATACGAAGTGTATTGAACTTTATCTGTTTTTACCTTTGTGGCATTAATATATAAAGATACATGAAATGATAGTAATAGTATGAGAAAAAGAGCTTTGTTTTCCTGTTTATTTTTACTTCCGGCAATTACTTTTGCCCAATTCAATGGATACGACCGGTTTCTCTCTTTTGAAGAACCGGATAAGTCTGTCGGTGTCACAGGAGGTGATGTGTCCGTATCCGGTGCACATTACAAAGACGGAAAGGCTTCATTGAGGTGGGCCTTCAATCCCGGAGACACATTATATATACGGCGGGATTTGAAGTTTGAGCCTAAAGATCCGAGCGGACAGGATAAGTTTTTGGCTGCTTTTACCACTTGGATATATAACAGGGAGGCGATGGACGCCTCTCTTGGCTTTCAGTTTTTGAAGGCGGGGAAAGAATGTTGTTCCTTTTCTTTCCGATTGAATTTTACCGGTTGGAGAACCGGTTGGGCGATGTATGAAAAGGATATGCAGGGAACCCCTGAAATAGGGATGGATGAGATCCGTATTGTTGCACCCGACCGGAAAGGGGAGATCTTTATTGATCATCTGGTTACTTCATTCAAGATGGATGTACGCTCTCAAACGGCCGACTTACAGTTGTCGTTTGTCAACAAGGAAAATCCGTATAATAGATGGATGGAATACGAATCCGTAACTCCGGATCTCGGGTTGGAAGCTACGTTCAGCGAAGAGCAGAGAAAAGAGATCCGGCTGGTGGAACAGCGTATGCAGGAAATGATTTGCCCCGAAAGGGAAATCACGGAAGAAGAACTGCAAGAACTGTATCGGGAGTTTGGAGAGTATCATATTTCTGAAAACTCAGAGGGGGAAGTGATCGGAAATCCGCTTTTCTATGAAGTAGCGGTGAATACGGTCTTTTGCCGCATTACCTCCGAAAATGTGGTTGCTAAGCTAAGGGAGAGCCATTTCGATTTGAAGACTTATTTCGGCTTGATGGGCCGAATTGCCGATGCCTGGCAAAATGTTACAGAAGCGGATGCCAAGGGGAAACTTGAGAAAATATTCCTGCAGATGCACCGGCATTTGGTCGATCAGGGAGTATGTTATGGCAGCTGTTTGGGAACATTGTCTCTTTACGGTTACAGTTTCCGCGACTATTTCACTTCCTATTTTCTGATGAGAACCGTGATGGAAAAATATGGATGCCGTGGAGATGCGGCCCGGAATCTTCAGTGGTATGCTTCTTGTATAGATATTTATAGGGCGCCGCAACAGCCGGGGGCAGATATGGATGAATTGAACACCATCAGCCTGGGGCGTTTGGCCAGTATATTGATGATGGAAGATGGTACGGATAAAGTACGTCATCTGAAAATGTTTTCTCGTTGGATGAGTAATGCGTGCCTTCCTTCCTCCGGCTTGAGTGACGGATTCAAGAGGGACGGTTCGGCTTACCATCATTGCAATAATTATCCGGCTTATGCTGTTGGAGGGTTGAGTGGGGTAACCAAGAATATCTATTTACTGCACGGCACATTGTTTGCCGTTTCTCCTGCGGCTCATCAGACGATAAAAAACGTGCTTTTCACCATGCGATTTTATTGCAACACACGGAGCTTTCCGCTCTTGATGTCCGGACGTCATCCCAATGGAAAAGGAGAGTTGATCCCCGAACATTACGTTTTAATGGCTTTGGCCGGTTCTCCGGACAGGCAACAAAATATAGATCCGGATATGGCTGAGGTTTATTTACGCTTGACCGAAGCGCCATATGAAGGTAACCTGCAAACAGAATCTTTCAGGAAACTGTTATCCGATAAGGGCTTTACCCCGGAACAAGACCCTGAAGGCAATAAAGCGATGGGATACGCCTGCG
>CAUEFX010000098.1 GCA_958477465.1 uncultured Bacteroides sp.
AGTCACACGAGTTCCACAGAGTTTCTTTTTATTCGATGATGAGACGTGTATGACCACGAATTGCCTCCCGATAATAGCACTCCGTGGAACTCAGTGTCACCCTGTGGTGAAATATATCCTGCTTCCCGATAATAGCACTCTGTGGAACTCTGTGTCACTCTGTGGTGAAATCTGCCTCTAAGAATATTTTTTTTAAACTTGTTAAAACAAAAATACCTTTAGAAGTGTTTCTAATATAGAACAGGAAAATAGTGCAATTAAAAAATGTGAATTTGAAAACTCATGTACTTTTTGTTGTTACTTTTACGCCCGATTTCTATAAAAGGTCAATTTGAGAAATTAAACGAATAATGAAAACTTCTGTAAGGTTCATATTAACTTTTGCTTTGTTGATGCTATCATTTAGCATGAGCGGCAATGCTGCTTTGAACTGCACAAGAGGTATTTCGGTTTCCACTTGCTGTATTTCAGAATCTTCATCCGATGACTGTACAAAGACCAGTTTGGGTGGAGATATCTCTTATCATAACAATCTTCAAGCTTTGTCTGTCTCAGATGTCGAATTGGGAACTAAACCGATGTCTGAATTGTATTCTTCTTCTCATAACCAGCGTCTGCGTCGTGGAATTGAAGTTATGGACTTCTTGCGCAATATCCTGCAGAAATTGTGTTTAAGAGAGAATTTGTTATTTCTGGACAAGAGTAAATCCTTTCATTCCGATAAGGATCCGATTTATGCTCAATCAAGTTGTGAATATCATGTATTCGCACTAAGACGTATCCTTATTTAATTCTACATTTTACTTGTGGTGCATGTTTGCTGTGCAGCTTCGTTAAAGATTCGGAGTTGCAGGGTCTAAGGTGCATTGCGTCCAGCTATCCCTGAAATTTTAATTTCAATCAAATAACAAATTCTTTAAAAACAAAAAAAACTGATTATGGAAACTACTCAAAAAAAAGCTGCCTCTTTTAAAGGCATCAAATCTGCTGGATGGGTTATTGTATGTTGCTTTGTAATAGCAATTTGTATCTATCATTTCTTGTTGGGAAATCCGTCGAACTTTATGAACAACGACCCGAACAATCATCCGCTCCCCGGCAACTTCTTGGGAACCATCTATAAAGGTGGAGTCATTGTACCGGTTATTCAGACTTTGTTGTTGACAGTGCTTGCACTAAGTATTGAACGGTATTTTGCGCTTCGTTCTGCTTTTGGCAAGGGCTCTTTGGTGAAGTTTGTCACTAATATTAAAGCCGCTTTGGCTGCTGGAAATTTGCAGAAAGCGCAGGCAATCTGTGACAATCAGAGAGGGTCTGTTGCTAATGTGGTAACGGCCACTTTGAAGAAATACGATGAGATGGAGCGGGATGTCACTTTATCCAAAGACCAGAAGCTGCTTGCCATCCAGAAAGAATTGGAGGAAGCCACCGCACTTGAACTTCCTATGATGGAGCAGAATCTTCCGATTATCGGTACTATCACCACACTGGGTACATTGATGGGATTGCTTGGAACGGTAATCGGTATGATCCGTTCGTTTGCTGCATTGGCTGCCGGTGGTTCTGCTGACTCCATGGCTCTGTCGCAAGGTATTTCCGAAGCCTTGATCAATACGGCTTTTGGTATTCTTACCGGTGCGCTGGCTGTTATCTCTTACAACTACTACACGAATAAAATTGATAAGTTGACTTACAGCCTCGATGAGGTAGGATTCTCAATTGTGCAGACATTTGCTGCAACTCATAAATAAGCGTGCTAACCCTATAATATTCTAAGGTCATGGGTAGAGCAAAGATTAAGAAGAAAAGTACGTTCATCGACATGACGGCGATGAGTGACGTTACGGTACTGTTGCTTACTTTTTTTATGCTGACGTCTACGTTCGTAAAAAAAGAACCGGTACAGGTGACGACTCCGGCTTCGGTCTCCGAAATAAAGATTCCGGAAAAGAATATTCTTTCGATCTTGGTTGATCCCGATGGAAAGATATTCATGAGTATGGATAAACAGTCGGATCTGAAAGCCGTGCTTGAAAAAATGGGTGAGGAATATGGAGTAACCTTTACACCAGAACAGGAAAAGACGTTTGCACTTTCATCTACTTTCGGAGTACCGATGAAGAGCATGAAGGCTTTTCTGGACCTTCCGTCAGAGAAACAAGATGCTATCTTGAAGAACGAAGGTATTCCCTGCGACAGCGTTGACAACCAATTTAAGGCATGGGTGCGTAATGCGCGTGCGGTAAATTCGGATTTGCGTATTGCAATCAAGGCAGACCAGGCTACTCCGTATGCTGTAATTAAGAAAGTTATGAACTCCCTTCAGGATCTCAGGGAAAACAGGTATAATCTGATCACTTCCCTGAAAACAACTTCTGAAAACTAAAACGAAAAAACTATGAGTGCTGAAGTACAAGAAAGCGGCAATAAAAAGAAGGGCAGTAAACAGAAGAAGATGACCGTGCGCGTTGATTTTACGCCGATGGTAGATATGAATATGTTGCTGATTACATTCTTTATGCTTTGTACCTCTTTGAGTAAACCTCAAACGATGGAGATAAGCATGCCGAGTAACGACAAAAGTATCACGGAAGAACAGCAAAGTAAAGTGAAGGCTTCGCAAGCCATTACTCTTCTGCTGGGAGGTGACAACAAACTATATTATTATGAAGGTGAACCTGACTATAAGGATTATACTTCGTTGAAAGAGACGTCTTATAAACCGGATGGTTTGCGGGCTGTTCTATTAAAGAAAAATGCTGCTGCAGTTCGTCAAGTGAACGAATTGAAGCAACAGAAATTGGATCTTAAGATATCGGAAGACGATTTTGCAAAGCAGCTGTCTGAAATAAAAAGCGGAAAGAATACGCCGACGGTTATTATAAAAGCCACGGATGAAGCTTCGTACAGGAATCTGATTGATGCTCTCGATGAAATGCAGATATGTAATATTGGTAAGTATGTGATTACGGATATTGCCGAAGCCGACCGGTTCTTGATAAAGAACTATGATTCGAAAGGCGAGCTTTCACAAAATCTTGCCGAATGATAAGTAACACCTAAAAAGAAAATGAAATGGCAAAAATAGATTTGACCTCCCCTGAATGGTGTGAACTGATATTCAAAGGCAAGAACAAGGCATACGGTGCCTTTAAGATGCGCTCGGATTCTGCAAAACGTCATAATTGGGCAATGGTGGTTGTACTGGTGATTGCTTTGGTCGGATTCAGTATACCGACGCTTATCAAGATTGCGACACCGAAGCAGAAAGAGGTGATGACGGAAGTGACTACTTTGTCGCAACTGGAAGAACCTGAAATCAAACAGGAAGAGATGAAGCGGGTAGAACCGGTGGCACCTCCGCCTCCTGCCCTGAAGAGTTCTATCAAGTTTACTGCCCCCGTCATCAAAAAAGACGAGGAAGTGCATGAAGAGGATGAGATTAAGAGCCAGCAGGAACTGACGGAGACGAAAGTGGCTATCTCCATTGCCGATGTGAAAGGCAATGATGAAGAGAACGGTAAGGATATTGCTGACCTGAAACAGGTGGTTACCCAAGCGGAACCGGAGCCGGAAAAGGTGTTTGACATGGTGGAGCAGATGCCGACATACCCCGGAGGGAATACGGAGTTGATGGCATTCCTTGCGAAAAACATCAAATATCCGACGATTGCTCAGGAGAATGGGACGCAGGGGCGTGTGATTGTGCAGTTCGTTGTAGAGAAAGACGGTTCGATTGCCGATGCGCGTGTGGTTCGTAGTGTTGATCCTTATCTGGACAAAGAAGCGCTCCGTGTGATTCAATCCATGCCTCGGTGGATTCCCGGGAAGCAGAACGGGAAAGCGGTGAGAGTGAAATATACAGTTCCGGTAATGTTTAGATTACAGTAAAATGAGGAAGAGACAATTTTGGCTAACCGGTATATGCGTTTTGGGAATATTGGTAGCTTGCAACCGTAAACCTAAAGATGGTCTGACTGATACGTATGTGTCGGGGGTAATCGCAATTGCTGCCGATGAAAGTTTCCAGCCGATCGTTCAAGAGGAGATTGATGTGTTTGAAGGGATTTACCCTTTAGCCGGAATTGTTCCCCGCTATACGACAGAGGTGGAAGCAATCAATCTGCTTCTTAAAGACAGCGTACGCCTGGCCATTACAACACGGACATTGACTGAGGAAGAAATGAATTCGTTTCACAGCCGCAAATTTTATCCGCGGGAGATAAAGTTGGCAACGGACGGATTGGCTCTGATTGTGAATCGTCAGAATCCGGACTCTCTGATCAGTGTGCGCGATATTCGCCGGATATTGACCGGAGAGGTGAAAAACTGGAAGGAGGTATATCCGGGTTCTTCGTTGAAAGGTATCCGGGTGGTATTTGATAATCGGAATTCGAGTACCGTACGTTTCGCTACCGATTCTATCTGTGGAGGAAGGCCGTTCTCTACAACGGAGGTGAAGGCTTTACGGACCAATCAGCAAGTGATTGACTATGTGGCTCAAACTCCTGATGCGATTGGAGTAATCGGAGTCAATTGGTTGGGAAACCGGAACGATACGACCAACTTGTCTTTCCGTCATGAGATTCGGGTAATGGCCGTCAGTGCAGAGAATGTGGCTACACCGGAGAACAGCTATAAACCCTATCAGGCTTATCTGTATTATGGTGATTATCCGTTGGCACGTCCCATTTATGTTTTACTTAATGATCCCCGTAATGCATTGCCCTGGGGATTTGCCTCTTTCCTGACTTCTGACAGAGGGCAGCGGATCATATTGAAATCCGGACTGGTTCCGGCCACTCAACCTGTGCGTGTAGTGGATGTAAAGGACGAATGATAACTAAAATTTGATTACAATGAAACGATTTCAAATCTTTTTAGCAGGGGCATTTATAGCAACCGGTTCGCTGTTTGCGCAATCGGATAATGCCGAATGGCAAGCGGGACTTGTCAAAATGAAAGAACTTATTCCGACTGATCCGACACAAGCTTCGGATGAAGCCGGGCAGTTATTAAAAGGGAAGAATAAAAAGAACCCGGAGTTGGTAGTAGCCGTTGCACGTGCTTTTCTTGATGCCGGAAAACTATCTGAAGCTGAGGAATACTTGACTTTGGCTAAAAAGGCGGATAATAAATCTGCTGCCGTTTCTGTATTGGAAGGAGACATTGCTTTGGCTCAAAAGGATGCCGGAAGAGCCTGCCAGATGTATGAACAGGCCATTTATTTCGATTCGAAGAATGAACAGGCGTATTTGAAACTGGCTGATATTTATAAGGGAGCCAATCCGCAGCAGGCTATTGAAAAATTGGAGCAGTTGAAGTCGGTGGTTCCATCCAGTGTGCTTGCGGACAAGAAGCTGGCTGAAGTATATTATATGAATAATCATTTTGATAAGGCTTCCGAAGCATACGCCCGTTTTATCCATTCGTCTGAAACGACGGAAGATGATCTGGTGAAATATGCTTTTGCTCTTTTCCTGAACCATGACTTTGAGAAATCTCTTGAAGTGGTCAACTTGGGCTTAAAGCGTAATGTGCGCCATGCAGCTTTCAACCGCTTGGCAATGTACAATTATACGGATCTGAAACGTTACGATGATGCCCAAAGAGCAGCTGACGCTTTTTTCAATGCTGCCGATAAAGTTGATTATTCCTATTTGGATTATATGTATTACGGGCATCTGCTCAATGCTTTGAAGAAGTATGATGAAGCTGTCATGCAATATCTGAAAGCGATAACACTGGATACGACCCAAACGGAACTCTGGCGTGAAATCTCCAATGCCTATGAGCAAAAGAATGATTACACGGATGCAATTGCTGCCTATCAGAAATATTATGAGGCCTTACCTACTGACGGGCAGACGGCTGATCTGCAATTTCAGATGGGTAAACTCTATTATGGAAAAGGGACGCAAAGCGATACGTTGGTTGTCGGTCTTGATGAACGAAAAGCGGCACTTGTCTCAGCCGATTCGATTTTTGCGGTGATCGCGCAGACTGCTCCGGACAGTTATTTAGGAAATTTCTGGCGTGCACGTGCCAACTCAGCACTGGATCCGGAAACGACACAGGGACTTGCCAAGCCTTATTATGAGGAGGTGGCTGCATTGTTGGTGAACAAGAATGATCCCCGTTATAATTCCGTACTTGTTGAATGTTACAGTTATTTGGGATATTATTATCTGGTAGCCAACAAGCTGCCTGAATCCAAAGAATATTGGAACAGAATTCTGGCTATAGACCCCGCTAATGCTACTGCCAAAAGAGCATTGGATGGCATCAAATAGTAATAATTTTAGTTGTTTGTCGTGTGGGAGGAGTGGAGAGTGATCTTAGCTCCTCCTTTTCGATTGCATTTACTTCTTCTGTGTATCTCTTTACTCATGTACTCACCGGTATGCACGTAACACCGTGTGAGACCTATCCCCCTTGGTTTATTGAGTGAGCTTTTATTGCTGACTTTGAAGAAATGGCGAAGCAATAACGGAACAAAAAAAGATTTAACTTATTGAAAGTTAAACCTTTTTTTGTCGGAATGAGGCGACTCGAACGCCCGACCCCTACGTCCCGAACGTAGTGCGCTACCAACTGCGCTACATTCCGCTCTCAAAAGTGGTGCCACCAGGAATCGAACCGGGGACACAAGGATTTTCAGTCCTTTGCTCTACCAACTGAGCTATGGCACCTTTCTTGTTTGCGGGTGCAAAGATAGACATATTTTTTAATACTGCAATAACTTCAAGAAAAAAATGTGATATTTGGAGTATATTATCTTTTTATGAACTGCAATTGTTCCTCTGCATGTCTGAATAGTTATTCTATTTGCATACCCAATAAGAAAAGGAGGTATACCGGAATCAGTGTCGGTATATCTCCTTTTTCTTCATACCAAGTCGTTGGTTTATGTTTGGGGAGTATTATCATTGTTTACAGCATTGTTTCCGGCATTGTTTTTTGAGCTGGAGGATACTGTCGGGGCATCGGTCGCTGTATCGTTTGCCGGAGTTGCTTGCATTGCTGCTTTTGTTGTGGCAGCAGTTGTTGTAGCTGTTGCAGTTACTGTATCGGTTACTTCAGCGACTTGTGGCTGGGCTTGTTTTTCCCAGTGGAAAGGTTCGAAGTTGGTGTTCGGGTCCACCCATGACGGCTTTTTGGAAGCGTAGATAATGAACGGGGCTACCACCACGATAATTGCACCTATAATCAGAACGCTGAACCATACCGTGTTGCTGCCTGTGGAAATCTGGCTGGGCGGGATAAAACTCAATATGAACGCGAGTAATGAGCCGCAGAATCCCAGACCGCCGATAAGCCACATGAGACCGTTGCCTTTCTTGCCGATACGGAACGGACGCTCGGTTTTCTTCATGTTGTAACGAAGATAGATGGCGGCAGAGAACATGAGCAAATACATAACAAGATAAAGTATGACGGTCAACTGTGACAGAATCTGGTAGAAACTCTGTACGGAAGGCATGACGACGAAAAGGAGGCTTAATACAGTTACAGCAATTCCTTGTACGAAGAGGATGTTTTTCTGTACGCCTACCTTGTTGGTCTTTTGGAAGAACGGAGGCATATAACCGGCCTTACCTACGGCAAAGATACCTTTTGACGGACCGGCAACCCATGTCAGCACGCCTGCCAGCACGCCGAATGCCAATGCAATGGCGATGATCGGTGATAACCAGGAAGCATGGATGTACTTGAAGTAGTTATCAAACCCAACGAGTAAGCTTTGTGTCAGACTGATGTCTTTGGCCGGAATGATGACGCCCAATGCGAAAGTTCCCAGTACGAAGATGAGCACTGTAATCAAGGCACCGATAAATACAGCTTTCGGGTAGTTTTTTGTAGGGTTCTTCACATCTTTCACGTGAATACCGCCCATTTCCATACCGGCATAAAAGAGGAAGATACTTGCTGCGAGAACTACATTGTCGAATTTCGTGAAGTCGGGGAAGAAACTGCTGTGGAAGTCCAGATTGGAGTGGCCTCCGGTAGCCAGATAAACGATGCCAAGAATAATCAGCAGGGCTGCCGGGATGATGGTACCGACCATACCGCCGATTTTGGCTACTTTACCTACCCATCCCATACCTTTGAGAGAAATGAAGGTGGCAAGCCAGTAAATAATCAATACGACGGCAAGCGTATAGTATTTATTGTTGGCCAGTGACATGTCGTGAACATCATTCATGCCGATGAAGGCGATGGAAACGGCGCCGAATGTCAGAACGGTAGGATACCAAATTGTACTTTCAATCCATTGTACCCAGATAGCCAGGAAACCGATTTTTTTGCCGTATGCTTCACCTACCCAGCGGAAGACACCACCTTGCTTGTCTTGAAACATGGCAGCCAGTTCTGCTGCAACGAGCGAAGTCGGTATCAAAAAGACAATGGCTGCGAAAAGATAATAGAAAGCCGAACTCATTCCATACACGGCTTCGGCAGGCAGTCCGCGCAGGGATACTACTGCCGTTACATTCATGATAGCCAGGGTGAATACCCCCAATTTTGCTACTTGTTTAATATTTGCCATAAGTTAAGGTTTTAAGTGAAAAATATTTTTAAGTCTGTTTTATAACAACCTTAAACAAGAGATGTTTTTGGAGAATAGCGTCAAACTTGGTTAATTAACATAAGGCACGCTCTAAACAAAGCGGCTATATAGTTGTTTCTTTGGCATTGCAATACTAATAATATGCATAATAATTCTAAGATACATAATAATTCTAAGGTGCATAATTATTTCAAGATGTATAATTGTTCTGAGATGTATAATTATTAAATGATAAGTTTATGAAAACTGCCCTTACTGATTTTGCGCTGCCAAAGAGGGGAATATATGGTATTTTGCATGTCAGCATACTGCTATTGTCCCTCTTTTTGGTTATCAGCATTTCTGTGGATACATTCAAAGGTATCCCGTTTTACACGCAGTCTCTGTACATGAAGGTACAGTTGTGGATTTGCATTCTGTTTCTGTTCGACTTTATTCTCGAGCTTTTTTTGTCGAAAGACAAACTGCGTTATTTCGGCACGCATTTTCTTTTCCTGTTGGTAGCTATCCCGTATCAGAATATCATCATTTATATGGGCTGGACGTTTTCGCCGGAGCTCACTTACATGCTTCGGTTTATTCCCTTGGTGCGGGGTGGGTATGCAATGGCGATCGTAGTGGGATGGCTGACATATAATAAAGCATCCAGTCTGTTTATTTCTTATCTGACAATGCTTCTGGCTACGGTTTATTTTGCCAGTCTGGCATTTTTTGTACTGGAGCATAAAGTGAATCCGTTGGTTTTGGGGTACGGGGATGCTCTTTGGTGGGCGTTTATGGATGTGACGACAGTTGGTTCCAATATTATTGCGGTGACTGCTACCGGACGGGTTTTGTCTGTGCTGCTGGCCGCATTGGGAATGATGATGTTCCCGATATTCACAGTTTATGTCACCAGCCTGATTCAGAAGAAAAATAAAGAAAAGGATGAGTTCTACGAACGGTTGGCAGACAAACAGCAGCAACAGAAACAATTACAACAACGGCAATCGGTGGCAGATAAATAATGAGGTGTAGATAAAATGTACCCTGATATGCCAATCATCCAAAATCCGGCTGACTTACCATGTGGCCGGCATCACATTGGCAACCGAAGCCTGCCGGGAGAAAAGCAATGAGATTAAAGC
>CAUEFX010000099.1 GCA_958477465.1 uncultured Bacteroides sp.
TGACCATAAAAAATATGCACCTCCAAAAGTGTCTAACTTTTGGGGTGCATTTCATCTCGTTGATTGAAAGGTAGAGCCTTTATTCTTTATGTCGCTGGTCTCGGAACGGGAGCCCTGATCTCCACCTTTTCTATGGCTTCTGCAAGTTGTCGTTTCTGCTGATCCGGCATACCGATGTAGTTGTACATCAGAAACCGCGTGTCAATTACGATACCTTGGACACGTTCGTAATTCTTTGGATCGGGCTTCCAGTCGACGACCGCTTCACCGACATTGCCGATATTATCTGTAACGCGCGGTATCGGATTACCGTCAGCCCCCATCTCAAAGAAGGTGTTATCCTCCCGATTGAAAGGCATGATAAATGCGTTATAAAGATTTTCACTCGGCACACCCTTGGCGCGCTCAATGTACTCTCCGTATGTTATCTGCTTGTTGATGTCGGGTCCGTTGGGAAGATGATCGGGATTGCCGCTATATCCATATCGATACAGTTTTGCATCAAGCACATACACCTTGCCATTGTAAATCATTATAGTGTCCGGCTGAAGCGGAGTTTTTGACTTGTTGGGACCGTAATCAAGCAGCCACCTGGTGCGAGGGAAATATCGATCCTTATCCTCGATCCCGAATGCCTTGTCTATCATCTTTTCCCAAATACGCTCAAAGAAATCCGTGCCGAAGAAGTATTGCTTTTCGTAAGACTTCTCGTCCATATATTTGAGCATGGATACCATTGCCGAAAACAGTTCTTGCTCCATATCGTTATGAGTAGATGCCAGCTTCTTTTCCAGGATGTAAATGGCTTCTCTGTTGTCGGGATGCGGACCGGGCTTTTCCGGCATATAGGGTACATAGAGCCAGCCCATTTTATCGAACGCCTCGTACACGCAATACCGATGAATCTGCGTGATTTTCTTATCAGCATTCGGCGTTACGGAACGCACGGTCATATTTGCAAAAATCAGAGAGCCGTTCTTCTGTACCAATGCCCGTTGTTCACGGACAGTACGCGGCCACGATGCGTTTCCTTTGGTATCCGTTTTGAACCGCGGATCAGTCTCAATGTAATAACGACCCGTTCGCAGGAAATCCCGAATCACCTTGAGGTATGCGTGCATCGGAAAGTCAACCGTTCGCGGCGCAGCAAACTTCGATTCCTCTATCAGCTTGTCCTCTTTCATGAATGCGGCAAGCACATAGAACAAGTTGTTTATGTCCGCACGGAGATCATCGTCATTCGGAGGAAGCTGATAGCCTATCGGAAAATAGATAACGGCGTCATCCGTATCCGCCTTTACACCGACAAAACTGTCTCCTTCGTCATTCTTGTTGACGTGGCAGCGTTCTCTAATATTCTTTTGTAAATCCATAGCCACTGACCACCTCGCTTTCCATTAGGCTCATCATCATGCCAGTGAATCAGGATAGAGAGATGCGCGGACAGTAGGCTTGAAAATCTTGAATCTCTCACGCCCCATAGAATACACAAAGGTGCGGAAGACTTGCTCCAAGCTCTCCATATTTTCGGTGTCGAACAATGCCTCCGGATTAAACTTAAACGCATCATCCCACAGATATTTGATGACTTTCTCTGGGAACATACGGTTGTGCATCAAAGCCTCTCTGATAATTGCAAGTCTCTGCTTCTTATCTTCCGGCATATCACCAGTAGCTTCAGCACGCAGAAGGTCGTTATATTCTGTAAGAAGTGAAGTGTATCCCTCCGAAGGTACTGCGCATTGATCGAAGGTCACATCATTTTCGTGTACGAAATAAACGCCCAGCCTCTTATCCTCGGCAGATGCCATCTTTGCCTTATTGCCTACTATGATGGCATTGATCTTTTCACAGAATGTTTTCCATGTAACTTTCGTATCAAGAATCTGTGCATTGGCAAGGGAAGCTCGCACATTATCAAAGTTATTCTCAATAAGACGCATCCTCCACCTGCGCTGGAATGCCGTATCAAGCGTGAATACATTCTGATCCGAGGTGTTCATCGTCCCTACGATGGAGAGATTTGAAGGAATCCTAACCTTATGAGAAGGATCGCCGTATATTTTTTCGGCCATATACTTATGCGTGATGCTATACTCACTCGTTCCGACTGGATAAGTGATTCCTTCCACCGTCTTCGGTTCAACTGTTCTGTCCAGTAACTGGAATACTTCACCGAAGATTGCCGGAGCGTTTCCGCGATTCACTTCTTCGATAATAAGGATATACTCCTGCATAGGATGCCTATATGCATCTCTTAAGATAGTCGTGAAAGGACCGGCTGTGAACTCGTATGTAACCTGTTTTTCAGCATCAACTACCGGAAGAATCTGTCCGATAAAGTCCGCGTTGGTATAGTCCGGATGGAATACCAAGCGTTCTACAACGCTATCTTTGTGGCAATATTCATGTTCTATTGTCCAGCTCTTACCAGAACCAGGCACACCATATAGCAGTATATTAGTGCCGCCATCTATGCGTTTATCTTCATCAATCTCACGTTTCTCGCTTTTTTCAATGGCTTCATTCCCCCAGGAAGAAACCATATTCATCATCAAGGACATAATCTGCCTATATTGTTCTCCAGTTATGTTTATGAACGATTCAGTTTGTTCCCTTGCATTGATGATTTCTTGAAGATCAGTAGGAACCGCCGTAAGTTTTGCCCCCATTTTTGTTTCAAAGATCTTTTCAAAGTACAACTGCTGATTGCTCTGATCAAATCCCACATCAAAAAGGTAACAAAATGTCTTTGTTGCCCCAGCAACATACCCAACGACTTTATCTCCCTCCGCAAGGGTCTCTAAAGGATTAGCGTATCCTTTGAGCATAAGCGAAACAGCACACTTTTCACCATGTCCAACCAGCGAAAAGGATTTCACTTTTTCTTCAAGAATCAGAATATAGTAATTCATTTTTTGTCTCCTCCTGCATTCATTGTGTCTATCAGCGAAAGCATATATGTTTTCATTCTTGCGAGTCTTCTATCTGCATCCCCATTACTAATTTCTATATAATCCAAATATTCGTAATTGGGCAAAATGCTTTTACTATCAATCTGCAAGTCATACGCTGCCGTATCTGCAGGAGATGTCTTTTTCTTCATTTTTTGACCGAGATACTTTACATACAACTTCACTTGCTCATTCTGATAAATTACATCCATTGAATAGTCGTTACCCGACTTATAAGGTTCCATGCGTTGAGGTGTTAATATCTCAACCCAATCCTTGTTCTTTTGAAACACTATTACATCCCTATGGTTAAAATCCAAGTACAAGATGCAATTATCACCATCATCGACTTTTTCGATGAGTATTTCATCGCCAACGTTAGCACTCACACGGCGAAAATACTGTCCTAACCCGGATATTCTCTCCTGATTATTCTGCCCCGTTTGAACATACTTGATATTTGAGTTTTCAGGAGTATAAAGGACGCCTTCGACTCGATCAAATATGGTCATTGCCCGCTGATTCTCTAACATCTGTGACAAATCAACATCTCTTGGGATAGCTATGTAAGTATCATTTGTAACACCTTCGCCAAGCTCTGTTGCATTAAGCCTTTTAATAAAGCTCTCAATTTTCATCCTCATCACCGCCTAACAGTTTTATCAATTCATGTGCTATTCCTTTTGCCATAAGCGGAGGTACCGCATTTCCTATTTGAATGTATGTTTTTAGGTAAGGACCAAGGAAAAGATAGTCATCTGGAAAAGACTGTACCCTGGCGGCTTCCCTTGGCGTTAAAGTTCTCGCCTCTGTTGGATGTATATGCGAATGACAATCCGAACGCAAATGAGCCGTTATAGTTCGGCAAGGTCTATCAGCATGAAGCTTAAAGTATTTATCCTTAAACTTGTCGTTTCTGTGTACGTATGGCATTATATCGGCAATTTTAGGATCAGTAGCATCATCCCCAGGATTTAGCCTACGATATATCTCATGATTAATTGGACTGCAGTATCGTGCTTTGTGATTAAACACGAGCGGAACAGCCCTGTCATCATTTATCAGACGGAGATATGCGTTTTCGCGGCCATCAAATGGATTCACATCAATTTTTCTCCCCGCCTCTTCAGTATCCACTTCTCCTACGCCCATAACCTCTGGCGGTTCCAATGGACGTACACCTTCCAATGCAGCCGAAAGATTAAACACTGTAGCATTTTTCCCGTTAGTCTCAATAGCCTGGAAAACGTTATCAGGATTAGTGCCTGTCCTTTCAACAATATCATCTCGGATAGCAATGTATATTAGGCGTTCTCTGCTTTGCGCCACCGAAAAATCAGCAGAGTTAAGAAGTCTATACGAGATTTTATAGTGATATTCTTGGCCGCCTTTTTTCGCACAGATAGATTCATAGTCTTCTACTACTTGGTCTGCAACTTTCAACATCCCGCGGACATTCTCCATGGCCACAATCTTCGGTGCAAGTTTCTCAATAGCTTTAATGTAATACTTATACAGTTCATTTCGAGGATCATTGATTACCCTATGATGCTTATTGGCAGAACTGAATCCTTGGCACGGCGGTCCCCCTATGACAATATCTATATCCTCGTCAATATAGTCTTCGATCCTATCCACGATTTTTCTTATGTCACCACAAATAACATCATCCTCCGATATTTCGGGATGGTTATACTTATATGTTTCAATACAAAGGTCGTCTATATCGTTTGCAAAAACCACACGACACCCTTCTCTAATGAATCCTAAACTCAATCCACCTGCGCCACAAAACAGATCAACAAGGCGAAACTTAGTTGACTCCGCTTCTTTACGCTGCAATTCCTTACGAGTCGATTCATTCAGCTTAATAAGATAAGGATCATAGATTTTACGGTTTCCAGCAACAACTGTACCGCATTTTATGAACTCCTTATAAGTTCCTCCTTTAATAAGCATTTTTACAGATTCAAGATCATCTGCCTGCTTAATAAAGCCCATTTCTATAAAAAGGTCAACAGCGCCCTCGTCATCAGTTACATCCAAAGAAACGTTCTCTTTCATGGATACAGCCATCACGGTTTTTATAAAGATTTCGATTTTCTCTTTATAATAACGTTTGGTCGCATTGTCCCATTTATCTATATCCGCAATTGGCTGATACATACATTTATTGCTCCTGTTCTATTTTTTCAAATTGCATCCGAACGGCTTTAGCGATTGCCTCAGCCAACATCGGTGGCACAGCATTCCCGATTTGCTTGAACTGTTCTGATCGTGAACCCTCAAAGACAAAATCGTCAGGAAATGACTGTAGCCTTGCAGCTTCCCTTACTGTTATGCTGCGTCCTTGGTCGGGATCGGGATGGATAAACTGATTACCATCTTTATGCAGGTGGGCGATTATTGTTCTTGCCGGCATATCCCACCACTGTACCTTGTAGCTGTTGAAGAATACACGCTTTTTTTCATGCCCTAAATCAGGCCTATATTCTAACAGTTCCAAAAAGTTCCAGTGATTTTCTGCCATCACCCTATATCGTTCAACATCTTTTTCGTTGTTCATGCGGGCAACATGATCCCGAAGTTTCTTGTCGTTTCTCTTTCTGATTTTCTTAACATAGGTATTGCATGAATCATACTCGTTAGGATAATCCATGATTTTTTCACCCTGTCCCTGTTGCAGTTTTGGAAGATCGCCAATCGCATCCTTTACTGTCACATATTTTTTCAACCCTTTTTTCGCATCACTTGGCGCTCCTGGCAAGTAGTGTGTTTTTTCAATCGCTTTATAGACGTCCTCCGCAGCAATATCAATATCTTTCCGCACCCCAATCAAGATGACGCGTTTTCGTTCCTGTGGAACTCCATAGTTTGTCGCATTAAGTACAATCGTATCCTCATCGCTTAAAACACGATAATTTCTTCTGAGGCGGCGAAGAATCATTTTGAATATACTTTTTCCTTTGACTTCCGTATCCAACAAACCCGTTACATTCTCAAACACAAAGAACTTAGGTTTGAAATGGTTCAACACCTTAACATAGTTCTCAAACAAGTAGTTTCTTGGATCATCTTGCATATTATTTTCGTCTTTCGCCTTTCCTAAAGGAGAAAAGGACTGACAAGGAGGACCGCCTATAATAATGTCAACCGGCTGTTTTCCTACAACTTTCTTTATTTTTGCAAGAATGTCCTTTAAAGTGATGTCTTCCTCTAAAACAGCGGTATCGGCATCATCGTAGCCATAATACTTCATTCTTGTTTTAAGGGTTTCACACGCAAAATGGTCAATCTCTACATGAGCCAGTGCATTAAACCCTTGTGCATAGAATCCTTCGCTCAACCCACCACATCCAGCAAACAAATCTATAAAATTATATTTTCTACCCAGCTCGACTGGTTTCTTTTTACTTAATCCGCTCATATCAGATTCCTACTATTCCTTCCTCGCACGGACGCTAATATCCTATATGTAAGGCTGTACTCACTCCATTGCGCTCTTTCCACTCGCAACCCAATTATCTAATTCATAGCATTTAAATTTCCATTGCTTTCCAATTTTATGAGCTGGTACGTCTTTTCCTTTTCTAATCCAGTCCCGAATAGTACCCGGTTTTACGCCAAGATACTCTGCGGCCTCATCAATATTTATCCATTTATCGGTGTTGACTTCTGCCATTTCAATACCTCCGAACTAAACCTCGCAGTAAATCATCTTACATTATAACTCATCCGAACGCGATTTGCAATAGGTTTTCTGTAATTTGTTGTTGTTTCCTGTCATTTGTTTTTGTCTCTTCTCATTGCACACCCTCGAAACGATACCCCTTCCAAATCGTTACGGGACAATGCTTTTCGTTATGTGCGTATGCGAGCCCGTCCAGTCTGCACACCCCGTAGCGCCGCACGAGAGGTAGTGCCGTTGCCGGAAGTCAAAAAAAATAAGCCCTCTGCACACCCCTCGGTGTGAGAAAGGCAATAATTCCTATGTATTCAAAATGCCCTAACGAAAACGGGCAGAAATCCTTGTATCAATCACGCAACGGCTTCATCAATGTAAACACATTTTACCAGACCAGAATATTTACTTTCTAAAGCTTTTAACGCAAGCAGATTATCTCCGTGGATAATCATATTTTCAGTCTCGGGATCCTGTTCAACATTAGAAAGTGACGTATTTTCAATCAACAAACGCGGTTCAACATTCATAGGCTTATCTTTTCCAAACCAAGTCAATTCAAGCTTATTAGCCATAATTATTCTCCTTCTGTTTAGCTAGATTTTTCTTTCATGCTGTATATTTCATGTTCACTTGTACCAACACGTCTATATTCTATTTGTCTGATATTAGGATTTTTTAAAACACTATTATACTTATTTTGTATCGTGTATAATTTGTATCCGAATATATAAAATCGAATTTATATACACCGAGAAATTGTTATTATATCAGGCGCTTTTTCTACAATGTTCATGAAATTAGCTCTCTTCATACTGCTATAAGTCATAAACCCAAAGTATAGAGCAAAAAAGGCATCTGTATTGCAATTTTCTTTTGGGTTTCGGGCTAAAAAATTCACCTAATTATCGTCTCATTTATAATTTTGAAAGATGTCTTTATATCATCCAAATCGGAACGATGAGGTTTTCTCTGTCAAAGGCAGAGAGGCAGTCGCTCATGCAGAGCACGGCAGAGGTGCCGAGCACCAAGGGCGATTTATCGATAAGGCTGAAGGTTTTGGTAATCCGTTTATCGGGGGTAGCTGTTTTTTTAATTTCAAGCGGACACAGCTTACCGTCGCCCTCGATAATGACATCAATCTCTCTTGCGTCCCGGTCGCGGTAATAATTGAGGTACGGCTCTTTGCCGGCATTTTGATAGCTTTTCATAATCTCGGATACCGTAAAGTTTTCAAGCAGTGCGCCGCTCATGGCACCGCTTTCGGCAACCTCGGGCGACGACCATTTTGTAAGATAGCAAACAAGACCCGTATCATAAAAATACAGCTTCGGCGTTTTAATGGTCCTTTTCAGCACATTGTTGGAATACGGGTGCAGCAGAAAAATGATCCCAAGCGTTTCAAGAATTTGCAGCCAAGCTTTTGCGGTAACCTGATCGATATCCGCGTCATCGGCAATCGCCTTAAAATTCACAAGCTGAGAGGCACGGGCGGCTGCCGCCGTGATAAATTTTGCAAATTTCAAAGCGTCTATTGCGCCCGAAAGCTCACGCACATCACGCTCAATGTAGGTAGAAAGATAGGAGGAATAGTACATGTTCCGGTCGGTGTACGCTCCGCTTAACATTCCCGGCATACAGCCGTTCCATATACGCTCGTACATTTCGGGTGTGGTAAGCGGTTTTATAATTTTACTGTCTCTTGCTAGCGCCTCAAAATCGGTAGTAAAGGGGCGCGGTTGTGCACCGACAATTTCCCTTTGAGAAAGCGGTGACATATGCAAAAGAGCAACTCTGCCGGCGAGGGACTCCTGAACGCCTTTCATCAAACCGAAAACCTGCGAACCGGTCAGCCAAAAATCGCCGGGATGATGATAGGTATCCACATGAATTTTGATATAGGTGAACAACTCCGACGCATACTGAACCTCGTCGATAATAATCGGCGGTTTATGAAGCTGCAAAAACATTTTCGGATCATTTTTTGCCATTTCTCTGACGGTTAAATCGTCAAGCGAAATGTATTCCCGCCCGATATTTTCCTTTTCGGCAAGGTTTTTAAGCATGGTAGTTTTGCCGGACTGGCGTGGACCGGTAAGCAAAATTGCCGACCAAGTCTTTGACAGTTCGGTGATACGCTGTTCTATATGTCGATTGATATAGGCCATAATACACCTCGGATGAGTATAATTTTCTTCTTTTATATTATACTTTATTATACCCACAAAGTCAACGAAAATATCGGCTAAAATTATAGCATTTCATATTTTAGCCGAAGTTTTGCCGTTACAGTTTTTGATAGAATGAAAAAATCAGCACGGCGAGAAACCGTGCTGAAAACCCATAATTAACAAAATTCACATAAAGGATGCCTTCGTTAAGTTATATTTCCGATATAACGCAAATAAAAATCCATTCGCTATTTCGGGTTTTGCTTGAATCGTTCACGCCGCTCGTGAACAACCAACTTTTAAACGAAGATGTGCGGGATTTCGGTGTAAGCTCGGTTACATTCACCGTTTGTTCTGCACACATCTTAAAACAGCACGAGCGAGTAGAAATAATTGCAGTTCTTCGCTTATTGTGATATAATGAGTTCCGTTACAAAGATTTCTTTGTGGATCCATTGAAACAGGACGGTCTTCTTCATAAAAGGCAATATTTGAATTTGCGATATTGGCAGCATTCACCTATGAGAAAAAATAATCGGTACAATCAGAAATCGATCTTAAGGAGGCGCAAATCACCATGTCACAGATAACAAAACGCGCATTGGAGCGGTCGCTCAAGAATATGCTGCTGAAAAAACCGCTCACCAAAATCACGGTGGGCGATATTGCAGATGATTGCGGCATTAACCGCATGACCTTTTATTATCATTTTAAGGATATATACGATTTGGTCGAATGGTCGTGCCTTGAGGATGCAAAACGCGCGCTTGACGAAAAGAAAACCTATGATACATGGCAGCAGGGACTGCTGCAGATTTTTGAAGCCGCACAGGAGAACAAGCCGTTTATTACAAATGTTTACCGCTG
>CAUEFX010000100.1 GCA_958477465.1 uncultured Bacteroides sp.
TATTTGATTTGAAAAAGTTTTTTGGGTGACGCATTCCCGAAGTCGGGAATTAAATTATTATTCCTATTTTTGCACAGTTTATTAAAAATCGTGCAATGATAAAAGAAAATTTCATCAAACTATACGAGAATAGTTTTCACGAGAATTGGGATTTACCTTGTTATACCGATTATGGTGACGGTATCAGTTATACCTATGGTCAAGTAGCCGAAGAGATAGCCCGCCTTCATCTGCTGTTTAAACATTGCAGTTTGCGGCGGGGAGACAAAATTGCAGTTATCGGAAAAAACAATGCCCGCTGGTGTATTGCCTACATGGCCACGATTACTTACGGAGCCATTATAGTCCCCATCCTCCAGGATTTCAATCCGAACGACGTGCACCATATTGTCAATCATTCCGAATCTGTATTCCTTTTCACCAGTGACAGTATTTGGGAAAATCTGGAAGAAGAGAAGCTCACCGGTATTCGCGGGGTATTCTCTCTGTCTGACTTCCGCTGTTTGTATCAGCGGGATGGAGAGACCATACAGAAATTCATCAAGCATCTGGACGAAGAGATGCGCCGCACCTACCCCAAGGGATTCCAGCGCGAAAATGTGCAATATACAACGCTTTCCAATGATAAGGTGATGCTGTTGAACTACACCTCCGGCACTACCGGCTTCAGCAAAGGGGTAATGTTGACCGGAAACAACTTGGCAGGTAACGTCACATTCGGCATCCGTACCGAGCTTTTGAAGAAAGGAGATAAAGTACTTTCTTTCCTTCCGTTGGCACATGCGTATGGTTGCGCTTTCGACTTCCTGACTGCTACGGCTGTGGGTACCCACGTCACCCTGCTCGGCAAAACACCCTCTCCGAAAATCATCATGAAAGCTTTCGAAGAAGTGAAACCCAATCTGATCATCACTGTACCACTCGTTATCGAGAAAATATATAAAAACACCATTCAGCCTCTCATCAGCAAGAAAGGGATGAAATGGGCACTCAGTATTCCACTGCTCGACGGACAGATTTATGCACAGATCCGCAAGAAACTGGTCGATGCCTTGGGAGGTCGTTTCAAAGAAATTATCATCGGTGGAGCGGCCATGAATCCGGAAGTAGAGGAATTTTTCCATAAAATAAAGTTTCCGTTTACCATCGGATACGGAATGACGGAATGCGGTCCGCTTATCAGCTACGCGCCATGGAACGAATTTGTCCCGACCTCCTCCGGAAAAATACTCGACATCATGGAAGCACGTATCCATAAAGAAAACCCGGAAGCGGAAACCGGAGAGATACAAGTACGCGGTGAGAATGTGATGGCCGGTTATTACAAAAACCCGGAAGCAACCCAAGAAGTATTCACCGAAGATGGCTGGTTGCGTACCGGCGACCTGGGAACGATGGACGCCAATGGCAATCTCTTTATACGCGGACGCTTGAAAACAATGATTTTGAGCTCAAGCGGACAAAATATATTCCCGGAAGAGATTGAAGCCAAACTGAACAATCTGCCTTTTATTCTTGAAAGCCTGATTATCGAACGGAACAAGAAATTAGTGGCTCTGGTATATGCCGATTACGAATCATTGGATTCATTAGGTCTCAACCAACCGGAAAATCTGAAAACCATCATGGATGAAAACCTGAAGAATCTGAATGCAAGTGTTGCCAGCTATGAGAAGGTAAGCCAAATTCAGCTTTATCCCACGGAATTTGAAAAGACTCCTAAAAGAAGCATCAAACGCTACCTATATAATAGTATAGCAATAAATTAGCCATGTTGTAAAACATGTTGCGAGACAAATAGAAAGTATTCTTCGAAAAAAAACATAAAAAAAGTTGGTATATCGAGAACAACATATTCCAAAAGTCTATATCTTTGCAGCGTTTTAATAAGCAATTGATTGTATTATAGATTTAAAAAGCAAAGAAAATGAAAAAATTAGTTTTAATGTTCGCAGCTATCGCAGCAGTATCATTGGCATCTTGTGGTAACAAAGCAGCTGATGCAGCAAAAGCAGAAGCAGATTCTATCCGTATCGCTGATTCACTGGCAGCAGTAGAAGCAGCAGCTGCAGCTGAAGCAGCCGCAGCAGCTGATACTACAGTAGAAGTAGTTGATAGCGTAGCTGTAACAGAAACTGTAGCTGAATAATTCCTACAGTTCAGAGAGAATTGAAAGTCTGACGTGAAAATTCACGGACAGACTTTTTTTATGTCTCAATTTTCAAGACGCCCTATTTGGAATAGGAACTTTTCACAAAAGGAGCATTCAATAAATAATCCAGACTCTCTTTTACGCTCTCCTCTACCGGGATACTATAATTCTCGATCTCAGCAACAAGATATTTCACCCCTGCAGTCTTTGCATTGTTAAAGATAGCATCGAAGCCTACCATTCCGCTCTGGCCGATTTCTCTATGATCTTTGATATGGAACATTCTGAATCTGCCCGGATATTTCTTGAAATAATCTACCGGACTGTTCTGCCCACGAACCACCCAATAAACATCCATCTGAAAGAACACGTACTCCGGATTTGTATGTTCCAACATATAATCATACATCACGTTACCTTCCACTTTCTGGAATTCATGACTATGGTTATGATAGCCGAATTGCAAACCCTGCTGTTTGCAACGTTTGCCTATTTCATTGAAATAAGTACAATACGTATCCAAATCCTTTAACGTTTTGGGAACCGACATCCACGGAAGCACAATGTATTTCATACCTGCGGCTTTGTGGTCAGCGATACATTGTTCCCACCACTGAAGAGACTTTGACAGATCGCCGGAAGCTAACTCTTCTTCAGACAGTTGCCTGCCGCAATGTGAAGAGAGGACTTGCATACCTGCCGACTCCACATCTTCCTTAAACTGCCGGGGAGTCCGATCGTAAAACTTACCATCATTATAATTAGCAGCTTCAACGCCGGTATATCCCATATTTGCCAACTTTTTCAGAAGAGCGGTATAAGCCGGATCACACTTTCCATTCTTATTATCGATTTTACCCAACAAATCTCTGACTGAATAAAGCTGAATGGCTACTTCTTTTTTATTTTTTTTCTTGGTCTGTGCCGTCATTGCCACTGGAATCATAAAGAGAACAGCCAATGCACACAAAAAATAGTTAGTTTTCATACAATAGATATTAGGAGATTACAATAATTCCGGTTTCTTTATAAAAAAAAGAAAGACACGGATCACACTGATTCACTGATATCCAATGGCAAATAACCACTAAAAATACATGCAATCCGCGCAATCCGTGCCTTTCTCTACATTATACTATTTAACTATTTGATTAGTCCAAAACTTTCACACGGATGTTACGATACCAAACATCATCACCGTGATCCTGCAAGCCGATAAAACCTTCGTGATTTTCACCACCACAGTTATTCAATAATTCAAATGCCAAAGGCCATTTTTCTTCACTGAACTTACTTGCCTGCAACATTTCAGTCCACTGTTTGGTCCACAGATGATATTCAACAACGTTCTCGTCGTTTTGCCCGTGAACGACCGTACCTTTATAAACCATAATCTTGGCTTTGTTCCATTCTCCAAAAGGTTTGGAATTTTGAGGAACAGCCGGAAGCATGTCATACAAAGAGGCAGACTGACGGTTGTTGTCCTTACCCAATTTAGCATCCGGGTGATTTTCATTGTCCAATACCTGATATTCGGGTGCTGAAATATAAATCGGTTCAAGCACGTCATTACCGTCTTTATCTTTCGATGTAACCTCCTGAGCCAGATAGAAGATACCGGAATTACCACCTTTAGAGACCTTCCATTCCAATTCCAGTTCAAAATTCTTGAATTTGTGGGCGAAGATCAAATCACCGCCATCACCTTCCTGGGCTTCACCGCCGCCAGTTCCGTTAAATTTGATGCAACCATCTTCAATAGTCCATTTAGAAGGGATGCGGTCTTTTCCATAACCACGCCATCCGTTAAATGTTTTACCATCAAAGATCGTAATGTAACCGTCTTTATCTACCGGCAAGTTCAAGCTATCGGTTTCTGCCGCTTTCAAGGATGTAGAGTAAGCCAAAGTTACCGTACTTTGCTCTTCCTGAGCATTTGCTTTTTTCTGACCGCAAGAAGCAAAGACTCCTGCTGCAAGACAGCAACAAACGAATGGATAAAATACTTTTTTCATGATAACAATTTAATATTTAATGTTTAATGTTCAATTTATCTTGGCATATCCGGCAATCTCCAGCCTTCGCGATAATTGTGTTTAATCAGCTCGGCAGCAAATTCTTTTGCATTAATCGGATCAGTCCAAGTCTTATCAAATGTCGGATGACCGTCATGAATTTTAAATCCGTCTTTAACAACGGTTCTGATGGTTTCGTTATCACCGATATTGGTAAAGCGCATATTGGCACCATCCCATTCCAGCGTTCTGTTCAATGCCTGCAGACGGATGGCCAATACTCCCATTGCTACCATTTCATTCATCGGTCCGGCTTCTGAGAAATCAGACTTAGTCATGACACGGCTTGATTTGTCTTCCTTACAAGCACGTACCCAATCCATCTCATGACCGCCATTCATAGCGTTAGGAACACGACGACAAACCTTCGGCGCATTAGGCTTACGGCCGGAAAGCAACCAAGGATTCTCTCCATAGCATCCGCAAATCAGTGTATCTTTTGTTCCGTGGAAGATAGTCAGACCACCGCCACTCTGCATCAGTTGTTTTCCTTCCGGGAATCCTTTCGGACGTTCCGGCATCATGCCGCCATCATACCAGTGCACTTCCACCTCAGGCATAGCAACTTTCGGCATGTTTTCACGAGCCGGGAAAATCATCTTTACATGCTGTGCCTGCGGTGCACAAGCATTCAACAACAAAGTGGATGATCCTTCTACTCTGATAGGATATTGCAGCTTCAATGCTCTAAACGGCTGATGCAGGATATGACAAGCCATATCTCCCAATGCACCTGTTCCGTAATCCCACCATCCGCGCCAGTTCCAAGGATGATAAATAGCGTTGTAAGGATTCATTTTTGCAGGACCTGTAAACAAATCCCAGTTCAGTGTGCTGGGGATGCGGTCTACTTTCTCCGGAACATTCAATCCCTGAGGCCAGATCGGACGGTCGGTAGCACATTCCACTTTAGTCACATCACCGATTTCTCCGTTCCAAATCCATTCGCAAACCAAATCCGTTCCTTCATCAGATGCTCCCTGATTACCCATCTGAGTAGCAACCCCTGTTGAAGCAGCCAATTTTGTCAACAAACGAGATTCATAAACAGAGTGAGTCAACGGTTTCTGACAGTACACATGTTTTCCCATCGTCATCGCGTCAGCAGTGATAATAGCATGTGTATGGTCGGCAGTTGCAATAATGACACCATCGATAGATTTACCCATTTCATCGTACATCTTACGATAGTCCCAATATTTTTTAGCTTTAGGGAACTCATCGAATACACCTTTTGCATACTTCCAGTCCACATCGCAAAGAGCCACGATATTTTCGGTGTCCTTTACGTGATTAATGTTGGCATGTCCCATACCACCAATACCTACAGCAGCAAGATTCAGTTTGTCAGTAGGCGAAATATGCCCGTGACTCATACCCAAGATTGAACTGGGAGCGATCGTGATGCCCGCTAAAGCAGCAGCTCCCGTTTTGAGAAATTTTCTCCTTGAAATGTTTGACATGATTTTGTTTATTAAAGGTTAATAATTTTAGGAAAGTTGTTTCTGATGCAACAATCCATATCCATTTTTCATATTTCTTCTCCGTTCACGTATCTGCTCCAAAGTCTGCAAATTCCCAATAGCAGGCAAATCGTGTTTGTATGTGTCTTTCAAGAATGTCCATGCGTACTCGGATGCAACAGCCGAATCGCGCATCAATGGCATACGTGAACTACGTTTCCCCGTTTCTAACGAATCTGCAAATAAATCGCACAATACATCTATATTTTTACCACCGAAAGGCTTCTCCACACGGAGTGTCTGATTGACACCTCGTAAATCGACAACAGCGATCTTAAAATCATGCGTCATCCGCACAATGCCTTTCGTGCCTATAATGTCCACATACGAATTGTGTGTCTGGTCTTTCGATAATTGTCCGTAAACAAACCCCTGGGTTATATCAAAGACGACTCCGTTCTGGAAAGTACCGTGGCACTGCACCCACCAGGGATCTTTGTAGTTCCACATTCTCATCCCTTGAGCGTTCCAGGTCTTATATTCACACTCTGCATACCAACGGGCAATGTCCACATAGTGCATCCCACAGTCATGGAAAGCAGGACCCTCATAGTCATGCCCCTCGCCGGGCGCCAGACCCGGAGTCATGTGACAGATACGGATAATGGCCAATTCTCCGATTTCTCCCTGGCGGATATACTCTTTCATCAGGTTATGATACCAGGAGTTTCGCAAATACAGATTGACCGTAGATATAAGGTTTGAGTTTTCTGTCATCTCAACGACCTTCCATTCATTTTCGATCGTATCCGCAACCGGCTTTTCAGAGATGATATGTTTACCATAACGGATTGCTTTCTCTATCTGCTCCATCCGTGAATTCGCCAAAGCAAAAAGGCCGACTACCTGTACACTTTTATCCTCAAAAATAACTTGTTCATCCTCTACGACAAGAGAGTCGGGAGATAGCTTCTCAGCCAACTGACGTGATGCCGGATCGGTATCACAAATATAAGCAATATTCCACCGATTACTTTTTGTCATCGCTTCCCAGTAGAATCTTCCCATTCTACCGAAACCGATTATTCCAACTTTAATTCTCGTATCCACTGAAGACTGCGTGTTCATAATTATATTAGGTAAGACTAAATACAATATTATATTAAGTAAGACTCAATAATAAAAAATATAAGTTTTCACTCTCCAATCGTTGAGTTTAAAACAGACATTACAAATTTACACAAATAAATAACAGGATTTTTTGATTACACAGCCTTGTGTAGATACTAAGAAAAGTCTTTCAATTATAAATCAAATATTTAGCAACAAAAGACACAAAAAAAATGTAGATGATTTGGAGCTGTATCCGGCATAAAAAACAATAATTACACCTCCTGCGTCGAGCTTATTTTCATAATTTCATTCTCAAATTCATCCTTGTCTACCGCTGCTTTCTTTCTCATTTTGGTGCGATAGTTATAGACCGTACTCGTAGAGCACCGGAGAAAATTAGCGATCTTTCCGCTATCGGTTATCCCCAACCGCAGCAATGCATAAATGCGAAGTTCCCTGTTCAGCAATGTATCCGGCTTCAATACTATCCACTCCTCTTCTTTCAGCAAAGCGTTCAAATCAGAAACAAATGTCGGATACAGTCCTAAAAAGACTTTATCAAAACGGGCATACAAGGCATTCAGTTCCTCGTCAATAAGCGTGGAAGATTTCAGTTTTTTGATTAATTCGTCGTAGTATTTGTTGATGGCATACTTATACAATACATTCTGGAACTTCTCCATCTTACTGATGTAACTGAAACATACATCAAAAAACTCCGCAATGTACTGTTCTTTCACACTGTTTATTTCACACAACTGACCATTCGTATCATTCAGTTGATTGTTCATGGCATTCAACTTCTCATTCAATCGTAGAAGTTCTTCGTTACTTTGCGACAGTTCCCGCTTTATTCTCAGGATTTTCCGCATCTGAAGATAGATACATACCACCAGCAAGACCAAGAGAAAAAGGATAATACTGGTCGAGATAAGGAAAGTAAGCAGGTTCTCTTTGGATTTTGCCTGTTCCGCCTGATAAGCAGAATTGACAATGGAATAGAATTTATAAATTTCCATCGCCCTAAAATGAATACCCGAAGAAAGCACATCATCAATGACCGACTGAGTAAATTTAAAAGCATCGGCCAAATTCCGGTCTTCATATAGCATCAAGGCCAATGCCTGCAGAGAAGCCGTCTCACGTGTTGCATTCCGAATATCCGTTATGGCAGACATCATGTAATACTTCTTCGCCTCATCCGGCTTATTCAAGTAGCTGTACAATGATGCACACGAATGAGTAACCATGGCATAATTAGGTGACCCCACCTCCTCTGTGTCCAATAATTCCCGAAGAATTTTCTTAGCCCTTACAGAATCGTTCCTGTCATAATAATAAGACATGGCCTGCTTGTATTCAAAAGAATTATGATCGAGAAGTGCTAACAGTGAGTCCAAATAAGCTGTCCGCTGTTCCCCGTATTTGTTATTAGTGGTAGTGATGGAGTAATATTCCCAAAACCGGGAATAGGTTTCATAATAGATGGGCAACAGTTCACGTGGAAGCTCTGAGCTTTTTATATCTTCAAGGACAATCTCCGCATCCCTGTATCTTCCACACATTGAATAGAGAAGGCTCAGCTGTAATGCCGACTCATATTTCAGATAAGCCTTATTTACCTGCCGGGCAATCTCCACATTCCGGTCAATATAACGGATAGCAGAGTCTACAACAAACTTTTTATACTCATCATACAGTTGAATATTAATCTTATATTCCTGTTCCGGAGTTAAATCCGCAGCCTTCAACCGGCTTTTAATCCGTTCGATCCGCACCTCCTTTTGATGAATAAAGACAGGTTTTTCATCTATCATCCGATGCAAAGAATCGGTCAGCAATTTCAATTCGTTGTCCGCATAAAGAGCATTGCCGCCAATGCCCCAAACGATCAGCAGCAGTAAGAATACTTTCTTTATTAAATAACGTCCAACTTTCATCTTATCAGATAGCCCTAAAAAGAGGGGCAACTCTCTTGTAAAAAAAATCACCCCTGCTACAGGTTTCTGTGACAGGGGTGATTTTTATGTTTCAGGTGTTTTTAACCCACCCTCTTTTGTATATTGAAGTAAATCAACTTTTATTCAGCAACTACTTCGAAAGGAATTTCTACAGAAACTTCCTTGTGAAGTTTAACAATAGCCTTGTAGTTACCAACTTCTTTCACCGCATCTTTCACTACGATAATCTTTCTGTCTACTTCATGACCCAATTTAGCCAATGCCTCAGCAATTTGGATGCTACCTACAGAACCAAAGATTGTACCTGTAGAGCTAACTTTAGTAGCAATAGTCAAAGATACACCTTCCAGCTTAGCAGCCATAGCCTCAGCATCTTTCTTGATTTTCTCAAGTTTGTGAGCACGTTGTTTCAGCTCTTCAGCCAACATTTTTTTTGCAGAAGGAGAAGCAATAACGGCTTTTCCAGTCGGGATCAAATAGTTACGACCATAACCAGACTTAACGGTTACGATGTCATTCTTATAACCCAAGTTTACTACGTCTTCTTTCAATATAATTTCCATACTTTTCC
>CAUEFX010000101.1 GCA_958477465.1 uncultured Bacteroides sp.
AGAAGTAATTGTTTTTTCATACTAATAAATTTTAAGTTATACAATGTGTTTTGTTTTTATTCTGCACAAAACTACGAAGCATATCTTCTCGCGATGGGTAATAATTGTCTGATCGGGTGGATAAATTGTTTTATTGTTTGATTCTGACAACGATAGGGTGTTCCAGCCCTTCTTTCCACTCGCGTATATAAGCAAACCAGGCTTCCGGTGTCTTATAACCGAACGTCTCTTTCATCGAGGTGAATGTGGTGTGATAGGAGAAATGATTGTCTCCTTTGGCTGTCAGGGTGTAGAGATAATTCGGCTTGTCTTTTACTTCCGTCCCTACGTATTTCCGGGGGATGCAGGTGGCAAGTCCTACGGTCTCTTTGGCATATTTCACCGTATCGTTCACCGGCCAGTCTGTGCCCCAGCAGCCGATCAGCCCTTTATGGTCGGAATAAGAGATCGAGCCTTTGATGTTTTGTACACCGGTGCAGAATACCTCGTTTTGGAGCGGCTCCTCGAAGAACGCATCTATTTGCAAGTCGCGGTGTCCGGCATAAAGTGTATAGCGGGTCGTCATGTTCAGTTCGGAACCCTGATATTCCCAGTCGGTCACTTTGATTTCTGCAATGGCGCGGACGGGACCATAGGCAATGATGCGCTCTGTCAATGTACTTACCGGTTCTATGTGGGTGGCTTTTTTCCCGTTCCAGCCTTTCAGCGCCCCTACACCGCAACTGCCACCTACGCGCAATACATCATCGCCGAAACCGCGTGCCAGTTGCTCGTCGGTAGGATAAAACTGTGATTCCTTGATTTCGAATCCCTTATTGAACTTTCCGTAGATATCCACCGTCTGCTTGTGGTCGAAATAGAGACGGTAGGCCACCAGCTCCGATTCGAAAGCCGGACCGTGATGGTGCATCTGGTTGTAGATGTTGGCATTGCCGGGGATAGTGACCGAATGTACCGGAACGTGTTTCCCCTTTTTGTCGCTCACCAGCATTTCTGCATATACTCCTGCCTCGTATTTTTTGTCGCTTTTCTCTGATGACAGGTTGATTGTCAGTGTTTTCTTCCCCTTGGCCGGGAGGTCGATGACAAATGCCAGTTCGTCTGCACGACGGTCTCCGTCCAGGTCATCGAGCTGGGATGGAATCTCCGTATTGCCGTCTGTGACAGTGGCGGATTTTATGCGGAATCCGGCGTTGAGTTCATTTAAATTGATGACTACGGGTTCGTTGCTTTTTGCCCGGTTCCAAGGATTGCTGATTTCTACGGTCAGTGTCTTTTCATTGGTCTGTGCCAGTGTCGTCAACGGGCATGAACAAAGAAAAAACAAAGGGATAAAAAGACTCTTTTTCATAACCTTTCTCTATTGTTTGGTGATAAGTAAATTAGTTCGATTAAGAAGAAAAAGCAAGCAGGCTCTTATTTTTTTGCAAATGTAGTATAAAAAAGCAGGCAGTCCTGTCTGTAATGATTGAAGGACTGTCCGCTTTGCTGTTTATAGAATGAAAAGTAGTTTATTTGAAGTTCAGATTCACGCCTTTGGCATCTGCCTCTTTATAGGTCTTGCCGTCGACTTTAATCTTCTTGGCGTTCTTCATCTGAAGCGTATGTCCGCCTTTTTTCTTCATCTCGATGCGGATGTTTTCCATTTGCACATTTTCGGCCTGGCTGATAACGGCGCCTTCGGCAGCTTCGGTGATGACCACATTCTTTACGGTGACATTCCGGATAGGCATTTCCGGCAATCCGTTGAAGAACATGGCGCGTCCGGAACCTTTACTGTATATATTCGAGATGTGGATGTCTCTGAATGCCGGAGTCTCCTCTGTGACAGGAGGAAGGTCGCTTTTGGTATTGGTCATACGTTCCTCTTCCGTCTCTTCACCCGGACCCTTACCACCGTAGAACAGGTCGAACAGCAACGGCTCGTTCGGAATATTGATCATGTTGATGTTGCTGATATAGATGCCTTCTACCACGCCGCCACGTCCGCGGGTACTCTTGAAACGCAAGCCGACATCGGTTCCCATAAAAGTACAATCGGCCACATAGATGTTTTTTACACCACCGGACATTTCACTGCCTACAACGAAGCCGCCGTGTCCGTGCAGCACGGTGTTGTTTCTGACCAATACATTCTGACAGGGTTCTCCACGACGGCGGCCGTCGGCGTCTTTTCCCGATTTGATGCAGATAGCATCGTCTCCGGCATCAAACAGGCTGTTGATGATCAGCGCGTTTTTGCAGGACTCCAGATCCAATGCGTCTCCGTTTTGAGAGTACCAGGGGTTGAATACCTTTACATTGTTTATGGTGATGTGTTCGCATGAAAGCGGATGCAGGCACCAACTGGGAGAGTTCTTGAATGTAACTCCTTCCAACAGCACCTTTTTACTTTTTACGATGTTCAGCAGCACAGGGCGGAGCCACGGGCGGATTTCATTCCATTCTTCGTCGGTATTGATACCTTCGGGAACATTGAAATCTTTGCAGGCCAATGCTCCTTTCAGGGAGCCGGCTGTGGGGTACCATATCTTCCCCGCTGCATCGGTCACTCCCCCCGATTTTACGAGTTTGCTCCATTGGGAAGCCGTCAGTTTGTCTTTCTTTACCGGTCTCCAACTGTCTCCCGCGCCATCGAATGTGCCGTAACCCGTGATGGCGATATTCTCCGCATTGCGTGCCGAAATGGGAGATTGGCAGCGGCGGGTTTCCAGTCCCTCGAATGACGTGTTTATAATGGGATAGGCCTCGAAATCATCGGTGAAAAGTATCAAAGCATTGCGTTCTGTATATAGATTCACATTACTTAATAGTACGATAGGCCCGGTCAGCCACAATCCTTCCGGAATGATTACTTTTCCTCCGCCTTTGGCATTTACTGCTTTTATTGCATTGTTGATTGCTTCCGTGTTGAGAAACTTTCCATCGTTTCGGGCACCGTATGCGGTGATGTTGACTTCATAGTCGGGGAAAACGGGTTGCTCTACAACAGGCATTTCGAATGGAAGATTGTTGTAAATGCTGTTGTCTATTAAAATTTCCTCCTGAGCGCATATCCGATTCCCGGAGAGGAGAGGCAGGCATATCGCCGTTAGTAACAGGAATTTTTTCGTTAATGTGTTCATCTAAAATTATGTTTCTATGGATTAATACTAAAGGATTGCTCACTTCCGATAAATAAAGAGATTTATTATCCTTTGACAGATTACTCTCTCGAGCCATCTGCCGGAAGGAATAATAATGTTTCATGTTAACCTAATTCTAACCTAAATAAATATTATGAGAAAACCTCTTAATTATCTGATGCAAATATAGACGTGAAAATTCCCTTAGATGTGTATAAACTGTTGGTTTAGGTGGATTTTTTGTCATTTTGGACTTTTCTTTGCACACTTCTCGTGCTTTTATGCAGAAAGTTCCTATCTTTGCAACCTAATTTAACTATTTTAATAAGGTATGAGTTATAATTTGTTGAAAGGAAAAAGAGGTATTATCTTCGGTGCGCTGAACGAGCAGTCTATTGCCTGGAAAGTAGCGGAAAAAGCCGTAGAGGAAGGTGCAACCATTACACTATCAAATACGCCCATGGCCATACGTATGGGTGAAGTAAATGCCCTGGCCGAGAAACTGAATTGTGAAATAATCCCTGCCGACGCTACCAATGTGGAGGATCTGGAGAATGTATTCAGAACATCTATGGATGTATTGCACGGACAGATCGATTTTGTTCTTCATTCAATAGGCATGTCTCCCAATGTGCGCAAGAAACGTACGTATGACGATCTTGACTACGGAATGTTGGACAAGACACTGGATATCTCTGCTGTCTCTTTCCATAAAATGATTCAGTCTGCCAAAAAACTGAATGCGATTGCTGATTACGGATCAATCGTGGCATTGAGCTATGTAGCCGCACAGCGTACATTCTACGGTTATAACGACATGGCGGATGCTAAAGCGTTGCTGGAGTCTATTGCCCGTAGCTTTGGATATATCTACGGACGCGAACATAGCGTACGTGTAAATACAATCTCTCAATCGCCTACATTCACCACTGCCGGATCGGGAGTGAAGGGGATGGACAAGTTGTTTGATTTTGCTAACCGTATGTCTCCGCTGGGAAATGCTACTGCCGATGAGTGTGCCGATTATTGTATCGTGATGTTCTCTGACCTTACCCGCAAGGTGACGATGCAGAACCTCTACCACGATGGCGGTTTCTCAAGTGTCGGTATGAGCCTTCGTGCCATGGCTACTTATGAGAAGGGCCTTGACGAGTACAAAGACGAAGACGGAAACATCATTTACGGATAATAATTATGAAATTACGGAATCCTTTTCTCTTTATTATAATATGTATACTTGCCGTTGCCTGCCGGATGGGTACGGGAGAGAACGGGTTGTTGCATAATGGAGAGAATGGGATTTCCGTTGTTCGATATGACCAGTTGTTGAACGAATATGTCCGTTCCAACAGCTTTTCTGCTCTGCAGAAGATGAACATGGAGTATCGCCAGCCTACCAAGATTTTGATTGAAGAGGTGCTTGGCCTGGGGCAGGTGAGTGACGATACCATTTCTCAGAAACTGAAGACATTCTATTCGGATACTACTTTGCTTCGCCTGATGGCCGATGTGGAGAAGCGTTTTCCTAATTTGGACGAAGTGGAAAAGGGGCTGACAAAGGGGTTCAGAAAATTGAAAAAGGAGGTTCCTGAGATCAAAATTCCTCTTGTCTATTCACAGGTATCCGCATTCAACGAGTCGATTGTCTTGTCCGATACGCTGTTAGGCATTAGCTTGGATAAGTATATGGGAGAAGATTATGCTTTGTACAAGCGTTTTTACTACGACTATCAGTGCCGTACCATGCGCCCCGATCGCATTGTTCCCGATTGTTTTGTGTTTTATCTGATGAGCAAGTATGTCTTTCCTTTTCAGGAAGGGACGTGTCTGCTCGATAGGATGCTGCATTCCGGAAAGATAAATTATGCCGTCCAGATGCTGTTGGGATATCGTACTCCGGGCGAAGCGATGGGATATGCAGAGAAGGAAGAGGCATGGTGCAACGAGAATGAAAAGAATGTGTGGGAGTATATGCTGAAGAACAGACATCTCTATGTCCGCGATCCGATGATTGTACGCAAGTATATGAAGCCGGCGCCGTTTACCGCTTTCTTCGGTGACAATGCTCCGGCATTGCTCGGTACCTGGATGGGAACGCGCATTGTGGCTTCTTATATGAAACACCACAAGGAGGTCAGCCTGCAGGAATTGTTGCAGATGACCGATTATCATCACATGTTGCAGGAATCCGGTTATAAATAATCTATCTTTTATGGAAACAGCTCTTTATCTTATTCCCGTGACTTTGGGAGACACCGCCATTGAATCCGTATTGCCGCCCTATAATAAAGAAGTTATTCTGAATATCCGCCATTTTATTGTTGAGGATGTCCGTTCGGCCCGGCGCTTCTTAAAGAAGGTAGACCGGGAGATTGTTATCGATGCTCTGACTTTTTATACATTAAACAAGCATACTTCTCCCGAAGATATTTCCGGATATTTGAAGCCATTGCTGGAAGGAGCTTCTATGGGGGTGATTTCGGAAGCCGGCTGTCCGGCTGTTGCCGATCCGGGAGCAGACGTTGTGGCGATTGCCCAGCGCAAGGGGCTGCGTGTAGTTCCATTGGTGGGTCCTTCTTCTATCATACTTTCTGTGATGGCTTCCGGCTTTAACGGGCAGAGCTTTGCTTTCCACGGTTACTTGCCTATCGAACCGGGAGAGCGTGCAAAGAAAATCAAACTGCTGGAACAGCGGGTATATTCCGAGCATCAGACACAGCTCTTCATCGAGACGCCTTATCGCAATAATAAGATGGTAGAGGATATTCTGAACAATTGCCGTCCGCAGACCCGACTTTGCATTGCTGCCAATATCACCTGCGAAGGGGAGTATATCCGCACCCGGACAGTGAAGGAGTGGAAGGGGCATCTTCCCGAACTTTCTAAAAATCCTTGTATTTTTCTCTTATACCAATAACATTTTTCAGGTGTTCGTACTCTTCTTCAAAGCACGCGCTGAAGAACTTGCGGCCCAGGTTTTGCTCGATCTGTTGAAATTGCCAGAGCTTTCCTCCCTTGAAATGCGGGGAGCAAAGAATGGAATCGTTTTCTACATCCAGAATAAAGAGGTAGACAAGGCGGTTGGTCACTGAATTTTCAAAGTGGTACATGATGCTGAAAGTTGGCTTCAGCCCGTCGGCTTTGGGAAACGCATTGCGCAGCATTCTTTGACACCCTTCTGCAAGCGACTCTCCGTAGCTAAGATAACATTCCATCGGTATGTCTGTTTTCCCTTTGTCTAAGATGGCTGTTTGCGGGCGGCTGCACAGGAACAGCTTGCCGTGTGAGGACACTGCGATGCGGATTACCGGATTGATGTAGGTGTTCTTGTAATTAAGGGCTTCTATCGCTATCGTCTTTCCGATGACATCTCCCTGTGTGTTGACAATAGGCACATACTCGGTGTGAGACATTAGCCTGTTGAAATAGTGGATGCCTATCTGATTGAGAATGATGCATAAAATGAATATGGCGGGAGGCATGAAGCTGAATATGATCCATGTAGTCGTCTCTCCTATCGGGTGGGAGAAAAATACGGCCAGGCTGATGATGATAAAGTGCAGAATTCCCAATGGCAGTATGATGTGTGCCGATACGATGGCCGATTCCGCACCTTGGGCAAACATCCGTTTGTTGCAGTTCTCCTGCTTCTTCAGGAAATGGTTGATGAATCTTCTTCTATGTAGGTATAGGCTCAGCATGGGGATAAGTATGCTGACCTCCAAGGTCAGTGGAAGCGCTCCGGCGGGGACATAATCTCCCGGAATCAAGGCGGCCAATGTGAGTAACATCAGCATGAATGTCGAAATGTAAAGAATGAAATTGGGAACCCGTACCCCTCTACGGTGCATGGAATAGTATGAATATAACATCCCGATGCCAGTTCCGATGTAGATTGCCGTGTCTTGCGTTATAAATTCACATAATATAATGGAGATAACAACGGGGGTATATCCCAACGACATATTATATGCGGAAGATAATATTCCTTTGCGATTCATTTTGGTGTACATTTTGCCTGTTTTCTATAAAACAAACAAGGGGGTGTTTATGTTTAGACTATTCCTTAATATGTTTGGGTTCGGTTATTTCTTAATACATTTTGTTCCGGTTGTTTTTCTTATATGCTTTTCCGCGTGATAAGATGAACGTACGAGCGGGGCGCTCTCTACTTGTTCGAAACCTTTCTCGAGTCCGGTCTGCTTGTATCGGGCAAACTGTTCGGGGGTGACGTATTCCGTTACCGGATAGTGTCGGTGGGTAGGTTGCAGGTATTGCCCGATGGTGAGTATGCTACACCCTGTGGCCAGAAGATCATCCATCAGCTCTTCCACCTCCGACTGGGTTTCTCCCAATCCGACCATGATGCCGCTTTTGGCGGTAATGCCGCTTTCGGCTATCCGGCGGATTACCCGAAGGCTGGTTTCGTAATTGGCAGCGCTTCGTACCAATGGGCTGATGCGGCGTACGGTCTCCATGTTGTGTGATATGATTTCCGGATTGGCAGCGATAACCTTATCTACCAGCTCCATCCGTCCTTGAAAATCGGGTATCAGTACCTCGATGGTAGTACCCGGGTTTATCCTTTTAATTTCGGTGATGGTACGTGCCCAATGTTCCGCTCCTAAGTCCGGAAGGTCGTCTCGGTCTACAGAAGTGACTACTGCATGAGAAAGTTTCATCAAGGCTATGGATTCTGCTACATGAGTCGGTTCGTCGGCATCCAATGCCAGGGGACGGCCGGTTTGCGTATTGCAGAATTTGCAACTGCGGGTACAGATATCACCTCCTATCATAAATGTGGCAGTGCCCTTTCCCCAGCACTCTCCCATATTAGGACAGCGTCCGCTGCTGCAAATCGTATGCAGGCAGTGGTTCTCTACGATACGTTTAGTCTCGGTATAGCGTTCATTGGCGCCGATGCTGATCTTCAGCCACTCAGGCTTTCTCATATTCAGAATGATGGTTTATGAATGATGAGAGTGTGTCAAAATGTCCTTTTCAAAGAATTCACCTCTGCTACAAGCATTTGTGGCAGGGGGCTAAGTCTTGTTCATTTTGGCACACCCTCTCAGTTCTCTAAAGGTTTTTCAAAAAGAAATTGGTTAATCGCGTGTATAGATGCTGACGGGTATTGCCGCCATAAATGCTATGATTGCGGTTGGTGTAGACTTGCATATCGAACTGTTTATCCAGTTGCACAAGATGTTCGGCATACTCGGCACAGTTCTGGAAGTGTACGTTATCATCGGCCATTCCATGCACAAGCAAAAGATTGCCATGCAGCTTGCTTGCCCGCGTAAAGGCGGATGCGGCTTTGTATCCTTCGGCATTCTCTTTGGGAGTACGCATAAAGCGTTCCGTGTAGATGCTGTCATAGAATTTCCAGTCTGTGGGAGCGGCTACTGCCACGCCAGCCTTGAAGACCGGTGTACCTTCACTCATACTCATAATGGTCATGTATCCGCCGTAACTCCATCCCCAGATGCCGATACGCCCTTTGTCCACATAGGGCAATGTCCCCAGGTATTTGGCGGCTTCCACCTGATCTTTGGCCTCTTTTACTCCCAGGTTCAGATAAGTGTTTTTCTGGAACTCTGCTCCACGGCCACCGGTTCCGCGCCCGTCTACACAGGCAACGATGTAACCCAGACTGGCCATATAGGTCTCCCAACTTACATTGAAGTTATCCAAAACCTGTTGCGAGCCCGGCCCGCTGTACTGGTACATCAGCACCGGATATTTCTTGGAGGCCGAAAAGTCTGCCGGTTTCATCATCCAACCGTTCAGTTCTACCCCTTCCGTTGTCTTGAACTTGAAGAATTCTTTTTTCGGCAGATCGATTTGCGCCAGTTTTTGTTTCAAAGCATCGTTGGTAACCAGTGTTTTCAAAGGTTTTCCTTCGTTGTCATTGAGGGTGATGACTGCCGGTGTGTCGAGATTGGTATATGTATTGATGTAATATTTCATTGTCGGGCTGAACAGTGCACTGTTCATACCTGTATTCTGAGACAGTTTGGTCTTTTTCCCTTTGCGGTCTATTTTGTATACGGCCTGCTGCATCGGACTCTCTTCGTTGCTTGTGAAGTAGAGGCTTCCGTCTGCT
>CAUEFX010000102.1 GCA_958477465.1 uncultured Bacteroides sp.
CGTTTCGGGTGCTTAAAAAGGTAGGGATTAGGGAATGCAAGGTTTTTCGGAAAAAGAATAGGATAAAATGAAGATTTGAGCAGAATTGAGCATTTCAACTGACTGTCAGTAGGTTTGGGCATAGGTTGGCACAAGGTGGCACAGATGGGGAAGACAGGCTTTGGGAAGAATATGGAAACAGATGCACTTCCAAATCATTACCCGATATCGGATGCACTTTTAATACTAACGGTCTATATTTCTGTGTTCTGCGTAGGTTTACATTCTGCCCTTACAACTCCCATAAACTAATTTTGCACCAAACAAAAAGTAAGGATTATGAGGAGTACATTCAAGACCGTGTTCTACGTGAACGCAAGCAAAGAGAAGAACGGAGTTGTCCCCATCATGGGACGTGTGACCATCAACGGGACTATCGCACAGTTCAGTTGCAAGCAGACCATCCCAAAAGCACTTTGGGATGCGAAAGGCAACCGCGCCAAAGGCAAGAGCAAGGAAGCACAGGCGGTAAACTTCGCGTTGGACAACATCAAGGCGCAGATAACGAAGCACTACCAGCGTCTTTCCGACCGTGAAGCCTGTGTGACCGCCGAAATGGTACGTAATGCTTATCAGGGCATAGGCACAGAGTATGAGACCTTGCTACGTGCCTTTGACAAGGAGAACGCGGATTTTGCCAAACGTGTGGGCAAAGACCGCTCCAAGCGCACATATCTGAAATACCTGACTGTCCGCAAATATTTGGCTGAGTTTATCAGAAAGCAATATAAACGTGCCGACATAACGATGAACGAACTTACGGAGGATTTCATCCGCGACTATTGCCTGTATCTGCGCAACGAGGCAGGGCTTGCACAATCTTCCGTGTGGATATACTCCATACCATTGAAACATATCGTCACCACAGCACACTACAACGGAAAGATACCGAGAAACCCGTTTGCAATGTACCACGTTGACCCCGACCACAAGGAACGTGGTTTCCTTACGGAAGAGGAACTTCAGGCATTGGGCGCAATCAAACTGGAGAATCCCAACTTTGCACTGGCAAGGGACTTGTTCCTGTTCGGATGCTGGACGGGCATATCGTTCATAGACATCAAGAACCTCACGACTGACAATATCGTGGAAATGAACGGTGCGCTGTGGATTGTGTCGAAACGGCAAAAGACAGGTGTCCCGTTCCAAGTCAAGCTGATGGACATTCCGATGCAGATAATCAAGCGTTACGAGCCGTTCCGAAAAGAAAAGAGGCTATTTAACATAGGCTCACTTGACATGGTAAACAAACGCATAAAGAACATAGCGAAGAAGTGCGGTATCGAGAAGCCGGTTTCCTTTCACCTCAGCCGCCACAGCTTCGCTGTCATGGCATTGAACTACGGTATGCCGATAGAAAGCGTGAGCAAGATACTCGGACATACGGACATCAAGACCACGCAAATTTATGCCAAGGTAACGAACACGAAACTAAACAGCGACATTTCCGCCTTTGAGAACAAAATAAGCGGACGTTTCGACATATAACCGCTTGATTATGGAACGGGGCATTATTACGATGAATGAGTACGGTAGAGTGACTATACCCACTTCTACAAATGTATGGATGACAGAGGCAGAGCAGTCCTCATTGTTGGGTACAATCGCCCCAACACTCCGTGCCGCCATCCGAGCCGTATATAAAAGTGGAGTGCTGAAACGACATGAGGCAGAACGGTATATCCGTTTGCCCGACGGCTACGGCATGGAAGTGTACGCCCTGCCTATGGTCGTGGCAATTGCATTCCGCATCAATACCCCATGTGCGGCAATGGTGCGCGATACCCTGCTGGAAAGGCTGTACGGGCGAAAAGAAAGACAAGTCCTGTGGGTGTCAATTGACAGACCGATGTGCGAGTGTTAGAGCGTGGGTACGTACCTACGCTAACTGCCCGAAGAAGCGACAAGGGAATGCTTCTTCGGGCTTTATTTTTTTGTTTTGCTGCACATTTTCTTATGTGCTTTTCTGCATTTTCTCGTCTGTCGGTTACGATTGCGCCATTCCGCTTCGTTTTGCGTATCAAGGTTTTAAGCATTATACCGTAGCTTTGCATCCGATTGTTTAACCTGTTGCCGACACTGCTGTCGGCGGCATAAAACCAAGCAAAGCCTATGGCAGAACAAGACGAATTCATCCGCGTGGGGACAACCCTCTACAAGATTGTTGACCAGCCACTGATTGACGGGGGCTGTGTGAAGAAACGCATCGCATGGAACTCCGAGACATTGAGGCAGGACTACGGCAAAGACCGCATGGCGACCGTGCCGAAGTATGACGGTTTCTGTACCGTCCCCGACCATGTGGGTTACAAGCCCGTAGTCGGAAAGTTCCTCAACCTCTACGAGCCGATAGGACACCGACCGCAGGAAGGCGGCTTCCCCTGCATCCGCTCGTTGGTGGAACACATCTTCGGGGAGCAATACGAGTTGGGCATGGACTACCTGCAACTGCTCTACCTTTATCCTATTCAGAAACTTCCTATCCTGCTGTTCGTGTCCGAAGAACGGAACACGGGCAAAAGCACGTTCCTCAACTTCCTGAAAGCCATCTTTAAAGACAATGTGACGTTCAATACCAACGAGGACTTCCGCAGCCAGTTCAATTCCGATTGGACAGGGAAACTGCTCATCATGGTGGATGAAGTACTGCTCAACCGCAGGGAGGACAGTGAACGGTTGAAGAACCTCAGTACTACATTGTCCTATAAGGTGGAAGCCAAAGGCAAAGACCGTAACGAAATAGGTTTCTTCGCCAAGTTCGTGTTGTGTTCCAACAACGAGCATCTGCCCGTTATCATAGATGCAGGCGAGACACGCTATTGGGTACGCAAGATAGGACGGTTGCAGTGTGATGACACCGATTTCCTGCAAAAGCTGAAGGATGAAATCCCCGCTTTCCTGTACTTCCTTATCCATAGGGAGTTGTCAACGAAAAAAGAAAGCCGTATGTGGTTTGCCCCGAAGCTGATTGAGACGGAAGCCCTGCGGAAGATAATCCGCAGCAACCGTAACCGTCTGGAGATTGAGATGGCAGACTTGCTGCTTGACATCATGGCGAAGATGGAGGTGGAAACGGTGTCATTCTGCCTAAACGACATCATCCCCCTGTTGCTGTGTTCGCAGGTCAAGGCGGAGAAGCCGCAGGTGCGTAAAGTGTTGCAGGAGTGCTGGAAACTATCACCGGCACCCAACGGGCTTACCTATACCACCTACGTGTATGGCGGTGACGGACGCTATCATACCCGTAAAGACGTGGGCAGGTATTACACTGTGACAAAAGTACTGCTGGAGAGCCTCTGATATTCTGTTGAATTGTTGAATAGATATAATATGATGTTGATATATAGCAAAATACAGGCTCAACAGAAAACCAACAACGCCAAACGGACGATGAAGAGGAAACATTGCAGTATCCGGTTCTGCCATCACTTTTTCTTTTCGCTGTCGTTTGTTGTGCATTATGTGTTTGTTGAGGATAAGTTGAATATGTATAACACAATGTTTCAATGTGTTACCATCCATTCTCAACGGTTCAACGTTTTTACATACCTCAACAAGTCCGCAGGGAAACGGTTGGACATTCCAAGTAGGTACGTATGCCGACATGACATCATCCCGACAAGCAGACATGGCAACATGACGGCATGACGTACCATCCCAAACTGGCGAAAGAGGGAAAAACATACGGCAACTACCGACAGCGTAGCGGATTTTGAGGAACGGAAAAGCCATAGCTCATTAGGGCGTTTTCTTCACGCACCGCTGCGCTAATGCTAAAAACGCCCCAATGAGCCAACGGGGTTACACCCCTCTGGACACCCCCGTTTTCATGCGGCACGACCGCAGCGGACGGGCATGAACAAACAAGTTTGTATAACCTATAAAAACAAAAGACGAACATGGGATACATAAGCATCCAATTCAACAAGGCGAAAGGCTCGGCGGACACGGGAGCGTCCGACCACATCGAACGCAAGACCATACCCAAGAACGCCGACCCTACACGCACCTGCCTCAACCGTGAGCTGGTGGACTTCCCCGATGGCGTGACGAACCGTACCGAGGCGATCAACCACCGTATCCGCACGGCAGGCATCAAGAGGAAGATAACGCCCGACCAAGTGAGGGCAATCCGCATCGTGCTTTCGGGCACACATGAGGACATGATGAAAGTGCAGGACGAGGGTAGGCTGAACGAATGGTGTGCGGACAACCTGCAATGGTTGCACCGCACGTTCGGACGGGAGAATACCGTTTCGGCAGTCCTGCACATGGACGAGCATACGCCGCACATCCACGCTACGGTCGTACCGATTGTAACGGGCGAACGCAGGAAAGCGAAAAAGAAGCAACAGGTGGAAGGCAAGCGCACCTACCGTAAGAAAACGGATGCCATTCGCCTGTGCGCTGATGACGTACTGACACGTGAGAAGCTGTCAGCCTATCACGACAGCTACGCGGAGGCAATGGCGAAATACAGCTTGCAGCGTGGCATCCGTGGCTCGGAGGCACGGCATACCACCACCGCCCAATACTACCGTGATTTGAAGCGGCAGACGGGAGAACTTGAAGCCAATGTGCAGCAGTTGCAAACGGAAAGACAACAGGCGGAACAGAAACTTGACGAGGTGAAGCAAGGAATCAAGTCGGAAAAACTGGAAGCCGCTAAGACTGAGGCGAAAGCCGCACTCGTGGCAAAGGTCGGTTCTCTTTTAGGCGGTGGAAAGTTGAAAGCGGAAAGGGAAGGGTTTCAGCATCGCATAACGGAACTTGAAAATCAAAATGCAAGGTTAGAGCAACGTATCAAGCAGATGGAATGTGAACACCAAACCCAATGCAGCAAGTTCGGTGAGTATATAGACAAGGTAAAACGATACTTTCCTCATGTGGATAAATTGTTGCCCCTGATAGACTTCTGTCGTAATACGTTGCACTTCTCCGAACAGATAATCCAAGAATTGTGCAAGTTGAAGAAGGTGAAGTTAAAGGGTGATTTTTATTCACCCGAATTTAACCGTAAATTCCATGCAGAAGGTGCGGCTTTCTCGTTTGAAGAAGATAAAAGCAGAACTGGACATTTCCGAATATGCGTGAATGATATTCCGCTTGTGCAATGGTTCCGGCAGAAGGCGCATGAATGGAGAAACGGTTTGGGGATTACTACCCAAAAGCAAAGTAATGGGATGAAAATTTAATGCACGCGCATAAATCCCGCTCAAACAGTCTCAAAAAGTAAAGAAAATCATTCAATGAAAGGAATTTATCAAGGATTTTAGCTACTTTTGCAATTGGATTGGGGAAGCCCTTTCCGAAACATAGAAAAAGAAGAAGCGTTATGCTTATCTTGTAGAACGGAAACCTGAGAAATTTCTGAATTGTGTACAAGGGTAGCATAGTGGTTCTCACGCTATAGCGTGGGCTGCTATTACTACATCTGTACACAGGGTTTTCTCAGGACCTCCGAACTAAGACGTAGCATCGCAGTGCCACGCTTCGTGTTTTGGATAAGTGTCAATAATTATCATTAAAATAGTGAACATTATGAAAAATGTTATTACCTTACTATCCTGTGCAGTTGCATTAGTTATGACTTCTTGCACACTCTCTAACGAGGAAAAAGCTGAGAAGTTGGTTAAAGAGACGCTTAAAGACTATCTCTATCACCCAGATTCTTATGAACCAATATCAACAAAAGTTGATAGTATGTTCATTGATGTAACTACTATTGAACCTATTATGAAAATTAGTGAGGACATCAAAGATTTGATGTCTAAAATAAACAGATGTAAAATGAAAGTCGAATCCGCAGAATCTTCTATGGATATTTTTGCTCCTAATGGATATTCTTCTCAATACTCTCGTGGAGAATATGCGCGGGCAAAAAAAGAGAAAGAAGAAGCCAAATCTGATTTGGATAAATATACCAAGAAACTTTCAGAACAACTTGTTTCTCTAAAAGAAAATGTTGCAAAATATCACAAAGGTGAATTTACAGGTTGGGCGGTAAGTCATAGATTTAGGAGTCTTAATGGCGCAGGCTCAATGACCATTCCGGGAGAAATGATTTTCTTTTGCGATAAAGAGTTTACAACTTGTGGCGGTTATGAAGTTGATAAGTTTGAGAACTTTGCAAAAATCTTGAAAGCTGTAGATGAAGCAACTTCTGATGAAGATATAATAGATTATTTTAGGGAGGATAGTTTTTTACTGTAACTCCCGTCTTTTAATAGAATAGAAAGTTAGCGTGCCTTCATGGCACGTTAACCTTTTATACAATGTAAACTTTATCAACGGCAAATCTTTCTTTTAGTATGCAGGCATTGTTTATTGGGGTAATTTGTATTATAACTATTTCAATTTGTTATATAGCTATAACAAGAACACGCCTAAAAAATAAGTCCAAGGAACTTTCTGAAAAGTTAAACCACATATCTTCTTATAGCAATAAATCCAATTATGAGCAAGCAAGAGAAAGATTGTCGGCATTAAACAACGGAGCATTTATTGATATTCCGTCCGACCTTAATAGCACTTTTTCAGGGAAGATAATATCTGCAACGCAAGAAAAAGATTTTGTCAATCATTATAAGCCGCATTTTCAAGAAGCATATTCACTTGTTAAGAAACTTGAAGCCTTTAATATCACTCCATCTGAAACCATATTCAAATTTATCAGTGACTTTGGGGCTATCAATAGACTTGTAAAACAACATAATGAGGGAATCATTACATTTCTACTTGACACGCATAAAGAGTTTTTCGACCATTGCCTAAAATATCCGTTAGACAAGCAACAAAGACGCTCAATCGTTTCAGAAGAAGAAAATTGTTTAGTAGTCAGTAGTGCAGGGAGTGGAAAGACTTCATCCATCGTAGGGAAAGTAAAGTATTTGACTGAAATAAAGAAAATCAACCCTCAAAATATTCTCCTTATCAGCTACACAAACAAGGCTGCCGCTGAATTAACAGAAAGAATGGGTATTGCTGGTTTGCGAGGGTACACTTTTCACAAACTTGCCCTTGACATTATCGGACAGACAACAGGACAAAAGCCATCAATATATGAAAATACGGACGCGCTCTTCGTGAAAATCTACCATGAATTATTGAACGACAAGAAATTCAAGAAAAGCGTAATAGAATACTTCATTGATTATCAAACGCCCGAAAAGGAGTGGGAAAAGCGGAAGAATGAGCGTAGGCAACAACTTTCAGAGCAAAAAGAGGTGCGTTTGAAAGCAACGTTTCCCGATATGGACGGAAAAACTGTTTATGTACGGAGTGAACAAGAGCAGAAAATATGCTTTGCGCTATCTTCCCTTAGCGTAAAATTCAGATATGAAGAGCCATACGAGCATCCATTGGTAGACGAGATGCACTCTCAATACAAACCGGATTTTTCCATTTATTTTGAACAAGGTGGAGAAACAAAGCGAATATATTTAGAGCATTTTGGAGTGGACGAGCATGGGCTTGTTCCTATATGGTTTGCCAAAGACAGAGGCATTACCTATGAAGAAGCAAACCAAAAGTACAACGATGGCATAACATGGAAAAAAGCGGCACATGAGAAATTCAGCACTAAGCTGTTGACAACTTCAAGTGCAGACTTTCATTATTCCGATATTCGGGAGAAGTTGAAAACCTTATTGGAAAAGGCTGATGTTTCCATCCAAGAGAAAACAGATGCAGAATTATACGATATGGTTCTTCCCCCGAACAGCAAGCATGAGAAGGCTTTTATCCGCCTTGTCGTGACTTTCGTGACATTGATAAAGTCAAGTTGCAAATCTGTAGATGAAGTATTAAGGCAAACTAAAAACGCAGGGGACGAACGCAGTACGTTCATTATCAAAAACATCTTTCAGCCCGTTTATAAACGGTATATTGAAGAATTGGCGAACATCAACCAAATAGATTTTACGGATGCAATTCTGCAAGCTACCGACATTTGTCGTTCCTCCCATCCTGTGAAGTATGATTATATCATTGTGGATGAGTTTCAAGACATATCAGTTGACCGTTACAACTTCTTAAAAGTATTGCGAGAGGGAAATCCACCCCCCAAGTTGTATTGTGTGGGCGATGACTGGCAGTCCATCTATCGTTTTTCGGGGAGCGACATGGCACTTTTCAATCAGTTTTCAGATTACTTCGGCCAGACAGAAATCAATAAGATTGAAACAACATATCGGTTTGGAGAGCCTTTAGTCAGCCTGTCCTCGCAATTTATCCAACGCAACGAAGCCCAAATTAAAAAGAACATCCATCCTTTTAACCCACAAGTTAAAACAGAATTACAGTTTTGCGATTATGAAAGACGAGATTATTGCAATGTTATCGGACAATTGGTCGCGTCAATTCCATTAGACAAATCAGTCTTTTTGTTAGGGAGATATTCCTTTGACGATTATTACCTGTCGTTCATGTATAAATCCGTGAAAGAGGGTAATCGCTTTTTCTATATCATCGGAGACAGGAAAATAGAGTTTCTGACCGTTCATAAATCCAAAGGACTTGAAGCAGACTATGTGATAATTCTTCAATGCAACAAGGACACATACGGGTTTCCCTCACTTGTAAGCGATGACCCTGTGCTTAATTATGTCTTGACAAAAAGCGACCAATATCCATACGGAGAAGAACGCAGGCTGTTTTATGTAGCCATTACCAGAGCTAAAGTAAAGACCTATATACTGTATGACAGACGCTTTCCTTCCGTTTTCGTGGACGAATTCTTGCATCCGGAAAAAATCACGGAAGAAAGTTATGCCAAGCATCCAAACGCCAACAAAAAGTGGACACGCAGTGCGGATAATTTTCTGCTTACCCTTTATCATGAAGGGAAAAGTATAAAATACATAGCCGAGAAAATGGGCAGAAGTCAAACCTCGATAGTAATGCGATTAGGAAAATTGGAAGGGAAACGGCAATAAAATACTGATTGCATTTCGTTTGTCGAAAATATATGTTACCTTTGCATAGAGTTGTTTGACAGCAATGTACTGCACATCGCAGAATTTATGACCGTTGCCAAGTCATTACCTCACTTGTGGCAAAAAGTGCGCAAGTTGCTTATTCCTAAATTATTCCTATCTTATAGCTGTATTTTCGGGAAAAATACTACCCGAAAGGCTGGAGATTTTTCCAGAAAACAGGAGGCTTGACC
>CAUEFX010000103.1 GCA_958477465.1 uncultured Bacteroides sp.
GCAAGAACTGCGGTGATTTGGAGTGATTATTTAATATATAAGTTGTAGAATCTTGGTTATATCTGTATGATACAAAGAATCTAATATACTTTTTATCGAATTGATTAAATTATTGTGTGTTTTTTTATAGAAAGTTGTGGATATTTGCCTATATTTGAGCCGCAGTTCTTGCAGAACTTAATGTAAATATAAAGAATGTATAATCGTGTAAAATTATAAGTCTTTGTGTTTTAGGATCTTTAGGCTATTTTTTTATTATAAAATAAAAATGTTAACTTATGAATTTAATCTCAATTAGAAAAAAGCGGAGACCTGCAATTGCTTTATTGCTTTGTACTGGTTTGTTGGGGGCTTGTCCTCCGGATGCCGTTGCTGATGCGGGAGATAGATTGCCCGTCCCTGAAATCCAACAAAGTAAGTCGCCTGTTAAACGTACGTTAGTCGGTACTGTTACGGATGCCTCTACCGGTGAAACACTGATCGGTGTAAATGTTATCATTAAAGGTACTACTCAAGGTACAGTGACTGATCTTGACGGAAAGTTTTCCATTGAAGTAACAGGTAAAGATGAAATCGAAATCTCTTATATCGGTTATAAGACACAAACGATCGAAGTGGGTGATTTAGGCGTCTTGAACGTTAAGATGGAGGGGGATAATGAAGTTTTGGACGAAGTCGTTGTCGTTGGTGCCGGTACGCAGAAGAAAGTATCTATTACCGGTGCGATTACTGCTACAGAAGGTATACAGCTGAAAGCTCCGACATCTTCATTGACCAGTTCGTTGGCTGGTAAACTGGCTGGTGTCATTTCTACGAACAGCAGTGGTGAGCCGGGTTCTACTTCTGCGTTCTATATCCGTGGCATCAATACGTTTGGTGGTGTGGCAACTCCATTGATTTTGTTGGATGGCGTGGAAATATCGTCTGGGGACTTGAACCGTATTCCGGCAGAAAGTATCGAAAGTTTTTCGGTTTTGAAGGATGCTTCGGCGACGGCAATCTATGGTAACCGTGGTGCGAATGGCGTCATGCTTGTTACAACCAAACATGGGAAGGAAAATACAAAAGCAACGGTCAACGTGTCGGTCGAGGCTTCTTATTTCCAGCCGATGAATACACCGGAGTTTGCTGATGGACCGACATTCATGCGCACCTATAACGAGGCGCAGCAGGCGCGTAGCGCGACAGTAATTACACCACGTTATTCGGAAGAGATCATTGCGGCGACAGAAAGTGGTATCAATCCGTATGTCTATCCGAATGTAGATTGGTATGACATGATTTTCCGTAGTGGAAATTATAATCAACGTGCTAATGTGAACGTATCGGGTGGTGCGTCGCGTGTTACTTATTATATGAGTTTGCAGGCAAACCATGATACAGGTTTGCTCAATGCTGCGGACAATTCAGCTTTCAATCCGAACATTAACCATTGGGAGTACAATTTTCAAAATAACATCAGTTATAAGTTGACGAATACGACGACTGTCAATCTTCGTATGATGGCGCAAATCGGTAGCCAAAAGGGACCGAATAATAAGACTACTGATATCTACAAAAAGGTGATGTATGCCAATCCTGTCTCTTTCCCCGCTTATTTCCCTGGCGAAGAAGATCATATTTATTATGGTAATGCCGAAATTAAAGCTGGGGCTTACGGAGAAAACCCTTACCAATACATGATGGGATCGTTCAGGGAAGACAACTTCAATACGCTGAATACCTCTTTGGATATCTCGCAAGACTTGGGATTTGTCACAAAAGGTTTAAGCGCAAAGGTTTTAGTGAACTTTAAAAATTGGTCAAACTCTTATTATACCCGTTCGCTATCTCCTTATTACTATCAGGTACAGCCCGATAGTTACGATCCCGAAAATGATACCTATGCTTTGCGACTTTTGCAAACTGGTACGGATTATATCAGCCAGTCTGACATCACTAAAGAGGCCGATCAAACATTCTATTTGGATGCCCGTTTGGATTGGAAACGTTCGTTTGGCAAGCATAATATGACTGCCATGTTCATGTATATGATGAGAGAGTATCGTAATGGAGTCTTGCCCAATCGTAACCAGGGTTATTCAGGACGAGCCACTTATGATTATGACAACCGCTACTTGGTAGAGTTCAATTTCGGTTACAATGGTTCCGAACGGTTGGCAAAGGAGGATCGTTTTGAGTTCTTCCCGGCCGCATCTCTCGGTTGGGTATTAAGCGGGGAGCAGTTTTGGGAGCCGATCGCCGATTATGTGGATTATTTCAAGATTAGGGGATCATACGGTTTGGTTGGTAGTGACCAGTTCAACAGTGGTGCACAACATTTTCTTTACCAAAATCAAGTAGCTATTGGGAGCGGTGCCTCTTGGCATTCGGGACTTCCCGGGCAATGGTTAAATCGTCAGGGGCATGGTTTTAATATTCTTGCCGTACAAAATGCTGGATGGGAACATGTGAAAAAGTTGGATATCGGACTTGACGCTTCGCTTTTTAACCAAGTGAACATTACATTCGATTATTTCCGTGACTACCGCGACCGTATCTTGATGAAACGTGCCAGCTTCGGAAAGCTACTCGGTTATTGGGGCAGTACGCCTTGGAGCAATATCGGCGAAGTGTTGAATACCGGTTTCGAAGTCAGTGTCAATTGGAAAAAACAATTTGGAAAAGACTGGCAAGTCGACTTCCGTGGTAACTTCACCTATAATCGAAACGAATACAAGTTTTCTGACGAACCGAATTATCCCTATGTATGGCAAACGGAAACTAACAAACCGTTGAATCGATTGACCGGTTATGTGGCAGAAGGGCTTTTCAGCAGTCAAGAAGAGATAAATAATTGGCCTGATCAAACACAGTTAGGTTCGAAGCCGATGCCTGGTGATATTAAATATCGCGATATCGATGGTGATGGTGCGATCACATCCGAGGATAAGGTAATGCTTTCGTCTTACGGGGATATGCCGCGTATCCAATATGGGTTAGGGTTGAACGTTCGTTGGAAGAAATTCGACTTCGGAGTCTTCTTCAATGGTTCGGCCAAACGTAAAATTATGATCAATTCCGGCTTTGCTCCATTTTTGTCTTCCGGTGGCGATGGTGGTCCGGAGGAATCTTTGCCACGCAATTTGATGTCGTGGATTGCCGAGAGCCATTGGTCGGTCGACAATCCTAATCCGGATGCACTCTACCCGCGTTTAGGAACTTCAAATGCTGACATCGCGGGTAATATCCAACCGAGTTCTTATTGGATGCGTAACGGCAATTTCCTTCGTTTCAAAACGTTGGAATTGGGTTATACCTTCCCGATGTGCCGCGTTTATTTCAGCGGTGATAACTTGGCCGTATTCAGTCCCTTCAAGTTGTGGGATCCGGAATTGGCTTGGAACGCTTATCCGTTGCAGCGGACTTTTAATCTGGGGGTGCAATTTACTTTCTAATGTTTAATTAACTAATAGAATAACGAGATGAAACTGAAAAAAAATATCAGACAATATATAAAGATTGCCTTGTCGGCCGGTCTGTTGGCATTCCCTTCTTGCAACTATTTGGATGTCATACCACCGGCACAACCGGATTTCGATGACACAATGAAGGACGAGTCAGCAACTTTAGGTTTCCTTTTTACCGCTTACTCAGGCACCTCGCTATATACTTTCTGGCGAGAGAGGAGTGGAGATGCTTCGTTGGCCACCGATGAATATGTCGAGCCGAAAGACTGGGACTGGAATATGCAGAAAATGCTGTACGGAACCGTTTCAGCGGCCGATGATATCGGTGACTGGGAGAATTTGTATAACTACATTGGATATGTCCACTACTTTTTGGAACAGTTGGATCGTTTGAACCCGGCAGGTGTGACAGAGGAGGAGAAGGCACAATACCGTGCCGAATGCTGGTTTCTCGAAGCATATTATCATTTCAAAGTATTGCAAAACTATGGGCCTTGTCCTATCATCGAAACAAAAGTAGATCAAAACATCCTTCCGTCCGAAATTCCGGGGCGTTCGCATTTTGATTATTGTGTAGATTGGATTGTAGGAAAATTGGATGCGGCAGCCGAAGTTTTACCGGCCACACAGACCACTGAAAATTTAAGCCGTGCAGATGCCACTATCTGCAAAAGTTTGAAAGCTCGTGTGCTGCTCTATGCTGCTTCTCCTCTTTGGAACGGTTCATTTGTTTATCCGAACTGGCGGAACACCAATTATGAGACGCCGGGCTATGGAATGGAGTTGGTTAGCAATAAATATGACCCTGCCAAGTGGGAACGTGCTTTGACGGCTTGCAAGGAGGCGTTAACAGCTGCTGAAGCTGCCGGATATAAATTGTTTGATCTTGAAGCTTCTGAAGCAAAGGCAGCTATTGATAAAGTACCGCTTCCATTCATTCCGGGGAAAGAAGAGGATACGGAGGAAAACCAATCGTTCAAAAAGCGAGTTCAGATGTTTCAATATATGATTACGGCGCACGAAGGGTTCAATAACAAGGAAATCATTTGGGCTATCAATCTTGATGCGAATGGCATTGATGCCGGTGTCACGAAATCGCGGCTTCCGAACCGACTTGTCAAAAAGAGTGACGGTTCGTGGGCCGGAGGCTATCATGGGACTGCACCTACTTGGGCGGCTGTAAACCGTTTCTATACGGAAAACGGTCTTCCTCCTGCTAAAGATCCGGATTTCTATTTGCAAAGCGAGTGGCTGACACGTTACTATGAGGGAGCTTCCAGTCCGGAGTTGTCGAAAGATCAATTGGATAGCGAGGAAATTAAGAATGATATTGTCAAGTTTAATGTTGGTCGTGAACCGCGTTACTATGCGTGGATTGCCTATGACGGTTGTGAGTATATGCCGTTAATCAACAACAATAACCCATTATGGCTGAACTTGAAGAATTCCAATACGAATGGTTATTCACTTTCTAATACGCGTAATGCAACAGGTACCGGTTTCTTGAATAAGAAATTCATCGTGCCGAACGGGGTATATCTGTCTTCCGGATCCACTTCAGGTGACAAGTTCCGGATCATTCTGATTCGTATGGCGGAATTGTATTTGAATTTGGCTGAATGTTATGCAGCATTAGATCGTACAGATGAAGCGTTAGAGAACCTGAATGTTATTCGGGAACGGGCCGGTGTACGTAAGTTGACTACAGCTGATCTTTCGACCATGTCACTGATGGAATGGGTACGTAATGAACGGGCAATCGAACTGCATGCCGAAGGTCACCGATATTATGACGTCCGTCGCTGGCGTATTGCCGACCAAGTAATGCAGCCCTCCGAATTTAAAGGGCTGAATGGAATGACTGTCAATCCTTCATTTGAGGAGTTCAATCAAATCGTGCCAATCGACCAGCCGATCCAATGGAACGTCAGACAGTATTTGGTTCCGATCAAGAATAGTGAATTGTACAGTGATCCTCAGTTGGTGCAAGCTCCTGGTTATTAATCTAAAAAACGAATTGTATGAAAGTGAATTATATAGGAATTGCATGTCTGGCTGTTCTTTTGTTGACAGCTTGTGACGAGTCGAAATATGAATTGGAAAACTTAGTGCCGGAAGAATATCACAAAGTGCTTTATATTAATAAATCCGGTACGCAGGAGCTCACTCTTTACAATACGGGAGAGCTTAATACTTATGCTTTCTCCGTTTATAAGGGTGGTAGTGATCCGTCATTGACGGCAAGCGGGGAAATAGCCGTTCACTCGCAAGAGGAAGTCGATGTACTTTATGGCGCGGACTATCGGATAATCCCTTCAGGTTCTTATTCGATGGACACCGATCGATTGGATTTTGCGTCGGAGGAACGTAGTAAAGTCGTTACGCTTTCGTTGTCGACAGATTTGATCGGTGCGGCGATGGAGGCGAATCCGGAAGCGACTTATGTGCTTCCGCTTTACCTGACGAGCGAGAAGGACTCGGTCAATGCCGATAAAAGTGAATTGTTTATCCGGATAACAGATGTGTTGACCCCGGCTATGGGGTTCACGGATACCGACATTCAGCCATTGTCTTACACATATGGATTCAACACGGAGTCAGTTGAAGTCGGTTTCGGTTTGGATACGGACAACAATTGGGATGTAGAATGTCAGTTTGTCGTAGATCCCGGATATGTTACAGCTTATAACGCAGAGAACGGCACAGCTTATAAGCTGTTTCCGGAAGGGAACTATTCATTCGAAGATGTTGTCACCTTGCCTACGGGGACGAGCACGACCGATTTGGCGGTGACGCTCAACGGCAACGGATTGACTCCGGGAGAATATATGTTACCTATTCGTTTGGATAATGTTTCGCTGTTCAATATTGCTGAAAACGCCGTCTACCCGTTGGTAGTTCGGGTTGTCGGAATCAAGTTGGATCGTGCGGGCTGGAGTATACAAGCCAATACGGAAGAACGGACCGGAGAAGGTGCCGGAAACGGTGTGGCGACATGTTTGCTGGATGGGCAATTATCGACTTTCTGGCATTCACAATGGAGTGGCGGATCGATTCCACTTCCGCATGAAATCGTTGTGGATATGAAGAAGGAAACAACTTTGACCAACATCAGCTTGACTGAAAGGCAGCATGATAGCTACCGGGATGTGAAGGGTGGTGAATTTTTTGTCAGTTCAGATAAGCTCAATTGGACAGCAGTCGGTGCATTTGAAGCGCAGAAGGTACTCGAAGAGCAAATCTTCAGCATCACACCGACAAAGGGACGCTATTTTAAGATAAAAATTACTGATAGTTATCGTGCAAGTAATTCGTCGTTGGCTGAAATCAATGCTTATGGAATAGATTGATTTTTGATGAATGTTCGGAATGCTCAATTGTAAATGCCTTTTATAGGAAAAAGAGGCACTTGTGAATTGGGCATTCCGTAACAAAAGTTCAGAATCGGGATATACTTATTGTATAATATTGTTTATTCAATAATGTTTTACATTCTTTATGGATTGCTGCAAATTTTCGTATTTTTCTGATAAAAAGGACTTTGTCGCTATAAAGACGGTCATCATGACGATGAAGTCAACCTTCATGCTGATGATCCCCCGGAATCTTATTTGAAATAGAAAAAACTCAGATAAGGTTTTTTGTATCTACCCGAAAAATAGTGGTGCTGGAGCTTTCAAGGTAAAGTTATAATAAAAATGGAACCGAATCCTTCCGTACTCCGGAACGTAACCGATCCGTCCATTTCTTTTACTAACTGTTTCACACTGCAAAGTCCCAGACCATGGTCGGGATGAACTTTTTTCCCCTCGATTTGAACACGATAGAACTGTTTACCCAGTTTTTTCTGTGCTTTTTGCGGTATTCCCCAACCGGTGTCCTGGATGGCGATAGAAAGATGATTGTCATGTTCAGATAAAACGACCGTGATTTTAACATCGTCGTCCGAGTATTTCAGTGCATTTTCCAATAGATTTCGTAAGCAACGTTCTAGACGGGCCGGATCTGTATATATTATAATGTATAGGAACTGGATTGTCCGTAAGCATTCGGTGGATCACGTATTTTTTCATCAAACTTTCGTCATTATTTTTGTGCCAAAAATAAGATTTATGATGACATGAGAAGAAGTAGCAGAGATAATGAACTACAGCAAAGAGCATAAAATGACTTATTAAGTCTAGACTGAAGTAACTAAACATTCCTTCATGGCTATTTTATGACAGCAAGTCTCGTTATGCCGCAGAACAATCATCAGGTAAAACGGCCCGGGATGAGTTTTTCGAACTTCCACACGGTGGTTCGTTTGTTCTGGTTTCCTTATTTGCCAGTACAAGCGGTCGGAAGCATCACTACGGACTCACCAGTGGGGTTGAAGGAGATAGAAATACGCACACTAGCCGGATGTGTCATACGTATCTGCGATGAGATAAACGAAAAGGAACAGTTTTCAATCATCCAAGCATGCAGCTATGTTCAGCCTTAATGACAGTATGCGCTATCTGTTGTATAACTGCCCAACCGCTATGCGCAAAAGTTTCATGAAGTCCGTGATTTGAGAGCCTTCAAAAACTTCGAAAATAGTACTGACTTTTTAGCCTGAAAGCTTCTGTATATCATTGTATTTTGTATATTTACAATGTGAAATAAAGAGATACAGATGCTTATGGAAGAACAGAAAAGCCTTATTGGAAGAGATTGAGATACTTCGCCATGATAAAGCGATGCTCATTAACAGGGTTGCTTCTTTGGAGCAATCCTTGTATTGGCTTAGAAAGAAGGTCTTAGGTCGGATAAATGAAAAGAGTTTTCCACTTGGTCCTAATCAGCTTCTTTTGTTCTTAAAGGAAGAAATGTCTTCCATGGAAATATTCCGGATAGAGGAAGAAGTTCGCAAGAACGAGGAAGAAATCACCAAAAACATAAAAGTTAAGGAGAAGTTGGTCCGCAACTCCCTTGGTATATCCTCTTTGCCAGTAGAAGTTATCAATCTTTATCCAGAAGTGACAACTGACGCAGAAGCAGGCTAAAGAATGATTTCATTGAAATCGGGAAGGAAGAAAGTTCCCATTTGGAACGCGTTTCGGCAAAAGCATATATCCTGAAAACCGTCCGTCACAAAGTGATAAGAAAATCCGATATGGAAGTTTGAGCAGATTAAAGGAATCACCCTGGTCGGCTGCTAGGCACACATCAGAAGAAGATGCGGGATGCCTTGGAGGAGAACAGGGTTCTGGCCACACAGGCGATACATTATATTAGTAAATTCTGATGCCGATGAAACCGGACTCACGGCAGAAGAACGCAAGGAAAAACGTATCAGCGAAGCTTTTCCGATGATTCTTGAGTTTGAAAACTGGCTACAGAACACTTATCTTTTTAAGAAAAGTCCCATATTACGAAAGAGACGAAAAGGATATGACAGAGTTTCTCTCTCGTAATTGGGTAAAATTCAATTGGGCTTGTTCCGAATATAGATACTATTAATTTCGAATCGACTACGAATAGCACTGATTCGGAACTAATTCTCCAAATTTACAACGTAGTTTACCGAATGCTTATGTTTGAGTATAAAATTACTAAAGTGTTGTCAATTTTGAAACATAAAAAATCAAATTTAAAATAA
>CAUEFX010000104.1 GCA_958477465.1 uncultured Bacteroides sp.
GACGGAAAAATGTTTTATATAAGTAGAACAAAAGGATATTCCCGAAGTCAGGTGGCTCCGTAAGTAATCGTGGCCATGTAGGCAATACACCAGCGGGCATTGTTTTTTCCGATAACTGCAATTTTGTCTCCCCGCCGCAAACTGCAATGTTTAAACAGCAGATGAAGGCGGGCTATCTCTTCGGCTACTTGACCATAGGTATAACTGATACCGTCACCATAATCGGTATAACAAGGTAAATCCCAATTCTCGTGAAAACTATTCTCGTATAGTTTGATGAAATTTTCTTTTATCATTGCACGATTTTTAATAAACTGTGCAAAAATAGGAATAATAATTTAATTAGAAATCAAAAAGTGAGAATTAACCTCTGTACGGGGGGGAAATTTCAGGTTTCTATCAGCTTGTTCCGGTTAAATTTTAATTGGTTTCTACTTCTGAAAATAGTGCTTGAAAAACTTAAGTACGAGCTTAATTCTCTGTTTTTAATCCTTAAATTATATAGAATGCATCGCATTTCTCATATAATATGTAACTTTGCCACAAATATGCATTTATTAAAATATGATAGATACCACTGTATTTCAGAATAAGACAGCTGTTTACTATACTTTAGGCTGTAAGTTGAATTTCTCCGAGACCTCGACTATTGGTAAAATTTTGCGGGAAGCGGGTGTGCGTACGGCTCGGAAGGGAGAGCGTGCGGATATTTGTGTCGTAAATACATGTTCGGTGACTGAAATGGCGGATAAAAAGTGCCGTCAGGCTATTCACAGACTGGTGAAGCAGCATCCGGGTGCTTTTGTTGTGGTTACAGGGTGTTATGCCCAACTTAAGCCGGGTGATGTGGCGAAGATCGAGGGTGTGGATGTGGTGTTGGGCGCTGAGCAGAAAAAAGACTTGCTTCAATATCTGGGCGATTTACAGAAACATGGGGAAGGAGAGGCTTACACGACGGCAACCAAAGATATCCGTTCGTTTGCACCGTCTTGTTCGCGGGGAGACCGTACCCGCTTCTTTCTGAAAGTACAGGATGGTTGCGATTATTTCTGTTCTTACTGTACCATTCCTTTTGCCCGCGGGCGTAGCAGAAACGGGACGATTGCTTCGATGGTGGAGCAGGCACGTCAGGCAGCTGCCGAAGGAGGTAAGGAGATTGTACTTACCGGTGTGAACATCGGAGACTTCGGTAAGACGACCGGAGAAACCTTTTTCGACTTGGTGAAAGCCCTTGACGAGGTGGAAGGCATTGAACGCTATCGGATTTCTTCCATTGAACCCAACCTGTTGACGGACGAAATAATCGAATTTGTAGCCCGTTCCCACCGTTTTATGCCTCATTTTCATATTCCCTTGCAATCGGGCAGTGATGAGGTGCTTAAATTGATGCGCCGCCGCTACGATACGGCTTTGTTTGCTTCTAAAGTGAAAAAGATAAAAGAAACAATACCCGATGCTTTTATCGGCGTGGATGTGATTGTGGGTACACGTGGTGAAACCGGAGAGTTCTTTGAAAATGCCTATGATTTTATAGCCGGGCTGGATGTGACACAGCTTCATGTGTTCAGCTATTCGGAACGTCCGGGTACGCAAGCGCTGAAAATAGAGTATGTAGTGGCTCCCGACGAGAAACATAAACGCAGCCAGAGGCTGTTGGCTCTTTCTGATGAGAAGACGCACTCTTTTTATGCTCGTCATGTGGGGCAGGTGATGCCTGTTCTGATGGAAAAGAACAAGGCAGGTTTGCCGATGCATGGTTTTACACCTAATTATATACGGGTGGAGGTAGAGAATGATCCCTCTCTTGATAATAAGGTGGTAAATGTTCTGTTAGGTGAATTTAATGAAGAAGGAACGGCATTGAAGGGCACTATTCTATCATAAATGAAAAAGATATCGATTGTTATATTAAACTGGAATGGATGCGAGATGCTCCGTTCGTTTCTTCCGTCGGTGATTCATTATTCGGATAGAGACGATGTAGAGATCTGTGTAGCGGATAATGGCTCTACGGATACTTCTGTTGCCATGTTGCAGGAAGAGTTTCCTGCTGTCCGTCTGATTCTGCTGGACGAAAATCACGGCTTTGCGGAAGGGTATAATCTTGCTTTGAATAAGGTAAAGGCAGAATATGTCGTTTTGCTGAATTCGGATGTGGAGGTTACGGAACATTGGCTCGAACCGCTTGTTGCCTATATGGATGCCCATCCCGAAGCGGCGGCTTGTCAACCCAAAATTCGCAGCTGGCGTCAAAAACAGATGTTTGAGTATGCGGGTGCGGCAGGTGGCTATATCGATTGTTATGGTTATCCTTTTTGTCGGGGGCGTGTGATGGGGATGACGGAAAAAGATGAAGGACAATACGATACCGTTGCTCCGGTCTTTTGGGCTACGGGGGCGGCTCTGTTTATTCGCCTGAAGGACTATACGGATGTCGGTGGGCTCGACGCCCGTTTCTTTGCACACATGGAAGAGATAGATCTTTGTTGGCGGCTTCGCTCACGGGGGAGAGGCATTGTTTGTATTCCGCAAAGCGTTGTTTATCACGTAGGTGCGGCAACGTTGAAAAAGGAGAGTCCGCGTAAGACATTTCTCAATTTCCGTAATAACCTTATCATGCTTTACAAAAATCTTCCTTCTGAAGAATTGAGCAAGGTGATGCGTATTCGGATGATTCTTGATTATATCGCAGCCTTTCAATTTTTGCTCAAGGGGCAGTTGGGTAATGCCAAGGCGGTGGTGCATGCACGGAAAGAGTACAAACGGCTTCGCTCTTATTTCAGTAAGGCGCGAGAAGAAAACTTACAGAAAACTTATGTAAACCCGATTCCCGAACAGCTGAAAAATAGTATTTTGTGGCAGTTTTATGCGAAAGGGCACAAGTACTTTTCGCAATTGTTTAACTTTAAAGGATAACATAAATGGAAAAGAAACTGGTTAGAAAGATCGGTTTGGTGGCACACGATGCCATGAAAAAAGATCTTATTGAGTGGGTACTTTGGAATTCTGAGTTATTAATGGGGCATAAGTTCTATTGTACGGGGACCACCGGAACTCTGATTTTGAAAGCTCTTAAGGAGAAACATCCCGATGTTGAGTGGGATTTTACTATTTTGAAATCTGGCCCGTTGGGAGGTGATCAGCAGATGGGATCGCGGATTGTAGACGGGGAAATCGACTATTTGTTTTTCTTTACCGATCCGATGACCTTACAACCCCACGATACGGATGTGAAAGCTCTGACTCGTTTGGCCGCTGTGGAGAATATCGTGTTTTGCTGTAACCGTTCTACGGCCGATCATATCATATCCAGCCCGTTGTTTATGGATCCCGATTATGAACGGATTCATCCAGATTATTCCGGATATGCCAAGCGGTTTGAGAATAAGCCGGTAGTAACGGAAGCTGTGGCATCTGTAAATAGACGTAAAAACAAGAAATAACGGATCAGGAAAAGATGTAGCATCTGAGCTGAGATTTACATTTGTTACAGTTTTAGAATCCATTTAAATTAGGCTCAGTATTATTTTGAGAGTTAGCTTAGAGGATGTTTTTGGTTTTAGCAGGTGGACCGCGTACTGTCTGACGAGTGAAAGCAGGAAAACAGGTAGGTAATAAACTCAAAATAAACTGGGCCTTTAATAAATGCTTTTGGAAAGAAAATTCAGGCTGTAACTATCATTATAGTTTCTATTAACAACTATTATATCTCCTGCTTAAGATGCACAAACATCATATTTATCATAATCACATATTCAAGGTATTTTCTTGGAAATAGCTAAAAGTAAAAGGGAAAGACCTTTAATTGTTTACTTCTTATTATAATAAGTTTAGGGAAAATCAGTTTCTGGTACAGTGCATTTCTACTCCTGCAGAATCAATGTCTGCTCCCATCGGAGGATTTCTTTTTGACAACTTGATTTTTATCTCTTCAATGGCCGGAAACTCTTGAAATAATCTGGTCACAATGCGTCCGCATACATGCTCCAATAATCTGGACGGTATTTCCATCTCTTGCTTCAGTGCTTCATAAATATCTGCATAGCTGATGGTATCGTCCAATTCGTCTGTGGCGGCAGCATGTCTGAAGTCTGTTTTTAATCTTAGATCGATATAAAATTCATTACCTATAACCGTTTCTTGCGGGGCCACTCCGTGGCGGGCAAAGAAGCGTATGTCTTTTAGGAGTATGTAGCAACTGTTTATGTTCATGATAATGTTTTTAAGATGATCTGTTTGGCAAAGATATAATAAAACCTGGAAATGTTTTCTTTATCTGATTTTAATCAAATCTTTCTGTGCTATAACTTGCGGCATCGCTTTCAGGAAAAATGGAATCAATGAAATACAAATAGCAAGGGTTACGAATAGCAGAGTGAAGGCGAGTACCCATTCGTTGTGGATGTATTTCGATACGAATTGCCTGCCAAAGTGGAGTATGGGACCGTGTAAGCCAAGGGTGATGACCGAATAACGCCCGAGATAGGATATTACGGAGATATGCTTGATCCGCTTGCAGAAGAGCATGATCATTAGGATACCGGCAAGTGCGGCTATGTAGAATTGAGCAATGTTTCCGGTGTAGCTGTTGGTGCGCATTCCGGGAGTGGTAGCGGTGAAATACATGATGACAAGGGCTATTACTATAAACAGCGGAATCCATTTATCGAAACGGTGAGGGAATAGGAAGAAATTATAACGCCGTATCCAGAATCCGGCCACATAAAAAGGAAGGGCAGTCATTGCCACATCCATGTACAATGGCAGTTCGATACGGTATTTCCCCATATAGAATCCCGCCGCTCCTAAGAGCAGGGTAAGGGCAAACATCAGGTTCAGGTGTTTGTTTCGTAGGAAATGAATCAGGTAGAATAGGATGTTACAGTTAAACAGGGCTATTAAAAACCAGATCGGCGGATTGAATTTAATCAGTTCGTGCCCGTGAAAGATAACAAGCATTTCGCTCCATTGAACCGGTAGTTGGAATGTTCCCGGAGCGATTTTCCATACGATGTATTTTAGTAGGAAAGCGGCTGTATAGAAAAAGAGGAAAGGAATGAGCAATTTGTTTGTCTTGCGGATAAGAAACCCCCAGAAACCTTCGTAGGATTTAAAGAAAATGCCGGATATGAAAAAATAAAGCGGCATGCGGAAGCAGGAGATCATTGAATTTTCATCGAATTTGGCAAATGCTCCGTCTATATGTGCCATAACTACCAAAATGATGCAAATTCCTTTGGTAAGGTCTACAAAATCAATTCGTTTATTTGTTTTGTCGTTCATTTTTGCTTGTTTAGAGGTGTACAAAGATACAGGATATCTATCAAAAAACAACGCCTTCTCCGGATTGATTTATCCGGAGAAGGCGTATGGATTTCAGAATGAACTTGTTGTTTGGGAAGAATCGTTATTTTCCCGGCTCTCTTCCTGTCTGTTTCACAAGTTCTTTTATCTTTTCATTCAGACTTTCTGCTTTCATTAGTTGTTCTAACGTCAGATGCATGCGGTAGCGCCAGTAATGGCGTGGGTCGGCAGGTATGTTGATACGTTCTTCCTGCACATTCGGATTGCGCCATTTTTCATCTATCGACAGCCAGTCCTGCAATGAGAGAATGCAAAGGATAGAGTTGCTATACAGGTGTTTGCGGACTACCTCTTCACACAATTCCGGGGTGGCGGTCGATGGGGCGGAGCCGTAATGTCCGAGCATCGTATTGTAATACCTTTGTGTCTGTTGATAGTCCTCTTCCCACCATCCGCGAAGCGTTGACATGTCATGCGTGGAGATGGTGCAGACAGAACGGTACGGGTACTCATCCAGATGCCCGAATTCGTAAGCGGGATTTTTGGGCATGCGTTGTATCTCCAAGGTAAGGATACGTAATTCGTTCATCACCCAAGCCACACAATCGGGAATCATACCGAGGTCTTCACCACATACCAGCATGCGGGTGGATTGTGTCAACTGAGGCAATTTTTTCATGGCTTGTTGCTGCCAGAATTGATTGTGGCGATGGTAGTAATATTGATCGTATAAATGGTTGAAAGCGGCTTTTTCCCAATCGTTCAGGGAACGGTAGATGAAGTCGCGCTGTACACCGATACGCGGATGGTATTTATGGGCTTCCTGCCGGTCGGGAACAAACAGCACATCGCTGATAAGTGCATAGAGCCCGTCGCGGATCCATACGCTGTCATCATCGGTTTTTCCGCTGAAGAAAGCCTCTATCTTACGTTGTGTGTCGAATGCCGGACGCATGCGATACACCTCCCAGGTCTCGGTTGGTTCGATAAAGGTTTGTTTTACATAATCGGTATGCGGACCGAACACTTGTCCCAGGAAATATTCATGGATATAAGGCTTTAGAAACTCTTCACGGAAAGGTAATCCATAGCTTTCTATCTCTTCGCGGCTCATCGGCAGTGAAGGAACGAACTGTCCTAATAATCCATGAACAGCATTCATGGGGATTTCCCAAATGCGAAAGAATCCGAGTATATGGTCGATACGGTAAGCGTCGAAGTATTCGGACATCTTTTTGAAGCGCTTCATCCACCAGCTATAACCGTCTTTTTCCATTACTTCCCAATTATAAGTAGGGAATCCCCAATTTTGCCCGTTTACGGAGAAATCATCGGGCGGTGCACCGGCTTGACCATTGAGATTGAAATAATAAGGCTCAGTCCAGGCTTCTACACTGTTACGGCTGATTCCGATAGGGATGTCACCTTTTAGCACTACCCCGTTTTCGCGGGCGTATGTGGTTGCCTCAAGCAGTTGAAGGTGCAGATTAAACTGGATGTAGAAATAGATGGAGATGAACGGATAATCTACAGAATCCGGTTGGCACATCTTTTCTATTTTCTCTGCATCGTATGTGTTATGGCGTGGCCATTCGCGAAAATTAGGGGTTTGGAAGGCATCACGCAAATAACTGAAGACGGCGTAGGGCTGCAGCCATTCCTTGTTGGCATCGAAGAAAGTCCTGAAGGCTTTAGAAGCCAATACTTTTTCGCCTTCCTGGAGGAAGATGAGACGGAAATATTCCCATTTGGTTCGGTTCACTGCCTCATAGTCGATGGTGGGGAGTGCATTCAATTCTTTCTGTTTTTTATTGAAAGCAGCGGCCGCCTCTTTATCCTTTAGTGTGCCCATCTTTTTGAGATCAGCGTACATCGGGTGAAAAGCATAGATGGAGATGCTGTTGTATGGATAAGAATCTGTCCATGTATGTGTCATGGTAGTATCGTTGATCGGCAGTATCTGCACAACTTTCTGTCCGGTGCTGACTGCCCAGTCTATCATGCGTTTCAGATCACCGAAGTCGCCCACGCCGAAACTTTTTTCTGATTTCAGCGAGAATACGGGAACGGCCACTCCCGCACCTTTCCAGGCAGGAACGTCAAAGTATGCATAGCGGTCGGAAATGACGAGTGTCTCGTTGGCTTTCAGCTCCGGTTTTGCCATGTAGCGGTTAGGGTTGTTTTCCCACGCTTCGGCACGTTTTTCTTTTTTGTTGTAGAGTACGAATTTATACTCGATAGGGAAATTCAGTTTACCGGCATCCAACTCCGTTTGCCATTCCGGAAAGTTGATGTCGCTCATCAATAGTGCTTTGTCCGGATTCCAGTCTCCCAATGTCTTTTGATTACCGCAAATGGCCAGGCAATGGTCTTCATCGATACACGGAGCATACGCCTTTATCATCAGACCTTTTTTATGGCTTTTGGGTATCTCCATCCTATTCCGGTGCGCTAAAAGCGATTCGGTGAAAGCCGAACTGTAAAAGTATTGCTGTTCGGGAAGATTCTTCCAACTGTCATTTATAAGGTATCTTTTCTTGCTGTCGCCTGCAAGATAAAGACGACGGGGAAAGCTGTTCCATTCACGGCGAACTGCTTTTCCATCTTGCCAGATGAGATAACTATAGTCTACTGTCCCTTTGTCGGAAGTCTGTATTTCAGTTTCTACTGTCCAGTGAATCCCATCTACGGTATGGAGCGGAATGGAAATTTCGAGTTGATTATTTCCCAATTCGGGGGCGGAACCTGTAATTCTTACTTCTTCTCCCCAATTGGTGCGGTATTCAATGTTAAACGTTACTGTCATATATATTAGATTTTGATTATGGACGGGTTGATTGATAATGCAAGTATAAGACATTCTTTTTATATATTATGTATCGGGATTATTGGAAGTATTTTAATTTGTTATGCAAACGTTTGTGGTGGGGGTGTACTTTTCTTTTGTCTTGATACAAAAGAAAAGATACCAAAAGAAAAAATCAAGGCTGCATTTTTTCTCCTACTCACTTCCTCCGTTCCGCTAAAGGGGCTCGAACTCGCTACGCTCAGACAATCGCCCCTTTTTACGCTCCACTGTGGGCGTTCGCTTGACGGAGAAAAAATGAGGCCGTACTGGCTATCTCAGAGCAGTAGGGTATTCTTGGAAAGACTTCATCTCCCTCCCCTTTGTATTCAATTGTTTTTATAAGATAAAGTTTCATCTTTTTTATCCCCTCTTTCTTTTATCAATACTCTGTTAATTTCAATATAATCGTTTGAAAATGAGAGAGTTAATTAAC
>CAUEFX010000105.1 GCA_958477465.1 uncultured Bacteroides sp.
TCCATGAACTTACCCATGTGTACGAATTCGTATCCGCAGATTTCATCGTTTTTGTCCAAGAAGATATTCTTGATATAGCCTTCTGCCATTTCAAGATAACGGGGACCTTTAGCTAAAGTACCGTACAGTGTACCTACCTGGCTACGAAGACCTTTACCCAAGTCTTCCAAACCGGCACCGATGATCAGACCGCCTTCAGAGAAAGCAGACTGTGTACGTCCATAAACGATCTGTAAGAAAAGTTCGCGCATAGCAGTATTGATAGCGTCGCAAACAAGGTCGGTATTCAATGCTTCAAGGATTGTTTTACCCGGAAGAATCTCTGCAGCCATAGCAGCTGAGTGAGTCATACCTGAACATCCGATAGTTTCAACCAGAGCTTCCTGGATGACACCTTCTTTTACATTCAGAGTAAGTTTACAAGCACCCTGCTGAGGAGCACACCAACCAATACCATGTGTCAGACCAGAAATATCAACGATTTCTTTTGATTTTACCCATTTTCCTTCTTCGGGTATGGGAGCCGGTCCGTGGTTAGGACCCTTCTTTACAACACACATGTGTTCCACTTCGTGTGAATAAGTCATAATTAGCTCTTTTTTAAGTAATATAATTAAAAAATGTAGTCACAATTCTCAAATTGTACGGCAAAGGTACTTGTTTTATTGGTTTTTGCAAATCGGCTTTTAGTACTTTTTTATGAAAAGAATGAAATAGAGTGAAGAGAACTCATTTATTGTAATGTGGAGATTGCATTTTTTTTGTGTGCTGCATCTGGCTTATACCTTATTTTGTTGGAATGTATCGGGAATGTGCTATCGTTAAAAAAAGAAAAGTCCTTTAATTAAAGGACTTTGAAACTCTTTATTTGTCGGGCGTCGGTTATTTTGATAATTGCAGGTTGCAGGAGAGTGAATTCCTGCTTGCTGCTGTAACTTGTCTGTGAACTTTGCAGTCGTCCCGTCAAATCATAAACTTCAATAATATTTTTGCCCTCTAATCCTAAAATAACAATCTTATTGCCTTCTTTATGTAGAGACAGACTTGATGAATCGTTCGATTCTCCGAGACCTGTGGGTGAGCCTTTTAATCCAAAATCGTCTTTACTCGGAGAATATTCGGCATTTTCATATCCGGCTCTCATCAGTTTGTCTACCAGACTGTTGATGTATAGCTCAAGATAACAATACCCGGTTTCCTCATCGATATCTTTGTATGTTTTTCCTTGAGGCAGATATTTATCGGCCCATTCATCGGGAATTCCGTCATTGTTACTGTCTGTCGGCTTGCTTACTGAACTGTAAGTGATATAATCTTCACAGTCGGTTTGGGAATCAATGAGGCCATTACTGCTTCCATTGCTGCCTTCGAAGGTATAGCTGCCACTACGTACATCAGACATGGTACGAGTATCTATCCCGTCGCGTTTCAAACTTGCTCCTACATAAGCCAGAACCTTCTCGTATGCTTCTGCTGCCGAATGAGTGGTAGTAGGGGCTGCTTCATATTCTGTCGCACTTTTGATGTTTTCAATGTTCCCTTCCGGCAATGCGGCGTTGTTGGTATTCGGATGAATTCCGACCCAGTTGTCTGCATTTGTTTTAGCGATATTTGTTTTGGATTTGCTGCTCAGCTTGGAACAGGTGTCATCAAAATAATTTCCTGATACATAGAATTTACCCCAGACGCCGGCTTCGTTTTCATATTTCCCGTCATCGGCATTGGGTGAAAAGATGCGGTAAGTAATGCTTTCTTTGGTTGCGGTTGAAGGGCCGGGTTTATAATAGTTGTTGACAAAATTATAATTACCTCCCTCTCCGGCATATCCGCTATTAGTCGGTCCCCAATTATAAAACACATTATTACGCAAATCGACCATCTCATCATCGGGTCTTCCTGTATAACGGCTACCGCAAAGCCTGGGCGTACGGCTTTTATGGTGTGCTAATAGATTGTGATGAAAAGTAGCTCCTTCACCTCCCCAGATACCCCCATATCCATGGCTGCCTTTTCCATGCACGGAATTGGTCAGGCTTTCGCTCAGGATGCACCATTGCATTGTGAAATTTTTATTCCCGTAAAAAGAAGAGCATTCATCCGTGCTCCAACTCATCGTGCAATGATCAATGATTACATTGCTTTGATTGCGTCCCCACATGGCGTCGTCTTCCGTTTTTTCTTCGTCTCCCATACGGCAACGGATAAATCGGATAATAATATTGCTTGCTTTTATTACAACCGAGTAATTCTTGATGCAGATGCCATCTCCCGGCGCAGTTTGGCCGGCAATCGTTATATTCTCTTTCTTAATTTCAAGTGTGCTTTTTAATGCAATGGTTCCGGATACATCGAATACGATAATACGGTTACCGCTTTTCACTCCTTCACGAAGCGAACCGGACCCGCTGTCGTCCAGATTCGTGACGTGATATACACTGCCGCCACGCCCGCCGGTGGTAGTATAACGTGCAAAACCCTCTGCACCGGGAAAAGCGGGAGTGCTCTGGGCGTAAAGATTACCGATTGCCGATGCAACTACTATGATTGAAAAGAAAGTAATGATTCGTTTCATAATAAACTATTTATGTTATTCTATATCTTGGGCAAAACTCGGGATTATTTCCTTTAGGTATGTGGATAAATTATTTTTTCTATGTGTAACTATTGGCTTTTATGATGTGGTATATATTAATGTGCGCAATGGGTTGCTGACATATTCTTTTTCTTTCCCAAACCATGCGTTTGGATGTACACTTGAAAATAATGGTTGTCGAAAAGGGGTTTCTTTAATAAAGTTCGTAACTTTGTGGCATTAATACAAATAGTGAATAGATTTATGATTAAATTGTCAGATGCGGTCTTGCAAAAAGCTGCAGGTGAGGGAATGGATGAGTTTATCCAAGCGTTTACCGATAAATATAAAGAAATAATAGGTGGAGAGTTGACCGCCGGGACAATGGCTTTGCTTACCGGTGAGCAGCATTCTTTGCTGGCTTATCAGATATTTCGTGATGAGATCATGGTTGGTGGCTTCTGCCAGTTGATTCAGAATGGATATGGCGGTTATATTTTTGATAATCCCTTTGCCAAAGTAATGCGTTTATGGGGGGCAGAAGAGTTTTCTAAACTTATCTATCGGGCTAAGAAAATCTATGATGCCCATCGTGAAGATCTTGAAAAAGAACGTACTGAAGATGAATTCATGGCAATGTATGAACAGTATGAAGCTTTTGACGAGCTGGAAGAAGAGTATTTTGAAATGGAGGAACAGGTGACGGCAACCGTTGCAAGTTATGTAGATGAACACTTGGATTTATTTGCGGAGATAGTTAAGTAATTGAAAGGCGGGTTTGGAAAAATAATAAAGTAACTGATGCAGTATTTTTTTAGTCTCTGCATTTACCAGTTGTGAATTAGATTTTATATCTTTGCAAACTCTAAAAAAATAGTTTTATGAAAAAACAAATGAAAGTTTTGGTATTAACCCTAATTGTTTTGATGGGTGTTGGTTTTACTTCCTGTATGAATTCGGATGGTAATACTACGATGATGGGATACTCTGTAGTAAAAGTCCATAGCTCTTTTGGAGTCGTTTATTTCGAGGATGCCAGTGGATTTAAATATTATCCGACTACTACTTCTTTAGCTCAGATAGAAGCAAATCCTTTTAATTTTAAGACATCCTCAACAAATCTTGCCTATATCGGTTATCAATATGATACGGAAACACAGCAGGTAACAGAAAGCACCACAAAACTGAATGTGGAATTGAATTATGCGGTAAGTTTGGATGCCAAACTCGAAATTGTCAATGAACGCGGTGCAGAGAATGATTCTATCGCAAATGCTCCTATTATAACGTTGAAAGGAACTGCTAACGGTTATTATAACTATGAGCCTGTAATGTTTGACAGTAACACGTTGTTACTTTCGGTGAATTATTTCATGAATATAAATAAGCCGTTCCACTATTTCACATTGGTGTATTATCCGAACGAGGAACCTGTTCCTGATGCTCCTGCTTTGGATGGTGAAGGTAATACTGTAACATTGTATTTACGTCATAATAGTGGTGATGATACTTCGAATTCGGCAACCAGTTTGGGATACGTCCAGTCTCTCCCAAGCGTATTCTATAAGGCATTTGATTTATCGTCACTCCGTTTGAGTCCCAATACGAAATTGATTATTAATACAATAGAGAGCAGCAACAGTCTCAAGTTGGAAGACGGAGAAGAAAAACAATACGAAGTTGCTGTTAATGCGGAGAAATAACATTGGATTACAAAGAGCTATTTAAAATATCGATGTCATTGATTTCCTCTCCGGCCAAGGCCTGGGAGGAAATTCGTTTGGAAGAGGATAGGCGAAAGGTCTTCGGGGCTTTTGTCTATCCTATGATTGGTTTATGCGGACTTGCCGTATTTATCGGTTCTCTGCTGGTCAATGGTTGGGGTGGGCCACAAAGTTTTCAAATAGCAATGACGCAGTGCTGTGCTGTGGCAGTGGCACTGTTCGGAGGCTATTTTCTGGCTGCGTATGCCATCAACCAAGTGCGGGTACAGATATTGGGAATGTCCGATGACATCGCTTTGACCCAGCAATTTGCAGGGTATGCATTGGTCGTTACTTTCCTGCTCAAAATAATCACCGGCTTATTGCCGGATTTCAGTATCATCGGCTGGCTGTTGCAGTTTTATATCGTTTACGTGGTGTGGGAAGGGGCACCGGTTGTGATGCAGGTTGATGAAAAAAATCGTTTGCGATTCACCTTTTTTTCGTCTTTTTTGTTAATAGTTTGTCCGGTGGTGATTCAATTTGTGTTCAATAAGCTAACGGCAATTTTAAATTAAGAAACAAATGAAATTGGCTCCTGTAAATATAAAAAATAAACGTGCTACATTCGATTATGAACTGATCGATACTTATACGGCGGGTATTGTGCTTACCGGAACGGAAATCAAATCCATCCGTATGGGAAAGGCAAGTTTGGTAGATACATTCTGCTATTTCGCAAAAGGTGAATTGTGGGTAAAGAATATGCACATCGCCGAGTATTTCTATGGTTCGTATAATAATCATACAGCCCGTAGAGACAGGAAGCTGTTACTCAATAAGAAAGAGTTGAAGAAACTCGAACGTGGTATCAAAGAAACCGGTTTTACCATTGTGCCGGTTCGTATGTTCGTCAATGAAAAAGGATTGGCTAAAGTTGTGGTAGCTTTGGCTAAAGGTAAAAAACAGTATGATAAACGTGAGTCTCTGAAAGAGAAAGACGACCGTCGTGATATGGACAGAATGTTCAAGAGGTAAAGATTAAATTTTAGTGATCAGCGGTGCTGATTAGTGATGATTGGCGATAGGCGGTGAATGATAAGTAGATAGGTATTAAAATAGAGATGGATAAAATAACTATTCCACAACTGGTATCCCGGCGTATCCTTATATTGGATGGGGCGATGGGTACCATGATTCAGCAATACAACTTAAAAGAAGAAGATTTTCGCGGCGAGCGTTTCGCTCATATTCCCGGACAGTTGAAAGGAAACAATGATTTGCTCTGCCTTACCCGTCCGGATGTGATTCAGGATATTCATCGTAAATATCTTGAGGCGGGTGCCGATATTATTGAAACGAATACTTTCAGTTCGACCATAGTGTCTATGGCCGATTACCATGTAGAGGAGTACGTGCGCGAAATAAATCTGGCGGCTGTAAAACTCGCTCGTGAGGTGGCTGATGAGTATACGGCTAAGAATCCGCAGAAACCCCGTTTTGTAGCCGGGTCTGTGGGGCCTACCAATAAGACCTGTTCTATGAGTCCGGATGTGAATAATCCGGCTTTCCGTGCTTTGAGTTATGATGAACTGGCTGATGCTTACCAACAACAGATGGAGGCAATGCTCGAAGGTGGGGTAGATGCCATTCTGATTGAAACGATTTTCGATACATTGAATGCCAAAGCGGCTATTTATGCTGCCGAAAAAGCTATAAAGAAAACAGGGGTCAAAGTACCCATTATGCTCTCTGTGACAGTTTCTGATACGGGTGGGCGTACATTGTCCGGCCAGACTTTGGATGCTTTTCTGGCTTCTGTACAGCATGCCGATATCTTCTCTGTCGGACTGAATTGCTCGTTTGGTGCAAAGCAGTTGAAACCTTTCCTTGAACAATTGGCAGCCCGTGCTCCCTATTATATCAGTGCGTACCCGAATGCCGGACTTCCCAATAGTTTGGGACAGTACGACCAGACCCCGACTGACATGGCTCATGAGGTCAAAGAATATATTCGTGAGGGGTTGGTTAATATCATTGGAGGCTGTTGTGGTACAACAGATGCATATATTGCCGAATATCCGGCTTTGATAGAGGGAGCCCGCCCTCATGTGCCGGCCCGGAAACCGGATTGCCTTTGGCTTTCCGGACTTGAACTTCTGGAGGTAAAGCCCGAGATTAATTTTGTGAATATCGGTGAACGTTGCAATGTGGCCGGTTCACGGAAATTTCTACGTCTGATTAATGAGAAGAAGTACGACGAAGCTCTTTCCATTGCCCGTCAGCAAGTGGAAGACGGTGCGCTGATTATCGATGTGAATATGGATGACGGTTTGTTGGACGCTCGTCAGGAAATGACTACTTTCCTCAATCTGATAGCTTCCGAACCGGAGATAGCCCGTGTTCCTGTGATGGTTGACTCCTCTAAATGGGAAGTGATTGAAGCCGGTCTGAAATGTCTTCAAGGCAAATCGGTGGTAAACTCCATCTCTTTGAAAGAGGGTGAAGAAAAATTCCTGGAACATGCCCGTATCATCAAGCAATATGGGGCTGCTGCCGTAGTGATGGCGTTCGATGAAAAAGGTCAGGCGGATACTGCTGCCCGTAAGATTGAGGTTTGCGAACGCGCTTATCGGTTATTGGTGGATAAAATAGGTTTTAATCCGCAGGATATTATTTTCGACCCGAACGTGCTGGCAGTAGCTACCGGTATCGAAGAGCATAATAACTACGCAGTCGATTTTATCAATGCAACAGGCTGGATACGGAAGAACCTCCCCGGTGCACATGTGAGTGGTGGTGTCAGTAATCTCTCGTTCTCTTTTCGCGGGAATAACTATATTCGTGAAGCAATGCACGCCGTATTCCTTTACCATGCTATCCGGCAGGGAATGGATATGGGAATTGTCAATCCGACTACTTCAGTATTGTATACGGATATTCCTGCCGATGTACTCGAGAAGATAGAAGATGTGGTTCTGAACCGCCGTCCGGATGCTTCCGAACGTTTGATCGAACTTGCCGAAGAATTAAAGGCCGGCAAGGGTGCGGACGCACAGATGGCTTCCAACTCTTCAGCGTCCGCCCGTCAGGCTTGGCATGACGGAACCGTACAGGAACGCTTGCAATATGCATTGATCAAAGGGATAGGTGATTTTCTGGAAGAGGATCTTGCAGAAGCTCTCCCGCTGTACGAAAGGGCGGTTGATGTGATCGAAGGCCCCTTGATGGATGGAATGAATTATGTAGGTGAGCTGTTCGGAGCAGGGAAGATGTTTCTGCCTCAGGTGGTAAAAACGGCGCGTACAATGAAAAAGGCTGTGGCTATTTTACAGCCGATTATCGAATCGGAGAAAAAGGAAGGTGCTTCTGCTGCCGGTAAGATATTGCTGGCTACCGTCAAGGGGGATGTGCATGATATCGGTAAGAACATTGTATCTGTGGTGATGGCTTGCAACGGTTATGACATTGTCGATTTGGGAGTGATGGTACCGGCCGAGACCATTGTACAGCGTGCTATTGAAGAGAAAGTGGACATGATTGGCCTAAGCGGACTGATCACTCCTTCCTTGGAAGAGATGGTTCATGTGGCTATGGAGTTGGAAAAGGCCGGTTTGGATATTCCCTTGTTGATTGGCGGTGCTACGACTTCGAAAATGCATACTGCTTTGAAAATTGCCCCTGTCTATCATGCCCCGGTTGTACATTTGAAAGACGCTTCTCTTAACGCCGGTGTAGCGGCACGACTGCTTAATCCGAAAACAAAAAAAGAATTGACGATGGAACTGGAGGAAGAGTATGAGGAATTGCGTGGCAAGAGTGGCATGATGCGTCGCGAAACGGTATCGCTCGAGGAAGCGCAGAAGAATAAACTGAATTTGTTTTAAACAATAGAAGTATGAAAAGGGAGACATTTTACCCGTGTCTTCCTTGAAAAAAAAGGAAAATATGAATAGAAACACTTGATTTATGGATAGTGTTCATTCGATATAAGCTACTAAATTTGCGCTTATTTATCGTATGAGCATTATGAAAAGA
>CAUEFX010000106.1 GCA_958477465.1 uncultured Bacteroides sp.
CAGAAAACAAAGGATTTCGGCTTCAATATGATTCGTAAACACATCAAGGTGGAGCCGGCACGCTGGTATACACACTGTGACAGGCTTGGAATCATTGTGTGGCAGGATATGCCGAGTGGCGACCGCAATCCGGAATGGCAAATGCGTCAGTATTTTGATGGTGTGGAAAGAAAGCGCTCTGCCGAATCAGAAGCAACCTATCGCAAGGAATGGAAGGAAATAATGGATTGCCTCTATTCTTATCCGTGTATTGGCACATGGGTGCCGTTCAATGAGGCTTGGGGACAGTTCAAGACCGTGGAGATAGCCGAATGGACGAAACAGTATGACCCAACCCGTCTGGTGAATCCGGCAAGTGGTGGAAATCATTATACTTGCGGTGACATGCTTGACCTGCACCATTATCCTGCACCTGAAATGTTTTTGTATGACGGTCAGCGCGCCACGGTTTTAGGTGAATATGGCGGTATCGGACTTGTTCTGAAAGATCACCTTTGGGAGCCGAACCGGAATTGGGGATACGTACAGTTCAATTCTTCTAAAGAAGCTACGGATGAATATGTGAAGTATGCCGATATGCTGTATCAGCTTATCTCTAAGGGGTTCTCGGCTGCCGTTTATACACAGACCACGGATGTGGAAGTGGAAGTGAACGGTCTGATGACCTACGATCGTAAGGTGATAAAGCTGGATGAGGAGCGTGTGAAGGAGATAAATACACGTATTTGCAATGCGTTGAAAAAATAACAAGGCAATAATTTCATAATGATGAGTGATTGGTGTAAATTGCCGGTCACTTATCATTGTTTTTGGATTTGAAGTACAGTATTGTTATGAAACGATTGATTGTAGGACTTTTCCTCGGTTTGTGCCTGTGCATGGTATTGCCGGCTTGTGCGCAGGAGGCTGTCCATTACTATTTCAGGACGATGGATATCCGGAATGGACTCTCGCAGAACACCGTATATCAGATTCTTCAGGACAGGAAAGGTTTTATGTGGTTCGGAACCAAGGATGGTTTGAACCGTTATGACGGATTGTCTTTTCGCGTATACAAGAAAGAAAACTCCGGTTTGGGCAAGAATTTTATAACTGCGCTCTATGAAGACCGTCGGGGCAATATCTGGATTGGCACCGATGGGGGAGTCTTTATCTACGACCCCGTACAGGATTCTTTTACTTCTTTTAATGAAACAAGCGACAGCGGCAGTATTATCAGGGATTGTGTCACCATGATTGGGAGTGACGAAGATGGCAATATCTGGATATCGGTAGAAAACCAGGGGCTGTTCTGCTATAAAACGGATGAAGGGAAACTGCTGAACCATCTGCATGATTCGGGACTGCCCAACGTCACTCGCTTCTGGCTGAATGGGAATACTTGCTGGCTGGCTTTGTATGCGGATAATCTTTACTGTACGAAAGTTGACTTTGAAGCCCCTTTGCAGCCTTTCAAGGACGTGGAAGGAAATGAGACTTTCAAGAATGATATTATCAACTGGCAGGTCAGCGGACCCCATAATTGTGTATATATCGCTTCTCTGAACGGACTGACTGAGATAAACCAGACTACAGGTAAGACACGAAAGTTGTTGGACACTTATGCGAGAACCTTGCAGTTCAGATCCGATGACGAACTGTGGGTGGGTACGGAGTCCGGTTTGTATATTTATAATCTGGCTAATGACAAGGTTACCCATTTGACCGTTCCCGATCAGGATGATTCGTATGCATTATCGGACAATGCCATTTATTCGCTTTGCTGCGATAAGGAGAATGGCATGTGGATAGGTTCTTATTTCGGTGGGGTGAACTATTGCTCTTATCAGTGGACTTATTTCGAGAGGTTCTATCCAAGAGACAATCTCAAGCATTTTGGCCGTCGTGTACGGGAAATCTGTGAAAGCAACGACGGCACTTTGTGGATAGGCACCGAAGACAAAGGATTGTTCAATTATGACCCGGAAAGCGGAAAGATAGAACCTTTTGAACATCCTGCCATTTATCATAATGTACATGGCCTTTGCCTGGACGGGGATGATTTGTGGGTAGGTACGTTTTCCGGAGGTCTGAACAGAGTGAATCTCCGCACCAGGCAGGTGAAACATTATGCCAAGGGTGAAAATGAAAATTCTATACCCGCCAATGACGCCTTTGCCATTTGCAGGACGACTACGGGAGACGTGTGGGTAGGTACGACCTCCGGTTTGCTGAAATACAACCGCTCTTCGGATGATTTTACTCGGATCCCTCAGTTGAAGAATATGTTTACTTACAATATTCTGGAAGATTTCAACGGAAATGTGTGGTTTGCCACCTTCTCCAATGGAGTGTTTTGCTACGACGTAAGAAACCGGCAATGGAGGAATTATCTGCCCAATGAGAACGATTCTACTTCTCTTTCTTATAATAGGATAATCAGCATCTATGAGGATAGCAAAAAACGTCTGTGGTTCATGACACTGGGTGAGGGCTTCTGCCGTTACAATCCGGAAACGGACAATTTTACTCGTTATGACATGTCGAAAGGATTCCCGAGCAATACCATCTACAAGATGGTCGAGGACAAACGTGGAAACTTGTGGATTACTTCCAATTATGGGCTGGTCTGCTTCAATCCCGATACGGAGAGCAAGCATGTCTATACCACGGCCAATGGGTTGCTGAGCAATCAGTTTAATTTCCAGTCCGGCTACATTGACAAGAAAGGACGCATCTATTTAGGGAGCATCAACGGATTCATAGCCTTTGATCCGGAAACCTTTGTGGAGAATACTTTCCTCCCTCCCGTAGTGATTACAGACTTCTATCTGTTCAACAAACGGCTTTCGGCAGACAGCGCGGATTCTCCTTTGGAGAAAAGCATCACCTATGCGGATGAGATAGAACTGGATGCCGACCAGAATTCTTTTTCTTTTCAGGTTGCCGCCCTGAGTTACCAGGCACCCGAGATGAATGGTCTTGAATATAAACTGGAAGGCTTTGACCGCGATTGGTACACGGTGGGGCGGAATTCCATCATCAACTATTCAAACCTTCCTTATGGAAGCTATACGTTGCGTATAAAAGGTTCCAACAGTGACGGCAAGTGGAATAGGGAGGAACGGGTACTCCATATCCATATTCGTTCTCCTTTCTATCTTTCCATTTGGGCGTATACTGTTTATACGGTATTGGTACTGTGCTCGCTGGCTGCTATAATCATCTATTTCAGAAAACGCACCCGGCAGAAACATCAACAGGCGATGGACAAGTTTGAGCGGGAAAAGGAGCGGGAACTGTATACTGCAAAAATAGACTTCTTTACGAATGTGGCGCATGAGATACGTACACCGCTTACGCTGATAAAGAGTCCGCTCGAGAATGTACTGGCTTCCCGGTCTGTTTCGGATGATATCAGGGAGGACCTGGAAACCATGGAACTGAACACCAACCGGTTGCTCGACTTGGCGAACCAGTTACTGGATTTCCGGAAGACAGAAACGCAAGGTTTCCAATTGAATTTTGTGGAATGTGATGTGTCCGAACTCTTGCAGAAGACGTATAAGCGTTTCAAGCCTTTGGCTCGTGAAAGAGGGCTGGAATTGAGTATAGAGGCTCCCGATAGCTTGTATGCTTCGGTCGATAGGGAAGGGCTTACCAAGATTATCAGTAATCTGCTGACCAATGCGATCAAGTATTCGGAGACCTATATACGCATCAGGTTATATTCGGAAGAGGAAAGTTTGTTGCTTTCTGTGTGCAATGACGGTCTTGTCATTCCGGAAGAGATGCGTGAGGAAATTTTCAAGCCGTTCATTCAGTACAAAACCGTTACATCGCGTTCTGTGCCCGGTACCGGTATCGGACTTGCACTTTCCCGTTCATTGGCCGAGCTCCATGAGGGCACGTTGTGTATGGAAGATTCGATGGAGAACAATTGCTTCCTGCTGTCACTTCCGCTGAAACACGAGCAGACGGTGGCCATAGAGCATAAAGAACCGGTAACGGGCGGGGAACCCTCCGAGGAAAATGGTGCTGGTACAGCCCGGGAACAGTACCGGTATACTCTTCTGGTGGTGGAAGACAGCCTGGAAATGCAGGCGTTTGTCGTGAAACAGCTCTCTTCTGAATATCGTGTGCTGACTGCCGTGAATGGGGTGGAGGCTTTGAAAGTATTGAAGGAACAGAGTGTAAACCTTGTCATTTCAGACATTGTGATGCCTGAGATGGATGGATTGGAGTTGTGTGAGCATCTGAAGTCCGAGCTCGACTATAGCCATATACCGATTATCCTGCTTACGGCCAAAACGACCCTTCAAGCCAAGATAGAGGGAATGAAATTGGGTGCCGATGTATATATAGAGAAACCCTTCTCTGTGGAATATCTGAAGGTGTGTGTGGCCAATCTACTGAGTAACCGTGAGAAGCTACGGGCTTCTTTCGTCAACTCTCCTTTTGTGCAGACGGGCGGTATGGCCATGACAAAGGCTGATGAATCTTTCCTTAAAACATTAAAAGAAGTGGTGGTTGCCAATATGCAGAATCCGGATTTCTGTCTGGACGATATGGCAAGTTTATTGAATATGAGCCGTTCGAGTCTGAACAGAAAGATAAAGGGGATATTGGATATGACTCCCAATGACTACATTCGCTTGGAACGGTTGAAAAAGGCAGCGCAGCTTTTGAAGGAAGGAGAGTGTAAAATCAATGAGGTTTGTTACATGACCGGTTTCAATACTCCTTCCTATTTTACCAAGTGTTTCCAGAAACAATTCGGTATTCTGCCCAAGGACTTCGTGAAATGATAGCATAGAGTGCCTGCTAAATATAACAATCCAATCAAATGCCCCTGAGAGATGTCTCAGGGGCATTTTTTGGATTTATAATTGCATAGTTTGAAGCAATATTTGCATTGAATTTAGCTTTATACGAATATATTTGCATCCGAAAAACCAATAATTTATTATACTATGATTTCTATACTTATGACGTAACAGATCTTAACCAATGTTCTATGTTTGGCAGAAATGACTGATTTTTTCTGCAGTGTATTTTAAAGCGGGCGTTAGTTCCCGCATAGTTTAAAAATCTAATTCCATAAAAAATGTTCAAGAAAATCTTATTCTTATTCTTTGTTGTGTTTGCAGTTACCGCTTATTCACAGGATGTGGCCATAACGGGAACGGTGACGGATGCAAATAGTGAGCCTTTGGTTGGCGTGAATGTATTGGTAAAAGGTACTACTACGGGTGCCATTACCGATGCTGAAGGTAATTTTTCAGTGAGTGGAAAGAAAGGAAATACACTCGTTTTCTCTTATATCGGTATGCTTACGCAGGAAGTTGTCTATAAGGGAGCTACCATGCATGTAGTGATGAAAGACGACTCGAAAGCGCTGGAAGAAGTGGTTGTTATCGGTTATCAGACCGTGAAGAAGTCCGACTTGACCGGAGCGGTTGCCGTTGTTGATACCAAGGAAATGAAAAAAAGTGCTGCAGGAACACTGGTAAGCCAGATGCAGGGTTTGGCAACCGGAGTCAATGTACGCAGTAGCGGTAGGGCTGGAGAAGATGCTTCTATTGAAATTCGTGGTGTCGGCTCCTTGAGTAATAACTCTCCGCTGTGGGTGATTGATGGTATGATTACAGACCCGGGTGTTGATTTCAATCCGGCGGATGCAGAGTCCATCCAAATTCTGAAAGACGCTTCCGCTGCTGCCATCTACGGTTCGCGTGCTGCCAATGGTGTGATTATCGTTACTACCAAGAAAGGTACGAAAGGCCCGATGAAAGTGAATGTAAGTGTAAAGGAAACATTGGAATGGAGTCCGAAATTTGATCTGATGAATGCGGCAGAATATATCAAGTATAATGATATTGCCTATAATGAAGCGATCAAAGACGGTATTGCCACTGTAAACAGTACTCAGAAACACTCACAGTATGATACTAACTGGCAGGATGAAGTGTTGAAGACTGCATTGGTACAGGATTACAACGTATCACTTTCCGGTGGTGGCGATTCCGGTAGCTATTTTGTATCGGCAGGTTATTATAACAATGACGGTGTTTCTTATGGAAATACTTTCGACCGTTATAGCTTCCGTGTCAATACACAAGGTAAAAAGGGCTGGTTCTCTTTTGGTGAGAACTTGGCTTATTCACTCACCAATACAGACCCGAACCAGACCAATACCTACAATGACTTTTTGCGTATGATGCCTACTATTCCCATCTATGATGAGAACAATCCGGGCGGATATGGTTATGGTGATGCCGGTAAATACAATACGTTCGGTGTGAACCCGATTGCCCGGGAAGATTTGGAATACCGTCATTTCCGCCAGAATCGTTTGAACGGCTCTCTATGGTTGGAGTTCAAGCCTTTCGAATTCCTTTCCTATAAATTCAACGGTGGTGTCGACCTTTACTTTTATGAAAACTCATGGTTCCGTGGAGAAGGTAACTGGACTCAGAATCAGGAACACCGTGACCCGGAGAGTCAGAAGGCACGCGACAATACCTACAACATGTTGATTGAGCACACGTTGAACTTTAACAAGGATTTTGGCAAGCACCATGTGGATGCTGTAGTTGGTACTACTTACCAGCACCATGAATGGGAAGGTTTGTGGGCTTCCCGCTTGAACTTCCCGATGTTGGGCAACGGTGGTTACCTGACCGTATTGAATGCCGGACAAAGTAACCAGCAGAATTCAAACAGTATCAGTGAGAATGCAATGATTTCTTATCTGGGACGTGCAAACTACAATTATGATGATAAATACTATCTGACTGCTACCTTCCGTCGTGACGGCACTTCCCGCCTGGCTAAGGAAAACCGTTGGGGTAATTTCCCCTCATTCTCCGGTGCCTGGAGAA
>CAUEFX010000107.1 GCA_958477465.1 uncultured Bacteroides sp.
TCACGCATTGCCTTGATCTTTTCACCTTCGAAGAACATGTGTTCCGTACGGCAAAGACCGATTCCAACAGCACCGAATTTACGGGCTACCTCGGCATCATGCGGAGTATCGGCATTGGTGCGTACCTGAAGTTTCGTGTATTTATCGGCCAAAGCCATCAATTCGGCAAAATCACCGGAAAGCTCGGCAGCTTTCGTCTCTACTTTACCTTGATAAACTTCACCCGTGCTACCGTTCAATGAAATATAATCGCCTTCTTTTAAGAGGACACCGTCTACTTCTACCGTGCGTGCCTTATAATCGATGTTCAAAGCACCGGCACCGGAAACACAACATTTACCCATACCGCGCGCTACTACAGCTGCATGAGAGGTCATACCGCCGCGAGCAGTCAGGATACCCTCTGCAACAGCCATACCGGCAAGGTCTTCGGGAGAGGTCTCCACACGCACCATTACCACTTTCTTGCCTGCGGCAGCCCATTCGGCGGCATCATCGGCAAAGAATACGATCTGCCCGGTTGCAGCACCCGGAGAAGCAGGAAGTCCGCGAGTCAGCACCTTCGCCTGTTTCAAAGCGTTTTTATCGAATACCGGATGAAGAAGTTCATCCAACTTATTGGGCTCAACGCGCATTAGGGCAGTCTTCTCGTCAATCATTCCCTGATGGAGCAGATCCATGGCAATTTTCACCATAGCCGCACCGGTACGTTTACCATTACGAGTTTGTAGGAACCACAATTTGCCTTCCTGTACCGTAAACTCCATATCCTGCATGTCGCGGTAATGGTTTTCGAGTTTGGTCTGCAAGGCATCCAATTGTTTGTAGATTTCGGGCATAGCCTCTTCCATGGAGGGGAATTGAGCAGCACGTACCTCTTCGGTCACACCGGCCAATACAGCCCAACGCTGAGAGCCTATTTTAGTGATCTGTTGCGGAGTACGGATACCGGCCACCACATCTTCACCCTGTGCATTAATCAGATATTCGCCATTGAACAGGTCTTCACCCGTAGCGGCATCGCGTGAGAAACAAACACCGGTAGCAGAGGTGTCACCCATATTACCGAATACCATTGCCTGTACTGAAACGGCCGTACCCCATTCATCGGGAATACCCTCCATTTTACGATAAAGAATGGCACGTTCGTTCATCCATGAATTGAACACGGCACAAATAGCCCCCCAGAGTTGCTCATAGGCACAAGTCGGAAAATCTTTTCCGGTCTGTTCTTTTACGGCAGCTTTAAAGCGTTTCACCAGTTCCTTAAGGTCTTCCACCTCGAGCTGATTGTCCAGTTTTACACCTTTGGCATGTTTCACGTCTTCAATAATAGCCTCAAACGGATCGACATCCTCCTTGTTTACAGGCTTCATCCCCAACACCACATCACCATACATTTGCACGAAACGGCGATAAGAATCCCATGCAAAACGGGCATTACCGGTTTTGCGGGTCAATCCTTCCACCACTTCATCGTTCAAGCCCAAATTCAAGATAGTATCCATCATACCCGGCATGGAAGCGCGCGCTCCTGAACGAACCGAAACAAGCAGGGGATTCTCAATATCTCCGAACTTCGATTTCATCAATACTTCCACATTTGCAATGGCTTTTTCCACTTCGTCTTTCAGAAGAGCTACGACTTTATCTTGTCCCAATTCGTAATATTCAGTACAAACTTCTGTCGTGATTGTAAATCCGGGAGGAACAGGAACCCCGATAAGATTCATTTCTGCAAGATTGGCGCCTTTACCGCCCAATAGATTTCTCATGCCGGCTTTGCCTTCCGCCTGGCCGTTTCCAAAGGTATAAACTCTTTTTTTATCCATAATATGTATTTAAAGTTATCTAATTGTGATTTTTTCTTTTCGCAAATCTAAGTATATTTCGCAAATCAGAAAACTTTTCATGAAAAAAGTTTCTATTAAAATGCAATTTCGACATTGCAATCTTTATTATTTCACCGGATAGAGCAAAATCCCGAAAAAATACCTATTTTTGCCAAATAATTCATTAGATTGGTGTAAAAGTGGCAAGAAAGAAAAAAGAACTTCCCTTGTTGGAGAAGATAACAATTACGGATGTGGCTGCCGAAGGAAAAGCCATAGCAAAAGTAAATGACCTGGTAATTTTTGTTCCTTATGTAGTACCGGGTGATGTGGTAGACCTGCAAATCAAACGCAAAAAGAACAAATACGCCGAAGCGGAAGCCGTGCATTTTCACGAATACTCTCCAATACGTGCCGTTCCTTTCTGCCAACACTATGGCGTATGCGGCGGTTGCAAGTGGCAAGTACTCCCCTATGCAGAACAAATCAAATACAAGCAGAAACAGGTGGAAGACAACCTGAGAAGAATCGGGAAAATCGAACTTCCGGAAATCTCTCCGATATTGGGTTCTGCCAAGACCGAGTTCTACCGGAACAAACTGGAATTTACCTTCTCGGACAAACGCTGGCTCACAAACGAGGAAGTAAAGCAGGATGTGAAATACGAGCAGATGAACGCCGTGGGATTCCACATTCCCGGAGCATTCGACAAAGTGCTGGCCATTGAGAAATGCTGGCTGCAGGACGATATATCCAACCGTATCCGTAATGCGGTACGCGATTATGCTTACGAGCACAACTACTCTTTCATCAATCTGCGTACGCAGGAAGGTATGCTTCGCAACATGATCATCCGCACCTCTTCTACAGGGGAACTGATGGTTATTATCATCTGCAAAATCGTAGAAGACAGTGAAATGGTACTTTTCAAGCAACTGCTGCAATACGTGGCAGACACATTCCCCGAAATAACATCTCTGCTATACATTATTAATAATAAATGCAATGACACCATCAACGACTTGGACGTCTTCGTTTTCAAAGGGAACGACCACATTTTCGAGGAAATGGAAGGATTGCGTTTCAAAGTCGGACCGAAATCGTTCTACCAGACCAACTCCGAGCAAGCCTACAATCTGTATAAAATAGCTCGTAACTTTGCCGGACTGACGGGGAACGAATTGGTGTACGACCTATATACAGGTACGGGAACCATTGCCAACTTCGTGTCCCGACAAGCCCGCCAAGTGATCGGTATCGAGTATGTACCCGAAGCCATAGAAGATGCCAAAGTGAATGCCGAAATCAACGGGATAGACAATACCCTGTTCTTTGCCGGAGACATGAAAGACATACTGACCCAGGAATTCATCAATGAATACGGCCGGCCGGATGTTGTCATCACCGATCCTCCCCGTGCCGGAATGCATCAGGATGTAGTAGATGTGATTCTTTTTGCCGAACCCAAACGAATTGTATATGTCAGTTGTAATCCGGCTACCCAAGCGCGTGACTTGCAGTTACTGGACGCGAAATACAAAGTAAAGGCAGTGCAGCCGGTCGACATGTTCCCACATACACACCACGTTGAGAATGTCGTTTTACTCGAACTCAGATAAAAAAAAGAAATTATGGCTAAAGAAAAAAGACCCCAAAGAAGCATAGCTGAAAAAGCCAAAGCACAATATACGGGATATACGGTAAAAGAACCCATGGTGCTGATGGAGTTCCTCGCCAGCAAAATGCCGGATGCCAGCCGCACGAAGTTGAAATCATTGTTGAGTAAACGCATCGTATACGTCGATAAGGTTATCACCACACAATTCAACTTTCCGTTGCAACCGGGCATGAAAGTAGAAATCAGCAAAGACAAAGGCCGGAAAGAGTTCAGCAACCGCCTGCTGAAGATTGTCTACGAAGATGCTTACATCATCGTGGTGGAGAAAATGGAAGGATTATTATCCGTCAATACGGAAAGACAGAAAGAGCGTACGGCATATACCATTCTCAACGAGTATGTGCAACGCTCGGGAAGAAACCACCGTGTATATGTCGTACATCGTCTGGACAGAGACACATCGGGATTGATGATGTTTGCCAAAGATGAAAAGACACAGCACACCCTGCGTGAATACTGGCATGATATTGTTACAGACCGCCGCTACGTGGCAGTAGTTACGGGCGAGATGGAAAAAGATCATGGAACGATAACCTCTTGGCTGACAGACCGTACATTCTACGTAAGCTCCAGCAAATATGATGATGGCGGCTCGAAATCGATTACCCATTATCACACCATCAAACGTGCCAACGGATATTCATTGATGGAATTGGACCTGGAGACAGGACGCAAGAATCAGATTCGTGTACACATGCAAGACTTAGGACATCCGATCATTGGCGACGGCAGATACGGTGGAGAGAATACTCCGAATCCGATCGGACGCCTTGCCCTTCATGCATTCAAACTCTGTTTCTATCATCCGATAACCAACGAACTGATGGAATTCGAAACTCCATATCCGCCGGCATTCAAGAAACTGTTTCTGAAAAAGTAAGATAAACGGTAAGAGAACAGTGATATCTAAAAAGAGCCGTATCATTACTCCAAGCAGAGTTTGATACGGCTCTTTCTCTATACATATACTTTCCGTATTTTCGTCAGAAAGTGTTTTTCAATCAACCATTTCTAAAGAGACACTGAACTCATAAATTCCGTCAGCGTAAAGTTCTCCATTCAAAAACCGGCCACTGATGTATACATTCCTTATCTCCAACATTGGATTATCAGGTAAATCATAATCCAAATATAAAGTCCCCATATTTATCCACCAACGGAGAGATATAGTAGCCGCCCTTCCGCCGCCACCGTCTTCATAATAATACTGTTCATCAATTGCATAATCACTTCCCTTGAAAGTAATGCCACTTTCCACATCAAAAGGGCCTACTGAGAACCCCAAATCGCCAACCCATGTACGGCCGATAAGGGTATCATAAATATCTCCGTCATCTTCACAAGATGAGAAGCTCAAAACTGCCACTGTCAATACCAGCAACAACTTTATGTGATTCAATACTTTCATCTTCTTAAGTATTATTGTTAATAATATGCCGGCAAATATAATGTTTTTAATCTACTCTATGTGAATAAAGCCCGCTTTTTTGTACCTTTGCACCCCTAAATGTTAAACTTTCTACATGAAAATTCTTTGGCTCGACTTAAACAGTTCTTATGCTCACTCCTCATTAGCACTACCGGCACTACACGCACAGATGGCTACAGACGACTCCATCGAGTGGGAAATTGTTTCAGCTACCATCAACGAGAATGCAGGCATGGTAACAAAAAACATCTATCATCACCACCCGGATATTATAGCAGCAACCAACTGGTTATTCAATCATGAGCAACTGCTGCACATACTCTCAAGAGCCAAAGCATTGCTTCCTCATTGCCGCGTCGTTCTAGGAGGTCCGGAATTTTTAGGAGACAACGAAGAGTTTTTGCGTAAGAATTCTTTTGTCGATTGCGTATTTCGTGGAGAAGGTGAAGAGGTGTTCCCTCAATGGCTGCAATGCCAAAATCAACCGGAACAATGGGATACAATCGACGGACTGTGTTATCTCGACAAGAAAAACCGGTATCACGACAACGGAATAGCCCGTGTGATGGACTTTGCCCGTCTCGTATCACCGGAAAAGAGCCGTTTCTTCAACTGGAGCAAACCGTTTGTGCAATTAGAGACAACACGAGGATGTTTCAACACTTGTGCATTCTGTGTAAGCGGTGGAGAAAAACCGGTACGGACGCTTCCAATAGAGACCATCCGCAACCGGCTGAAAGAGATTCATCGGCATGGAATTAAGAACGTCCGTGTACTCGACCGTACTTTCAACTATAACAACAAGCGGGCCAAAGAACTGTTAAAGCTGTTTCTCGAATTTTCACCGGATATCTGTTTCCATCTGGAAATACATCCCGCCCTGCTTTCCGAAGAATTGAAAAAAGAGCTGGCCGGACTTCCCAAAGGCTTGCTGCACTTGGAAGTCGGCATTCAGAGTTTACGCGAACCGGTACTGGAACAAAGCCATAGAATGGGACGCTTGTCTGATGCTTTAGAAGGATTGAAGTACCTGTGTTCTTTACACAATATGGAGACTCATGCCGATCTCATTGCCGGATTACCCCTATATCGCCTTTCTGAAATTTTCGAAGATATACATACGCTGGCAGAATACGGTGCAGGAGAGATCCAACTGGAGTCATTGAAACTGCTTCCCGGAACGGAAATGCGGCGAAGAGCCGAAGAGCTCGGCATCCAATACGCTCCTCTCCCTCCCTACGAAGTCCTGCAAACAAGGGAAATCAGTGTAGACGAACTACAAACAGCCCGTGTGCTCTCCCGCTTACTGGATGATTTTTATAATACTCCAGCCTGGCAAAACATCACTCGGACACTGATGCTGGAGAATGAACATTTCCTGCATCATTTTCTGGAGCATCTCATAGAAATCGGCTTGATAGACCAACCGTTGAGTTTGGAAAAAAGAGGACTTATTTTGTATGAATTCTGCAAGCAGAATTATCCGGCTTACAAGACACAAGTCAGCATCGCTTGGATAGAAGCCGGCATGTCATTGAAAAAACTTCCGGCAGAAAAAGTAAAAACCAAACGGCAAGTACCCCCCGAAACATGGATACCCGTTTATGGCAAGTACAAAGAGACATTACGCCTGTGTTTTCTGCCCACCAACCAAGAAGGACAAGCTGGCTACTGGTTTGGATTTGAATCAGAAATACAAAAAGCTAAACCGGTGTTTAAAGCGCTCACAGTGTGATGTGAGCTACACAACCCACATACTTTCAAACTGAGCCCCACCCTTTTAAATTCATGTCGGGCGTACCCCACAAAAAAAGGAATAACTAATGTTATTCCTTTTTTGTACACCCTCAGGGATTCGAACCCTGGACCCACTGATTAAGAGTCAGTTGC
>CAUEFX010000108.1 GCA_958477465.1 uncultured Bacteroides sp.
TTCTCTTCTCCTTTATATGAGTGCTCCATCTGCTTCATAATTATGCCTTGTTTTAAGTATGGTGAGTGCAAAGATACGTTTTTTTATTGGTAAAGCACAAAAATATGGTTAAAAAGTTTGCGGAAACCAAAACATTTGCTATCTTTACATCGTCAAACCCTTGCTGAAAGCCCTCGTGGGTGGGATGTTTAGGGAGATATACATAAAAGGCGTAACAGTACGCTTTGTGGTTTTGGCGTGTTGGAATTTCGCAAATTTTACGTTATTTAGTATAAGAGGATAGTTCTTCACAAATGGGAAGAAAATATTTTTTTAACACCGAAGAAGCACTTTTACGAAAAAAAAACGTATTTTTGCACTTGCGTGTTGAATTTGCGTAGGAACAAAACATTAACTTTGAAAACAAAAGCTGAAAATTATTAAGGATGGGAAAAACAGGGAGACTTTATCTGTGTGCATTGGCAATGGTGATTTTTGTGCTTGCATCTTGCAGTAGAAAGCACGAAATCTCGTTCACGGCTAAAGAGCGACATGAGATAGACAGCATCGTGAAGTCTTTGCACAGTATGGACAGGCTTGACAGTATTCATCAAGCAATGCGCAAGCAACAGAATTTGCTCGGGCAGATAATCGTACTGCGCGAGTGGGGCAAGCAGTTGCGCAACGAAAGCCGTTTCGACGAGGCTCTGGAGAAACACGGCGAAGGATTGGAGCTTGCCGAATACGTGGGCGACACGCTTGAATGGGTGCAGGCGCTGAACAACATCGGCACCGACTACCGCCGCATGGGAATTCTCGATGCAGCGCAAAAGTACCACAAGAACGCACTGATAATGGCAGAAGAATGTTCTGACACATCGTTTACCGCATGCAAGAACCGCGTCATCTCGCTCAATGGACTTGCCAACGTCTATCTCACCGTCCAGAACTTTCATCTTGCCGACAGCTGTCTGCGACAAGCCCTTGCCGGCGAAAAATCACTCGGTAGCATCACGGGGCAAGCCATCAACTGCGCTAACCTCGGCTCTATATTTGAAATCAAAGGACAGACCGACTCTGCATGGATTTACTACAAAAAGTCAATGGAACTCAACACCCAAGATGGCAATACGCTCGGCATAGCTCTCTGCCACACCTATTTCGGCAACCTCTATGAGAAGGCGCATCAACTTGACAAGGCCCTGGCGGAATACAACAAAGCCTACCACTTGATGAAGAGTTCCAAGGACCAATGGCACACGCTGAACTCGCTTATCGCTATCGCTGGAGTATATATAACCAAGGGAGACTGCAAAAAGGCCGAAAGTTTTCTCACAAAGGCCAAGGACATCACCACAAGCATACACAGCACTGAGCATTTGGCACAAATATACGACCTTTACTGCAAACTCTGCAAAAAACGTGGCGACTGGCGAAGCGCGCTGCTTGCCCATGAACGGTCGGCTGCGCTTCAAGACAGTCTCATCGACATGGAGAAGGTGAACCGCATGCAAAGTGTCAGCTTCAATATTGAGCACGAACGGTATACACGACATGTCGCTACCGCCAACAACAAGATAACGCAAGAACGATTGGCTCGCCATACAGGATATGCCATTTTTGCAGTCATCATCTTCTTTCTTGCCGTCATCATCGGATTGCTCATCTATAACCGCAAGCTCAGCAAACGTGGCTATGAAGCGCTAAAGAAGCTCAACGACATGCGTGAAACATTCTTCCGCAACGTCACACACGAATTCCGCACACCGCTGACTGTTATCCTCGGACTGAGCCGTGACTTGCAGAAGGACAGCATAACAACGGATGAAGCACACGACATGGGCATGACCATCGAAAGGCAAGGCAACCGAATACTAAGACTTATCAATCAGTTGCTCGACATTTCAAAGATTCGTTCTGCCATCGGCAAGCCGGAATGGAGGAACGGCAATATTGTGGCATACATAAGCATGATAGTTGAGATGTTCGAGGATTATAGCCGGAAGCGTGACATTAAACTTCAGTTTATTCCCCATGAGAACGAGATATACACTGACTTTGTACCCGAATACATGAACAAGCTCATGAGTAATCTACTGTCGAATGCCATAAAGTTTACGCCTGCTTTGGGAAAGGTAAGTATCAGCTTGTGGCGCAACGGCAGACGACTGCATATAGTCATAAGCGACACGGGGTGCGGCATATCAAAGGAGAACCTGCCACACATCTTCGAGGAATTCTATCAGGCTGACAATAATGAAGAAGCGGGAACAGGCATCGGCCTGGCGCTTGTCTATCAGATTGTGAAACAACTTGACGGCACAATTTCCGTAGAGAGCACTGAGGGAAAAGGCACCACATTCCATATCGTGCTGCAGATCAAAGCAGAAAGCAAAACGTCCCACAGTATCCGCAAAGAAGAGCCGAAAGCAATTTCTCTTGGCAATGATCCCCAGACTAACCATTTGTCTGATTCCCCACATTTCGAGGAATCAGTAGAGGGCTTAATCGATAGCTCGGGCAAGGTTTCCATCCTCATCGTTGAGGACAATGCCGATGTGGCAGCATACATAGGCAGGCAACTCGGCATAAAGTATAATGTTCTTTATGCCCGAAACGGCGAGGAAGGTTTTGACTTAGCCAGCAAACAACTGCCTGATGCTATTGTTACCGACCTTATGATGCCGAAGATGGACGGCATGGAACTGATGCGGAAGATACGCAGCGACGAGCTGACAAGCCACATTCCTATTGTCGTTGTCACGGCAAGAGTCACCGAGGCAGACCGTCTCCGTGGTCTTGAGGCTGGAGCCGACGCATATCTTACGAAGCCTTTCAGCAGCGATGAACTTCTCACCCGTATCGACAAATTACTTGAACAGCGTACACGCCTGCAGAAGAAGTTCTCACAGATGATTCTATCAAACGATGACAAGCCGAACACGCAAACGCTATCTCCTGCCAGCGAGGTCAGAAGAGAGGAGCATTTCGTCAACCGTGTCACCGACTGTATCTACGTCATTTTAAATTCAGGCAAGCTTGCCGATGTCAACACTGTTGCTGAACGACTTAACATGAGCTACAGCCAGTTCTATCGAAAGCTGACAGCAATCACGGGACTCACACCTGTGCAATATATTCAACGCACAAAGGTGGCGAAGGCAAAGCTTATGCTCACAAAACATCCAGAGATGAGTTTCAACGCTGTTGCCGACCAATGCGGGTTCACCGACTACTCAAATTTCGTGCGTGCCTTCCGCAATGTGCTAAATATTACTCCGACACAGTTCGTCAGGCAAATAACCAACTCTCCGAAAGACTGACACTGACAAGCAGAACAATTGTTTTTCATAGCCGTTGGTGGCAGATTAGTGGCAGAGATTTGTAAAACAAAGCAAACTCGCAAAGTTTGTGCCCATGATTCCATGTGCACAATCTTTGCGAGTTTATGGAGAAATGTCTATCCCCACTGATTGAATGCAAATTGCTTATCTTCTAATTATCTTACGTCCATTCTGAATGATGATACCTTTGTAATCACGACCTACACGTTGTCCGGCTATGTTGTACATCGGGGCGTTCTTGTCTACACCATTCACACCTTCAACTGAGTCAATTCCAGTAGATGACATCTGCTTTACCTTCACAGAGAATATCTTAGCCCCGTTGGTTGGTGCAGCCATAGCTCTTGTGCCCACTGCAGCCGAGGAATTGTTGGTGGTATAGAGATAAACGTAGGAGTCTTGAGCAACGGTATAGCTGACGTTGGTTTCTTCCTGCGAACCAGAAGTGATGGTCTGCGGAGCGTCGGTGCCCACCTGCACGGCAACAGCCGTTGTGCCATAGGTCTGTGTCTCGACGGTGATGATGCCCTGTCCTTCTGGCACCATAAGAATCAATCCCGTGTAGCCATTGTCTGCGGCAACAGAGATTGGGTTTTCAGACGATGCGATGGTTGCCATGTCGGTGTTGTTGGTAGTCTGGACAAGCACAAGCGAATTGTCTGTACTGTCGTAGTAGCCTGTTTGCTCTGAACCAGTGGTATTGATGTTGAAGTAAACGTTGTTGACGACTTGGTTGTTGAGGTCGGTGCTTTCTGTGATGTTGCTGGTGTCAACAACTTCGACAGCATTGTTGCTGTCGGTGACTACAGGCGATATCTCGGTAGGCTTCGGTGAAGCGATGCCAATGATCGCCGTCAGCGCTGCGGCTCCCGTGGCGTCAACGATGTTTGAAAAACATTCTTTGTAATCCATGAAACTTACGAACCGGGCACCCTTTGGAGAGAGGATGGAAACGTTGTCGGAGAGATTGAGATTGAACACGCCATCAATGGCATTCCTTCCGCCAGAAGCATGCAGAGTTGCATTGTCGATGGTCAGTGTTCCGTCAATCTTTCTTCCTCCAGCCTTAAAGTAGACACCAGTTCCACTCTTTGTTGCGCCATTGGCTATGACCACGCAGTTTCTGATGGTGAGATTGGAAAGATATGCAAATATTGCCTCACTCTGAAGTCCGTTCACCGTCAATGTGTCGGTGCCATTGTTTTGCCCCTCTATAGTCAGCGTTGGGCCGTTGTACGATGCCATATGCCCATCACCATAGTTGAAATCAATGCCAATATTGCCGCCAGTGATTGTGCTATTGCCGTTGAGCCTGATGGTGAGATTGTCACCATACGCCTTGATACCCTCATTAGCCTTGCCGCCAGGGTTGATGTTGGCATTGGTCAGCACCAGTGCACCGCTCTTGGGGTCAATGGCTACGCTGCCTTTGTCGTACAATATATCATACATGTTGTCCTGTGTCACTTTCTCGCCTTGCACAAAGAGTGAGTTGGTCTGTATGTTGAATTGCGCCGTCAATGTCTGGCTGCGTGTCGTGCCATCTGTAACATAGGCAACAATGCCCGATGGCTCGGTCAGTTCCACGGGCCCTTCGTATTTCTGGATGTCCGACGTGCGACTAAAGCCGTTCCTACTGATGATGTAATAATAAATGTCGCCTGCCGTGTTCGGATTGGTAAGGGTAACCCTTACAGCCTGTGTGAACACATTGGTATCGGGGGTGTAGCTGGCGCTGTCGGCAGACAATACCGGTGCGTTGTAGCCTACGTTCGGTTCAAGTCCTTCTTCAATAGTGGTAAAGAATCTCCATGGAGCAAAGTTGCTGTAATAGGGCTTGCTTCCAAAGGGCACGTTCAAGACTGCATTGTGATAGATGTAAAGGCTGGAGCGCTCTCGCCACAAGAAGTCACTGTCGCTATTGAAGAGTGCATACCATGTACTGACAGGATACGCACGCTTGCTTACGACCTTCTCCAGATTGAAACAATGGCAGAAAGACTGCTCCCCGTAGTCGTACAGCGTCTCTGGCAAGATGAGTACTTTGAAATTCTTATTGCCGAAATGATGGCCATATATGCCACTGGGCACAGAAGTCACCTTATATGTGGTTTCGCCCACGTTGACATATCCTGGTATGTCCAGCGTGTCAGTATAGCCATAGGCATTGTCCACGGTCAATGAATCAGAGCCATGAACATAGAAACAAAATGTAACGCCATTGACTGTAGCATAGACACTGTCACCACTCAATGTTCCCGTTACATTCTCTTGTGCCGAAGCCGAAGACAGGCAGACGGCGAGTAGCAGAGCTAAGAGGATTCCACGAAGTCTGCCATGAAGTTGCAGTTTTAAAGTTGTTGCCATAATACTATATTTATATGTGAATAATAGATTAAATCCATACCATAAATAACATGCTGCAAAATTATGGAAAAATGTCGGATACTCTATTACAGAATCTTTCAACTTTCTTGCGAAATCTTGCAAAATGCACATGAACCATCTTGCGAAATCTTGCACATAGACTTAGCCAATGCCTATAAACAAAAGGATTTTCTGTGACATATTTACGTTGTTTAACAATCGTCATTATGAAAGTAAAAGAGTAGTTACTGCTATAATCCACCCCTTACCCTTCATCCTCCCTTTTTTCGAATCTCGGTTTTGATATGAAACAAAGTACCCTTGGTATCTTCTGCTGTCATCTCGGTCGTGATATACCGAAGGGATGATGCGAGAGGTTGGGAGAGATGGGTCGCCATTGTAAATGCCATCCACATTGGAGAGCAAAACGAGGACATCGGCATTCAGCATTCTTGCTATCAAGCCCGATAATTCATCGTTATCGGTAAACATCAACTCGTTGAGGCAGGCGGTGTCTGACCTTTTTGAAAGTGCGAAGATAAATTATCAGACAGTGTCTGCTGTTTCATATGGCGGAAGCGATGACGATGATGTGGCAACGGTTAATGTCGCTTCTGTTATAGCATCTAGCTATTCTGGAACATTGAAGCCAATAGGCTTCTCTGATGCTCCTGCGGCTTGTTATGTAACTTTAACCCGCCTTTCCTCGAAAACTATTCGTTTGGATAGATTACTCTGTGAAAAATTTGATGTAGATTTGAATCCAGTCAACTTGACTATAGTTGATAATGGAAACGGAAGATATACTTTGGAATCGGAAACTTCCAAAAGCATAGGAGGTACGTAGTATCAAGGGCAGCTAACTTTGACCTATCAAAATAGACTTGGTGTCACATTCTCTTTTACAGGTTGTAAGGATTGATTAGTTATAAAGTAAGTAACAGTTAAAAATAACTTGGTGCAAATCTGCTTAGCATTTATTTGTTCCAAGTTATTTTTACTGTTACTTAGAGAACAAACAAGTCGTCCATTGTTACTGCCGACTGGATATCCCAGGCATAAGGATTGTCGGATAATCCCATGGTCGTAATCATTGTAAGATGT
>CAUEFX010000109.1 GCA_958477465.1 uncultured Bacteroides sp.
ATGCTTCATGCTACGTGTTTTTCGGGTACGTAAAGCTCTGAAAACAGCAGAAAGCGAAACCCGCAAGGCTACCCGTACAGCGGAAAAAGCCAATGAGGCCAAGAATCATTTCCTCGCCAACATGAGCTACAACATCCGCATTCCACTGAATGGAGTCGTAGGGTTTTCTCAACTGATAGCATCAGAACCGGATATGGATGAGGAGACAAGAAAGGAATTCTCTGCCATCATCCAGAAAAACACCGAAGAATTGATGCAACTGGTTAACGATGTATTGGACTTGTCGCGTCTGGAAGCCAACATGATGAAATTCCAAATACAGGAATATGACGTAGTGGCACTCTGCAACGATGCTATCTATATGGCCCGTATGCATAATGAAGGAACCGTCGAAATACATTTTGATGCCCATATCGGGACGCAAACAATCACAACCGATACCGGACGGCTCATACAGGCCTTGGTCAGCACCTTGACTTATCCTCAGAAAAGCACGGTACACAGAGAAATCACTTTCACCCTGACCCGTGACGATTCAGAAAAGTTGCTCTGTATCCGCATCAGCAACAGTCCGCTGGCCGATCCGGAATTCAATTCCCAAAAAGTAAGCATACGCCATGACATCAATCGCCTTTTGCTGCAACATTTCGGAGGAAGCTACAACATAACGTCCGACGAACAGGGGCAGCCTGTTATCATTTTCACTTATCCGTTCGATAGCATATCCGAATAAAAGAGTTATCTTTCCTCTAAGAAAATGTCAAGGTCACGCCACAAAGACAGGGATGATCTTGACATTTTCTTATCACACCGGTATATAAATCGAGATTTATATATTAAATTTGCAAATTGCAAACCTAAACACCGGTCTATGTATACCAACAAACAGATTTGGAGTGTCAGTTATCCGATACTTCTCAGTTTATTAGCGCAAAATGTCATTAATGTCACCGATACGGCTTTTCTCGGAAGAGTCGGCGAAGTAGCCCTCGGAGGTTCTGCGATGGGCGGGCTTTTCTATATATGCGTCTTTACGATCGCTTTCGGATTCAGTACCGGTTCACAAATCGTCATTGCTCGCCGAAATGGAGAAGGGCACTATACGGACGTGGGACCCGTAATGATGCAGGGCGTTATGTTCCTGCTGGTCATGGCACTGTTGCTGTTTGGCTTCACCAGAGTTTTCGGAAGCAGCATCATGCACATACTGGTGTCCTCCGAATCGATATTCGATGCCACGATGGAGTTTCTGGACTGGCGCATCTACGGATTCTTCTTCTCATTTGTCAATGTAATGTTCCGTGCATTATACATCGGCATTACCCGCACCAAAGTACTGACGATCAATGCTATTGTCATGGCTATTGTCAATGTGATACTGGACTATGCCATGATATTCGGGCATTTCGGGTTTCCGGAAATGGGCATCAAGGGAGCCGCAATCGCCTCTGTGATAGCCGAAGCCAGTTCCATTCTGTTCTTCCTTATTTATACGTATATCACTGTCGATTTGAAGAAATACGGTTTGAACCGTTTCCGTTCCTTCGATCTCCGGCTGCTGATGCGCATACTCAGCATTTCCTGTTTCACCATGTTGCAGTACTTCCTGGCAATGGCTACGTGGTTCGTATTCTTCATTGCCGTAGAAAGATTGGGACAACGGGAACTCGCCATTGCCAACATCGTACGCAGTATCTATATCGTAATGCTGATTCCGGTCAATGCGCTGGCCACGACTACCAACAGCCTGGTAAGTAATGCTATCGGGGCAGGAGGCATACGACACGTCATTCCGCTCATCAACAAGATAGCCCGGTTCTCATTCTTCATCATGCTGGCGCTGGTCATTGTCACCGCAATATTTCCTCAGGAGATGCTTTCCATCTATACCAACGAGGCCGCACTGATAACGGAATCCGTCCCTTCGGTGTACGTCATCTGTTGTGCCATGCTGATTGCTTCGGTCGCCAATGTCGTATTCAACGGAATATCCGGAACAGGCAATACACAAGCCGCCCTCCTGCTGGAAAGCATTACGATTCTCATCTACGGTTCGTATATAATCTTTATCGGGATGTGGCTGAAAGCGCCTGTCGAATGGTGCTTTACCATTGAGATAGTGTATTATACATTATTGCTCACAACAAGCTATATTTATCTCAAAAAAGCAAAATGGCAGAATAAAAAGATATAAATACAAGAGATTTTAGTACATTTGCATCCTAATTCGTAATTAATATAACCATGTTCGATAATTTAAGCGAGAGACTGGAGAGGTCGTTTAAGATTTTGAAAGGTGAAGGTAAGATCACCGAAATCAATGTAGCAGAAACACTGAAAGACGTACGCAAAGCCTTGTTGGATGCCGACGTTAACTATAAAGTGGCAAAAACCTTTACCGACACGGTAAAAGAAAAGGCCTTGGGACAAAATGTTCTTACCGCCGTAAAACCGAGTCAGCTGATGGTGAAAATCGTTCACGACGAACTGACCCAGTTGATGGGTGGAGAGACCGTCGAAATCGAAACCCAAGGCCAGCCCGCCGTTATCCTGATGTCCGGTCTGCAAGGCTCGGGTAAGACTACTTTCTCCGGAAAACTGGCCCGGATGCTCAAAACAAAGAAAAACCGTAAACCGTTACTCGTAGCTTGTGACGTGTATCGTCCCGCTGCCATCGAACAGCTCCGTGTACTGGCCGAACAGATCGATGTCCCGATGTATTCCGAACCGGATAGCAAGAATCCGGTGGAGATTGCACAAAACGCTATCAAAGAAGCCAAGGCAAAGGGTTATGATCTCGTGATTGTCGATACTGCCGGACGTCTGGCCGTAGACGAAGAGATGATGAATGAAATTGCAGCGATCAAAGAGGCCATTCAGCCGAATGAAATTCTCTTTGTTGTCGACTCCATGACCGGACAGGATGCTGTAAATACAGCAAAAGAGTTCAATGACCGTCTCGACTTCAATGGTGTAGTACTGACCAAGCTCGATGGTGATACCCGTGGCGGTGCCGCCCTTTCCATCCGTTCGGTTGTGAACAAGCCTATCAAATTCGTAGGAACAGGTGAAAAGCTGGATGCTATCGACCAGTTCCATCCGGCACGTATGGCAGACCGTATCCTCGGTATGGGTGATATCGTTTCGCTGGTAGAACGTGCACAAGAACAATACGATGAAGAAGAGGCCAAACGCTTGCAGAAAAAGATCGCCAAGAACCAGTTTGACTTCAATGACTTCCTCAGCCAGATTGAACAAATCAAGAAGATGGGTAATCTTAAGGAACTCGCATCCATGATTCCGGGTGTGGGTAAAGCCATCAAAGATATCGATATAGACGATAATGCCTTCAAGAGCATTGAAGCCATTATCTACTCCATGACACCGGAAGAACGGACCAACCCCGAAATACTAAACGGATCACGCCGCACGCGTATTGCAAAAGGTAGCGGAACGACTATCCAGGAAGTTAATCGCCTGTTGAAACAATTTGATCAGACACGTAAGATGATGAAGATGGTTACAGGTAGCAAGATGGGTAAGATGATGCCTAAGATGAGACGCTGATAAATTCCGACTGAAAAGCAATTTAAAATAACGTGTAAAGGAGAGGGCTTCGGCTTTCTCCTTTTCTTTTATCCATTTTCCCCCTCTTCTTTTATTTACTTTCTCCTCTTTATTCACTATCTCTTCTTTCTTTATATTTACAACCTCTTCTTTTATATAACGTGCGACGTTACTATTTCGAGATTCTTTCCAACGTAATGATAGCTGTGACTTTAAAGGTCGCTTGCCAAAAACTTCTATCCAAGGAAGATTACAACTTTTCGAATGATACATAACAAGTAATCTCACAGTACATAACAAGTAACGTCACGGTAGATAACAAGTAACGCCACGACGTGTAACAAACAATGCCACGGTACATAACAAACAACGTCACAAATCATAACAAGTTATGTCCCAATGAATTTTGTTATCTGTTTTAGAACCAATATAATCGAATTACAACACAGCAAACGTTTCCCTACGAAAAGCCGACAGTTCTGTTAAGAATACATAAATCAGCTCTTGACCAAAATGAGTGCCTCTCTTTCTTTTCTTTTGACTTGGAGAGTTCGGCAATTTATTCTACTTTTGCCCATCACCAAAATACTATTTAACATGACCCTTATAGATGGAAAAGCCATTTCCGAGCAAGTAAAGCAAGAAATCGCCGCTGAAGTGGCGGAAATTGTAGCTAATGGAGGAAAACGTCCCCACTTGGCTGCTATCCTTGTAGGACACGATGGAGGTAGCGAAACATACGTAGCCGCAAAAGTAAAAGCCTGTGAGGTATGCGGTTTCAAATCGTCCCTTATCCGTTATGAAAGTGATGTGACCGAAGACGAACTATTGGCCAAAGTACGCGAACTCAATGAAGATGCCGATGTAGACGGCTTCATCGTACAGCTTCCGTTGCCCAAACACATCTCCGAGCAGAAAGTAATCGAAACCATCGACTATCGCAAAGACGTAGACGGTTTCCATCCCATTAACGTAGGACGTATGTCCATCGGACTGCCCTGCTACGTGTCTGCCACCCCGAACGGCATACTCGAACTGTTGAAGCGTTACAAAATCGAAACATCGGGTAAGAAATGCGTAGTGCTGGGACGTAGCAACATCGTCGGCAAACCGATGGCCGCCCTCATGATGCAAAAAGCCTATCCGGGAGATGCGACAGTCACCGTTTGCCACAGCCGTTCGCGCGACTTGGTAAAAGAATGCCAGGAAGCCGATATCATTATCGCCGCCCTGGGTCAGCCTAATTTCGTGAAAGCCGATATGGTAAAAGAGGGTGCGGTTATTATCGATGTTGGTACCACCCGCGTACCCGATGCCAGCAAAAAATCCGGTTTCAAACTGACGGGCGATGTAAAGTTTGACGAAGTTGCTCCCAAGTGTTCATTCATCACCCCCGTGCCGGGAGGTGTAGGTCCCATGACTATTGTTTCGCTGATGAAGAACACACTGCTGGCCGGCAAAAAAGCCATTTATAAATGAGATATCTCTCATTCATACTTCTGCTTCTCTCCCTTTCCTGCACATCCGTGTCGCAGGAAAAGAGAGATGCAGCCAAAGTTGTCTCAGACACAATATCCAACCCGAATGGCAGCCTTCTCCCTCACCGCATCACGCTTCTTTTTGCCGGTGACCTCATGCAACACCAAGGGCAAATCAACGCAGCCCGAACTCCTGCCGGATATGACTATTCCGATTGTTTCAAATTCGTCAAAGATGAAATCAGCCAGGCGGATATTGCCATCGCCAACCTGGAGGTAACCCTCGGTGGAAAACCTTATCGTGGCTATCCTGCTTTCAGTGCACCGGACGAATATCTATCCGCCATCCGTGAAGCCGGCTTCAACGTATTGATAACCGCCAACAACCATTGTCTGGACCGGGGCAAAAAAGGTCTGGAACGAACAATTCTCATGCTCGACTCCCTCTGCATCCCATACGCAGGTACATACACCAATGCTGAAACACGCGAACAACGATATCCGCTCATGGTAGAAAAGAACGGTTTCCGCATCGTACTTCTCAACTACACGTATGGTACAAACGGCCTCAAAGTAACTTCTCCCAACATCGTGAATTACATTGACAAAGAGACGATGGCACTGGATATCCGGAAAGCGAAAACACTCAAACCCGATGTTCTCATTGCCTGCATGCATTGGGGGGAAGAGTACCAGTCGCTCCCTAATCGGGAACAGACCTCTCTTGCCGATTGGTTGCTGCAACAAGGCGTTACCCATATCATAGGTTCTCATCCCCATGTAGTACAGCCGATGGAACTCCGCACAGACAGTACGGCAGGCAGCCGGCATGCGATAGTCTACTCTTTAGGAAATTTCATATCCAATATGTCCGCCCGCCGGACAGACGGAGGAGTTTTGTTTAAACTGGAACTTGAAAAAGACAGCATTACCCGTGTCATCAATTGTGGATACAGTTTAGTATGGACCTCCCGACCAGTATTATCACGAAAGAAAAATTACATGTTATATCCGATTGGTTACCCAACGGACTCACTATCCGTTACAGAACGTAACCACTTGAAAATCTTTACAAAAGACACCCGCACCTTATTCGATAAACATAATAAGGGAATAAAAGAGTACATTTTTCCATAAAAAAATTCCTTCTAATATTTGCAGATTAAAAGATTATATCTATCTTTGCACCGCGTTAGAGAAACGCAGACATGGTGGATGTAGTTCAGTTGGTTAGAGCGTCAGATTGTGGTTCTGAATGTCG
>CAUEFX010000110.1 GCA_958477465.1 uncultured Bacteroides sp.
AGGATTCTGAATAAATGCCGTTGCAGATAGTTTTGGGGTACATTGGGCAATCGCCGTTTGTCAGCAGAACTTTTCCGGGCGATTGCTTTAACCGTTGCTCTGCTTATTCCGGTTTTTACAAGAGTGTTGAACCATTAAAACACATATACCATGACTATCTTGCGAACAATGAGACACTTTTCGTCCATGAACATTGCGGCGAGCATTCTGCTGTTTCTGACAGCGATTGCTGCTGCTGTTATTGCCAACTCTCCGGTAGCTCCTGTCTATCAGGAGTTTCTGTTGCATGAGCTTCATTTTCGGATTGGTAATTTTAATCTGCTTTCTCATGGAGGTCAGAATCTGACAATGATCGAATTCATTAACGACGGATTGATGACTGTCTTCTTTCTGTTGGTAGGATTGGAGATAAAGCGGGAATTGCTGGTCGGTGAGTTGTCTTCTTTCCGGAAAGCGGCATTGCCGTTTATCGCAGCTTGCGGCGGTATGTTGTTTCCTGTTTTAGTCTATTCGTTTGTTTGTATGCCGGGTACTCCGGGCGGGCAGGGGCTTGCCATACCGATGGCTACGGATATTGCTTTCTCGTTGGGAGTGTTGAGCCTGTTGGGAAAGCGCGTGCCGTTGAGTCTGAAAATATTCCTGACGGCTTTTGCTGTGGTCGATGACATTGGAGGCATTCTCGTTATTGCCGTGTTTTATAGTTCCCATGTGTCTTATGGATATTTGTTAGCAGCTACTTTACTTTTAATCTTGCTCTATTTCATCGGTAAACGTTCGGTTACCAATAAACTGTTTTTTCTGGTTATCGGTGTTGTCATCTGGTATATGTTTTTGCAATCGGGCATCCACAGTACGATTGCCGGGGTATTATTGGCTTTTGTAATACCTGCTAAACCTCAGTTGCGCGTAGGCAGGTATATCGAGCGCATCCGGCGTATCATCAATACTTTTCCGGTTATGGGCAATGATATTGTATTGACCAATGAGCAGATAGCACAGTTGAAAAGAGTGGAGTCGGCTTCCGATCGTGTGATCAGTCCTTTGCAGTCTCTGGAAGATAATCTTCATGGGGTGGTCAACTACATCATTCTTCCTCTGTTTGCCTTTGTGAATGCCGGAGTGGTGTTCAGCGGTGGAGGAGAAGTGGTAGGGGAAGTGAGCATCGCTGTAGCTTTGGGGCTGCTGTGTGGTAAATTCGTGGGTATTTATTCCTTTACGTGGTTGGCGGTTAAAAGTAAGTTTACGCCAATGCCGCAAGGAATGGACTGGAAGAATATGGCCGGTGTTTCCTTGCTGGGCGGTATCGGTTTTACGGTATCTCTGTTTATTGCAAATCTGTCATTCGGTGTAAACCATCCGGTATTGTTGAATCAAGCTAAGTTTGGTGTACTTTCCGGTACGGCTTTGGCGGGTCTTTTGGGGTATATTGTGCTCTATTTCGTTTTGCCGAAGAAAAGATAAGAGGGGGTGTCGATACTCGAACTTCAAACCAAAAGCTCATCTTTGGCAAGATTGAGTTTTGACACACCTCCGATTAAATTAATTCTCCGGGACTGAATTCACTTCCTTGTGACTGAATCAACTTCCTTATGACCGAATTCACTTTATTTATTCGTCCTCTCCATCATCAATTGGCAGAATCTTTTGGCTTTCTTCATGAGGCAATTGTTCTACCTGGCGGAGTTTTCTCTCAATGGCACGGGTGCGTTTTCCCATTACTTCTTCCAGTTGGTCGCCTGCGTTTTGAAGGTTTTTTTGCACTTTCTCGAGTAGGCCGCCAAATTTGCTGAATTCGGTTTTTACCGCTCCTAAAACAGTCCATACCTCTCCCGTCCGTTTCTGGATGGCGAGTGTACGGAAGCCCATCTGCAGGCTGTTGAGAATGGCGCCCAAAGTGGTAGGACCGGTGATTACTATTTTATATTCCTTTTGCAGCATTTCTACCAATGCCGTCCGGCGTATCACCTCTGCATAGATACTTTCGAACGGCAGAAACAGAATGGCAAAATCTGTGGTAAAGGGAGGATCGACATATTTGTCGTGAATGTCCTTCGCCATTTTCTTGATGGTATTCTCCAATTGTTTTCCGGATGATTCGATCTGTGCGGCATCTCCGGCTTCGAAAGCATCGTAGTATTGCTCATATACGTCTTTGGGGAATTTGGCGTCGATAGGTAGATATACAGTGCTGTTGGCATCGTCCTTACCTGGAAGTTTGATGGCAAATTCTACAAACTCCGTTCCGCTCTTTTTTGTTTTCACATTGGCATCATACTGTTCCGGACTCATCATCTGCTCCAACAATGCTCCTAATTGCACTTCGCCGAAAGTACCCCGCATTTTCACATTGCTCAATACCTTCTTTAATCCGCCTACATCCTGTGCCAGAGATTTCATTTCTCCCAGTCCCTTCTGCACATTTTCAAGTTGCGAACGAACTATCTCAAAAGACTGTCCGATACGTTCATTCAGCGTTTTTTGCAGTTTTTCTTCTACCATAAGCCGCATGTCGTCCAGGCGCTTTTCGGTAGATTGCAGCAGCATTTCCTGTTGGCGTGCCATGGTATCGAACTTCTGCCGTTGCAATTCACCGCTGGTTATCATGTTTTTGTGCAAAGCATCCTGCAATTGTTGCATGCTTTGGTTGATGGTTTGCGCCATCTCCATGCGGAGTTCGCGAATACTACGGTTCAGCTCTTCGCGATTTTCCTGCATTTGCTGCCGCAAGGCGGTTTGCAGTTGTTCGTTTTGTGCCTGACTGTTATTTCTGGTCAGTATCAGGATGATAAGACCGGCTAATAATAAGATGACAACTATGAGTAGAATGGACTCCATAAATCAATAGGTAAGGATTTCGTTTCCGTTTTCTGTTATTAAAATCATATTCTCCCATTGTGCTGATGGCAGCCCGTCGTCGGTGTATATGGTCCAGCCGTCTTCATCGTCTACAAACACGTCGTATGCACCCATATTTATCATCGGTTCGATGGTAAATGTCATTCCGGGGACAATTAACATGCCCGTACCCCGACGACCGAAATGTTCCACATCGGGCTCTTCATGAAACTGCATCCCGACTCCGTGTCCGCAAAGGTCGCGTACTACGCTGTACCCGTTCTTTTCGGCGTGTTCCTGAATAGCGGCACCTACGTCTCCCAGTCGTGCCCAGGGTTGTGCGGTGGCGATACCTATCTCCATACATTCTTTAGTGACTTGTACCAGCTGGCGCATTTCCGGATTTACTTCTCCGATCAGAAACATGCGCGAAGCATCCGAGAAATATCCCTTGTATATGGTTGAAACGTCTACATTTACGATGTCTCCGCTTTGTAGAATTTCGTCTTTGCTCGGTATTCCGTGACATACTACATCGTTGATGCTTGTACAAACACTTTTGGGGAAACCTTCATAATTGAGCGGAGCGGGAATAGCTCCGTGGCTGGTCGTAAAATCGTAAACCATACGATCGATTTCCTCGGTAGACATCCCTTCGCGGATGTTTTCGGAGATGTAATCCAACAAGGCGGTGTTGATTTTGGCGCTTTCACGTATGCCTTCCAGTTGTTCCGGTGTACGGAGTACTTTTCTGGGAGGAAGTTTTATACCCTGTTTTCTGTATTTCTGTATTTTATCTTCTATTTCGTCCGGGTAATTGGAAGGGGTGAACCGGAAGCCCTTGATGAACTTTTTCATTGTTTCTCTAAATTTTGTCTTTCAATTTGTAGTACAAATTTAGATATAAATCTCGATTTATATGCCGGTGTGATAAGAAAATAGTGAAGAAAAAGCGATAGGACATCAAGAAATGAAATAGAGATGTCTGTTTGTGTTTAGAATATTGTTGCTGTATTATTCTATGCAACGTGTCTCTATCTTGAAAATAAAGTCTTTTCTTTGCGTGAGAAATAAGAAACTGTTTGGGGTAGCTGCTTTAAAGGAATGGAGTTAAATATCTGATAATCATTGTTTGTGGGTCTTGCTGTCAAGGCTTTTATCTATTACAAAACAGCTTCTTAAGCTGTATGCAACTCTGCGAATCTTTAAGAATCTTTTCTGTCTCACAGTTGTGAGACGTGCTTTTCACGACTGTGTGACGCTCGTCTCATGACCGTGAGACGCTCGTCTCTCAATTGTGAAATGCGTAAAGGAAAGGCACGGATTCAGGAAAACCTTTAGCATCGCGGGCTGTGTTCCATTAGTCATTCTCTGAAGTTCATCATGTTGGAAGGACCGGCTGCTTTCGCGGAGCTTTATATCATCCGTTGTCCATTCTCTCCTAAGATTAAAGCGATTATCACTATGTTTACAGGGGGTAAAGTTATAAAGATTTATTGTATGACGTATGATTTTTACATAGAAATCAGATTGCTACAAGAGATATGGGATCCATGCAAAATGCCCGAACGGTATGTTTCGTTGTGTGAAAGAGCCTATAAAAAAATAAAATAGCTTTGCGATTTCATTCATTTCTTGTTAAATTTGGACGATAAACATTTAAAATGACACGTAAAAACCATGAGAAAATTTATTTTATTAGCAGCTATATGCTGTGCTACGGGCAGTATTTTAGCCCAAACGGATCCCAACCAACTGAAAAAAGAGGGGAATGATGCATTAAATGCCAAAAACTATCAAGTCGCTTTTACCAAGTATGACGCATATCTGAAACAGACGAATAATTCGGACTCTGTAATGGCATACAACTGTGGAGTATGTGCAGACCAAATAAAACAATATGCCGATGCTGTGAAGTATTTCGATATCGCCATTCAGAAGAATTATAACGTAGCCAATGCGTATGCACGTAAGGCCGGTGCGCTGAAGGATTTGAAGAAAGATGCAGAAATGGTGGAAACATTAGAAGCCGGACTGAAAATCGCTCCGGGAAATAAGACAATGGAAAAACTATATGCAATCTATTATCTGAAAGAAGGACAAAAATTCCAGAAAGCAAACGATATCGCCAAAGCCGAGGAAAGCTATAAGCAGGTAACTACACTAAGCGGGAAAAAATGGAAAACAGATGCCCTTTACAGCTTAGGTGTATTGTTCTATAACAACGGTGCTACTGCATTAAAGAAAGCTGCCCCACTGGCTAATTCGGATGCAGATAAATATGCAACGGAAAAAGCGGCAGCCGATGCCGATTTCAAAAAGGCTTCCGACTATTTGCAGGAAGCTGTATCCTTGTCTCCGGAAAGAGCCGAAATCAAGAAAATGCTGACTCAGGTTCAGGAAAGCTTGAAGTAAGATAATCGAATTAAGTGAATTGCACAGAAACGCAGAAGAGCCATATCATACTCTATTTTGAGTAAAGATATGGCTCTTCTTATTATTGTGGATGAAGGTTGTCAAGTCTTAGATGGAGAGTTCATTCTCTCTGGATCTGAATTTTGGCATGCCTTCACTTCCTTCCTGTTTTACCGTATGGCATTTCTACTTTTTTCTTCTCAGCACCATCGCTGTACGTGCCGGAATATAAAGTTTCAACCACTCTTTCTTTTCTTTCTCATACAGAGGATCCGATATGGTAAAATGAGTGATCGTGTCGTCTGTAAGTCCGTTGCCGCCATACAGGACATCGTCTGTGTTCAGGATAACCTCATACGCCCCCGGTGCAACCAAGAATCCGTAATCCGTGAATGACTGTTTGGGGTTAAAATTGAACACAAAAATGAGGTCTTTGCGCTGATATACCAATACCTGATCACCATCGTTGTGCCAAATTTCCTGTATCGGGGTAGCCTGAAAATCTTTCACCGTCTTGATAACTTTCAGCATACTTTCGTCAAAGTCCGCCAGATAGTGATAAATCAGATTCTTATTGTCTACCAGATCCCACTGACGGCGGGCGTATTTGCACGACCAGCCATTACCTTCGCGCGGGAAGTCGATCCATTCGGGATGCCCGAATTCATTTCCCATAAAGTTCAGATACCCGCCATTGATAGTGGTAGCGGTAAGCAGACGGATCATTTTGTGAAGAGCGACTCCGCGGTTTACCGTATAATTCTCATCTCCCTTCTGCATGTGCCAATACATATCGGCATCGATCAGACGGAAAATGATCGTTTTATCTCCCACCAATGCCTGGTCGTGACTCTCCGCGTAGGAAATCGTTTTCTCATCCCGACGGCGGTTGGTTACTTCCCAGAACATGCTGGATGGTTTCCAGTCTTCATCGATCTT
>CAUEFX010000111.1 GCA_958477465.1 uncultured Bacteroides sp.
CCTCTATGGCGCAGAGGGCAACGTTTATGCAACCCTTGCAAAGGCGTTCACCGGCATAACCGCTTATTCGTTCCTCGTCTTCAACCTCCTGTGCGCTCCCTGCTTCGCAGCTATCGGTGCTATCAAGCGTGAGATGAACAGCGCAAAGTGGACCTGGTTCGCAATCGGCTATCAGTGCGGCTTCGCCTATGTTATCTCCCTTATGATAAACCAGTTCGGCAACCTCTTCACCGGCAACATCCACGGCGCAGTTGATATCGTAAGCCTTGTGTTCGCGTTCATCTTCCTCGCCCTGATAATCTTCATGCTCGTGCGTCCTTACAAGGAAGCTACGAAGCTGACCTCCGATGTAAAGGTTACGAAATAAAGCAAAAACCAATCTGTGAAAGGAGTCTTTTCAAATGCTCGCGTGGTTATCAAAGAATATTGCAACCATTATAATATGCCTTGTGCTTGCCGTTATCGTGGCACTGATTATATACAATCTTGTCAAGGATAAAAAGAAAGGCAAATCCTCCTGCGGCTGCAACTGTGCCCACTGTGCTATGGCAGGCTCCTGCCACAGCGCGAATCAGCAAAAGGGCAAAAAACGCAGCTGATAAGCACAACAGAACAGAAAAAAGGACGCAGCGCAAACTGCGTCCTTTTGGCATATTCCGGTGGATTTTTTCGCGCTTTGCTGATATAATCAAAGAAAATCGGCATATCGGAGGTGCGTAGATTGATATTTCAATTCGGCGAATACAAAATCGATGTTGATGTTGAAAAGACGAAGCAATTCTATAACCGCGCCGTAACGGTCAGCGAGGAATGCCAATGCGACGGGTGCCTTAACTTCGAGAGAGCCGTCGACAAACTTCCGCAGAATATCCGGGACTTTTTCTCCGCGCTCGGCGTTGACATGAAAAAAATCTGCGAATGTTATGTCTATTGCGCCAAAGACGAAAACACGCTGTACTACGGTGGCTTTTGCCACATCTGCGGAACTTTACTCAGTGGCAAAAGCGCATGGAAACCGACGAGTGACTCTACAGCCTGTTGGGACGAAAAAGCAACATATCCGCTCTCGCCGAATTTTGGCGTTTCGTTCAGCGACCGTATCGACATGCCGGAGCCGGATTTTCCTCTTCCAGTGATTCAGCTCGACTTCGATGCGGATATCCCGTGGGTGCTCGGAAAGAGGAATAGCTATATTGACGAATAACGAGGCGAAAAAATGAGCAAATACAACGCACTCTGGGAATATGTCAAAAACAGCGGCGCGCAGTCGCTGAAGCTCACTTTTGATGAAATACAAAATATCGCTGGCGTGCCGATAGACCACTCGTTTCTGAACTTCAAAAAAGAGCTTGCGGATTACGGCTATCGGGTCGGGAAAATCTCGATGAAAGAAAAGACTGTGAGTTTTGAGAAGAAATAAAATTGTGCGAACTTCGCGGGCGGATAACATCAGCTTCAGCAAGGTTGTGATGATTTCCAATATTACGGAGGTTGACCGTTGTCGATACTTATATCCGCAAATCCCGATTCGCCTAACACTCACAGCCCATCAGCAGCCTTTCACCTCCTCCGAACATTTACATTTTGGAAAAAATATGCTATAATGCGGGCACAAAACTCTGGGGGAGAGATAATAAGATGATAAGATTGGCATCGGTCGGCGATGCGGGAGAGCTTGAGCGCCTCAATGCAGAGTTCAACGGCAAGGGCAAGACTACGGAAGAAAGCATTCGCGCCTCGCTTCTTACAAACAGGCGCGAGGTTGTCATCGTTGCGGACGGCAACGGAGGACGGCTCGCCGGCTTCGTCTGCGTTCAGCTGAAGAAGTCGTTTTGCTACGACGAATATATGCCCGAGATAACGGAGGTCTATGTCCGTCCCGAGTATCGCGGGCGGGGAGTCGCGCGCGAAATGCTGACCTTCGCGCAGGAATACTGCAAAAAAATATACCCGCTCCACAGCTTCGAGCTGTTGACGGGCAGTGATAACACTGCCGCGCAAAAGCTCTACTCCGCCATCGGCTTCGAGTGCGACGGCGAAATGCATATGTCAAAGCAGGTAAAATAATTTGAGAGAATCGCAGGAACAGAGCTATGAGAATAATAAATACTTTTGATAAAATACCCGGCTGCTTTAAGAACAGCGCCTTTGATTTGGATGCATGGAGAGTATACGCCCGCGCGATTTCGCCGGAGCTTGGCGAAAAATGCGAACGGGATTCGAGGGAATATGATTTCAATAATGATGTGCTGCCCGTAGTCAATAACGTGCTGCTCAACAGGGACGCGGCGATTGCGGCAAACGACTCCTTTGTCGCCGTGACCGACAAGCTTGCGAGCAATATAGAGCGGCTTTTTGAAAACGGCGTCGAGACGGATATTATTCTCTATTTGGGGCTGTGCAACGGCGCGGGCTGGGCGACATCGCTTGACGGCAGAGACGCGGTTTTGCTCGGAATAGAAAAAATTATCGAGTTGAATTGGCAGGATGAATCCGCCATGCAGGCTCTGATTTTTCATGAAATAGGCCACATATGGCATAAAACCTACGGGAATCTCTATCCCGAGGCTCGGTCAGAGGGCGAAAATTCACTGGCTCAGCTCTATCAAGAGGGACTTGCCATGGTCTGCGAACATATTTTATGCCAAGATGACAGATACTATCATCAAAATCAAAACGGTTGGCTCGATTGGTGCAAGGAAAACGAAGCCGAAATAAAGCGTGAATATCTCCGCCGCGTCGATAAAAATATCAGCACGCAGGATTTCTTCGGGGATTGGTGCAGCTACAAAAATCACAGCGATGTTGGCTATTATCTGGGCTGCGAGTTCGTCAAACATTTGCAGCAGCAATACTCGCTTGTCGATATAGCAAGCCTCAATGTCAATCAGTTATATAATCATTTTAAGGAGTTTGCGTCGGCCGAATAAACGGACGGCAAGCAGCAAAAAAGCTTTTACGTAGAAAGAGCGTACTGTTCGCGGCGTTTTTGATTATTCGAGATATCCAAATTATCCTGATTATACAGGCAGTGTTATCGGTTTGTTATCGAGACTGATAACACTCGACCTACAGCTATGATAACAGCAAGCTATGCCGCTTCGAAATATTGTGTTTTTACTTAGAAAAGCGAGAACTTATATGTTACTAAGAAACATATAAGGCAAGTTGTTCTATGATTTCTTCATGCTTATGCTAAGAAAATTTCTCTCATTTAATATATTTTTCTCCGCCTTGACGGTATGTCAAAACGGAATTTTTATCAAATATGTAAAAAAGGCTTTTGCCCAAAACAGGGCAGAAGCCTTAAAAATTATGCGATTTTTAGGTTTAGTTGTAAGCCAAGTATTATTATTTCATCTGTTGCAAAAACGGTTACTCGAAAAGTGCCGAGTCCCGAAACCCGCATAAATACTGGTTTTTTCGGCACATCTAAACCAAAGGGAATTATTCCCACTCGCTCCCTGTAAATCAATCTTAAACACATTTGTTTATGAAATTTATCAGAGAGTATCTATATTATTTGAATTATCGGTAAAGCATACGCTATCCGATTTTTTGTTGCCATATCGTTGCCACAAAAATTATTTAGATTCTATTTCATCAAAATCTATATTTCCAATAGTAAACTTGCTTTTATCAATAATTCTGTCTATTGATTTGATCATTTGCTCTGTCATTTCTATATAGGAAGCCAAATCAACATCCAAAAAGCGAATTGCTTGATTCATACTTCTTTCTATTCCAAGATTTCCCAAAGATATTTCCTTGAGTACCTGAACAGATTCATTCGATGTGGCAATTGATGTCTTCATATTATATAAAGCCTTTATATAATTAATTAAAGAGTCTTTATTTTCTGGTTTTACTGCAATATTGTTTTCTAACAATCCCAAAATATTCTTCTCAATTTTCGACCAGTACGAAGATATAGTTGAATTATGTGCCTTTAATTGTTTGCTAAATGTAGCAATATATTCAGCAGCTTTTTTAGACTGTTTTCTCACAAATGATGCGGTCCCATTGCCTCCGTTCTTATTCACTCGCTCAATTTCTTCTGTGCATCCATTTATACCATTACTCATTACATTCATTTCTGAAGACATCGTTTCAATGTCCGAAGTCATCTTCTCAGTATCTTCTTCTACATCCGCTAAAAAGTCAAGAAAACCTTTTTCGCCTTCAGGAATATCAACTTTAATAATTTCTTTTTTAAAAAGTTCTTCTGGAGCAATCTTACTATGATCCAAAAAATCCCCAACAGGATTATTAAAAATAACACTACCATCTCTTGCTCCCTTCAAATTCTTCTCCAAATATGTAATTAAATCATAAAACTTTTTGAAGTGAGTAGAATAGTCTTTTGCTCGATATTGTTTCAAATCAAAAGGAAGACTGCCAAGATTATCACGAGTTATCATTATAGTTTTCTTATTGAAACTGTGAGCAATACCCAATTCATACATTACATTTGGATTTAATCCGGTCAAATCTGCTAAAACAATGTCGGCAGAATAAATTGGAGGAATAATGTCGGCTAGAATATTTTGTTGGTTATCTTCATCTCCAGCGTGCGAAAATTCAAAATCTTCGTTAAAATGTTCCTTTATCATCTCATATGACTCAAAAAAGTCATCAGTAAACGGCATAATTACAAATACTTTTGTCTTATCCATATTATATTTCTCCTATAGTTTTATTTTTTTAGTACAAACAAATACTCGTGTGCAATCAGTAAAAAATTATATTTTACACTATTTGTTTTCCAATATCCCGTTGCTTTGCAGTTATGTTGTTCTTTGATAATCAACTCTTTAAGAGTAAATCCGACGTCTTGAAATATTTTCATAACATCAAAAGACATTGGGATCATACAGCCTTTTTGTCTTGTATCGCCCATAAGTATGGCACAAAATTTATCTTTTTTCAGAACACGGTAGCTTTCCACAGCTACCTTTTTCATTTCTTCAAGAAAATCTTTCACTTTGAGTTGCGACAAATCTCCGTCAATGCCATCGCTATATTTAATTATATCGGCATAGGGCGGATGTGTGCAAATAAGGTCTATACTTTCATCTGAAAGAAAATCTAAATTTCTGGCATCACCCTTACGGATATAAACTTTTCCGTTTGCCCCATCGTGTTCAAAATTCACTTTTTCTTTGCACCTATCAAGTGCAACATCATTGACATCAACACCGATAATATCACGGTTCAAAAGCTTTGCTTCAACGAGGGTAGTTCCACCACCTGAAAATTGGTCAAGAACTACATCGCCCTCTTTTGAATATCTTAATATAATGTTTCGTGGAATATATGGCGACCAATTTCCACGCCATTTTGCATCGTGAGTTGCCCAATCTCCACGCTTTGGAAACGACCAATGTGTTGTCATTTCTAATTCAAAATCATCAGGTTCCCATTTTGTAATTTTCTTTGCCATTATTTAAAAACCTCTGTAATTATGCCATTTTCCAAATCTTTAATGTTGTAGATGTGCGGCATAACGTCAAAAGTTTCTTCAAGGTTGTTTCTTGCGCTTGTCCATCCCTTGCCGTCTGTAAACCAAACGAACGTAAAGCCGTTGATAGTATCAGTTTCCAACGCAAGCGTTTTGTAACTGCGGGCGGTTTCGTTTAGCTTACTGCCACCGCTGCCATAGAAGTTCGTTTCAATGCCATAAATCATAGTGGGCGTTTTGACAACGAAATCGAAACGCTTTTCCATTTTGCCTTGATTGGAAATAGCAGACAGATCGATGCCCCACTTTGCAGTAATCTGATGAATATACATTTCCTTGAAATAGGTCTTGTCTTTTATAAAACCGGCTTTATTAATAAAGCTCTCAACCAAATCCTCCATCAAATGACCGCCACGATTTTTGCGACCGTTGGAATCAAGACCTGTTTCAACACCTGTTGCATAGTCTACCAAATTGTTCACAATATGATTTTCCAACAAATCAAACAACCCGGTTTCACGCATAAAATATTTGTATCTCTCATAATGAGCGT
>CAUEFX010000112.1 GCA_958477465.1 uncultured Bacteroides sp.
CCCGACAAGCGGAAACAGATTATCGGCTATATGCTTGAAAATATGCCCGATGTGGGGTTGCTCATTATTGACGGAATCCGTGACTTGATGTATGACATCAACAGCCCCAGTGAATCGACTGACCTAATCAACCTCTTGATGCGCTGGTCAAGCGGATATAACCTGCATATCCATACTGTACTGCATTTGAACAAGGGGGATGACAACACAAGGGGACATATTGGTACGGAGCTGAACAACAAGGCTGAAACCGTCCTGCAAATCACGAAAAGCCAGCAGGACGGCAACATAAGCGAGGTAAAGGCGATGCACATACGTGACCGGGAATTTGACCCGTTCGCATTCCGTATCAATGACAACGCTTTACCCGAAATCGTGGATGATTATGTATTCCAACAACCTAAGCAGGACAGGAACTTTTCGCTTACGGAACTGACTGAACAGCAACACCGGGAAGCGTTGGAGAACGGTTTCGGCAAGCAGGTGGTACAAGGCTATTCCAATGTCATAGCGGCATTGAAACAGGGTTATGCGAGTATCGGTTACGAGCGTGGACGCAATGTTCTTGTGTCGCTTAACAAGTTTCTTGTGAACAAGCGCATGATTGTGAAAGAGGGCAAGGGCTACCGCTATAATCCCGATTTCCATTATTAAAAGTCAGTTTGGTTTAGTCCGGGTGTATATATAAGAGGAACGGACTTACTATTTCCCAGTATCGGAACAGGCAGGTTTAGTATGGTACGGGTGTATATATAACGGACTAAACAGGACTGGTGCACTTTTCAACTATTTTTTAATCCCCAAAAAGAAAATGTTATGAACATCGAAGATGTGAAACAAATACCCATCGCAGACTATCTGCACAGTTTAGGTTACTCTCCTGTCAAGCAGCAGGGTAACGGTTTATGGTACAAATCACCGTTAAGGGAGGAACACGAACCGTCTTTCAAGGTGAACACTGACCGCAACCTTTGGTATGACTTTGGCGCAGGCAAGGGCGGCAACATCATCGCACTGGCAAAGGAACTCTATTGTTCAGACAGCTTGCCATACCTTTTAAACCGGATAGCGGAACAGACACCGCACGTCCGCCCGGTCAGTTTTTCTTTTCCCCAGCGTAGGACAGAACCGAGTTTCCAACATTTGGAAGTCCGTGACTTGACCCATCCGGCATTGCTCCGTTACTTGCAGGGGCGGGGTATCAATATCGAACTGGCAAAAAGAGAATGTAAGGAACTCCATTTTACCAATAACGGCAGACCGTTCTTTGCTATCGGTTTCCCGAATATGGCAGGAGGTTACGAGGTTCGCAATTCCTTTTTCAAAGGCTGCATCGCCCCGAAAGACATCACCCATATACGGCAGCAGGGAGAGCCGAGAGAGAAGTGTTTGGTATTCGAGGGGTTTATGGACTATCTTTCTTTCCTCACGCTCCGGATGAAGAACTGCCCGACCATGCCCGACCTTGACAGACAGGACTATGTCATTCTTAATTCGACTGTCAACGTGCCGAAAGCCATTGACGTGCTGTACCCGTATGAACGCATCCACTGTATGCTTGACAATGACAAGGCTGGATATGAAGCGACACGGGCTATCGAATTGGAATACTCCTACCGTGTGCGTGACTTCTCGCACAATTATAGGGGATATTCGGACTTGAACGATTATCTGTGCGGCAGGAAGCAGGAACAGAAAAACGAAGCCAGCCAAGTGCAGGAAACGAAGCAGGAAACCGGACAACGTGCCGCCTCAAGACAAAAGAGAGGCAGGGGCATTTAATCCGGCAGGACTATCAACGGCTGGCGGTTTATTTGGAGAGCAAGGTTATGTTTCGGTAAACCGAAACTACCTTGCTTTGCTCACCGCAAAGAAAATTTCTCCCGTTGGTCGCAATTTTTAAGACACCATTCAAACGTAAAAAACCATGACGAGTATAAAGGACAAGCCGGGGGGACGTCCGGCAAAGAAACGGATAGAGAAGCAGCAACGGGTTGTCAGTACGAAACTGACCGAGTTGCAGTATTACGCCATCAGGAAGCGAGCCGGGGAAGCCGGGTTGCGTGTCAGTGAGTATGTAAGGCAGGCGGTTGTTTCGGCAGAGGTCATACCCCGGCTGAACAGGCAGGACGCGGACACCATCCGCAAGCTGGCAGGGGAAGCCAACAACATCAACCAGTTGGCGCACCGGGCAAATGCCGGAGGTTTCGCACTGGTGGCGGTGGAACTGGTGAAGCTCAAAAACAGGATTGTCGAAATCATAAACCATTTGTCGGATGATTGGAAAAATAAAAAAGGGAAGCGGTTTTAAGGGCTGTGTGAACTATGTGCTTGGCAAGGAGCAGGCGGTTTTGCTTCATGCGGACGGGGTTCTGACTGAAAGCCGGGGTGATATAATCCGCAGCTTCTGTATGCAGACCGGGATGAATCCCGATTTGAAGAAGCCTGTCGGACATATTGCGTTAAGTTATTCGACAGTGGATGCGCCCAAATTGACAGACGGGAAGATGGTACAACTTGCGCAGGAGTATATGCGTGAAATGAAAATCACCGATACGCAGTATATCATCGTGCGCCATCAAGACCGGGAGCATCCGCACGTGCATATCGTGTTCAACCGTATAGACAACAGCGGCAAGACTATTTCGGACAGGAACGATATGTACCGTAACGAACAAGTATGCAAGAAGCTGAAAGCCAAACACGGGCTTTATTTCGCTGGTGGAAAAGAACAGGTAAAGCAGCACCGACTGAAAGAGCCGGACAAGTCGAAATACGAGATTTACACGGCTGTGAAGAACGAAATCGGCAAATCCCGTAACTGGCAGCAGTTACAGGAGCGGTTAGCAGAAAAGGGTATTACCGTCCGGTTCAAACGAAAGGGACAGACCGACGAGATACAGGGCATATCCTTTTCCAAAGGTGAATACACGTTCAAGGGTTCGGAGATAGACCGGAGTTTCAGTTTTTCCAAACTGGACAAATGTTTCGGGTATGCAGGAATGAATGTTGCCGGAAGCCAACGGCAAACAACTTTCGCGCCCGTTCGGGAGCAAGCACTTGCACCGGGCAAGGCTGACAGTCCGTTGATAACTGGTTCGCTCGGTCTGTTTTCCGCTTCTTCTCCCCCAGTGGATGAAGAACCTAATTTTAATTTGAGAAAGAAGAAGAAAAAGAAAAAACAACTTAAACTGTAAAGACATGGAAGATAATTTGATTTTAGAGGGGCTTCTCTCTATGGTTACGGAACTGAAAGAGAAGCAGGAAGCACAGGCAACGCCAGCCAGTCGGGAGGAAACTCTCGAACGGCTGGGAGCAATCGAACAAGCGTTGTCGGAACTGCACAGTAATTCGGCTGTTCCCGAAGAAAAGTTGCGGGTTATTCAAAGCCAACTTGACGACATAAGGAGCAGGATGCAAGGTCAGCAGAAGAACATAGAGGACACCAAGAAAATAACATTGGAAACTTACCGTTGTTTCAAGGTAATGATTGATGCTTTGGGCTCTTGCAAGACGGATAAAGAGGAAGCTGCACCCTTACCGCTCTATCAACGGATTTACAACAAGGTCGCTTCTTGGATTCGTCCGGGATTGTTTCTTTTTTCGGCAGTGCTGGTTATCTGTTCCGCTTCCATATTTTTGAATGTCCGTTTGGCTGAACGTATGCAGCAGTTGCAGGACAACGATATGAAATACCGCTATTTGCTGATGCAAGGACAGGCAGACGGGGAAACTTTTGATATGCTGGAAAACAAGTTCAAGTGGCAACGGGATAACGGTTTTATCCGAAGTTTGACCGATTCAGTGATGGATTTTGAATATCGCATCCAAAAGCAGGCAGAAGCACTGGAACGTGCAAGGCTGTTGAATGAGCAAGCCGAACAGCTAAAGAAAGAAGCCGATAAGTTGGGTAAGCCATAAGCAGGGAAAGTCGGAACAGATGAAGTACATTCACCGTTCCGGCTTTTCAGATTCACTTCTTTTTCTTCGTACAGTGTTCTTTCTCGAACTGGCGTAGCGTGGTGACGCTGAACCGTTCTTTAATAAACTCCCGGACATCGGAAGCCTTGTAATACACTTTTCCGCTGATAGTGAAGTAAGGCAGCGCACCGATAGCCCGGTAGCGTTGCAGAGTTTTGATACTTACTTTGAATAATAAACACAAGTCTTGATTATCCAATAGGTTGTCATCTTCGGGTAGTACCTTGTCCGCATTGCGTAGTACCCGTACATCCTTGCAGAGTTCTTCCAGCTTGGCGTACAGCTTCTGCATCCATACGCTGAAATCGTCATTGTCTATATACATGATTGCTTCATTTTTCTGATTATACATTCTTGTCTGTCAATCAATTGATGAAGCAAAGTTCAGAAAATAGGCGCAAAGAAATTACGGGGGAACTAATGGAATCCCCTATAAATAAATCATAAGTCACTGATTATCTATATCCTTTCTTGTCATGTTCCTTTTTGATAAGTTCTACCAATCCATTAAGAAACCCGGTCAGTTTGCCCGGCTTTCGTTTTATCACGTCCTCATGTTTTTGGTAACAGTCGCCTATCTTGATGTTGAACAGCCATTCAAAGGCTTTCGCCAAGTCCACCAAGTAGGCGGGCTTGCCGTTCTGATACACGATGTTTTTGGAGAGGAACAGACCGCTTACCATTTCCATGATGTTGATAAGGGTTGTCTTGTCTGCGAGATAGAGAGGGGAAAGGGGCTGTTTGTTGATACGTTGCTGTAGCTGTTCCGGGTATTTGATGCGCCACTCGATAAGGCGTATTTCAGTGTTCAAAAGTCCTATCGCTTCATCAATTAGATGCAGATGGGGCATTTTTTTCTTGCTCAAACCGTACACGATACGATTTAAGACGGTGCAAACCAAAGGAAAAATAACGTAGTAAAACGTTGTAATCCTGCTCATTGATACTAAAATTGGCTACATGGGTCGCCAATTCTTCGATAGCTTCTGCAAATTCAGATGCAGACACTTTACGTTGTGAGCATTCCGACAATAAGCGGAAAAATCTTTGGTCGAATATTTTTTTCATTGAGTCGATTAAAAATACTATTTGGCAGCAATCAAATAGAAATGTTATTGATAATATTTTTAACTTCATATTTTAAAGAATCTGGTCTTATTATAGTTGCACTATCTGCAAAAGACAGATACCAATGTGCAAACTTACTGATTGAAAATGTTAGAAAATGAAGTTCAAACATATCCCCTATCTCTTTCTCAGATGTTAATCCGTAATAATATTTATCATCATTCATTATGGAGGTTTTATTCTTTTCTATTCTTATAACGATTTCATGTAATTTTTCTTTATCGTAAAACTCGCGTATGAATTTTTCCAAAGGAGGATGCTCCCGTGATTGTAATTCATTAAGAATGTGCATTTTTTGAATTCTATCTATCCGAAATGTAAGATAGATTTCTTTGGGAAGATAAAAGCCTATTAGATACCAGTTAGTTCTCGAAAAGAAAATTCCAACAGCTTCAATCTTTCGTTCTGAAACACTTAACGCATTACTTCCCAAATAAGATATTTCAATAATTCTTTTTTGGTATATACTTTGTAAAATAAGTAAAAGAATATCAGGTTTATAGGTCGATGATTTATAAGTATCCAATACAGACATGCACTTTTCCATTGTTTCTAACATATTTTTGTCTGCAAAACGCATGACAGACCTAATCTTTTCTATTCCAGACTTATAATGTTCGTTGCTATTTGAATCAGTTAGTTCATGTACTAATTTCTCTGCAATCAAAAAGGACAAAGCCTCTTTTTGAGTAAACATTAGAGGAGATAATTTGAATCCTTCTGCAAGTGAATAACCAATACCGGGATTTCCTATGATAGGAATGCCTGCCTCTTCCAATGTTCTTATATCTCGATATACAGTGCGAATGCTTATATTAAAACGTTCTGAAATTTGCTGTGCTTTCACTAACGAGTGCGATTGTAACTGAAT
>CAUEFX010000113.1 GCA_958477465.1 uncultured Bacteroides sp.
TACTGTTTATTAACAAGTTATAAAATACGTATTTTTTGAGTGACGAAGTCAGGAGATGAAATCAAGCAGCACCTCCTCTTTGGACTTCTTGTATTTGAAATGCCCGGTCTTGGCATGAAGTTCCAAATCGACACAGACCTCCGCAGAAAACACCTCCAACGAGCCGAAGATGGTCACATTAATAAGGTCAACCAGTCCTGCACTGTTGGTCTTGACGTTTATCTTGAACATACGTCCGAAAACCGGATTGCTATAAGCGCAACAGCTGTGACCGAAGACGGTCTGTGTACTCGGAATGTGGTGGTAAAGCAGAATCATTTCCATCTCATCCTCCAACAGGTTCATCACATCTTCAATGGAGTATGCGGTAGCCAAGGGAAACGTGAGCAGCATATACATATCATAGACTTCGGGCTTCTCCATGGTTCGCGTGTCTAGAAGTTTTGGCAACTGCAAGGGAACCACGGACATAAAATCGCTGTAAAATTGTTCTAACATAATCATCTGTCGTTTATCGTATGGATTTATAATCGGGTGAGGTAAATCTTCATCAATAGCGTTGGCATTTCCGACAAATTCTGCTTGTCGATTCTCAAAGTCTTAGCCAAATGACTCATGGCGGAGGGCATGGCATCCGCCACTTTATAAAGGTCATTCTTGTCTTGGTCAGACATGACAGCCAAGGACAAATTGTCCATAGAGACGAATGGTTGGATAAGCATCCAGAGATACGCATGGGCTGTCCCCTGTGACTTCACCTTGCCGCTTTTCAAATCGGACATTGCCGTTTGTGCGCTGCGCAATAGTCGCAAGTTGGTGCGTATGGCAAGGAATATCATGGCGTCCTCGTGGGAAATGGCTCCTTTGTCAGCAGCGGTGAGAATCTGTACACAGCATTGTTCGGTATTATGGGTAATGTCTGTCAGACTTTTGTCGGCAAGTTGGGGCAAGTATTGCAGGAAAGCACGGTAGTGGCAGTGCTCCTTGCGGATAAAATCCAATAGGTCTTCTCTGCTATGAATGCCCTTCTTCAGAGACTCATTCAAGAAGATTCGATAGCGTTCTACTATGCCATCCTTACCACCTTTACAGTTTATTGGCAGGCTGTCTAAAGAAGTAAAGAACGGTTGTGCTTCGGATGCTGTTTCACGGATTTCCACATCCTTCATGTATATAGATGTATGTTCCTTCAAGAAGAGCAGGTCGTGGTAGCTCCTTGGTCTGGATGCTGCCAGTCGAATGAACTCCTCGTGAATGGAGTCTTTCACTTGTCGATAGACTTTCATGGGGTATCTGTGCGGCCTGTTGACGGTGTCCCGTTTCAGACATGAATACACAGAGTCATCAATCACCTGCCATTCGGAAACTATTGTAGTCAGTCTCTCAATCGGAACTTTGTCTTCTTTGCGAATATTGGACAGACAGGCTGAGTATGCTTTGACGGCTTCGTCACTCGATGAAAACGAGCGGTTGCCGGTACTGTCCGAACACCCGACAAGTAATGACGCGGTTGTTACTATGGCAAAGAGAATGGCAGGCATAAAAAGCTTCAACGAGTTTGATTTCTCTTTAGACTCTTCATCCTTGTGAATTCGCCGTAGCAGAAGTGTGCAAAAACTGCTGATTGTACAATTCATATTTGTTTTATTTGACTCTGTTTTTTATTTTCAATAGCGCAAGCTATATTGTTTCTCTCATATTTACAGTATGTTTATCGCCTGTCAGATGTAAGTTTAATGATAATTCATAGTCATACTTAGGAGTATGATACACAATGAAATTAAGGGAAAACAAAGTAACCTGGAATGTTATTTTTAGTTTGATTTTCATTCAAGTATGAAAGCTTCTCAGATATTTAGGCTACATTTGCATTTGCTTTCATATAAGCTGAATAAAAGTATGGCAAAAGTAGGTTACATCTTTCTCGCCACAGATGGCGAACAATATGCGGAAGACAAGGCTTGGATGCAACAATATGGTTGTGTACAAGTGATAGAGGAACTGTCCGAACACGAGCGGTTGCGTCCCTTGTGGAAGCAGCTTATTGCAAGTCTGGAGCGTGGTGATGAATTGGTTCTATCCAAATTCAGCAATGCGTTGCGCGGCACTCGCGAGTTGGCTACGCTGGTAGAGTATTGTCGTGTGAAGGTGGTGCGCATCATTTCCATTCACGATGGCTTTGACTCCGACGATGAACTATTCCCCGAGACCAAGCCCTCGCAGATTATGCAAATGGTCGGTTCGCTCTCCGAGGAGTGTGCGATGCTTCGCAAGGCGAATGCCCATATCATCCACCTGCAACAGAATATCAAGCCGGGAAAGAAGAGTGGCAAGGCTTTATCGAAGCTGGAGCGGGAAAAGAACATAGTCAATATGTACAACGAGGGTCACAGCATCGATGACATCTTTGCCGTCAGCGGATTTACAAGCCGCAGCTCCGTGTTCCGCATATTGAACAAGTATGGTGTTCGACTGAACCGAGGGCCACATAGCGGACCATTGAAGAAACGGACTCCCAAAGAAGAATGAAGTCAAACCTATGAAGAAACTTTCAACTAATGGATTGAGGGCACTGAAAGTGGCTCACTTGATTTGTGCCATCCTTTGGATTGGCTCTGCCGTGTCAATGAATCTATTAAGACATTTTGTCGAAGTGGAAGATGCGGCAGGAATGTACTATATGGCGGAGGTGCTTGAAGCTATTGATATGCAGCTGCTTGTTCCGGGAGCTATAGGCTGCCTGTTTACCGGTATCGTATATGGCGTATGGACAAACTTCGGCTTCTTCAAACACCGTTGGTTAACCGTGAAATGGGTACTGACCCTATTCATGATTCTACTCGGCACGTTCTGTATGGGGCCACTCGTCAAAGAGAACGTAACTATTGGGAAAGCATTGATGGAGGGTGTCGGAGATGTCGAACAGTATGCTGCCAATGTAGAAACCAACGCATACTTCGGAGCATTACAACTCACCTTGCTGATGATTGTACTCGTGATCTCCGTGTGGAAGCCTTGGAAAAAGAAGAACAATAAAAAACAAAATCAGATATGAAGAGTTTGGATCCGAAGCCTTGGATGGCTCCAATGCCGGTACTGATTATCGGCACATACAATGAAGACGGCAAACCCGACCTCGAAAAGATGCAGCTTATCAGCTATGACCCGATACACCATGGTTATCTCTCTGTGGGTAAAAGAGTCGGCAATGCTTTTGCCGATGGAAAGCAATTGAAATAAGCATGGACAGGTTCAGCATTGTCATAGAAAGCCAAGAACAGGTGGAAGAAATTATCCACGAATGGGGATTCCTGCCTTTCTTCAAGAATGGCATTGAGGGCTTTTCCATCGAAGAGATGACTCCGCCCGAATTGCTCTTTGGTGATGACTTCAACCAAGGGCCTTGGGGATGGAAAGGACCGATTATCGCCCATTGGGAGTCGGCATACGGAAAATTCTTCAAGGGAAAGGCAGGCTATGTAAGTCTGGAATGGTTGCCTGATTTCATCAACTGGAGGCGTTCCGTTTATCCTTTGAAGAAACAATGCAAAGATGCTCGGCATATCTATGAAGTGCTGACTGAAAACGAGTCGATGCTTTCCCGACAGTTGAAAACGGCAAGCGGTTTCACATTAAGCCGAAAACGCAAGACCTTCAATCCCGATGCCCCAACCCAACCGATTGAGAACAAGCGGAACGGCATGGCTTTCGATTCGCTCATTGCCGGATTGGAAATGGGTACGCACGTCTGCATTGCCGACTTTGAGTATCTCATCTCCAAGAAAGGCGAGCCATACGGCTGGGGGTTGGCTCGTTATTGTACACCCGAGGCGATGTACCCCGAACTATTTCCCATAAAAGAACGGGTGGATGGACGCACGGCTAAGCAATCAAGGCAGCGAATCCTCAATCACTTGTGTCATATATTGCCGGATGTTGAACGAAGAAAAATAGAGAAACTGATATAAGAAACAAAGCATGGATTGGATTACACTTACCATTATATACCTGCTTGCTATTAATGCCATCACCTTCGCGGTGTATGGCATAGACAAGCTAAAGGCAAAGCGCACCAAGTGGCGCATACCTGAAACGACCTTGCTCCTGCTGACCGTGATAGGTGGAAGCATCGGTGCGTGGCTGGGCATGAAGGCGTGGCATCACAAGACATTGCACAAGAAGTTCCGCTTTGGCGTGCCGGCAATATTGGTGGCACAGATTGCCATTGCGGTTTATGTATTAACCAAAGTGCTAGAGTAAGATGGAATTATCTATAAAACAGATTCGTTTGAAGCAGAAAGCGGCTGTTCAAGAAATGCCGCAAAGTGCAAGTGACCCGGCCTTTAAAGCGCACGCAAGAAAGAAGCAATCCCTCTTTCGACAAATGGTATTGGGAGTTCCATACGAGCCGGGACATCGTTTCGGTAAGTACGGCGCATTTCTTATGGAGCCATTTGCTTCGCAAGGGTACAACTTCTGTGAATGCTATCGGAGTGAAATACTTGAAGGCATTCGCGAACGCTTCGGTAAGCTGAATGCTGCCCTACATGAAGGTCTGATGGGCAATATGCTCCGAAGTGAGCACATCCCATGGAATGTGTTTTATCCGATGAAGTCAGATTTAAAGGCAACTGCCGACTTGTTGAAAATCGTATTGGGTACTGAACAAATAGATGAGGTGACAGACATTCGTATAGAATGGGCACCCGAAAAAGAAACGGCTCTCGATGATAATACATCCTTTGACACATACATCGAATATAAGTATAACGGGAAGAAATGCGGTGTCGGTATCGAAGTAAAATATACAGAAGAAGGATATCCCATCGGCAAGCTGGAAAAGGTAAGAGTTATGGAGCAACAATACTCCCTGTATGCGATAAAGACTCGACAATGCGGAATGTATAAAGAAGAAATGACCCATAATCCACTTTGTGAAACAATCCTCTGCAAGGATGATTATCGACAAATTTGGAGAAATCACCTCTTAGGTGCAACGATGGTGATGAATGGGCAAATTTCCCGATTTCACAGCCTGACACTTTACCCGAAAGGAAATCCCCATTTCCGAAAAGTATTGCCGGAATATGAAAGCACGTTATCGGAATATGGCAAAGCCACATTCGGCTACCTGACCATTGAGGATTTGATTGTCTATCTTGCCAAGTGTTTTGAAATGACTGACAAAAACAAGGAATGGATTGATTATCTGAATACAAGATATCCATTCATCCAATAGTGTCCAAAATAATTTTGCGAT
>CAUEFX010000114.1 GCA_958477465.1 uncultured Bacteroides sp.
AGTTCACTTTCGCATTTTAATATAACATACCCACAGGGTTTTCGGACTGACCCCTGAAATTGGCTTTTGAAGTTCTTTTTACTGTCCGTATGGGTTAAGAAAAAAGCTCCCTAAACCGTTAGTTTAGAGAGCTTTGTCATAGCTTGGCGGAGTATTGTCTTTTCTCCTAAGTGATCCGCCTGGGGCTCGAACCCAGGACCCCAACATTAAAAGTGTTGTGCTCTACCTGCTGAGCTAGCGAATCAATCCTTTTTGCAAATCAGTTATTTCCTGATTGCGGGTGCAAAGGTAGTGACTTTTTTTTTATTTGCAAGCAAAATGAGTAAAAAAAAGTGTATTATTTTATGTGCTCTCTCTAATCCTGTTGATTTTCAGATAATTCTGATCCGGAGTCGCTTATCTTTTCTCTATTGATAATAAAACGTTGGTAGTATGACAGCATCAGCGTGGTCAATGGAAGTGCTATAATCATGCCTAATACTCCCATAAGCGACCCCCATACGGAGAGGGACAGGAGGATGATAGCCGGATTCAGACCGGTTATTTTTCCCATGATTTTTGGTACGATTATCGTATCCTGGATGATTTGGACGACGGCAAAGACGGCCAAAGCGGAAGCAATGATAATCCAAAAGTTTTGGCCCGTATCGGCGGCCTTGAGGATGGCCAACAAGATAGTAGGAAGAAAACCGATGATTTGAAGATAGGGCACCATATTCAGAGCACCGATGAAAAGCCCCAGGCCGATAGCCATTGGAAAGTCTATAATGAGAAAGCCGATACTGAATAATATGCCGACGCAAAGGGCTACAAGCGCTTGTCCGCGAAAATAAGTATTCATACCATTCTGCACGTCTTTGATGAGATTGGTCGTGAAAGTACGATATTTGGCGGGCAATAAATGAATCCAACCTTCTGCTATTGCTTCGTAGTCCAATAAGATGAAAAAGACATATAATAAGATGATGAAAGAGGCCAAGATGCTGAATAGGAAGTTGATGGATTCTGATAATAACATCCAGAGCTTGGGTACGGCGCTTCTTATCGTGTTGACAATGTTCTCTTCACTCAAAATGCGGTTTAGCGTATTCATGTCTATGTTTTCATGAATAAAATCCGAAAGGCTTTGGGGTACATTGGAGTTGTCGGACAGGCCATTGGTGAAATATAGAACCAAAAGATTCTTTACTTTTCCAAACTCTTCCAGTATCGGCGGCACCAGAAAATAAAAAGCGGTTACTCCTATTACGGTTATGGTAGTCAGTGCGCCGAAAATGGCAAGTACCCGGCTTTTGAAGTGTAGTTTGTACTGGAACAATTTAACCAACGGATAAATCATATAGGCGATGAGCCATGCCAAAAAGAAAGGCAATAACACTCCACTGAGCCTTTCGACCAGCATTAATAGCCCGATTATAAGGACACAACAAATAGTACCGCGTATAAAACTGTCGAATGTTATCTTCTTTCTTTCCATATCTTAGATGTTTTATCCTTTTTCTTTATCTTCCTCCAATGCCCGTAAATAGCACTCACGGCATAGTGGCTCGTATTCTGCGGTCTCTCCCAACATCACTTGTTTGTCATTCTTTACTGTCCGATGAGAAAAAGAGGCAAGCTGTCCGCATTTTACACAAATGGCATGCACTTTGGATACCTCGTCGGCGATGGCGCATAAACCCGGCATCGGTCCGAATGGGTTGCCTTTAAAATCCATGTCTAGGCCGGCGATAATCACTCTGACGCCATTATTTGCCAGTTGATTACATACTTCGATTAAACCGTTGTCAAAGAATTGCGCTTCATCAATGCCTACTACATCTATTTCGGAAGTAAACAATAAAATACTGGCCGATGAGTCGATGGGGGTGGAGGATATTGTGTTGCTGTCATGCGACACTACGTCTGCTTCAGAATAGCGGACGTCGATGGCCGGTTTGAATATTTCTACACGCTGACGGGCGAATTTGGCACGTTTCAAACGGCGGATCAGCTCTTCTGTTTTTCCTGAGAACATAGAGCCGCAAATAACTTCGATTCTTCCTCTTCTTCGGGTTTCCTGTATGTGATCTTCTGAAAATAATACCATGGTTCAGTGTGTTGTATTTGGTTGCAAAAATAACACTTTTGTTCGCTTCCCGATGTTTTTTCATTATTTATTTCTACATTTGTGGCATCTACAAAAAGGTAAATAAGAATAGTATGCAAGCACTATTGACCAATATAGAACTGGATATTCAGGAATTGAAGTATTTGATGGATGCTTTTTCGCGTGAACCGAATGCTGCTTTACGTGAAGTGTTGAAACGGAGTATCCTGCAAATGCGTGCCCGGCTGGATCAATTGTTGTTGGATTTGGATGCAGCGCAGATACCTTTGGAAGAAAGGGGACAGAAGCCTTTGGAAGAAGGTATACAGAAGCCTTTAGGAGAAGGGGTGCAGCAGCCTTTGACTGAAGAGGCGCAACAGCCTTTGACTGAAAAGAAACAGCAGCCTTTGGAAGAAAGGGTACAGATGTCTTTGACTGAACAGGTGCAGACTCCTTTGGATGAAAAAGTACAGAAGCCTTTGGCAGAAACTGAGCAGAAACCTTTGGAGGAAAAGTTGCAGAAACTTTCTGTCTCCTCTGCTCCAATATTGGGTGAGCGTATCAGACCTGCGATGGATTTGCGGCGTTCGATTAGTTTGAATGATTCCTTCCGTTTTTCACGTGAATTGTTTAAAGGCGACAATGAGCAGATGAATCGGGTGATAGAGCAGATATCGGAGATGAATTCTTTGGAAACAGCTGTTGCCTTTCTTGTTTCCAAAGTGGATGTCGATGAAGAAAATGAAGCTATGGCAGACTTTATGGAGATCTTGAAAAAGTTTTTTAATTAATCTGATACCATTGCTGTATGGGAAAATTATATGTAGTACCCACCCCTGTGGGGAATTTGGAAGATATGACCTTTCGGGCCATCCGGATATTAAAAGAGGTTGATCTTATTCTGGCGGAGGATACCCGTACTTCCGGAATTTTGCTGAAACACTTTGAAATAAAGAATGCAATGCAGTCTCACCATAAGTTTAATGAACATAAAACGGTGGAGAGCGTTGTTAATAGGATAAAAGCCGGTGAAACGGTGGCTTTGATCTCGGATGCCGGTACGCCGGGTATTTCCGATCCCGGTTTTTTGGTGGTACGCGAGTGTGTGCGCAATGGCATTGAGGTGCAATGCCTGCCGGGGGCAACGGCATTTGTCCCTGCATTGGTAGCTTCAGGACTGCCCAATGAGAAATTCTGTTTTGAAGGATTTCTTCCTCAAAAGAAGGGGCGCATGACGAAACTCAAGTCTTTGGTAGAAGAACGGCGTACGATGGTGTTTTACGAATCTCCCCATCGTTTGCTGAAAACCCTGACCCAGTTTGCCGAATATTTCGGGGCGGAACGCTTGGCAAGCGTATCCAGAGAGATATCCAAACTTCACGAAGAAACCATTCGCGGCAGTTTGAGTGAATTGATAGAACACTTTACCGAAACGGAACCCCGTGGAGAGATAGTGATTGTAATTGCAGGAATAGACGATTAAATAACTTCATTAAAAAACGTAAAACGTAAACGTATGAAAAAGTTAGCAATTTTAATTGTATGCGCAGCCATGTTGGCTTCGTGTGATGGCTTTAAAGGTGGTAGCAAAGATCTTAAGGCTGAGAATGACTCCTTGTTGATAGAATTGACACAGCGTAATGCTGAGTTGGATGAGATGATGGGAACATTTAATGAAATTCAAGAAGGTTTCCGTCAGATTAATGACGCAGAGAGCCGTGTGGATTTGCAGCGTGGCACAATAACCGAAAACTCGGCAACGGCCAAACAGCGGATTGCTTCTGATATTGAGTTTATCACCAAGCAAATGGAAGAGAACAAGGCACAGATTGCCAAGTTGCAGGCTATGTTGAAGAACAGCAAGAATAATTCTACACAGTTGAAAAAGGCTGTGGAATCTTTGACACAGGAACTGGTTACCAAGCAGCAGCGCATTGAAGAACTGCAAGCCGAACTTGCATCCAAGAATATCCGTATTCAGGAACTGGATGCCGCTGTTAGCGGATTGTCGGCAGACAAGGAGTCTCTTGAAGCAGAGAATGAAGCCAAAGCCAGAACCGTGGCCGAACAGGATAAAGCTATTAATGCAGCCTGGTTTGTATTTGGCACGAAAGCAGAACTGAAGTCGCAGAAGATTCTTCAGAGTGGAGATGTCCTGAAAAATGCTGATTTCAATAAAGACTATTTCACTCAGATCGACGTCCGTACTACCAAAGAGATTAAATTGTACTCAAAGCGTGCCGAGTTGCTGACTACTCATCCGGCCGGCTCTTACGAATTGGTGAAGGATGACAAAGGACAACTTACTTTGAAGATAACAGATCCGAAAGAGTTCTGGAGTGTATCAAAATATTTGGTTATCCAGGTTAAATAATGAAATATAAAAATCTCTTTTTTGATTTAGACGATACGTTATGGGCATTTTCAGCGAATGCGCGCGATACATTTGAAGAAATGTATGATAAGTACGGACTGGATGCTTTCTTTGATTCTTTCGAACACTTCTATTCGCTTTATCAACAGCGGAATACAGAACTTTGGATAGAATACGGTAACGGTCAGATCACAAAAGAGGAGCTTAATCGCCAACGCTTTCTGTACCCTCTTGAGGCAGTAGGCGCTGGCGATCCTGCTTTGGCGAAAGCATATTCGGAGGGCTTCTTTTCCGTTATTCCTACTAAGAGCCGGCTGATGCCCCATGCGAAAGAGGTTCTTGATTTCTTGTCCTCCCGCTATAATCTTTTTATCCTGTCGAACGGTTTTCGCGAACTCCAATCCCGTAAGATGCGTTCTGCGGGGATAGACCATTATTTTAAGAAGGTGGTTCTTTCGGATGATATCGGGCTTTTGAAGCCTGCTCCGCAATTGTTTCACTTTGCCCTTTCGGCTACTCAATCCGAGTTGCGCGATTCATTGATGATAGGCGACAGTTGGGAAGCCGATATGGTAGGAGCCAATGGGGTGGGGATGCATCATGCCTTTTACAATGTGTCCGGTCGCAGTGAATTTCCCTTTAAGCCTACTTATCTTTTGAAAGACTTGAAAGAGTTGATGCAAATATTGTAGTATTTGTGAATAAGTCGTACTTTTGCGCTGAGAAGTTACGAAAAGAGTGTAATTTATTGGAAATGAGCGTAGGTTAATTGCTCTT
>CAUEFX010000115.1 GCA_958477465.1 uncultured Bacteroides sp.
CTGGCTAAGGAAAACCGTTGGGGTAATTTCCCCTCATTCTCCGGTGCCTGGAGAATTTCAAACGAGGAATTCTTTGATGTGCCTTGGATCAATGATTTGAAGATTAGAGGAAACTGGGGTCGTCTTGGTAACTCTTCCATCGGCGATTGGGATTATATCGGAACTATCAACCAGAGTATTGTAACCGTATTCGGCGGTGCTGTCGTTCCTGGTTCTACTCAGGTGAAACTTGTGAATACCGGTCTTGTTTGGGAAACAAAAGAAACGGTGAATGTCGGTTTCGATGCCAGCTTCCTAAACCAGCGCCTGACTGTTAGCGCAGAGTATTACAACTCAAAGACCAGTGACGTATTGGCCGAGACTCCGATTGCTATTTCTACCGGTAACCAAGGAGGCTCTCCCTGGAAAAATGCCGCCAGCTTGCGCAACAAGGGCTTCGAGTTTACACTTGGCTGGAAAGATCAGGTTTCGGACTTTAAGTATAGCGCTTTGCTGAATGTGACTACCATGGATAATGAAGTATTGAGCTTGGGTCGTGATGGTACGAATAGAGACTATATCGATTCCGGTCAGGCAAGAACTAAACCGGGCAGATCTTTGGCTGAATTTTATTTGAGAAAAACAGATGGTATCTTCAAAACACAGGAACAGATTGATAATTATGTGACATCTACAGGTAAACCCATTATGATTGAGGGAAAGCGTCCCCAATTGGGAGATGTTAAGTATCTCGACTTGAATGATGATGGTGAGATTACTGATGCCGACCGTGATTTTTGCGGTAGTCCTTGGGCTAAGATGCAAATGTCATTGGTATTCAATGCGGAATGGAAGAATTTTGACTTCAGTATGATGTGGAACGGTCAGTTCGGCAATAAGATATACAACGTACCCCGTTGGCAAGGACGTCTGTTTGCAGACAACTCCAACTATATCCGCTTTAAAAAGGGTGAAGAACCTTACCAGGTGAATCCTGACTCCAATACCCCACGTATTATTTACGGTGATTTCCGCAACTCCCGCGATGCCGACCGTTTTCTGGAGAATGGTTCTTATTTCCGTATGAAGAACATCTCTCTCGGTTATAACTTTAAGCAGAGGTGGTTGACCAACTTAGGTATTGAGAAACTCCGTCTGTTTGCTACCGGTAGCAATTTGATTACTATCACCGGATATTCCGGCCTGGATCCTGACTTCAAGGGTGCGAATTCCGTTTGGAACAGTGGTACGGACAGCTTTGCATACCCCAATACCCGTTCGGTAATGTTTGGATTGGATTTGACCTTTTAACTTATAAATCAGTTTATAAATTATGAAAAAGATATATTATGGATTAATGCTTGCTGGTGCCCTGTCTTTGTGCACCGGATGCAGTTCGAGTTTATTGGATATTGATAATCCCAATGAAGTGACTAACAATACTTACTGGAATAAGCCGGAAGATGCTACAGCTGGTGTAAATGCTTGTTACAGTTTTCTCTATAAGGAGGGTACTTGGATGCGTTGGCTCTCTTTCCGCTATGATTTGACTTCGGACGAAGGATGGAGTTCTTCTCCTTGGATTGAATTGGGCGATTGGACACGTTTTCTCTATAATAACTATAATTTTTATGAAGGTAACAACATACATTGGGAACATTTCTATGTAGGTATCTTCCGTTGCAACCAGGTGTTGGCCCACGTTCCTTCCATTGAAATGGATGAGACTACGAAAAACCAAGTACTGGCACAGGCTTCTTTCTTGCGTGCATTGTGGTATTTTCAGGTGAATCTGCTGTGGGAAAAAGGAACTATGCCGTTGGAACCTAAAGATGCTTCTTATATACCGGAAGATGCTTCCGAGCAGGAAATATGGGATCAGATAGAGAAAGATCTGACTTTTGCCATGCAGCATTTACCGGAATCTTGGGACGCCGCCAACCTGGGACGTGCTACCAAAGGTGCTGCCAAGGCATTGCTTGGCAAGGCCTATATGCAACAGCATAAGTATGACAAGGCAAAAGAACAATTGCAATGGCTGATTGACAAAGAGGGTTCTTTATACGATCTTATCGCCAATCGTGAAGATAACTTCACCGATCTGGACGAGAACAACAAGGAAGGTATCTTTGAAATTCAGTTCGATGACCAGAACAAGGGTGGTACGGGTAATGATGCCAGTATGGCATTCGGTTTCCAGCGTACTCAGTTCTATGCCCCCAGTGGTATAGGTTGGGGAGACGGTAAGGCGCGCCGCTGGCTGGTGGATGAATTCCTGAAGGAGAAACGTGTCGACGGAAAGAATGACTTGCGTTTGTACAGTAGCATTCTTTACCGTGGATTCTCACAAGACTTCCCCGATCAGCCGAAGAAATATTATGGATTTGAGAATGCGGATTGGAATGACAATTGGGGAACTGATCCGGAAGACTGCTACATCCGTAAATACAATACTTCTTACTATCGCAGTGCGGAAGATTACTTTGCCCGTAATAACTACCGTATCATGCGTTATGCGGATATATTGATGAACTACGCAGAGTGTCTTGTTGAAACAGGAGCCAATCCTGCCGATGCCGCTGTTTATGTGGACAAGGTAAGAGAACGTGCCGGTCTGGCCAAGTTGAAAGACAGCCAGTGGAAAGATTGCTTGAGTTCAAAAGATACCTTTATCAAACGCCTGCAGATGGAACGTACTTTGGAACTTTGCTTCGAGGGTTGGCGTTGGGCCGATTTGAAGCGTTGGGGATTGCTTGATTCCCAGGCTGGTATCGATGAACTGAAGGCCCGTGACAAGGATTTCAATAACTTTATCGTTGGCAAGCACAGACGTCTGCCTATTCCGAGAGACGAGGTGGAAAACAGCACGGTAGGTGGTGTAGTACATCTTACTCAGAATCCTAACTATTAATAATCAAAGAAGGCTATGCCCGGAAGCCTGTTCTTATTCAGGTAGCTTCCGGCATAGCCTTTTCTTTCTTAAATCTTATGCCTATGCTTGTCTGTAAAAAACTACTGTTACCATTGGCTTTTGTCTGCTGCGGCAGTTTGTTTGCACAGAACATCCGGAATCCGGTATTTCCGGGAGTGGCGGATGCCGGTGTAATGAAATACAATGGTAAATACTATATTGGCGGAGTTCACACAAACGGTGATTTTTATGTATCTGATGACCTGGTTCATTGGGGTAAGTCTATTCATGTCGTAACGATGGACAATGACTGGACAAAGGATACCGGAGCCGGAGATGATCAGATTCATGCCAATGACATGCTCTATCTGAATGGAGATTTTCACTTGTATTGGTCGGTCAATTATTGGGGAAAGGACAAGCATGCGGTTCACATTGTGCATGCGCAAAGTAAGAATGCCCTGGGAACCTACACGGAGCCGAACAGAAAAACATGGATGGATAACCGTATAGACCCCAAAATATTCAGAGATGATGACGGCCGGTTATACATGTATATGGTTCGCTTTACTGATGGAAATACTATCTGGGGACGCAAAATGAAGAATCCGGCAGAGTTTGCCGGTGAACCTGTGTGTCTGTTTGCCTCATTGCCGGACACATGGGAAACGATGGATAACAGAGTGGCGGAGGGACCGTGGGTCATGAAGTATAGAGACCGCTACTATATGATGTACAATGCCAACCACACCTCTACGGAGTGGGGCAATTATCAGTTGGGAGTTGCTGAGGCAGACTCTCCTTTAGGTTTTCAAAATGGTAATAAATATAGCTATCCGGTTGTAGGATGCAATCGGACACAACTGGAGGAAAAGCATGTGGATTTATTGCGGTATGGCCGTACGTATGAGCCGTTGTTTGCTTATACGGAAAATAAACCGGAAGATGGTTGGACAAAAGCGTCCTATGATGATTCCGCTTGGAAGAGGGGGGAGACCGGCTTTTCATCGTGTGAAGTGAAAGGCTCCACGATCCGACATCTGGGTACCTTGTGGAATACGTCCTCCCTATGGTTGCGAAAAACTTTCTCTGCCGGCAGTGAAACCGGTAATCTGGCACTGCGTGTCGCTCACGATGGAGATACCCGGATTTATCTGAACGGAACACTTGTCTACGAGAAGCAGGGGCGTGATTATTGTATCGTAAACCTGGACAAGAAGCAGCGTGCTGCTTTGAAGGAGGGCACGAATCTGCTTGCCGTAGAAACAAACAAAGGGCGTACGCAATTCTTTGACGTCTCTCTGTTCGATATGAAAGACGGCATTGCCGACGATATTCTGATGACTCCCGGCCAGCCCAATATACTGAGAGGTCCCAACGGATTCGAATGGTGGCTGATTTATATGGCAAACAAGAACGATGAGCATCGGGGACAATATATCGATCGTGTCCAGTTCTTCGACAAGACCATGTTTGTAGACGGCATCACCGGTCCCCGTACGGAGGGGTATCATCCCGAACCTTCGATGCCCACTTTTGCGGGCAAAGGCGAGACGGCTTCGTTCGGTGTGTTGCAACAAGTACAACCATCTACGGCCTACTTGTTCGAGACGGGAGTCAAGACCGAGGGTGGAGCCGGTGTCATTGCCTGGTGGAAGGATGCCGATAACTGTGCATACGTAGGATTGGATGCCAAGAGCCGGAGTTGGTATCTGCGTACACTTGTCGGCGGTAAGGAAAACAAGGAATCCTATGCCTTGCCGGAGGATTTTCGTTGGGGTGTTTATCATCATCTGCGTGTCGAGCGCAATGGTGGCTGCCTGAAGATTTGGCTGGATGAGATTCCTACACCGGGAAAACATCTCTTTACAGAGGCTGTTCCGGCAGAAGAAGCGGGTGTTCCCGGAGTATTTGATGAAGCAAAGTCTGCCTTGTTTGATGGAACTGCCTATACCATTGGTTTCGATGATATGCATTTTCAGCTTTCGGGGAATGAAGAACTGTTAAAGGGCGATTTTCTGAACGATTATGAATTCAGTTTCCAGTTATCCGGTTTGTCCGAGCAAGACAAGGCAGGCTGTTATCCGGTCTATGTGAACAAGGATAACTATGTGCAGGCTCAGTTCAATGGCGTTACCCGTATGCTCGAGGTGACGGCCGTGAAGAAAGGGAAGACTACCTGGAAGAAGGAGTTCTCATTGGGATACCTGCAAACGGTCTATCCGGATGTGAAGTATACCGACTTCATAGAGAAAGGTTATCGTTTTGCTGCGCCTACATGGCTGGAT
>CAUEFX010000116.1 GCA_958477465.1 uncultured Bacteroides sp.
ATTTAGTCTATGTTGTGTCAATAGCGACGTTTGGCTGCTCCTAAATGCCTATCAGCCACAAACATTGAAATTTCAAAGCATTTTTAAATGAAAGAGCCGTGGGTTTGTTGATGAGATAACAGGAAGATTACTTGCATATTTCAAAGATTTTGACGAATTTTGTATATAAGTTATCACGACAGTTGCACCGATAAGACATTGTGCCAACGTACGGGACTATAATAAACGAATAGAAAACACCCCTTCTGACCCATGATACTCTCACAGCCAACCCTTGACTTTATCCGCGATCACGCTCACGAGGATATACATGCATTAGCCTTACAAGCTCCGAAGTATCCTGATGTAGACATGCCGACCGCTATCCTGCAAATAGCCGGCAGGCAAGCCGCAGTCCATAAAGTTCCCTCATGGGCAGCCGTCGAAGGGATTCTATATCCCCGTCATCTTTCAATGGAACAATGTTCTTCCGAAACAACAGCACTCTACAAGGCCTCTTTGCTAAGCGGAAATACTCTCACTGATCTAACAGGCGGTTTGGGGATTGACTGTGCTTTCCTGGCTGCCAAATTCAAACACATATCGTATGTGGAACGTCAGGAAGAACTCTGTGAAATCGCTTCACACAACTTTCCCCTATTAGGCTTGAACCACATTACAATATACAATGAAGATGCCATAACCCATTTAGAACAAATGGGCAGGGAAGACTGCATCTTCATCGATCCGGCACGAAGAAACGAACACGGAGGGAAAACAGTTGCCATCTCAGATTGTGAACCGGACGTAGCAGAGCTGGAAGAACTCTTATTATCCAAGGCCGGCCGGGTCATGATAAAATTATCCCCTATGCTCGATCTCTCTTTGGCATTGAGAACGATGAAGCATACACAGGAAGCACATGTCATTTCTGTAAACAATGACTGTAAAGAGCTTTTGCTGATAATCGGAGAGACTTCTCCCACACACCGGATACCGATTCATTGCATCAATCTCACATCCAAAGGAAAGCAGTGCTTTCTCTTCACCCGTGAGGAAGAAGCAGAAACAGCATGCGTCTATGCCGAGAAAGTAGGGGCATACTTGTACGAACCCAATGCGTCTGTTCTTAAAGCAGGTGCTTTCCGCTGCATCGCCGCTTCGTATCATATAAAAAAACTGCACCCCAATAGCCATCTGTATACCTCTGACGAATGGATAGAGGACTTTCCCGGAAGAGCTTTCCTGGTGACGGGACAATGTTCCTTTAACAAAAAAGAGATCAAAGAGTGTATCGGAGATATCAAAAAGGCGAATATCACCGTCCGGAATTTTCCGGCTACAGTAGCGGAAATCCGGAAGCGTACCAAACTGTCTGATGGGGGGGAGGTTTATCTGTTTGCCACTACCTTATCCAATGATCGGAAAGTATTGATAAGATGCAGCAAAGTATCTTCCAATTTATGACTTTAATGCATTATATTGCTCGTTTGTCCCTTCCGGTTTCGCTTTGGGTATTGTTGTCTCGTTACCATCACGTACAGCCATATAATGTGGAGACATTATCTCAATATCCGCTTCTGTAAATACATCTTGGATATTTTGATACAGGTTAGAAAGATTGGTGTCAACTGATCGGTCTCTTTTATATAAGCATTGATCTGATACACCGGATACCAATTCTGCAATTCCGTTTCAAGAACAAAAGGTTCCGGATCGGCCATAACACCCGGAGTCGCTTTGGCTGACTTCAACAACAATTCATGTACTTTATGCCAAGGAACATCATAGCCGATACTTACGTCAAACATACACAATGTTTTTGATATATCATCAAAGTAGAATTGTTATATTTGCACGAAAATGTAAAAGCTATATGGATATATTACTTCTTGTCGGAGGTCTCCTCTTTATTCTGGTAGGTGCCAACGGACTGACAGATGGTGCTGCATCCGTTGCCAAACAATTCCGTATTCCTTCTATCGTTATCGGACTTACCATTGTCGCATTCGGTACATCTGCTCCGGAGCTTGCTGTCAGCGTCTCTTCCGCCCTGAAAGGAAGCGCGGATATCGCTATCGGAAATGTCGTGGGAAGCAATATATTCAATACGCTGATGATAGTAGGCTGTACGGCGTTGTTCGCTCCGATTGTTATTACCCGGAATACATTAAGGAAAGAGATTCCCCTTTGTATACTTTCATCCATCGTGTTGTTGATTTGTGCCAATGATATATTATTGAATCATGCTACAAAGAACGTAATCAGCATTACCGACGGATTGTTACTATTGTGTTTTTTTGCCGTCTTTATGGGGTACACATTCGCCATCGCATCGAGTGGAAACAATGAAATGCGGGATGAGGAAATCCGGCGATTGCCTATGTGGCGTTCTATCCTTTATATTATAGGTGGTCTTGCCGGACTGATTTTCGGCGGGCAATGGTTTGTAGAGGGAGCCGGCAATATTGCGCGTAGCCTGGGTGTCAGCGAATCGATTATCGGACTCACTTTGGTGGCAGGAGGAACTTCCCTGCCCGAACTGGCCACTTCGGTTGTTGCAGCATTGAAGAAGAACCCGGAAATAGCGATTGGAAACGTGATAGGCAGTAATCTGTTTAATGTCTTTTTTGTACTTGGATGTAGCGCATCCATCACTCCATTGACTCTGAGTGGTATCACCAACTTCGACCTATGGGTTCTTGTCGGATCTGGAATGCTACTTTGGCTGTTCGGGCTATTCTTTGCTAAACGTACAATCACGCGAATTGAAGGAGGGATTATGATACTTTGCTATGTAGCCTATACGACAGTCCTTATTCTCAAGTTATAACTGTAGCTGATAAGGCATGGACTAATCATTCTTTTTCGGATATAAGAACTAAAGAGCAAATAGTTTCTCATGTACACCCAAGACTTACATTAAATTATCTATTTCCTCTTTTGGTAAGCCGGTCACGCGAGATATGACATCAGCAGCTATTCCTATTTTTTTTAGTTCACAAGCTGTTTCTCTTTTCCCTTTCTCAAGTCCCTCCTTAAGCCCTTCCTCTTTCCCTTTCTTTTCCGCTGTGGATAAGACACTATACCAGTCACGGTAATTCTTCAGGCTGTCCCAGTACTCGTTCAAATCCGTCTTGGTGAACTTGGCAATCTCGGCAGCTTCAAAGAGACGGTCAAAGATTCTGTTTTGCAAGGCCTTGGGACGTTCAAACAGAGAGGACAGATTACGCAGAACAAACAGCCACTTGTCAAACATGCTCTCCAGCTCTTTTTCGGTCTTATTAAACTTGGGCATTTCAAGATAGACAAAGGTCAGTTTGTCGTAGAATACCTTGTGCGTATAAAGATCCACGAGTTTCACCTCGTGATGGAAGTGTTCCTCGTCCGATTTGTCAAAAGAGAAATTGAGAATGCCTACTACATAAACGGCCTTCAACTCATAATTCCACTCTCCCCGTATGCCTTGTTCGCGGATAGGGTAAGTGGAGTAGAAGACGCTGCGGTCCTTGAAGAACTGCTGTTCGCCGCGCTGCATCTCAACCAGAAACTTTTCGCCCTTCTCGTTCTCGCAATATACGTCAAATACGGCACGGCGGTCATATTCCTGCGTTCCAAGATTCTCTGTATTAAGATAGGTGACATCCTTGATCTCTTCATCTTCACCTCTGAACAGCAAAGCATTCAGGAAGCTGATTAATAGCTCCTTGTTCATTACCGTTCCAAAAAGTAATTTAAAGCCGAAATCGGTATACGGATTTACGTATTTATCAATTATTCCTTCTGTTCCCATGTCTTTCTATTTTGTATGTCAATAAACCTTTCGGCTAATAATGCACAAATGTAACAATAATCAAGTATAAATCAAGTAGAAAGAGATTAATTAACAGAGAAATAACTACTGGTAGAGAGTATGTATTGGAATCTTGACAGGAATCTCTTCTCGGACAAAATCAAGGGTAATGGAATAGCTGAACTTATCAGAGAGTTGGCGTACGGTTTCACAAAAATAGAATAGTCTATCCTGTCTCCATGGTTTTATTGGAGATAGCATTGGTGCCATTTTAGATAAATGCTTTGAAAAATGTGAATTCGCTGACATAATTCTTTTATATTGTAATTTCTGATAACATGAACTTTGAGTAAAAAGGAGCAAATAGAGAAAAAAGTGCATAAAAGAATAGATAATATACACTTTTTCTGCATATTTTCAGGTAAAAAGAGGATGAATATGCAGTTTTACCCAACATGTTAATGTACTTTTCTTCGGTGAAAAGCTTCAGTTTCTCGTAGAGGAACGACTCGTTCCTCTACGAGAAACCATAAGAGTCTCTACGGGAAAAGTATTTTTCTCTTGTAGTGGTCTGCTTTTTATGCTAACAGCAGATCGAATTCAGTCTTCTTTAAAATAGAATAAAGACGGATATATGCATGTTTTTAAGATGATTTGCAAATAATATATGAAAACGAACTCTTTTTTGATAACGAATCAATGATTTTGATGTCTATTTGGAATATTCAATGTGGAAATGCAGAGGCTTTTTAGCATCAGCCCTATTCTTTACTTTAAATAAAGAGATTCTGCATCAATTAAAATGTCATATTGACATTTTGTAAAAGTGTCCCGCTTTTCGGAGAAGTCCGACCATGTACTTCTATAGCGGTGCCCACCTCTATCACAATCAAATGGCCGTTCCATTTGTCTGCAATGAGTACTTTCCCTTGGTAAACGTGGCAGCCTTTTACTTCATAAAAGCGTTTTAAATGAAAGAGGTGTGCATGAATTATCAAATCCAATAAGAAAAATGCAATAAAATACTTTTTTATTTAGTAACGTCTACTCCTGAATTGTAATACCAACAGAAAGTTCTGAAATAGAAATTAATCTAAAATATGTTTTTTATGCAGAATAACCAAAAGCATAAATAGGATAACCCTACATAAGAAATTTCACGTTTTGATAAAGAAAAGACAGATTTACAATTAAACACAACCAGCATTTTGTTAACATAAAAAGAATACTAAATGAAAAAAAATCTAAAGTACAAGATCGAACTCCTGACTTCGGGAATATCCTTTTGTTCTACTTATATAAAACATTTTTCCGTCTG
>CAUEFX010000117.1 GCA_958477465.1 uncultured Bacteroides sp.
CTGCCGACACGAAAGTCATCAAGATTTATGCAGATGCCGCCAAAATCAAAGAACTGTCTTTAGCTTACTGCGACTATCTCACCGAAGTCGATCTCAGCAAGTGTACAGCGCTGCAAACTCTGTCTGTTAAAAGCAACTACAGAATCACAACGTTTACATATCCTGAAGATGTCACGACCATCGAAAACCTGACCATCGACAGCAGTAGCATAAAGAACTTAGACGTGCACAACTTTACCGGACTGAAGAGCCTGACATACATTCCTCTCAGCAAAAGCAGCACCGTTGTATTGCCCGATGAAGCGGAAAAACTGGAAAGCCTGACTTTAAGCAATCTGGCCCTGAAAGTGGTAGATCTGAACAAGTACAGCAACCTCAGCTCATTGGAAATCACCAATAACTCTTCATTAGAGACATTGGATGTCAATGCATGCAGCAAGTTAAGCAAGCTGATCTGTAAAGCCAATACCAAGCTCACAAGTCTGATCCTTCCGACTGCTAAAACAGCTCTGACGGAACTGAACTGTGAACATACCAAACTGGCAAGCATCGATCTGAAAGAGTACACCGCTCTGCAGGTTTTGAATTGTAGCGGAATCCAAGAAGTCACCTTCCCGTCAGACTCATCTACCCTTACCTCTCTGACATGCAAAGAAAACGGGCTAAAGACATTGGATGTAAGCTCCTACATCAACCTGACTTATCTGGATTGTTCATACAATGAACTGACCGAGATAAACGTTCCGGAAAGTTCGGATAAAGTTCTGGAAATCGATTGCTCTTACAATTACCTGACCATGCCGACTTTCCCAGAAGGTGAGAATATCAAAATGGCTTATATCTACCAGAAAGAGAAAGTCATGAAGTATGAACTGGAGGGCAGCTATACAACCGATGATACAATCGACTTTTCCGATTGGTATGTGAAAAAGAAAGGAATACAAGGTTCTTACTACGCCAGCGGAGTTTATCCTACTTTCGAATGGTATTTGCAAGGCAGCAACGAGCAACTCCAATCCGGAACGGATTATACGATAACGGATGGATGCAAATTCCAATTTATAACGATACCGGACGATGCCGTTTACTGTGTGATCTCCTCCAAGGCATATCCTGATTATGAGAATTACAGAGAGCCTTACAAGACGACTTCCTGTGTTATAACACAAGGTACGGGCGTAAAAGAGAACTATGCAGATATAGCCAAAGTTTATGTGGACGGTACCAACATCACAATCGTACCGGCCGAAAACTGTACATATTCTGTTAGCACTACTACCGGACAGGTTATAGCCAACGGAGAAACCGGACAAAGTATTGAAGTCCCGGTACATTCATCCGGTATCTATATCGTATCTGTCCGCACAGCAGACAACAAGAGCAAAATCTATAAAGTAGCAGTTCGATAAAAATAGCGAGGGGGCGTCAAAGCACCCTCCTCCCGACAAAAACTGCCTGTCAATATTAACCGGTCATTATCGGTCAATGCTGACAGGCAGTTTTGTTTATATACAGTTTGGTCTATATACAGTTTTGTTTATAAAGGAGAGAATTAATATCCCTTAATGTGAAAGTAGCCGTTTGCTCAAGTAACGCACCGGATACCATACCGAAAGGAAACCGACCGTAAGCACCGTTACAAATACCAATGCCACGTCCCAGAAATGAACGCTGACCGGATAGGCATCCACCAAGAACGTTCCGTTCCCTCCGCCTAAAGAGATAATGCCGAACTTCTCCTGTATCAGACAAAGCATCAGCCCCAATGCGATTCCGGATATTGCACCGAAAAGAGAGATCAACCGCCCTTCAAAAAGGAATATCCGGGAAATCAACCGGTCGTCTGCTCCTAAATTCCGCAGAGTCACCACGTCTTCTTTCTTATCAAGGATCAGCATGGAGAGTGAACCGATAACATTAAAACAAGCGATCATCAGAATAAATGTAAGGAAAAGGTAGGATATTAATTTTTCGATCTCCATGATGCGGAATACATCCGCTTGCTGCTCATAGCGGTCCTGCACTACAAAATTATCGCCCAACACAGAAATAATTTTTGATTTGACAGAGGATACGCTGACATTGGGTTTCAGCTTCAACTCGATGGCAGAAACCTCGGTGGTATAATCGAGCATCCGTCGTGCAAACTCAAGTGAAGTAAGGATATAGCGGCTATCGTACTTCTGCTGGTTGACCACAAAAACAGCACCGGGAGAGAACAGGTAATCCATATTAAAAGAAGCGGAAGGATTGGCCATGTTCACCTTCGCATTCCGTTTCGGACTATAAACCTTCAATGGGTCGACAAACTGGATACCGGTACCTAAAGTAGAAACCAGTTCAATGCCCATCACACCATAATTCACAATAGAGTCATGAAGCAAAAATTCACCGGCTCCATAAAGGATACTGTCAATAGCCGTAAGCTCCTCAAAATTATCTTCCACCCCCTTTATTACAGCCATCATCTGCCGGTCTTTGTACTGCACCATCGCATTCTCCTCCAAGGTTTCGGTAAACACGGCAATTTCCGGTAAAGCCCGGATTGCCTGTATACGTTCATCCTGTGCATCAAACACTTTACCTTCACGGACCGTGATCTTCAACTCCGGATCAAAGGCGGTGAAAAAGCCGGCCACCATATCCTGAAAGCCGTTAAAAACAGAAAGCGTACAGACTAACGCCAGCGTAGCAAGCGCCACCCCGCATACCGATATGCCGGAAATAATGTTAATGGCATTGTGCTTCTTTTTCGAAAAGAGATAACGCCGGGCTATGTAGAAAGGGAGATTCACTTCTGAAGCAGTGAGTCTATTTTCTCTATGTAATCCAATGAATCATCCACAAAGAATTTCAATTCGGGGATGATACGCAGCTGGTGACGGACACGCGTGCCGAGTTCGTACCGGATCGATTTCATATTATTATTGATATTCTTCACCATCTCCTCCCCCTTTTCGGACGGGAAGATACTGAGATACACACGTGCAATACTCATATCGGGACTGATACGTACCGCGCTTACCGATACCAGTACACCGGCCATCGCTTTTGTCTGAAGCAAGAATATTTCACTTAATTCTTTCTGCAACAGACGGGATATTTTATTTTGACGGGTTGTTTCCATAAATATACATGTTAGTTCGTTCAACGTAATTTTTCTATTGCCGAGGCTATTCCGGCCTGCCTGTATAGAACACAAAGTTACAGAAATATATCATTTGGATAATGATTTATTGCTTATTTTTAGTTTTCATTATTGATTTGCACCCGCAAAACTACCCTTGCGCCAAACAGAACCGGCCTCATTTACCGTATTACGGAAATACACATCGGACTCCGTTCGAAAAGCGGGAGTACTTTTACAAAATGTCAATATGACATTTTAGTTTATGCAGAATTTCTTTATTAAAGCAAGAAATGGGGTTGGCGCCAAAAAGCTCCTACATTTTCATATTGAATACTCCAGAAAGACATTCAAATGATTGATTAGCTATTACAAAATCCATCATTCCTGCATTTCACTTGCAATTTGTCTCAAAAATACGTATATATTACTCTTTATTCTATTTCAGAACAGTTCGAAATTCGTCAACAGTTAGCGTAAAAAGCAAGTTCTACAAGAAAAAAATACTTTTCCCGTAGAGACTCTTATAGTTTCTCGTAGAGGAACGAGTCGTTCCTCTACGAGAAACTGAACCTTTCCACCGGAAAAAAGTACATTAACACATCGGGTAAAACTGCATATCCATCCACTTTTTCATAGAGATATGCAAGAAAAAGTGCATTTTATGCATCTATTTATGCAGTTTTTTCTCTATTTGCCACTTTTTATCCAAAGTACATGTTAGCAAAAATCGCAATATAAAGGAATTATGTCAGCCTATTCGCATTTATTGTAGCTTTTATCCATACTGATTCCGATGATAAATTCAATGCCCTCTTTCTCCATCAAAAACGCTATAAATGAAAGAGTTCGAGGGGAGTACACAGCCCTTTCATTTAACCCTACTTGAGTGCATATACCCCACCCATACAAGTTTTGCATAGGTCAATATTCTGCAATTGATAATCAATAAATTAAATTATATAGAAAATAAAGATTATTTCATTTTTGCGACAGCATGCGTATGGTTTTGGTGAAGCTGTGCGCCAACTCTCTGATAAGCTCAGCCGTCCCCTTACGCTTATCAGTGTGCTTCCTCCTTTTGTGCTTCCATATTTTCCCCAAGTCTTTCAAGGAGACACCGATATGGTAAACTTCCGTATTGTCTATGATAAGAAAGCGGTCATGTGCCTGCTGATAGGTGTGTATATTTATCTGCGGATATTGGCTATTGTACCTGGTTAGATCCAACTGAAGCTGTTGAGTGATCCGTTGTGTGTAAATGGTGGCCGTAACTCCAGGTGCACGCTTGCTGAATAGCAAGAGTACGCTTTCATCGACGTAGTTGTCGATAAGCAGTAAGGAAGAACTTGCGGATTTCACCAACTGGGCAGCGAAAACATAAGCATCGAAGATCTGGCCATTGAAGAAGATACCTTCTACCGGTGGCAAGGAAGTGCGAACGAAAAAGTCGATTTTGTTCGTAAGTTCTTCCAGTTGCCGGTCATGGGCTATTAGTTTCTAATCCATCTTACTCTCTAACT
>CAUEFX010000118.1 GCA_958477465.1 uncultured Bacteroides sp.
ACTGATTGGCCGAACAATATTCTTTGACCTAAAAATTATTTTGGACACTATTGCCATTCATCTAAAATTTTGAATAAAGAAATAGCACAAAATGGAAACATTCAACGATATTATATCCGGAGAAGTGCTGACATTGGTGGATTTTTATGCCACATGGTGCGGTCCTTGCAAAACGATGCACCCTATCCTTGAACAAGTCAAGGAGAAACTTGGCGACAAAATCCGCATCATCAAGATTGACGTGGATAAGCATCAAGAGCTGTCCCTGAAGTATAACATTCAAGCCGTGCCTACATTCATGTTGTTCCGCAAGGGTGAAATGCTGCACCGCTTCAGCGGAGGTATGGGAAGAGTGGATTTGGTTTATCTGTTGGAGCAATATCTATAAAGCCATGAAACTGACTTACATTTTCCATAGCGGCTTTGTCTTGGAAACAGACCGATTCATTCTAATTTTTGATTATTGGATGGATCCTGCTAATGTTGTGCCTCGTTTTTTAAGCGGAGGAAGACACGTGTATGTGTTTTCAAGCCACTTCCACGAAGACCATTTCAATAAGGAGGTGCTGCAATGGAAGAACGACAATCCATTCACCGACTACACTTATATTCTTTCCAAAGACATCCTGAAACGAAGGAGAGCCAAGAAAGAAGATGCGGATGTATGGTTGGCCAAAGGTGGCACATGGGAAGATGAGAATATCAAAGTGACAGCCACCGGAAGCAACGATAGTGGGGTGTCGTGGATAGTGGAAGTGGATGACAAACGAGTATTCCATGCCGGCGACCTCTGCAACTGGTTCGCTCGCTTCTTAGCAGAAAACGCACCCGACGAAACCATCTATAGCGAGGAGTTGCGAGAGTACTTCAACCCTGTGGCAGAAGAGAAACGTTTCTTGGGAGAGTTGAAAGACATCCGAAAGATTACAGATAGCTTCGACCTTGTCATGTTTCCCGTTGACGGGCGTATCGGCAACGGTTATACGCTCGGTGCCCGTCAGTTTATCGAACGATTTAAGGTGGGGCTATTTGTCCCCATGCACTTCGTGGCAAGTGGTTTTGACTCGGCATGGAGAATGGAGCCGTTCTGTCAGGAGAAAAGCATTCCGTTCTGGTGTATCAAAAAGGAGGGAGAAAGTATTGAACTATAAAGTAAAACGAATTTAAGCGATATAAAATGGCAGACGTATCTCAAATGTTATTCAAGAAGGTGTTTCCGCTACTGGTTCAGAAAGCGGAGCGAAAGAAAAGAAGTAAGGACGAAGTATTACAGATTACGAGCTGGCTTACGGGCTACACGCCTGAACAGCTACTTGCCTTGGAATCGTCCGAAGCCACTTACGGAGAGTTCATCCGTGAAGCTCCTCTATGGAATAAGGCAAGTGACCGTATCAAAGGACGTATCTGTGGCGTGAAGGTGGAGGAGATAGAAGATGAGTTTATGCGCAAAGTCCGCCAATTGGACAAGCTCGTCGATGAGCTGGCAAAAGGTAAAACAGTAGAAAAGATACTTTCTTCGCTGGCATCTCACATTTAAAAATTTCCGAAATGAGAATTTTGTTGTTTGTAGTAGTCTGAGCATTGCTTTGGTTTGTGCCCGTAGATGCGGTGTCGCAGACTGTGGCATTGCGAAAAGCGATAGAAAGCATTGCAGGTGACAGGGAGATTGGCGTGGCTGTACGCTTCTCTGATGAGGAGTGCTTGGTGAACGACCATGCGCAATATCAGATGGCAAGTGTAGTGAAATTGTTTCAGGCCGTGATGGTACTTGACTCTCTTGAGCGCGCCGGATTGTATCTCGATGTGGAAATTAGCATTGAGAAAGACGACATCAAGCCTAATACGTGGAGTCCTATGCGTGAGAAATATGCCAAAGGCAGCGTAATTACGTTGTGCAAACTGCTTGAATACAGCCTGCAACAGAGCGACAACAATGCTTGCGACATACTTTTCAAGCATTTCGGAGAGCCGAAACGCCTCGATTCGTTTATCCGAGGTCTTGGCTTGAAAAGATTCGGGATAGCTGCAACTGAGGACAATATGCACCGTGATTTCGCCCGGAATGCCGACAACTGGACTTGTCCGTCTACTGCTACAAAGCTGGTTGAGCTTATCTATGGCGGTAAATTGCTCAAAAAGAGCTACAACGATTTCCTAATGCACACACTGGAGGGTTGTACCACAGGTACAGACCGACTTGCAGCACCTCTTATCTGTAAAGAAGTTGTAATAGGACATAAAACAGGGACGAGACCGAATAATGCTGACGACTCTATAACTGCGATAAATGATGTAGGATATGTGAAGCTGCCTGATGGCAGGCACTATGCGATAGCAGTGTTTGTAAAAAACTCAAAGGACAGCCTGGAGAAGACTTCGGCTTTGGTTGCCGAGATTTCACGAACTGTGCACGAGTCCTTCAATAGAAAGACATTATGAGAAACTTTGCCGCCATAGATTTTGAGACTGCCAACAGCTGCCGTTCATCCGTTTGTTCGGTGGGCATCGTGATAGTAAGGGAGGGTGAGATAGTGGATTCGTTCTACTCACTCATCAACCCCGAACCCAATTATTACAACTACTGGTGCTCACGGGTACACGGACTCACCCGGGAAGATACAGACGATGCACCTGTCTTTCCGGAAGTGTGGAAACAGATTGAGCCATTGATAGAGGGTCTGCCCCTTGTTGCCCACAATAAGCCGTTTGACGAAAGCTGCCTCAAAGCTGTCTTTCGGGTTTATCAGATGGACTACCCCGATTATGAGTTCTATGATACCCTATGCGTGTCACGCCGTGTGTTCCGACATTTGCCCAACCATCAGTTACAGACAGTGGCTGCCGCTTGCGGATTTGACATGACGAACCATCACCATGCGTTGGCTGATGCCGAAGCCTGCGCATGGATTGCAAGGGAGATTCTATAAACCGATAGGGTGTGTAACTATCTGTCCCTGCGAAAATCATTATGGCTTTCACCACCGAAGATAGCCTTGATGACTATCCCGATAAAACTAATAACCACGAAGAATACGATGAGTGAAATGATGTCTGTCATACGCTTGAATTGTTATATAGGTTTGTAACTTTGAGTCCATTAGCTCTGGCTTTGCGACAAGTGTAATATGTGCCTCCCTTAGGCTTTCCGTCATACCATGCAATGAGGTATGAACTGTGATTGACCATGTAGTCGTTTCGATGAAGCAAGCAGCCTTTGTAGTAATGTTCATTCAGTATTACCACATCATCCACCACATGAAGAATGGTATCGTACTTGATTTTCATGGCTTCGCTCCATCGCTCTGTCTGATTTCTATATGGAATTACGGCTATTACCCACAAGTCAGGCAATTCTATCTGCAACGAAAGGGCGGCTTCTGCCGCCAGCAGGTCAAATCCCATAGCCATGTCACAGTAGAAACATCGGTAGCCTTTATTATATGCGTTCCTTGTCGGTCAGCACAATGCCATTGCTTTCGTTCTTTACGGTTAAGCGCAGTCCTTTGTTTAGAGCGATTGGCATGAACTCCGTTTCAAGTGTATGCGCAATGGTAGAAATACAACAAGGGGATAATCTGGGTTGTTCTTTACCGTTATCCAGCCGGAAGAAGTCAAGCAGGGTGTTGAGCATATCCCGCATACGGTTGGAGGATTGCAATATGTTTTGGATATACTGCCCGGCCTTATCCTCGTTGCGTTCTTTTCTCATCAATCCGGCATAACCATTTATCGTTGCCAGCGGTGTGCGCAGTTCGTGAGTGATGGTATGTACTGCTTTCTTCCGAGAGGTGATTAGTGCTTCATTCTGTCGTACGCTTTGGTTAAGTTCCGCTATCAACCGTTCTCTTTCTCTTTTTGTTCGCATTTTCTTCCCTATATCCCGCAGAATAATCCAATAGGAAAGAGCCAAGAGGATAACTGCGCATATAATCAGACCTGTAACAGTCTTTGTCGAACGGTCAAAAGCCTCTTTTATATATTGTTCTTTTTTCTGTAATATCGATTGCGACAGTTCATCCAGTTTCTGTATCAGATGATACAGACGCATATTCTTCTTTATGAGTGACTATGGTTGTAACTGATTGATACATAAAGTAAAAAGCCCCGCAATTCCGAAGAATTACGGGGCTTTATTTGGAAGCAAGAGCGGAAGACGGGACTCGAACCCGCGACCCTAACCTTGGCAAGGTTATGCTCTA
>CAUEFX010000119.1 GCA_958477465.1 uncultured Bacteroides sp.
ATAGTTCACTTTCGCATTTTAACATAACATACCCACAGGGGTTTCGGACTGACCCTTTTAAACGGCGCAGTTTTTATTCTTAGGAATTTAACATTTCGTTATGCGTATAATTTAGCAACTCTGAACAAAAAGAATTCCGGCAAAATGTTACTCTGTGTTCCTCTGTGTACTCTGTAGTGATTATCTCCGGAATCAGTTTTTAGATAAAACATAAAAGGCTAACAAAAAAAAGGCTATCTATCCCAGACAGCCAATCTTTGTTAACCTTAAATCTAATACTATGAAAAACACAGTGCAAAGATACGGACTCTGGGGAAATCTGCAAATAATCCGCATGCCTTTATAATTTTTATAACATCGTTTAATAGATACCCCAAAGTCATTAACATTTTCAGAAGATATTCGTAAAAAACAATGCCCGTTTTGAGAGTTGAATTAAGATAAAAACCACTATCTTTGCAACGTTTTATACTGTAAAATAACAATAAATCAAAAATATGATAGCTAAGATTAACCAGCTTCTTGAAGAAGTTGAAGCACTGAAAGCAGCCAATGCAGAAGAACTTGAAGCACTTCGTATCAAGTACCTTAGTAAAAAAGGAGCCATCAATGATTTGATGGCAGATTTTCGTAATGTTGCAGCCGAACAGAAAAAAGAGGTCGGCATGAAACTGAACGAACTCAAAAACAAAGCACAGGAAAAGATCAATGCATTAAAAGAGCAATTCGAGACTCAAGACAACGGTTCATGCGATCTGGACCTGACCCGTTCGGCTTACCCCATAGAAATGGGAACACGCCACCCGCTTTCTATTGTAAAAAATGAAATTATAGATATTTTTTCCCGTCTCGGATTCAGCATTGCAGAAGGTCCGGAGATAGAAGATGACTGGCACGTATTTTCTGCACTAAACTTTGCAGAAGATCATCCGGCACGCGACATGCAGGATACTTTCTTCATTGAATCACATCCGGATATTCTACTGCGTACACATACTTCATCCGTACAGACACGTGCCATGGAAGTTTCCCAGCCTCCTATCCGCATCATCTGTCCGGGACGTGTATACCGTAACGAAGCAATCAGCTATCGTGCACACTGCTTCTTCCATCAGGTAGAAGCGTTGTATGTAGACAAAGGTGTATCATTCACCGACTTGAAACAGGTATTGCTGCTTTTTGCAAAAGAAATGTTCGGTGCAGATACCCAAATCCGCCTTCGTCCGTCTTACTTCCCATTTACAGAACCCAGTGCGGAAATGGATATCAGCTGTAATATCTGCGGTGGAAAAGGTTGTCCATTCTGCAAGCATACAGGTTGGGTAGAGATTCTGGGATGCGGTATGGTAGACCCGAATGTCCTCGAAGCTAACGGTATAGACAGTAAAATATACAGCGGCTATGCTCTTGGCATGGGTATAGAACGTATCACAAACTTAAAATACCAAGTAAAAGACCTTCGGATGTTCTCAGAAAACGACACGCGTTTCTTGAAGGAATTCGAAGCAGCCTATTAAGGAGTTAAAAGTTGAAAGTTAAAAGTTGAAAGTCAGCTTGTACTATCATGTCGTACAGATGCTTTCAGCTCTTAACTTTCAATTCTTTGCTTTCAATTTTCAACTTTTAATTCTTTAGTTTCCAACTTCTTTAACATTCAACTCTCAACCCATTAAGGCTTTCAGCTTATGAAGGATCGGCTCGTTACCCGCGATTACTGCCTCATATTGGCAGCAAATTTCCTTTTGTATTTTGCCTTTTACCTGATACTACCGATTTTACCCTTTTACCTGACCGAGATATTCCACACGGGAAACGCCACTGTGGGAATTGTACTTTCGTGCTATACTGTAGCCTCACTCTGTATCCGCCCATTCTCCGGTTACCTATTGGATACATTGGCACGAAAACCCCTCTATCTGATCGCCTATTTTGTTTTCATCTCGATATTTGCCGGGTACATGCTGGCGGGAGTATTAACACTGTTTGTCCTGTTGAGAATTGCACACGGACTGGCATTCGGTATGGTAACAGTGGCGGGAAATACGATTGTAATCGACATCACCCCCTCCTCCCGGCGCGGAGAGGCAGTAGGATACTATGGGCTGATGAACAATACAGCAATGAGTTTCGGGCCGATGACAGGTTTGTTTATGCATGATTCTTATTCTTTTGAAACGATCTTCCTTTGTTCTTTCATCTCCGGAGCCTTGGGATTTATCGCTGCCTGCCTGGTAAAAACACCTCCCAAACAGCCGGTGAAACGGGAGCCTTTATCATTCGACCGTTTCGTCTTGATAAAAGGTATACCGGCCGGCATTGCCTTGCTGCTGCTGTCCATCCCCTACGGCATGACAAGTACCTACGTAGCCATGTACGCCAAAGAGATAGGGATCAGTCTGAGCTCAGGATTATTTTTCACCTTCATGGCCGTAGGCATGGCAGTATCCCGTATGTTCTCCGGCAGGCAGGTCGATAAAGGACGGATCACGCAGGTCATCATGCTCGGATTATATCTGGTATCTGCCTGCTTCTTTCTTTTGGCCGGTTGCGACGAGCTGATGAAGATAAATCCGGAACTGACCGAAGTACTCTTTTTCATGATCGCTTTATTATTAGGAGTAGGCTTCGGCACCATGTTTCCGGCATTCAACACCTTGTTTGTCAATCTGGCTCCCAACAACCAACGGGGCACGGCCACTTCCACCTACCTGACCTCTTGGGATGTGGGAATCGGCATCGGCCTGATGGCAGGCGGCTATATCGCCCAGCTCACCTCTTTCGACATGGCCTATTTATTCGGTGCCTGCCTCACGGTCGTTTCTATCTTCTATTTCAAACTAAGGGTAGCTCCACACTACCATAAAAACAAATTACGATGAGAAAGAAAGAACGTTATGAAAGAGTAATCAAGTGGTTTCAGGAAAATATACCTGTGGCCGAGACAGAATTACATTATAATAATCCGTTCGAACTGCTGATAGCCGTTATCCTTTCTGCGCAATGCACAGACAAACGGGTCAATATGATCACCCCGGCACTCTATCACGATTTCCCCACCCCGGAAGCATTGGCAGCAAGCAGTCCTGAAGTCATATTCGAATACATCCGGAGCGTCTCTTATCCGAACAACAAGGCCAAGCATCTGGTAGGCATGGCACAAATGCTGGTGAAAGATTTCAATAGTGAAGTTCCCGGCACACTGGAAGAACTGATCAAGCTGCCCGGTGTAGGACGCAAGACAGCCAATGTCATCCAGTCCGTCGTATTCAATAAAGCCGCAATGGCAGTGGATACGCATGTATTCCGCGTGAGCCACCGCATCGGCTTGGTAGATGACACGCATACCACGCCTCTCAGCGTAGAAAAAGAATTAGTGAAACATATTCCCCAAAAATTAATTCCGATAGCACACCACTGGCTCATTCTGCACGGGCGCTACACCTGTCTGGCCCGTACCCCGAAATGTGACAACTGTGGGTTGCAATCAATGTGCAAATACTTTCAAGAAGCTAAAATTAAGTAGCAAACAGTCAGAATTATAGCCAAATGGCTACTAAATTCTAACTACCGACTACTATATTCTAAAAAATAAATAGTAACTTTGCGGTCAATCCCGAGAAGAATACTAACACTTTTAAATAAATAGAGTATTATGACAATTGACAAATTTAACTTTGCTGGTAAAAAGGCATTCGTCCGCGTTGACTTCAACGTACCTTTGGACGAAAATTTCAACATTACAGATGACACACGTATCCGTGCCGCCCTTCCTACTCTGAAGAAAATTCTGTCAGACGGTGGTAGCGTAATTATCGGTTCTCACCTGGGACGTCCGAAAGGCGTTGCCGATAAATTCTCTCTGAAACACATCGTTAAGCACGTATCAGAATTGTTGGGTGTAGAAGTTCAATTCGCCAACGACTGTATGGGCGAAGAAGCTGCTGTAAAAGCTGCTGCTCTGCAACCGGGTGAAGTATTATTGCTCGAAAACCTCCGTTTCTATGCAGAAGAAGAGGGCAAACCGAGAGGTTTGGCAGAAGATGCTACAGATGAAGAAAAAGCCGCTGCCAAGAAAGCTGTAAAAGAGAGCCAGAAAGAATTCACTAAGAAATTGGCTTCTTACGCTGATTGCTATGTAAACGATGCATTCGGTACAGCTCACCGTGCA
>CAUEFX010000120.1 GCA_958477465.1 uncultured Bacteroides sp.
CGAGGCTTCGGGGAGGGTATTTATGCTCTTTGGTGTTTTACCGGACAGCAATATATTCGAATAAAGCTTCTCCGGTTTTCCCTTCATAATATAATCCGGGACGGGCAGCCCGATGCAGAAAGATAAAAACAGTCTTTTCATGCCTAATAGATTTGAGAATATATATAAACAAAAAAATCACTTACGAAAAACTCGCAAGTGATTCAATAAATAGAAGTGGTCTCACTTGAAAAAATCCATTCTGGGAATATCCTTTATATCAATGATTTGCAACAGTCACCTTCGCAAAGTCCAACATTTGAGCCTTGTATCGCCTTACGCGTTCTTCCGCAAATTGCGCTCGACTCCGACATCAATTCCGCTGTCGTCACACGATGCTCTCATCTTGTCGCTGCAAATATAACGGATTTCTATATAATTTCGTACACGATGCATGTTAAGAATCCTCATTGACAATCCATTTTCCGGCTTTGGTGGAACCCTCTCTGGAAAGTTTACCATTTTCTTTTAGTCGCTCGATTGCTTTCTGAACCCCTTTCCGAGACATGTTTAGGAGTGGAAAAAGTTTATCGAGTGTTAAGGATGGGTCTATTTGTAATAGTCCAATGATTTTCTGTTCTGTAGAACTATTTGCGAAATCTGTAGAACGCAACATCTTTTCTATGGCACTTTCTATAGCACTAATGCCAATTTCTGTAGTACTTTTTGGTGAACTGTCTCGCGATTCTGGTGTATTTATTTCTTTTTCTGGTGTACTCAGACTTTGTTTTGTCGGTCGCTTGAAGGTGACGGTGATGAAGCCGCCGTGGTCGCTCCATGTCGGATCTTCGACATTCTGGGTGCGGCAGGCATCAATGATGCGTTTGGCTCCGCTGCCCCAGTTTTCCAGATAGGTCATGCGGAAAAGGGCCTCTGCCACATTCAGGTTGTGGGGAAAGGACTCATGCGGCTGCTTGATATTTTCCGGCGTTATCTGTCGGGGGAACTGCCCCGGACTCGCAATCTCAATGCGGTCGTCGTAAATGGCGAGACTGATGGTGAGATTATGTTGTTCCCACCAACGATGGCAAAGTGCGTTGATAAGTGCCTCCCTCAACGCATCAATCGGTACCTCAAGCTGCTCCTCGCGTTCAAGGCTTTTGCTTGTTATTCGGCCACTAAGGGAAAGGTGCTTGAAACAGAAATCAATGCCGGCTTGCAGAAGTTCGAAGAAATTACCCTCAGCGCGTTGATTGTCGCGAAACATATTCTTATCCGTGCCTACAAACCGTGCCATCCTCAGCCGGAAGTTGGGGTACTCATCAATATTCTTTGAAAAAAGAAGCACAGCTCCATTAGTCGGAATACCATTCTTCAGCAACTTCCACTTAGCAAGAATGTCACGGATAGGTTCGGTCAACGCAATCTCCGGTATACGACCGCCATCAATACCTCGACGGATGCCATTGCGGATCTTACCCTCATCCATATCGGCAAGTGTCACACCTTCGCCTGTCATATTCTCCCAAGCGTATGCCTTCGGTTCATGCGCCCGGATGCGCTCGTCATACATATCATGCGGCATAACTTTCGTTGTGCTCTCAACTTTGTAGTACGGACAACCGTGGAAAGTATGCGGACGCTCGCCCCACACCCAGCCGTCGAAGTGCATGGCGATGACCTTATGCCCCGGATATTCCGGCACATCGACATACTCGACATGCATATCCACTGCCGGTTCCAGTCCGGATAGAGCCTGCGCAATCTCCTGCTGCGTCTTGTCGGTCACTTCCTGCCCGACAATCTTCAGCGACTTCGGTGCCACGCCGAAAATCAGCCAGCCGCCATCCGAATTAAGGAACGCGCACGCCGAGTGCATCCCATCCTTCAACTCGCCGGTACTCTTCTTCAGTTCCAGCGTCCGCGACTCATCCGCGGCCACCAATGCCCGTATATCCTCGATAGTCATGATTGCTTCATACGTTTAATCTTCATACATCCCATGTTCCTGATAAGCATCCCATCGGTTATTTTCTTCCTTGGTATAGTTTGCAAAGAGTTCCTCTTTTTTAGAAACCTGAATATCATCTGACATGAGAGATATAGACAAACCGAATGATGTTGCCATAATTGAATACGGGATATTTACAAACTGTTCTTTGATTACATTGGGGATCCTAAGAATGCTTTTGTCAAGATGGATTACATCCGTAAAATCCAAGACTGGTTTTCGCATCCGAATATCAGAACAACCTCCACCGGTATAAATCACAGGCCGATTCTGGATAGCATAAGTGAATGAATGTTTGCTGAATCCACGTGAGATTGTGTCATCGTGCAAAAAATTAGTCAGACTCTTTACAATTCGATCTATCAGTGTTTTATAATCTTTATAGGCCTTTGAGAATATGGCAGGGGTTAAATCCTTCACTTCTTTCTTGACTGAAAAATCCGCAATCTTATTTTCTCCATATTCCAAAAAGTAATTAAGACCCTTGGGTATAGATTCAAAGTGATACACATGAGGTTCCCCATTTTCTTCAATCACAAAGAAAGATATGTCAGATGTACCTCCTCCTATGTCAAGCATCAGACTCATTCCCCGCGGAATACGTCCATTGGAAGTTATGGAACGCAACGAGGCATATGCTTCAGGTAGAATCATAATGCCATAATCATATTTCAAACTATCTGAATATTCAAAGGTCGGGATTAATTCAATAAGCTCATCATAAGGCGTACTTATGAATCTATCGAAATTATTCTCAAATACTTCTTCAACAAGCCGGATAGCTTGAATCAGCAATCCGGACGCGAATGATTTTAATTTTCTAAACGTATTCTCACTCGCGGGAATACCCATCTGAATAGCGAAATTCTTTCCAAATCGTTCTTTCAATTTGAAAATAATGTAGGCGAGGTATAAGACTGACAAATCTTTTGCCTCAATTTGATAATCCCAATTATATGAAGAGAATGTGGCCTGCTTGAAATATCGAAACACCATTGGATATTCAACAAGAGATTCTTGATACTGTTTAACACGTATATCATGTACACTCTGTAAGCGACGACATTCATCTACCCATAATTGATGCTTGTGATTATAACGTTTCAATTCATCGTTATTACGGGCTATGGCTTTTTTGTGGGATGAACGCAATAAGTCACATTTCACCTTCCACCTGTTATATTCAGCAATCTGCTCTTTAGTCGCAATCATATTGGGATTAATATCATCTATCCCTTCATTTTGCTGGTCTGAGAATTCGGGTATAGGAGGCAAAACCGGACGTTGAGGTTTGGGTAGTCCAAACGAAGGACCAATTTGTTTCCATTTGGTCAATCGTTTCTGATATTCCTGATTTATTTTTTTACATTTCTTCTTCCATGCCTTCACTTGATTCTTAGAATCTTCTCGTTTAGGAAGAGGCTTTCCAATTCCATATAAATCAGTCATTGGGAATGTAAATTTAAGTCCGCGCTCTGTAATATACTCATATATAGGCATAGGTGGCATCACAGGCTCTTCAATTTCCACCAACACAGGCATTGTCGGTTCATTGGGTAGAATTAAAGTACCGGGATTTTCACGATACTTTTTCTTTTTACCAACTAAGACATTACCCATATCAATGCTGCCATAACATAGAGTGCGGTCCTTGTTAATTTGAATGGTAGATGGCAATACATAATTATGACTGCCCCAATCCATAAATTCATATGTCTTGCGATTAGGGTCATCCGAGTTCTCAATACAGACTTTAGTCTGATGAGTCCCAAAATCAAGTCCAACTGTTATAGCCATGCCTCAATAGATTATGATACGATTCAATGATACTAAATTACTTGATATTTCAGGTGCAACAGTAGCATTTGCTTTTGATATAGCCTCTTCTTTAGCTTTTTCAAGCATCCTCAGACGGTTTTCTGCGAGCCTAAGAATGTTCTTTGCCTGATTCTTTTCCTTTTTCATATTATCCGATATCCATTCAATATTAAATTCGGCATCAGTAATATTTTTCTTTTCCTTATCTATACGCGCCGCAAAATATTCATTTAACTGACGTATTTTAGTAGATGACAAAAATTAAAATTTTATTGTTAAATATCTAATTATCAA
>CAUEFX010000121.1 GCA_958477465.1 uncultured Bacteroides sp.
GCCCGATGGCTTTCGTAATTAATCAATTGCGCTTTCCGGCAGAAATCATCCAAATTATCAGAGGGTCCCATTTTACGGTCTATCCCTTCCTTATAAAGTTCGCTAAACGTTTTACTTCCATATTTATGGTTATGCCAGTCGTGATAATACCAGACATCACTGATAGGCCACGTATCTTCTTCCGCCATAAATTCACGAACCGTTTCGGCCGTCGGCAAAGAAGGAGTACCCACCTCCGAACGGAATCCTCCGGCTAAAGAGCGGTAGTACCAACCTGCATCGTACTGATAACGCCAAGGACCGCTTCCCGAACCATTCAACGAACGAGAGTTACCGGTATAATGCCGGCTGCCGTCTTCTTTGGCTAAAGTAGTGGCTAACATGTACTCCAATTCATCCGGAGCGAACCCTTCATTACGTGCAGACCACAAAGCGATAGAAGGATGATTACGAAAACGGCGCACTGTTTCGGTTACATTTCTGATGAACAGGCAGTAATCCAACGGATTGAGGTTAAACCCATCCGTCGAAAGCCAGAAATCATTCATAACCAACATTCCGTATTCATCGCAAAGCTCATAAAAAGTTTCTTCGGTGCTCTCGCCCGTCCAGTTACGAATCATGTTATAATTCATGTTCTTATGCAACTTCAGAGCAGGTTCCAGCCGTTCCCGTGAAACTCGCTTCATGCCATCATCCATCCCCCAATTGCCACCTTTGCAATAAATCCGCTGACCGTTCACCTTTATAACCAAGTACTCTTTCATCAACGAGTCCTTTATCTGCTCTATGCCCTGTGAAGATACCGGCTTCAACAATTTAGGCACAAATTCTCCATCATAATTCGTATAGCGGACCTTAGTATCCGTTTTTTTACGCTTCACTGCATCAAAAGCGGGTTTTCCATCCTGCAAAGCAGCAGTCGGATTATAATTCAACCGTACTACAGGAGAATTATCGTCGTATGCAGACAATTCATATTCCAGTTCACGGATGCCGATACGCATTTTCTTGACATCCAGGGTATCTTTATCCGGCGAAAGCAGGCTTAAGGATGCATCATACAAATACTGCTCTCCATATCCATTCGGCCACCAAAGACGCGGATTCTTCATTCGCAGTTCCTTACACTCAGCGGGAGTCAGTTTCACCGTTCTCCTCTCTTTGGCATTCAAAGAGATCGGGTAAGCGGCAGCCACCCCACCAATATTAAAATGCAAATTGGCGGTACAAGTCGCGTCAGAAGAATTATAAACCTCCGCCCGAACAATGAAATTGACAGATGTCGTATCGGGCAAAGGCAGATCTGTAATCACGTGCGTATCAAGAATTTCCAAATCATTCCCGAATTTGATTCTTACATCCTGCCAAATCCCCATGTTCCGGTCACGTATACCGGGAACCCAATCCCAGCCTTCTGAAGAAATGAATGTAGGACCATCTAAGCACAAGGCCCCACCATTGGGACCAATGCCCTCTTTCTTATTTGCCTCGTGAGGAATGCCGGGATTATTAGGCGGAAGAATACGGACAGCCAGCAGGTTCTTCTTACCATAATCTACCCAAGGAGTTATGTCAAAAATACCTCTTTCAAAGGCACCTGCCATTGTTCCTACCAACTGATGATTGAACCATACCTCCGCTTTATAATTGATACCGTTCAGAATCAGCTTCACTTTCTCTCCCTTATTATTGCGGGGAATACTAAAGGAATTGCGATACCACCAGTCCATCCGGCAAAGGGTATCTGGAATCAATAAATTGTTAAGTCCCCAATAAGGATCAGGATATACACCCTGATCCACCAATGTAGTCAATACCGTACCGGGAACTGTAGCCGAATACCATTCGCTTGTATCCAAGTCTTGTGCAAACACCGATTTCTCGGCGGCTCTGGCTTTATATCCCTCTATCATTTCCCAACCTTTGGACAGTTGGTATTCCCAATCCGAAATCGGAGTCAACTCTCCGGGTTCTGCCACCTTCTCTTTGGGCTTGGCAGTCTGAAACGAATGTTTGGAATGAGGTATCACTTCAGAACTCTGTTTGCGGGGCAAGCCAAAATTCCACTTTAGCTTCTGTGCATAAGCACCTTCTGTAAAAGCGCACAGAAAAACAATTATACAAGCAATATATGTATTCAGCTTCATTTTCATAATCCTACAATCTGCTATTTAACCTTCAATTTCTTTACATCGTCACATACAGCCACTGCAACCCGCGAATCCGCACAGCCGTAATAGAGGTATAATTTTCTTTTGTGGTAAACAAGTCCCTCGATAAATACCGTGCCGTCTTTATACTGCCCGCTCTTCTCGAAAGGAGCTTCGGGAGCAAAGAAAGGCTTATCCAGACGATCCAACACTTTATAAGGATTGTCATTGTCCAGCAGCAACTGTCCGGCACAATAAGCATTGGCAGGATAGTCCGGATCTCCGGTCTTACCACTATTCTTACCATTATACATCAGGACGATACCATTCTTGGTACGAACAGCCGGAGGACCGCATTCTGTCAACAGACTGTCAAAATGCCCTTTACGGGGCTGTATGATTTTCATCAACTCATTCTTCTCATCCAAAACCGGATACCAGTCAATCAAGTTATCGGAAGTAGCTGCATATACCGCATACTCACCCCAATACATAAAATACTTGCCGTCTACTTTATCGATGACCAATTGGTTTCCTTTCAGTTTCGTCAGAATAGAACCCGATTTACAGAACAGGTCATTAAACCGACCGTTATATGCCTTGTCGAAAGCAAGCCCGTGTTTGGTCCAGTTCTTCAGGTCACGGGAAGTGGCAACGGCAAGACGCGCTTTTTTCCGGTTCCATGCCGTATAAAGCATCACATACAGCCCGTCTTCGGTCATAGCCACACGAGGGTCTTCACAGCCACCCGGCCAATCCTGATCTTTAAAACTATCTTCGGCAGGATAAAGGACAGGGCTGCCAAGCCGTTTCATTTCAATTCCATCTTTGCTTTCGGCATAACCGACACGCGAGGTTCTTTTACCTATGCCTTGAGCCGAATTATCTTCCGCACGATAAAGCACGACAATCTTTCCGTCTTTCACGGTAGCAGCCGGATTAAATGTGTCACTTTCTTCCCACTTCACTTGCTGTTTCCGCATCGGGCAATAAAATTCTGTCGGTTGCGGTGATATGACGGGATTTACCCCTTCCGGTCGGTTGAACGGACCAATCACCCAGTTATTGTCCTGCTCTTCCTGAGTGGTATCCAAAGAAGGGGCATTGGTAAATCCGCATGCGGACAATATACCAACCACGCCAATGATAAGTCTCAATTTCATCATAGTATCTTTCAATAGTTAATTTTACTTACTTCAATTTATACACCTGTTTGTTTATATTCCACCCCTTCAGTGCCAATACAGCCCCATCTTTCAGCTTTCCTTTGGCTGTTTCGATAGTCACCGTTTTCTTTTCACCCGGCATCAGGGAGAAGAAATTATCCGTATAGAATGACGGGCGTATCGGGCTCATCTTTGAATTCAGGAATTGCAACTGGTTAAAGAAAGCAATCTGATTAGAGTTGTTTTTCAAAGTAATATCTACAAAGTAATTATCATTGTCCTCTCTTACTTTATAGGTTAGTTTCACTTTTGCCTCTTTCAGCTTGCTCAAGTCTTCAAAACCTGAAGCAGCCGGACCGGTCAGCGTCTTGCTGCCTTCATACTTGTCGTTGGAACGCCAATAAAAGTTAGAAGAAACATCTTTCCCTTTTTCATCCTTCAGAATCAGTTTAATGAAGTGGACTTGAGATATGTTTTCCGGGAAACGGATGGTCAATGCGTCGTTCACAACTCCGTCTGAAGGCAAATTAACCGTTGCTGACTCTTCGAATACTTTCTTGCTGTTGATGTCATAAACCTGTGCAATCACTTTATAATTCGTAAACTCACGGTAATAATCGTTCACCACAGAGACGGTGTTCTTAAGATAGTCAAACTGCGCATGCAACGGCTCCAATGAGTTAGCGGTATGATAAAGTGACGCTGTCGGTTCCAAAGACCAGTCCCACATACGGGAAGCCACTTGAGGCATAGAGC
>CAUEFX010000122.1 GCA_958477465.1 uncultured Bacteroides sp.
GAACCCAACACGCCTCTCAACGATGCGGACCACGTTGGGTCTTTTAATTTTAAGGGGGAAAATATATGGGGGAACTAAAGCAACATCCATTACCGATGACAATAGACGAACAAATAGAAAACTTGAAATCACTTGGCTTAATTATTGAGAATGAGGAATATGCCAAGAAGATATTAAATGACATATCCTATTTCCGATTAATTAAGGCGTATAGTTTAGGATTTAAACCTAAAAATGGGAAATATGAAGAAGGCGTAACATTTGAGCAGATTGTAGAGTTATATCTGTTCAATGCTAATTTCAGACAAGTGACATTTGCTGAGATAGAAAAAATAGAAGTAAATGTCAGATGCAGAATTGCAAATTATTTTGCGGAAGTTTATGGAGTTCTTGGATATATGGAACCCCAAAATTTTGTGGACGAAGAATATCATCGGGCATTTATGGCTGATATCGAAGAGGAGGTTCGGAGAAACTCAAAGGCGCCGTTTGTGAGAAATTTCAAAACTAATTATGCAGGTGGAAATTTGCCTATATATGCGTTGGTGGAGGTATTTAGTTTTGGCACTCTTTCAAAATTTTACAAAAACATGAAAAATGCTGACAAAAAGGCAGTTGCCAAGAGTTTTGGAATTGGATATACATATCTGGAAAGTTGGTTGGAGAGCATTTCTTATGTTCGCAATGTTTGTGCGCATTATGGGAGGTTGTATAATGCAAAACTTTCAAAGACGCCTATTCTTTACAAAGAATATACACAAGCCGGTATAGGAAACAATAGAATGTTTGGTGTATTATTGTGTATGAAACAGATTTTAAAGAATGACAAGCATTGGAATCTTTATGTAGATCAAATAGAATTGCTAATAGATAAATATGAAAAAGTAGATGTGAAAACGATGGGTTTTCCGGATGACTGGAAGAAATTGTTGGAACAGAAATAGGTGTAATAGAAGAGTATACAATGGAAAACACAGTAGATACCGGGATTCCACTTCCGGGAGGTGTACTTATTTCTGAAAAGAGAATAGTATGATCTCAGACACAGGAGGTAAGCACATGGATGTCGTCAAGATAGGAAAATATATTGCAGGCAAAAGAAAAGACTTAGGTATGACGCAGAAGCAGCTCGCCGAAAAACTGGGTATGAGTGACAAATCCGTATCCAAGTGGGAGCGGGGCGTGTGTCTGCCGGATGTATCCGTCTATTCGGAACTCTGCCAGATCCTCGGTATCAGCATCAATGAATTCCTGGCAGGAGAAGATATTGTCCGGGAAAATATTGCCAAAAAATCGGAAGAAAATATTATCGGGCTGGCAACGGACAGTAAGCAGAAGCAAAAACGATTGAAATACATTATAGGTATTCTGCTTGTCACGGCGGCGATTGTTGTTTTGACGGTCGGAATCATGATATTTCGGAAAAATATGCCACAGAACTTTATCGTTCCGGTGGACAAGGACAGTATTGAAATGAAAACGGCGGAAATGCTGTCAGGCGTAGACGGTGCCTTTATGTATAAATACACGGCAACGAATGAATTTAAAACTCTATATATTCATATTTGGCAATACCGGGAAGGAAAGCTGGTAGACAGACAAAGGGCAGGGCTTTCGTATGAAGGAATGGATTCACCGCAGAATGGAACGATTATTATTGTACCGCAGTTTAAGGATCGTACCGTGAAAATTATTATTGCAGATGATGAATCGCAGGGAGATATGCTAATCCCAATCCTGGAGGATGTTCCGGAAGGAGAGCACTATGGATATGGAAGAGCTGCAACGGAAATTCAGGAGAAAACAGATATTGTCTATGATGAACAGCAGCCGCTTCTTGCGCTGATCTATGATAGTGACGAAGCGAGAACTTTTGATTTTAGTTATATTGTGAACGACCAGCTGGATGCCCTTGAAATGGATGATTATGTGTACTATTTTTCTTTTGAGTTCCGAACGGAATAGATAAATAACCCCATTCCGTGAAAACAGAATGGGGTTCGTTTTTAGTTTGCTGCTTTTGCCTTTTTCTCTCTTTTTAAAAACAGGTACACACAGATACCGGCAAAAACAATCGTTGCGACGATCAGTATCGGCAATACCGGTATGGAACGGACATCTGTACTGATGAGCTTCAGTCCCTGATACAGTGTGAAGACGCCGAATACAGAGAAGATGGCGAAGGCGAGAGTATTGAGCAGCCCTTCCGGTGTCTTGCTCTTTAACAGATAGCCTAAAAGCATTCCCAGGATGTCTGCTAAAAACAGTCCCAGAGAACAGCCGAGCCATACGATCAGTGCGGAACTCATACCTTCATTGGCACCAAAGGTGATGGCGGTAAGCTGTGTCTTGTCTCCGAGTTCAGCTACGAAAAAGGTACAGAAAACCGCAAGCGGTGCGAACCGGATCTTGGATCTGCCGCTGCCTTCCTCTTCCTCGTCATCATCGCCCGCAAGTGTTGATGCGGCAAAATAAAGAAATGCAAGTGCAGCAATGATCTTGATAAGCCAGCCGGGAATGAATTCGCTGACGAGCCCGCCGGCGAGAACGGCCAGACCGTTCAGCACCAGGATTGCGGCAGCGGTTCCTAATATAATATCTCTTAATTTGTATTTCGAAGTAAGGGCGATCAGCATAAGCTGTGTCTTGTCGCCCATCTCTGCGATGAATTCCGTGAGAAATACCTTAAAAAATAATATCATTTGTACGGCCCTCATTTATCTGATTATGATATAAACCGCATATGCTGCGTAAAGAGCCACCATACAGAAGCCTTCGACTCTTCCGATTTTCTTTTTGCTTCCTGCGAAGATCCACACACACACAGTAAATGCGATCAGTACACACAGATCAATGATGTTTTCCGTAATGATGCTGATGGGACTGATGGCGGAAGCGATACCCAGAACCATCAGGATGTTAAATACGTTAGAACCGATGGCGTTACCCAGTGCCATATCGACTTCATTTTTTCTGGCTGCAACGATGGAAGTCACAAGCTCCGGAAGAGATGTACCGATGGAAACGATGGTAAGTCCGATCAGCGTCTGCGTCATTCCCAGGTCGCTTGCGATTCTGGATGCAGCATCGACGGTGAGATCTCCGCCGAAGGCAATCGCAGCAGCACCGCCGATAATGAAAATAATGCTGAGCGGCACGGAGATCAGCTTGATCTCTTCATCGGAACCGCCCTCAATTTCTACTTTTTTTCCTTCTTTATTTGCCTTTAAAGCAATTCTGATCATGTAGAAGATATATCCGGCAAAAAGACCTATGAATATCACACCATCGAGATGTCCCAGTGTCATTTTGGCCGGATCACCAAGTCCGATGCTTCCCAAAAGCAGTAAAAGACCGGCACAGATCAGGGAAAGGGGGATATCTCGCCTGATAGTTTCCCGCGCAACCTCTACGGTGGCAATCATTGCACATACGCCGATCACAACCATCAGATTAAAGATATTGGAACCGACGACATTACTGACCGCAAGCTCATTGTTGCCTGTGATAGAAGCCGATACACTGACCGCTGTCTCGGGGAGAGAGGTTCCCATTGCTACGATGGTAAGACCGATGATGATGGACGGAACATGCAGTCTCTTCGCTACACTGGAGCTTCCTTCTACGAAAAAGTCCGCACCTTTAATCAGCAGTACAAAACCGATTACAAGGAATACAAGAACAAGGGCAAACGGGGCATTGTTAATAAGTTTCTCCATGTTTTTCTCCTTTGCGTGATCCATTATAGTGTTGT
>CAUEFX010000123.1 GCA_958477465.1 uncultured Bacteroides sp.
TTGCTATTACTATCTTTTTCATATCCAGTTCGTCTGATTTATTCGCCAAAGATACGTTTATTTTGAAAACAGACCGAGTGTTCGGTATGAAAAAGAATAAAGTAAGCACGAAAGAATTAAAAAAATTAAAAAGCCGGATAAAAAGACGGGGAGAAACATACTGTTAATGGAAAATGTACTATATTTGCCCAGAGACACATAGAAAGACACTTTTTATTAATCATTATATTAATTATTTTATGGAAGTTAAAAAATCACCCAAGGCAGACTTGGAAGGCAAGAAGTCTACATGGCTGCTTATCGGTTACGTGGTAGTGTTGGCTTTCATGTTCGTGGCGTTCGAATGGACCCAACGTGACGTGAAAATTGACACAAGCCAAGCTGTAGCTGATGTTGTGTTTGAAGAGGAAATCATTCCTATCACTGAAACCCCTGAACAGCAGGCTCCACCGCCACCTGAAGCTCCGAAAGTGGCAGATTTGTTGGAGATCGTCGATGATAAAGTCGAAGTTGATGAAACGACAACCATTGTCAATGAAGATAACGTAGCTCCGGTAGAAGTGAAATATGTGCCGGTACAAGTTGTTGAAGAAGAACCGGAAGAACAGACAATTTTCGAAGTTGTAGAAAACATGCCGGAGTTCCCGGGCGGACAGGCTGCTTTGATGCAGTATCTGGCAAAGAACATCAAATACCCGACTATCGCACAGGAAAACGGTACTCAAGGACGTGTTATCGTACAGTTCGTTGTCAACAGAGACGGTAGTATCGTGGATGCGAAAGTTGTACGTAGCGTTGACCCGTATCTGGATAAAGAAGCCCTCCGTGTGATAAACACCATGCCGAAGTGGAATCCCGGTATGCAGCGTGGTAAACCGGTACGTGTTAAATTTACAGTTCCTGTAATGTTCAGACTGCAGTAATTTGTAATATTATAATTTGAGAGGCTGCCGTAAGCAGCCTCTTTTTCATTCATCCTATATCTTTCATTCATCATGTTTACAGCTTCTCAATTACTTGATAAAATAAACGATTATATTTTTGAAACAAAGTTTATCCGGACACCGGAAGGGCTCTATGAACCGATTGAGTATATCCTCTCTTTGGGAGGGAAGCGGATACGTCCTGTGCTGATGCTGATGGCGTATAACTTGTATCATGAGAATGTGGAGGCTATCTACGACCCAGCTATTGCCATTGAGGTTTACCACAATCATACGTTGCTGCATGATGACTTGATGGATCGCTCGGATATGCGTAGAGGAAAACCGACCGTACATAAAGTATGGAACGATAATACAGCCGTGCTTTCGGGAGATGCTATGCTCATTTTGGCGTTCCGGTATATGACAGCTTGCCCGGCAGAGCATTTGAAAGAGGTGATGGAGCTGTTCAGCCTGACCGCCCTTGAAATTTGTGAAGGACAGCAGTTGGATATGGAATTTGAATCCCGCTGTGATGTTACGGAAGATGAATATATTGAAATGATTCGTCTGAAAACAGCCGTATTGCTGGCCGGCAGTCTTAAAATCGGTGCTATCCTTGCTGGGGCGACTGCCGAAGATGCCCGGAATTTATATAATTTCGGAATGCAGATAGGAGTAGCATTCCAGTTGCAGGATGATCTGTTGGATGTATATGGTGATCCGAAGGTGTTCGGTAAAAAAATAGGCGGCGACATCCTTTGCAATAAGAAAACATATATGCTTATCAAGGCACTGGACCGTGCGAACGAAAAGCAGAAAAAAGAATTAGACCGTTGGCTGAATGCCACAACGTATCAGCCTGCCGAGAAAATAGCGGCAGTGACAGATTTGTATAATCAACTGGATATTCGCAATGTCTGTGAGAATAAGATGCGCGAATATTATACACTTGCCATGGAAAGCCTTTCTGCGGTAGCTGTGGCTGAGGACAGCAAAAAAGAACTGAAAAATCTGGTGAAATTGCTGATGTACCGTGAAATGTAGTTAAGTTTTTGGGGATAATATGCCATACAGACGACTACCAAATACAGATCAGGCAAGGGTTCGGGCACTAAAAACTGCGGTCGCGAAAGGTGAACTGTATAATGTGCGCGATTTGGCTATAACACTGAAGACTTTGTTTGAGGCACGCAATTTTTTGCAAAGATTTGAAGCAGCACAGATTTATTATACGCAATGTTATGAAAACCAATCGCGGGCCAGCAGAAAACATCAGGCAAATGTGAAAACTGCCCGGCTGTATATCTCTCATTTTATCCAGGTTCTCAACTTGGCTGTACTTCGGGATGAAATTAAAGTAGCACATAAGGCTTTATATGGTCTGCCTGACACGAATACCGTGCCGGATTTGTTGAGCGAGGCCGCATTGGTGGAGTGGGGGAAGAAAATTATTGATGGCGAGCAGCGGAGGATATCCCAAGGCGGCATTCCTATTTATAATCCTACTATCGCACGTGTGAAGGTGCATTATGATATTTTTCTCGAAAGTTATGAACGACAGAAGAATTATCAGGCGTTGACAGCCCGCAGTCTTGACGATCTGGCTTCCATGCGCAATCGTGCCGATGAATTGATATTGGATATATGGAATCAGGTGGAAGCCAAATTTCAAGATATAACTCCTAATGAAAGTAGACTGGAAAAATGCCGTGATTATGGCTTGGTATATTACTATCGTTCCAGCGAAAAAATAAAAGAAGAAAAAGAAACATCATGCTGATAGATACTCATTCTCATCTTTTTTTGGAAGAATTTTCCGAGGATTTGCCACAAGTAATGGAACGGGCGCGTAATGCAGGCGTTTCGTATATCTTCATGCCGAATATTGATAGTACAACGATTGAACCGATGTTGTCCGTATGCGCAGACTATCCGGGGTTTTGTTTTCCGATGATCGGACTGCATCCTACTTCGGTCAATGCAACATACGAACAAGAACTGGCCGTTGTGCATGAACAGTTGGCGACTTTCAACCGATATGTCGCAATCGGTGAAATCGGGCTTGACCTTTATTGGGATAAAACATTTTTAAAAGAACAATTGCAAGCCTTTGAAAAACAGATCGAATGGGCGCTTGAATACCGGTTACCGATTGTAATTCATGCAAGAGATGCATTCGACTATATATATAAGGTAATGGGACCCTATAAAAATACCCCGCTCACCGGCATTTTTCATAGCTTCACCGGAACCGTGGAAGAGGCTGCGAAGTTGTTGGAATTTGACGGGTTCATGTTGGGCATTAACGGTGTGGTTACTTTCAAAAAATCGACTTTGCCGGAGGTGTTGCCGACAGTCCCTTTGGAACGCGTCGTGCTCGAAACCGATTCGCCCTATTTGACCCCTGTCCCAAATCGTGGCAAGCGGAATGAAAGTGCGAATGTGAAGGATACCCTTGCGAAAGTGGCGGAGATTTATCAAATGCCCTCAGAATACGTGGCACAGGTTACTTCGGAAAATGCCCTAAAAGTGTTCGGATTCCGCAAATAACCTGCGAAAGGTTTTAAATAATATTAATTTGCAGTATTTATTCAAGATAAAAAAGGGATAATGCTTCAAGAAAAGAAAAAAAAGGATACATTTGTAGCTGAAAATGCGGAAAACTCATAGGGAGAGATGCTCGAGTGGTTGAAGAGGCACGCCTGGAAAGCGTGTATACGCCAAAAG
>CAUEFX010000124.1 GCA_958477465.1 uncultured Bacteroides sp.
ACCGACATACACACCCAAATTCGATATATTCAAATTTTTGTCATGTACTTAACTGCATCTGTAAAAAAATAAAATATTAACTTTGCTAACAGAAATATATGGGATGCTTTTAGCAATAGAACAATGAAATTCTTTTCGAATGCAAACATTGTCCAACCTTCATCACTGTGTTACTTATCTGAACGATACCGTTGATACCGTGTGTAAGCGTGAAGTCAAGATGTTTAAAGTTCTACTTCATATCATATATATGGCTAAAAACAAGTATAAATACAAGTTGTTCGAAAATGTAAACGGTTTATGAAAACATATCTATATATCCTTATTGCAGGACTTTCAATATTATTCGCTTGCCGGAAGAGTGATTCGCCTCCGTATTCGGAAGAGGCTAGAAAAGAAATTGATTCAATTTTACAAAAAAATCGTAACGCAGATTCTTTATTGATCTTTCTTGATTCTTTTAAAGTGGCAAACAATATGTACGGGCAAGTTGCTACATACGGACAATTAGGAAAAGTATATCGCGAAAATGCCTCTTTTGACGATGCCATTCAATATCATAAAAGAGGTCTGGAGATGGCTACTCAGATGAATGACACGCTTGAAATCGTGAAGGCGCTGAATAATCTTGGAACCAACTACCGGCGTATCGGGATATTGACCGAAGCTTCCGAATACCATTTCAGGGCATTGGGCCTGATAGAGAAAATGAAGGGAAGAACGTATGACATCAAGAAAAACCGGTTAGTTGCCATGAATGGAATCGGGAATATTTATCTCTCCTTGGGGAATAATAATGCGGCTGAAAGAGTTTTCCGTAATTCCTTAGCCGGAGAAAAGGAATTGAACAGCGCATTGGGACAGGCTATCAACACGGCCAACTTAGGTTTTATATTTGAAAGCCGTGAAGAATACGACTCGGCTTATGTCTATTTCAAGCAATCTTTGTCATACAATCAGCAGGCTAAATCCGATTTAGGAATATCCCTGTGCTATAACCATTTCGGAAACCTTCACGAAAAAAAAGGTGAACTTGATGAAGCTCTAGCCAACTACCACAAAGCCTATGACATAATGAAAGGGAAAAGCGACCATTGGCATTGGTTGGAGTCATGCATTTCGATGGCACGTGTACTTCTCAAACTTAACAACCCTGCCCTAGCACAAATTTATTTGTCGCAGGCAAGGGAAACGGCACGGGACATTAATTCATTTGAACATCTGAGTGCTATCCATAAGCTGGATTATATATACTTTTTAGGACAAAACGACTGCAAAAGAGCTTTGGAAAGTTACATACAGAGCCAAGCATATGCTGACAGCGTGAAAAATGAGGAAAGCATCAATCATCTCCAAAATCTGAGAATCAAATACGAAATAGAAAAAAACGCACACGAAATTGATTTGGTTAAAAAGAATTTCATTGAGGAACAACGCAACAAGCGAATCATCCTAGCTGTGAGCATTCTGATTCTTTTGATGACTTGTTCGGTCATAGCATTCCTTTGGTATGCTTTGCGGATGAGGTCAAAAACAAACCGTACTTTACGACAGGTAGAACAGATACGTACCGGATTCTTCACCAATATCACACATGAGTTCCGTACACCGCTCACCGTAATCCTGGGATTGGTGGAGCAAATGCGGAATAACGATGTATCTAAAGACGAGACGGAACGTTACCTTAACTCCATTCAACGGCAGGGTAGCAATTTGCTGGAATTGGTAAATCAATTGCTGGACATGTCAAAACTTATGGCAAAGGCTGATCGTAAACAGTGGTATCGGGGGAATATTGTCGCATTCATACGCATGACTCTTGACAGTTATCGCGAATATGCCTGTTCACAGTACATTAATTTGCTGTTCATTCCGGAATCGAATACCATCGAGATGGATTTTATTCCTGAGTATTTTAATAAAATAATGCGCAATCTGCTTTCAAATGCACTGAAATATACGCCTGCCAATGGAATTATCAGGATAGAAATGAAAAAAGATAAATCATTGTTGACGTTGCAGGTTTTCAATACCGGAAACGAGATTCCCGAAGAGGAAATACCACGGTTGTTCGACACGTTTTACCAAGGTTCAAACAACGAGAAGCAGATAGGAACAGGTATAGGACTTCCGTACACACGCCAGATGGTGGAAAGTATGAACGGAAACATCAAAGTTTACAACAAGAAAGGTGAAGGGGTTGTTTTTTCAGTCTATATACCACTTGATCAAGATTCGATAGAGAGACTTCCATGGATCGATTCTGCCAACGTTACAGAACGAATTCGTGGAAAGAATGATCTGGAAAAGATTCAGATTAAGAATAATGACGCTGAAAATAGTCTTTATCCTTCCATACTGATTGTGGAGGACAATCCGGATATTTCATTTTACATCAGTACCCTACTAAAGGGGAAATACCATCTTAATTATGCTTCTGACGGCAAAGAAGGCATTGATAAAGCGAAAAAATACATGCCCGACCTTATCCTGACAGACCTGATGATGCCAGGCATGGATGGCTATATGCTCTGCCATGAAATCCGGCAGTCTGAAATATTGAATCACATCCCTATCGTTATCATCACAGCGAAAAGCAGTGACGCGGACCGTATACGAGGTTTGGAAGAAGGCGCGGACGCATACTTGATCAAGCCTTTCAATGCAGAAGAGTTACTTGTGCGTGTCGAAAAATTGTTGGAGCAGCGCCGGCAATTGCGAGACAAATTCTCCAAGGCCTTACAAGAAGGTTCTGCTCAAAATGTAGAATTATCATCTAGAGACCGTGATTTCCTGAATCGACTAACATCAATTATACATAGCCATTTAGCGGACAAAGATTTGAACGCAGATTTTATTGCCGACAAAATGTGTATGAGTAGAACGCAACTGAATCGGAAAATCCGTTCGATTGCCGACTATACAGCTACCTCCTACATTCTTCAGATTCGGATGGAAAAAGCCAAACGTCTGCTAGCTTCTACAGAACAAGCCATCGGAGATATCGCCACGACTTGTGGTTTTGAAGATACCAGTTATTTCACACGTGTCTTCAAGCAAATGTTCAATGTCACACCCAGTCAATACAGAAAAACTCCTAAATTGTAGAATAAATAACTACAAAAAACTATTCTGTTTTTGAGAGAGAAAGCCGGACAATTAAAACATTATAAATCATATATATATATAATAGCATATACTGTGTCACTTTGCAATAATTATCTGCTCAGATAATGTAAAAATTTGCTCAGATACTTGACGCAATAATAAAAATGTGTTAAAATAGTTCAGGTGGTGATAAGATGAGAACGAAAGTGCTTTTATATAAATCCGGAGAAGACCGGGAGATCAGCGCAAGTCATGAGACCATCCCACGCCAGATGGACTGTTTTCATTTTCACAAAAAGCGTGAGCTGTGTTTCGTCGAATCCGGGCGTTCAGACATAATCACTGAAGAAGGGCGGTTTTCAGCGGATGGACCTTTCATAACGCAGTATCCGGAGGGAATGCTTCATGCGCAGAGGAACGATCCGGAAGTTCCGTACTCAAGGTGGCTTGTGAGCTT
>CAUEFX010000125.1 GCA_958477465.1 uncultured Bacteroides sp.
TACGAGGCTTCGGGGAGGGTATTTATGCTCTTTGGTGTTTTACCGGACAGCAATAGTTTTCATCCATACAACCGGTTCTGTGAATTGACATTCTTCCAAAATGCCATTGAAAGCAGTGTAGGTTGTGTCCGGGCTGATATACTCACCGGCCAACAAAGCAGAATACATCGCCATTCTCTTCTTCTCCGTCTTGGGGTTGAAAAATACACTTTTGCTTGTATGTATCAGATGTTTGTTCTCTGTGCCTGTTTGATTTATAGGAGCGTCAATATGATTGAACTTATCGCAGATGGCTTTAAGTCTTATATCGTAGTTGTCCATAAGCCCTGCTCGCTTGATATAACTGTATCCGGTTGTAAGGCAATCTTTATGTGGAACTTTTCCGTTTATAGTGAAGCAACATCCCCCTTTTATCCACAAACCTTTGTTGTTGTATTCGCCAAATGCCAGTTGGATAAAAAATGCCAACTGCCGTTGCCCTTTTATCCATTCGACAGGGGAGGTGAATTTGGATTTTCCAACGATGCCCTCGAATGTTTCCAATGATGTGTCCGATGCGATATAACCGTGTTTTATCAAGTCTTTATACATGGTATCAATCTCATTTCCATCCTGTGTTATGTAGAATGTGGCATTCTCGTGACTTGCTTCAATCCGGGTGAAATCAACTTCCGGATAGAGGGCTTTGGTCGTATCAAATTCAGTGGAGTATTTGGGAATCTTGCATGTGCCGATTCTGTTATTATCTGTTTTTCTCCATTGCTTTTCAAAATATTTGTAAGGTTGCTTGAACTCGCATATTGTAGAAACTGCATAGGCTATTAGTTTCAGATGCAGTGCCTTTATATCTGGCATAGGCTGATAATATGCGTCCAGTAATCCGGCGTTGACGGCTCTGTCCAATAATTCTGCAACCTGCTTGGTTGCCAATGGTTCAATCAGGTTCACATATTCTCCCTTTCGACGCATACTGTTTTGCTCGCAGAGCGCAAACAATTCACGTGTTTTTACAAAATAGCTGTCAAGCACTTGTTGATATGCAGGCTTGATTTCCTTTCTGTGCGATTGAACGTAGGCTTCGATAGAATCATTGAATCCCATATTTGAGATTAAATGCGCCAATCGAGGACAAGGGTCTGTACTTACATATCTGCAAATCTCATCCGTCCATTTGTCTATGTACAGCAAGTTAGGAACGAATGATGCAAAATCAACATTCCCGTCAAAATCTATTTGATACTTAATCTCACCGGTAATCCTTGTGAGCTTACATATCTTTATTACAGTTTCTTGTTTGGTCATAGTCAATGTCATTCAATGTCTGGAATAAGTGAAACGGCATTCTGTTTGTTTTTATCGAGCACTTTAGCGTAAATTTGCGTTGTGGCCAGCTCTTTGTGACCAAGCAATTTTGATACGGTATAAATGTCTGCTCCTAAGTCTAACATCAGCACGGCGAAGGTATGACGTCCGCAATGGAATGTTAAATCCTTTTTAATTCCCGCTTCCCAACTCCAGCGTTTCAACTCGACCGAAGTCCATGAGCCGTATGTAAAACCTGTAAATACATTATCTTCCGGATTACCTCTTTCACCGAGATATTTTTCCGCTTGTGGGGTAATATCAAGATATTCCTGACCTCCGGTTTTCTTTTGCTTGAAAATTATTCTGGTGAAGCTGCCGAATTTCTGAACCTCTCCCCAAGTCAACTTTTGTATGTCGCTTTTACGAAGCCCTGTCAGACACGAAAAGAGAAATGCCCTTTTAAGGATGGGGAAGCGGCAAGAGGTTGCAGTCAGTTGCTTGACCTCTTCTAATGTGAGGTAGTCACGTTTTACCTCCGCCGCCTTGAAGCCTTCAATGCCTCGAAGTGGGTTGATGGGAATGATCCTTTCTTCGTATGCCTAGTTGATACAAGCTCTGAGTTTGTTGAAGTACGACACTTTGGAGTTTTGCGACAATCCTTGGAATGTATCTCGTTCCCTGCGTGGCCCGGTTCTCTTGTGAGTGTCTTTTTCAACATTTTCCAAAAACTCTTTGAACCCGGAGACAAATTCGGGAGTGATGTCCTTGAACGTGGTTGTTTCATCGCAATATATTTCAAGGTATCGCAAGCAACTACGCCAGTTGCCCCAGTTCCCTTGCGATTCAGGGTTCTTGTGCCGAGCTTCTACCATATTGCGATAGTATTCCAAAAAAGGAGTGTCCTCTTTGAATTGTCTTGTGAAGGTATATTCACCATTCTGGATTTCGATAGTCCGCTTGGCTTTTACGGCTTGGGCTGTTGCCAATGTCTGACGGTTTTGTTCCCGTTCTGCTTGTGTCTTGGCATCAATCAGGTAAAGTTTCAAATACTCCTTGTTTCGTTTGCCATTACGATAAATATCCAAATAAAGGCTGATACTGCCATTTGCCAATTTTTTCTCGCGAAGTTTCACCGGCTCTTTCTGTACGATTGTCTTTTTTGCCATAATTCATTCTGCTTAAACGATTAATAATTGGGAACGGAATTTTGTCCCTTGTTTCCACTTCGGGGGACAACGCAGGGACAAAATTACGAAAAAAGAATGAAACCACACAGAAAACATAAAGAAAAAGAGCAAATATCCTCTTGTTTATAAAACGCTGATTTTAGCTCTTTTACAAGAGTGTATTTGCTCTTTATAGGTCTTTCTTTTCAATTTCCTACTTTCCCACGCAGAATATTTATTTGCCGATGCAGCATGTATACATCGTTGATTATCAATAGCATAGCGCTCTAAAAGGTACAACCAGCAGGTTGGCAAGTATCTGAGAATGTGTAAGTTAGTGATTTTTAGCACCATTCTCGGCTTGTACCTCCATTTTGGAAAGTAAAAGTAAGTGTAATTTCTTGAATATCAAAATGCGCGGTACAAAAACTTGTGAAAAATGCCGTTTTTTGATGAGAAAAGGTACAAAAATGGCTCTGAAACCGGGGGGACATTATGATTATTTTGCGAAGTATTCAGTCTTCAACCAATAGGCATAAATCGGGTCTTGGAACGAGATTTCACCGGCTTTATTATCCAATAATCATTCTTGATAAGGACTGCCTTTGAACGGAATATTGAGGTTGTTGAAGAGATTTGATAGCGATGCATCACTTCGGTCGAACTGATGGCCTTTTCGCCGGCAATAAGAGCTTTGAAATAGTTCAATTGCTGTGTGTGGTCAGTGTTTCGGTGATTGTTACAAACAACAGACCTATGTGACAGCGGTCGCTATTTTTCAAGATTACCTAAGTAGTAATATTCTGTACAGAAAAGGAAGTATTATTTCTTTTTCTGTTCAAATTATTGCTTTCTTTCTATAAATAATATATTGTTTGTTATCTGTAAAATATCAGCCTTATGAATAATATAATAGCATT
>CAUEFX010000126.1 GCA_958477465.1 uncultured Bacteroides sp.
TATCCTGAAAACAATCTTTTTACCTTAAAAAAAAACTAATACCTATTGAAAACTGGGAAATGGAGCTTTGTGAAAAGCCCCATTTTTTTTGTCCCCTTGGCTTATAACAATTAATGCGGAATTCTGTTTATAGGAAAAAGATATTAAGTCTTTTTTTAAAAGATATTATGTGTTTTTTTGAAGGACGCTATATGTTTCAATTTCGTATCTTTTCTTTTAGAAAACGTCAAACCCCGCCAAAAGATAGGGATGGCCTGACATTTTCTTATCACACAGGCGTATAAATCGGGATTTATAGCTAAATTTGCATCTATGATTGGTGAGTATACTTTTAAGCGCATTTTCAATCATAGATAGATCATAGATAGTGAATCATTAAATAATAAACAATAAATCGTTTTATGTTTTCCGGAATAGTAGAAGAATATGCTACCCTTGTAGCGATGGTGAAAGACCAAGAGAATATACACTTTACCTTCAAGTGTTCATTTGTGAATGAACTGAAAATAGATCAAAGCATTGCGCACAATGGCGTGTGCCTGACAGTGGTTAATCTTACGGATGACACTTATACCGTGACTGCCATGAAAGAGACTCTGGAACGCTCCAACCTCGGGTTGCTGAAGGTGGGCGACAAAGTGAATGTAGAACGCAGTATGCTGATGAACGGGCGCTTGGATGGGCATATCGTGCAAGGACATGTGGATCAGACCGCTACTTGCGTGGATATAAAGGATGCGGACGGCAGTTGGTATTTCACGTTCAAATATGCATTTGACAAAGAGATGGCGAGACGCGGATATATTACCGTAGACAAAGGATCGGTAACGGTGAATGGTGTCAGCCTGACGGTATGCAATCCTACGGATGATACTTTTCAGGTGGCTATCATACCTTATACTTATGAACATACCAATTTTCATACTTTCGTTATTGGTACCATAGTGAATATCGAGTTTGATATTATCGGCAAGTATGTCAGTCGGATGATTGTCTGATTTAGGCGTATGGATTTTCAGCAATTAGTCAGTTCCCGTCAAAGCGACCGCGCCTATGACAGGGAACGTCCGGTAGAGCCGGAAAAGTTAGCCCGTATATTGGAGGCGGGACGTCTGGCTCCTTCGGCTTGCAATGCGCAGCCGTGGAAGTTCGTGGTAGTCACCGATAAGGATTTGGCAGGTAAGGTGGGAAAGGCCGCAGCCGGACTGGGAATGAACAAGTTTGCCAAAGATGCTCCCGTACACGTCTTAATCGTAGAAGAATCCGCCAATATTACCTCTCTGTTGGGAGGGAAGGTGAAAGGTAAGCACTTCCCCTTGATTGACATCGGTATTGCCGCTTCCCACATGGTTCTTGCTGCAGAAAACGAAGGATTGGGTTCATGTATCCTTGGCTGGTTTGATGAAAAAGAAATCAAGCAACTGACCGGTATTCCCTCTTCCAAACGGCTATTGCTCGATATTATCATCGGCTATCCTCTGAAAGGGAAACGGAAGAAAATCCGCAAGGAGAGGGAGAAGGTGATTTCGTATAATAAATACTGAATTTTTTTGGTGAAATAGTGATAAGTGGTTAGTGATAAGTATATTGTGGTAATCACTCATTGCTGATCAGTAATTGCTTATTACTGTTTTACAGCTCTTTCCCTTGCAAAAGGGTACGGCAAAGATTGCCAAGTATTGATCGGTAATTGCTTATCACTGTTTTACAGCTCTTTCAGCAGTACCTTGCTTGCTTTCTTGTAATATTCTTCTCTCGATTCCACCAGAATCCGCCATTCGTCACTGAATTCCACCTCTTTATCGATTTTAAAATTCTCGGAACCGTAAGTATCCAGTCGGTCAAGCACTACTGCTACGTTCAGTTGGTTGAGATCCATGGAGGGCTGGTAGGCGATTTCTTCGCTTTTCTGGTCGGTTACTACTTCGTGTACCAGGTTGATTTCCTGCAATTGATACAAGGTTTGCTTGGTAAGCCGGATCGGGATCTGGTGCTCTTCTGATATCTCTTCGGCTGTATAAGGCGGCTCGTTGCGTTCGAAACGCTTGGCTATGAGAGACATGATGAGAATGGAGATGAAGTCGCGGTAACGGCGGCTGATGTTTTGCGTGTCTTTATCGAAACTGAAGTTTCTGAGGTTCTGTCCGGCATAGGTCAATTCGGCACCGAACAGACAGATGGTCCATGATATTTGCAGCCACAACAGAAACATCGGCAGCGCGGCGAAACTACCATAGATGGCATTGTAGCGTGATACCCATAACTGGCTGCTGATGTATAGGAACTGGAATGCCTGATAGGCAGAACCGGCAAGGATGCCCGAAATCAGCGCATGCTTAAATTTTACCTTCGTGTTGGGCATGAAGATGTAAAGCCCCGTGAACATAAACCAAGTCAGCACGAACGGGATGAGCCGTATCAGGAATTTCAGGATAGGAGCCAGCAACACGAAATCTTCTATCTGCTTCAGCATGGTGCTCATGAATATGGAAAGACCGCCTGAAACGACAATCAGAATGGGCATTAACAGGAACATGGAGAAGTAATCGGTGATTTTGCGATACATGCTTCTTGCTTTCTTGACTCCCCAGATGCGGTTGAAGGTAATTTCGATGTTGCTTACCAGATTGATGACTGTCCATAACAACATGATCAGACCTACTCCGATGAAAACCCCGCCTTTGGTTTGCGACAAGTAAGAGTTTACGAATTCGAGGATGGTATCGGAAGTCTCCGTCGTTACTCCAAAGCCGTTGCGGAATTGATGCTCCATGATGGTGGATACACCGAATCCGCGCGCAATGGCGAATACGATGGCGAGTATGGGCACAATGGCAAGCAGTGTGCTGTATGTCAGGGCAGAGGCTTTGTTGACAATACGGTCTTTGGTGAAGCGGTTGATGCAGAGGTAAATGGTTTTTATAACGTTGTAAACCGAAAATTTGGTTCTGGTCACTTCGTTCTCCGTGATGCGCCAGATATCATAAGTGATGAATTTCCATATATCGGTTATCTTTTTCTTCATGGCATTCATTTGAAATTGTAAATGGAAAAAAAGCAGTCAGCCTGTAAGCCGAGTTCTGTTTCCTGTCGGATGAAATCACTGATTCTTTTTCAATCGGCCATTCATTCAACAGGATGCCTGTCATTTATCTGAACGGTATGTCACCATACCGCTTTAGCGGTCTACCCTCCGACATGGAGCGAGCAACTCTCATAACGCCGGTATACATGACCTTACAACTCCTAAGACGTACAGCCCGACATGTCACCATGCGGCTGG
>CAUEFX010000127.1 GCA_958477465.1 uncultured Bacteroides sp.
TATCCGCTATTCCGTCTTTGTTTATATCTGTTATGATATTTGCATTCGTTCCTCGTTCGAATATCAGATTCGTGTTGTATATTCTCTTTATCTTGGTATATTCGCCCTTCCCGTTACTTTCGTATATGCCGTTGTTTGTTAAGACCTCAGGTATGCTGTCATTGTCGATGTCTATGGCGCCATAGAATCCTTTTACTTCCGGTGTGGCGGATAATGCTTTTTCTATGAACCGGTTGCCGAAGATAAAAAACGTTTTATCAATCAGGTCCGATGTGTTGCCTTGAGTATCGGTTGTCTGCAATGAAATGCTTTTTTGTCCCGGAGCGGTGTATTGTATTTTGTAGGTGGACTTATCTTCATTGACAGCGATAACCGTGGCTCCGTCCAGCTCCCATTGGTAGGTTTGGGAAGCGGATACAGGGGCTGTGAGGGTTAGCGTCAGGGTATCGGCCACTGTTCTCCCGTCCGATAAGTGGAATCCGGCACTCAGCAGTGTCTTGTCGAAAACGACTTCGTCCGACCAGACGGAGCCTTTGTGCATAGGGTCGATGGATTGTATGGCGATGTAGTATTTCCCTGCATTCCAGTTTGATGCATTGAGGAGTTTGTCCAGGTTGTATCCCATGTTGCCATCCAGCAGATTCAGGCGGGTACCGTCTTCTGTGGCGTGAGCGTAGAAAATATCACCTTTGCCCGGTTGTGTGCCGATGCGTAAGGCATAAGTCAGGTCCACCGGAGACGATTCGGCATCTTTGCCTTGCTGCCAGCTTATTTTCAGATAGCCGGTTGACGGTTCGAATAAGTAGGATGGCTTTTCAGGTTTTTGCGGAGCCTTGTTGGGAGAGATGCCGGAAAGGTAGAGCACTTCGTTGATGACATCACTCTCATTGGCATTTCCTGTATCGGCTCCCTCGAAATAACAATGAGCCAGAATTTCATAAACTCCGTCATTGTTTATGTCTGCTACCTGTACACCGTAATTGGAATCGGAATGTATATTCCCGTTGTTGAGACGGATTCCTCCCTGTCCTTGCAGATTGAATAACGGCTTCTCTTGCCATGCAAACTGCATTTTAGCATTCCCTTTCAGCAGATGAATCTGGAAAGGGACCTCGTTGGGCTGGTCTCCAATGTACGGAGGTGTATCCACATCATGGGCTACTACATCATAATATCCGTCGTGGTCTATATCCGCGCATGCCACAAATTTCAATTTCTTATCAAAATAACTTTCGTGCTTTTTGAATTTTCCGGTGCCGTCATTCTCCATTACCAGAAGAAACGAAGCGCCGTTGCTTTCCTGATAGCTGAATGGAAGCAGTATATCCACATCTCCGTCCTTGTCGAAATCATAGCACCAAATTTGCTGGTCCATACTCAGGTTGCTGATAAGCGTCTGTGTCTTTTCCGTACCGTCAGCCTGAAAAACGTGTGCTGTTACTGTCTTCGTAGCAGGCTCATATACGATGTAATCCATGCGTTGATCACCGTTCAGATCGCGGAAGAAGAGGTTTCCTCCCAGTGGTATTGAAACATATTTGTCTTCAGCTACATTCAGCAATAACCTTCCGGTGGTAGTGTTTAGCAAGTCGGGACGTCCGTCTTTATTGAAGTCTATGTCCGTAGCTTGCTGCCCCAGTGTCTTTGCGGTTCCGGATGTGTTGCCTACGAATATATCGCTCTCCTTCAAAAAAACATCATCGTAAGTAGACACGAGGAGGCGGCTTGGATTGTTTTGATTCCAGCCTTCATCCTTTGATTGGTTTTGATATTCTTCTTGCGACAATACCTCCATCCGGCGGATCATGAATGAACCGTCGGTACATTGAACGGCAATCCGGTCGTTTACCAGTAGGAAGTCGGTCAGCCCGTCACTGTTGTAGTCGCAAGGAGTGAAAGATTCCCTGTAGTTTCCATTCGTGTCATAGTAAAATCTCGATTCGAACAGAGGGGATATCAGTGGCTCTTTATCTTCGCGGTTGGTGTGAATCTTATAGTTGAAATAGGGATTGTCACTTTTGCTGTATATCCGTTCAAGATAGTCTAAACTCTCATCATTGTTTATATTGCACGGACTTAAGGCTGACTCTTGTGAAAATGTTTCATCGAGTATCACGACTCCGTCCTTGATGTTGTATTTGCCGTTTCCTCCGTTATTATTGTTTTCGGAGACACCATAAAAGAAAGACATGTTTTCGCTCCTGTCTGTGTCGTACCACTGAGACTGGTCGGATTGGAAATAAGGACTTATGTTCTTTTCTACCCTAAAGCGCTCAACCTTAATAGTGGGTGCGGTACTTCCTTTGCTCACTGCTTTGATGCCGAAAGATACCTTATTGTCATTAAACATTTTTTCAATCAGACAGCGGTTCCGCCCATTGGCCGTAACAGGCATTACTCTTATCTCCTCTTTCGTGAGAGGCGACTTCTTCATCAGATAAAGTGTCGTGTTTTCCGGATCGGAATTGCTGACTTCGAACAGGACTTTTGTCTTGAAGTTTCTTCTGTCCAACTCGTAATCCGTAGCCGGTATAGTTACTTCGGTAAACCAGCAATAAGACATCGTTTCTTTCGATACGGCAGTACCGGTGAGGGTGCAGCCGTCTTCCGTGACATCCCAGTGCATTTCATCAGAGATGCTTTCAAGGTTTAGCCGTATGATGTGTGAATTGCTTGCCATCCCGAATCGCAGATACTTTACTTTGGAAGACAGCAGATAGGAGTATAGATTAGGGCGGCTGCTGTTCGAAGACAGTTCGATATAGCTGACTCCATCTTCACTACTGTATACTTGTACATTGTAGGTGACCTTGACAGTGAGAAGTGCTCCGGTAGCAGGAAGATCGATACGGGGAGAGTGAATGACGTCATTGTTGAAGTTGGAGTTACCGGATATCAGGAAATAGTCATTTTCGTTTCCCCACCGAGCCGAATTTAGTATCCACCCGGGTGCATTCTTTGCCAATACATACGGGAACTGGTTGATCACTGTCTCGTCAACAGCTTTTGCGCTTCCAAAGCTGCTCCATATAAGCAGCGAAACAAACCACAATGAAAATTGTGCTTTCATAGTCATTTCAATAAGTCTCTGATGATTCCCCGGAACAGACGTGTGGATACAAAAAAAGCGTGGAAACTGTATATACTAAAACAACAATGATTCGACTTGATGAATT
>CAUEFX010000128.1 GCA_958477465.1 uncultured Bacteroides sp.
TGCTCTTGCAAAGATACTTTTTTATATTTTTGCACAACTAATAGAAATAAAAAAAATGGAAGAAAGAATACAACGGGCTACCCGGCTTTTCAAAAGCGGTTATAACTGTTCGCAGTCCGTAGTGGCTGCTTTTGCCGACATGTATGGATTTACGGAAGAACAGGCGTTGCGGATGTCAGCCTCTTTCGGCGGAGGTATCGGGAGGATGAGACAGACTTGCGGTGCTGCCTGTGGTATGTTCCTGTTGGCAGGGCTGGAAAAAAGTGCGGTTGACGGGGCGGATAAGGAAGGAAAGGCGGCAAATTATGCTTTGGTACAAGAACTTGCGGCTGAATTTAAGAAAAGAACCGGCTCATTGAACTGCGGTGAACTGTTGGGGCTGAAGAAAAAGGAGGCGGTTTCGTCTGTTCCGGAAGCACGGACCGAACAATATTATGCTAAACGTCCGTGCGTCAGGATGGTAGAGGAAGCTGCCCGAATTTGGGCGGAATACCTTGAAAACAGGCGGGAACAAGGCTGAAAATACTGTTTTTGTTACAAATCTTGCAAAAAAACAACCAATAAAGTGTTATATAACATAAATATAACTATCTTTGCAACTGAAATAAAATCTGAAAGTTGATATGACTTTCGATTTTAACATCATGTCGAACTTAAATTTCTAAAGCAAATGTTGAAAGAAAAAGCAGGTGAAACTGCAGGTAAAATCTGGAATGTACTGAACGGTACAGAAGGTTTGACCGTTAAGCAACTCAAGAAAGTAACCAAGTTGGTAGACAAAGACTTGTTTTTAGGTCTGGGCTGGTTGTTGAGAGAGGATAAGATCTCTACTCAGGAGATTGAAGGTGAACTTTTCATTCAATTGATTTAAGAAGGTAAATCACTTACTCATAAAAAATGCGTTGATACATTCTGAATGTGATTAACGCATTTTTTTTGTGCTCTGACAAATGGAGTATATGCTGAATCTCATTTAAGGCCGGCCGCCGGTATTGTCTGTTGCCGGCCTTTGTTCTATATAATCAACAACATGTTTTACATTCCCATTTTTTTCTCTAAATTTGCAGACGAATTGTACGAATAAGAAGAGGGATGTGTAAATGTCCGGTAAGAATTCTTATTGGCGAATTATTAAAAGACTAAGAAATATAATAAGAAAAGAATGAAGAATATACGTAATTTCTGCATCATTGCTCATATTGACCATGGGAAATCAACATTGGCGGATCGTCTGTTGGAATTCACTAATACGATACAGGTGACTAACGGCCAGATGTTGGATGATATGGATTTGGAAAAGGAGAGGGGGATTACCATCAAGAGCCATGCTATACAGATGGAATATACCTATAAAGGCGAGAAGTATATTCTGAATCTGATCGATACTCCGGGACATGTCGATTTTTCTTATGAAGTTTCGCGTTCGATAGCTGCCTGTGAAGGGGCATTGCTGATTGTAGATGCTTCGCAGGGTGTGCAGGCTCAGACGATTTCGAATCTTTACATGGCCATAGAGCATGATTTGGAAATTATTCCCGTTATCAATAAGTGCGATATGGCAAGTGCCATGCCCGAAGAAGTGGAAGATGAAATCGTGGAACTGCTGGGCTGCAAGCGTGAGGAAATTATCCGTGCATCCGGCAAGACCGGTATGGGAGTGGAAGAGATATTGGCTGCTGTTATCGAACGTGTTCCGCATCCGCAAGGGGATGAAGAGGCGCCGTGGCAGGCACTGATATTCGACGCTGTATTCAATTCATGCCGCGGCATCATCGCTTATTTTAAAATTGAGAACGGGGTGATCCGTACAGGAGATAAAGTGAAGTTCTTTAATACCGGAAAAGAGTATGATGCCGATGAGATAGGAGTTCTTAAAATGGATATGATTCCGCGTAAAGAGCTACGGACGGGAGATGTAGGCTATATTATTTCGGGTATAAAAACGTCGAAGGAAGTGAAGGTAGGAGATACCATTACGCATATCGCCCGTCCTTGCGATAAGGCCATCGATGGTTTTGAAGAAGTGAAGCCGATGGTGTTTGCCGGTGTATATCCTATTGAAGCGGAGGAATTTGAGGATCTGCGTGCTTCTCTTGAGAAACTGCAGTTGAATGATGCTTCGCTCACTTTCCAACCGGAATCTTCGTTGGCATTGGGATTCGGTTTCCGTTGCGGATTCCTCGGACTGCTGCACATGGAGATTGTTCAGGAACGTCTCGACCGTGAGTTTGATATGAACGTGATTACCACTGTGCCGAACGTTTCTTATAACATTTATGACAAGCAGGGACACGTGACCGAGGTACACAACCCCGGTGGCATGCCCGATCCCACAATGATAGATCATATCGAAGAGCCTTATATCAAGGCTTCGATCATTACTACCACCGATTATATCGGTCCTATTATGACTCTTTGCCTTGGCAAACGCGGTGAACTGATTAAGCAGGAATATATATCCGGCAATCGGGTGGAACTGTACTATAACATGCCCTTGGGGGAAATTGTAATCGATTTCTATGACAGATTGAAGAGTATCTCCAAAGGATATGCTTCATTTGATTATCATCCGGCCGGTTTCCGTCCGTCCAAACTTGTGAAGTTGGATATTCTGCTGAACGGCGAATCCGTCGATGCTCTTTCTACATTGACCCATTTTGACAATGCATACGATATGGGACGCCGCATGTGTGAGAAGCTGAAAGAACTGATTCCGAGACAGCAGTTTGAGATTGCCATTCAGGCAGCTATCGGTGCCAAGATCATTGCCCGTGAAACGATTAAGGCCGTTCGTAAGGATGTAACGGCTAAGTGTTACGGAGGAGATATCAGCCGTAAACGAAAACTGCTTGAGAAACAGAAAAGAGGAAAGAAGCGTATGAAGCAGATCGGTAATGTGGAAGTGCCTCAAAAAGCATTCCTTGCCGTGTTGAAGCTGGATTAAACCTTTTTCTGCTT
>CAUEFX010000129.1 GCA_958477465.1 uncultured Bacteroides sp.
GCAGTGCAGCACTTGCCGTACTGGATGTTATCGAGCAGGAAGGGCTTGTGGCCAATGCAGCCAAAGTAGGCGCGTACTTACTGGAAGAACTGAAGAAATTCCCGCAAATCAAAGAAGTGCGCGGACGCGGACTAATGATCGGCCTCGAATTTGAAGAACCGATTAAGGAACTACGCAGCCGTCTCATCTATGACGAGCATGTATTTACCGGAGCAAGCGGCACGAATGTACTTCGCCTGTTACCTCCTCTCTGTCTCAGCATGGAGGAAGCGAAAGAGTTCCTCGCCCGGTTCAAAAAAGTACTCTAACCGCTCATTTGATTAATAAACAGCCAACAATAAAAGCAGCCTTTATTAGAAATTTATTTCTTATTCTGGCTGCTTTTTGTTTTTTCGTAATTAACTGTTACCTTTGTCTGTAACAACTCATTAAAAACAAGCGTATATGAAAATAGCCATTATCGGTGCAGGAAACATGGGCGGTTCAATAGCCCGTGGCCTGGCAAAAGGAAGTCTGATAGACGATTCAGATATCATTGTATCCAATCCCAGTGCCGGAAAACTAGAGAAACTGAAAAAAGAATTTCCGTGTATCTCCACCACCAACAATAATCTGGAAGCAGCCACAGGAGCAGACATTGTCATCCTTGCCGTCAAACCGTGGTTTATGGAATCGGTGATGCGCGAGTTGAAATTAAAAAGCAAACAGATACTCATCTCCGTAGCTGCCGGCATCAGTTTTGAAGAACTGGCTCATTATGTCGTAGCACCGGAAATGCCCATGTTCCGTCTGATTCCGAACACCGCTATCAGCGAACTGGAAAGCATGACGCTTGTTGCCGCGCGTAACACGAATGATGAACAAGACAACTTCATCCTCCGGTTATTTAGCGAGATGGGAACAGTGATGCTTATCCCCGAAGATAAAATAGCGGCAGCCACCGCATTGGCATCCTGCGGTATCGCTTACGTACTGAAATACATTCAGGCAGCCATGCAAGCCGGAATCGAAATGGGACTCCGCCCTAAAGATGCCATGCAGATGATAGCCCAATCCTTAAAAGGAGCGGCCGCACTGATTCAGAACAACGACACCCACCCCAGCGTAGAAATCGACAAAGTAACCACTCCGGGCGGAATCACCATCAAGGGTATCAATGAATTAGAACACAACGGCTTCACCTCTGCTATTATCAAAGCCATGAAAGCTTCCAAATAACACCATAGAATTATTAATCATAAAATACTAACCATTTGTATGAATGAACAAATTAAACAGATAGCGGAACGCCTCCGCGGATTACGTGATGTATTGGAACTGACCGCAGAGGATATCGCCCGCGATAGTGACATTTCTGCTGAAGAATACCGGCTTGCGGAAACTGGAGATTACGACATCTCTGTCAGCATGTTACAAAAAATAGCCCGTACGTATAATGTAGCCCTCGACGCTCTGATGTTTGGCGAAGAACCTAAAATGAGCAGCTACTTTGTGACTCGTGCCGGCAAAGGTATCAGCATCGAACGTACCAAAGCTTATAAATACCAGTCACTGGCTTCAGGATTCATGAACCGTACCGCCGATCCGTTCATCGTTACCGTTGAACCGAAAGCAATCGACGAGCCGATCCATTATAACAAACATAATGGACAGGAATTCAACCTTGTCATCGAAGGACGTATGCTTATCAACATCGAAGGCAAAGAAATCATCCTCAATCAAGGAGACAGTATTTATTTTAACTCTAAACTTCCACATGGCATGAAAGCGCTCGATGGCAAAACGGTACGTTTTCTGGCAGTAATTATGTAACAACATCATGGTAGAAAGATTTTTATCACAGACCTCTTTCAGCTCACAAGAGGACTTCAACAAGAATTTAAAAATAAACGTCCCGGAGAACTTCAACTTCGGTTATGACGTAGTAGATGCCTGGGCAGCCGAACAACCCGACAAGAAGGCTTTACTTTGGACAAATGACAAAGGTGAAAGCCGCCAATTTTCATTTGCCGAAATGAAGCGTTACACAGATATGACCGCATCTTACTTCCAAAGTCTGGGTATCGGTCGTGGGGACATGGTGATGCTGATTCTGAAACGCCGTTATGAGTTCTGGTATAGCACCATCGCCCTTCACAAACTGGGAGCAACCGTCATTCCGGCCACCCACTTGCTGACCAAAAAAGATATTATCTATCGCTGCAACGCTGCCGATATCAAAATGATCGTAGCTGCCGGTGAAGGAATCATCCTGCAACATATCAAAGATGCTCTCCCCGAGTGTCCCACTGTAGAAAAGTTGGTCAGTGTCGGACCGGAAATACCGGAAGGTTTCGAAGATTTCCATCAGGGCATCGAAAATGCCGCTCCGTTTGTACGTCCACGCCATGCGAACACTAACGACGACATCTCTCTGATGTATTTTACTTCCGGCACTACCGGCGAACCTAAGATGGTGGCACATGACTTTACTTATCCGTTAGGTCATATCGTTACCGGTAGTTTTTGGCACAACCTGAACGAGAACAGTCTTCACCTCACCATTGCCGATACCGGCTGGGGAAAAGCAGTATGGGGCAAACTTTACGGACAATGGATTGCCGGAGCGAACATCTTCGTTTACGATCATGAGAAATTTACCCCGGCAGCTATTCTGGAAAAAATCCAGGAATATCATG